>JBCBJS010000016.1:5121-94969 GCA_038523095.1 Cyanobacteria bacterium J06626_6
AGAGCTGTCCGGTGGTCAAAGCCGAATACCCAGCCTTACGGCGAATCAGCTGGGCATTCCAGGGCTGGCCCACACAGAGCATATGCATGGTTCCGGTTTTCATATTGGCAACCATTTGAGGCGGCGGCACCACAAACACAGAAACATCAGTCGCAGGATCGATCCCGCCAGCGGCTAACCAGTAGCGCATCCATAGGTCATGCGTGCCGCCCGGAAACGTCATCGCAACTTTTAGCCAGCGACCCGGCCCTTTGACTTTAGCGGTTTCAACCGCCTCTTTGAGGATGCCGCTGTCTAGCCGAACGTCTAACGATTTGTAGATGCTCGCCAGAGAGATGCCCTGGCCGTTCACATTCAACCTGGCCAGGATGTTCATCTCTAAAGGTTCATCAGTAATCGTCCCTGCCGTCATCAGATAGGGCATCGGCGAGAGAATATGCGCCCCATCAATGCCACCTGCGCGCCCGCCTTTCACCAGCGCGTCGCGTGTCGTGCCCCAGGATGCCTGTCGAACAACCTCAACCTGACTCAGCCCGTGCTTTTGGAAGTAGCCTTTCTCCTTTGCGATAATCAGCGGCGCAGCGTCTGTAAGGGCTATAAAGCCCAGGCGAACAGGACTGTTGTCCGAACCTGAAGAGAGATTGCGGGCAGGCGCGTCGGCAATGCAATTTTGAAGTAGAAGGCCGCCAGCAGCCGCTACGCCTGCTCGCGCTAAAAACGCCCGCCTGGAAAGTTGAGACATGAGTCACACAAAAGAGATGAGATAACCCTTGGCCTAGCTGGTCACTTGCTGAATGACTTTTTCGGCTGGGCTAGGGAGGACTTGAGGGAACAGTGGATGAGCCACCGGAAAAGCTTGTCGTGCTCTTTGCGTCCCGATCATGGCAACATTGCTAGTGAGCACAAAGCTGACAAAGCTGGCAATGACAATCACTGGCAGCATAGCTGTGCCAGATAGCACGCTCAGAATAATGCTTGTGCTTACGGGCGTTTTGGTCACTGCAACATTGACAGCGGCCATAAGACACACCATAGCGATGGTAGGATGCAGTCCAGGAATGAATAGCGCCAGTGCCAAACCAACGTTTGCACCGATAAAGAACAGCGGAAAGATAAAGCCACCCAGAAAGCCAGAGTGCAGCGTAAAGCTAATCGCGAATATTTTTGCAAAGGCAATCAGCAATAGTGACACCGCGCCCAAAGCAGCCCCTGTTTCAATTACGGTATGGATTTGCTCTTCACTAAAGAAAAGCGTTTGTGGATAGACAAACGCAATCAGTCCAATGGCTAAACCACCCAGCGTTGCTAGCAAGATCCTGTTATCTTCCAAGGGTTCTAGCAAGGCACCTATTTTCTTGAAGACAAAAATAAACAATACCGCAACACCCGCACCCACAACGCCTAGTAACAACCCTTCAAAGAGATTGAACGGCTGCAATTCAGGAACCACTTCAAAGTGATAAAAGCCACCAATCGTAATCCCTGTATTAATGCGAAATACCGCAAAAGAGAGAATGGCGGCAATCACCGCAGGGGCAACTGCTTCGTAGTATTCTAGGCCGCGTCGATGGGGAATTTCGAGGGCAAACAAAGCGGCCCCGATAGGCGCGCCAAAAAAAGCACCCAGGGCCGCGCTCATGCCGCAAAAAGTGAGCACTCTAACAGATGCTGTATCTAGATTGAGCTTGTCACCGAGCCAACTGCCAAAGCTGCCGTTCACCTGAACCAGCGGCGCCTCTGGCCCAGCGCTGCCGCCAGCTGTAATCGCCACTAAAGACGCGATCACCATCGCAGGCGTCTTGGTAATATCAATGCGGCCAGGGTCGTGGATACTATCTACCACTTTGGCCATTTCACCGGGCAAGCCCATGAAGTACAGCACCAACCCTACACAGAAGCCACCAATAGTTGTGGCTATCCAAACATAGTTATCGGTAGAGAGCCAGCTGGGGAAATGGGGTGTGGCCCAGCCAGGTATTGTAGTCCATACACCGTGCATCATACTTTCGAGCACAATGTAGTAAAGCGTGGCAACCAGTCCTCCAGTCGTGCCAATAAGCGCAGCACAGGCTACCAGCTGGATGTAGGTAAGCTGTCGGTCTGCCGAGTCCGCACTGTTGGCAACTGCATCAGTTGTGCTATCTACTTCCTCAGTATCCCGTGCTGAATCTAACTCTGCTTGGCTAACCACTGTGCCGATTCCTTTCTTAACTATAGAGAGTGCTGCTTAACCATTGAGACTATGAAAATTGGCCGCATCACTCTGTATGACTCGACACAGAATGACTATTCTCGCCAGAAAACACAGAAAACATCTGAAGCATGGATTGACCGAATTGCTAAAGTGCCTCTGTAGAACTAGCGTAATTGCTCAACTAGATTGAAAGAGAGATTGACCAGCGAGCGGACCTACTGACACAGAAACTGCAACAGCGGCGAGCAAATCGTCCATAGGCCATGATTCGGAAGTACAAGCCCGGTGATGAACTGACAATCGGCCAAATCTACCACGCCGCAGTTCATCAGCTGACCCGCGATGACTATACTGAGGCGCAGCGCAATGCCTGGGCCACTCCCATGGAGGGCGATGATGCGTGGGTTGAGAAATGGCGCAGTCGATGTGCTCGCAAGCAACCTTGGGTTGCCGTTGTAGATGGCGAGGTCGTGGGCTTCATCGAGTTCGATTCTGACGGCCACATCGACTGCACATACGTGTCCCCGGATCATGCTGGCAAGGGACACATGTCAGCAATCATGGCGCGAATCTTCCAGGAGGCACGACGATCCAATCTAGTTCGTCTCTACGCCGAGGTTTCCATCACAGCGCGTCCCTTCTTCGAGCGACATGGTTTCCGCGTCGTCCGCGATAACCCACACGAAGTTCGCGGCGTTCCGATCCTGAACTATATTATGGAGTGTTGGTTGCACCCGGACGCGGAGTAGCTGGGGTATCCTGGGGTATCTAAGTGCCCAGCGAAACCACAAACATTCAGCGCCGTTAATTGCACAGGCTAAAATGAAGAGGTAGAGTCGCAGAAAGGTTAAGCTAATGGTCGTTTCTCCAGAGGAGATGTTTCACCAACGACAACCCCGGTACAACAAAGAAGAGTTTGCTCGACGTGGCGGCGAGCTTTACGAGTCTCAAATCCGTACAAAAGTTGAGGCAGGCAACTATGGCAAAATTGTGGCGATTGATATCGAAACCGGAGCCTTTGAGGTAGCTGATGATGTTGTGACTGCCTCTGAGCTTCTCCTTGCTCGGTATCCTGACGCCCAAACTTGGTTTGTTCGAATTGGACATCAAGCGGTTTATCATTTTGGCGCACGGAGTCTTAAAAAAGCGCCATGATGCAGGGCGTAGTGAATCAAAGTTGTGAAGCGATTCTTCCAGTTGTCGTGAAAAGTAGTACCACAACACAACTGGTTGACGCCATAATTGATATAGGATTCTCTGGCTTTCTAACCTTGCCTTTCAACGTTATTGATGCTTTGGGCTTAACTTGGAAGGGTCGTGATATTGCTATGGGAGATGGTGCTTCTTGTATTTTTGATGTGTACATCGCTACTGTGATCTGGGATGGGCAGTATCAAAAAATTGATACAAACGAATCAGAAACAGTACCTCTGATTGGGATGCGATTATTGCGAGGCTATGACTTACGGATTCAGACCATTGAAGGCGGCATCGTGACGATTGAAGCCTTGGAGTAGATCGAGATTGTCGATGGGTTAATCTGTTGATTTAAATCTCATAATTAAGTTTTTGACTTCCTTCGCGCTTTTTTATCAGGTACTGTGCCATTGCGAGTCAAAATACCCTGACTCGGGCTGAACAATAATGCTAGTAAAAAGCAGGCAAAAAGCGTCAGCGCGATCGCAGGTCCCGAAGGCGTATTGAAATAGTAGCTGATGTACATTCCAATCATGCAAGCAAGCACGCCTATCCCCGACCCAACGACCATCATCCAATGCAGTTCAGTCGTGAGCAAATAGGCCGCCGCCGCAGGGCTAACCATCAGCGCCACCACCAAAATCACCCCGACCATCTTGATACTGGCAATAATCGTCAGCGTAATCGCAGCCATCAACCCAAAGTTAATGGTGTTTACTGGCAACCCTATGGCTTCTGCACCTAGCCGGTCGAAGGTGAAAAACAATAGCTCTTTGTAAAACACTTTGACAGCCAGCAAAACGCCTATCGCGATTAGAGCAATCTCTCGGACCTCGGCAGGTGCAATGCTCAAAATATCGCCAAACAACAGATGTTGAAGATCTAGCCGAGTGCGCAGGCTGGTGAGCAGCGCAACACCCAGCGAGAAAAAGCTGGAAAAGGTGATAGCCATTGCAGTATCCACCTTGACTTTGGACTGCAGGCGTATCCAGGAAGTGACAAAGGTGCTAAATATGCCCGAAATGAAGGCTCCAGTTAGCAAAGGGAGATTGAGGAAGTTTGCGATCGCTAATCCTGGCAATATGGCATGAGCGATAACATCGCCTAGCATCGCCATCCGCTGCACAATCAGGTAAGTACCTACAATCGGGCATAAAATACCGATTAGAACGCCTGCCATCAGCGCCTGACGCATAAACTCATAGCTAAGCGGATCTAGTAGCCAATCCATAGCAAATTAACGAAGAAAGCCCTTACCGCTATTGTTCTGAGTCCAAATCCGCCATTCTCCTTGCTGTCCGCCTGATGCGAGCAATTTCCCTTGAGGACTCCAAGCCAAGGATGAAAATCCCTGAGCCGTACCCTCTAATATTTGTCCCAGTTGCTTTGCTTTATGCCAAAGAATCACTCGGCCATCCTCAGAAGCAGAAGCCAAAAGAGAACTACCAGGCTGAAAGGCTAAAGCAACAACCTTTCTTTTGTGCAGGTCAAAGACCCGGGAGTCCCAGCCTGCTTCGTCAGTGCGCAGCTTTCGCCAGACGACGACACCTACCCCACTAGCTGCTGCCACTATCGGCGCTGAAGCGCGGGTGCCCCCCACAGAAGCACTAGCCCAGGCTAGGTGACTAACCTTACCAGGAAAGCCGGTCATGCGCCAGGGATAAGGACTATCCCAGCCCCATATTACGAGCGTGTTGTCGAGATTGCCAGAAGCAAGGTATTGACCGTCAGGAGAGATGGCGATCGCCACCCCTGCCGCCGCAAGTTCCTGCACTTTGGGATCGTCATTCCAGTCTGAGCGCGACCAAATCTTGACCGCCAAATGGCCGCTAGTTGCTAGCTGTTCGCCATCAGGATGCCAAGCCAAATCCAGCACAGAAGAGGTTTCAAATGGCAGCGTTGTCACCATCTCTTCGCTTGCCATATCCCACACCTGAACATAGCGCCCCAAGCTAAAGGCCAGTTCATTGCGAGTAGGACTCCAGACCAAACGGTCTACCCAGGTTCGAGCGTGTTCTAGCACCTTTACCAGCGCTGGCGTCGAATCTGTCTTCGTATCCTTATCTGACGCTTGCGACAGCTGCCACACCTTGACTTGACCGTTTTGCCCCCCAGCGGCCAAAAACTGACCATCGTAAGAAAAACCTAAGCAGTCAATCGATTTATTTCCTGGTGGCTCAATGGCAATAGTTTGCTGCTTAGGCACATTCAGCAATGAAACTTCGCCCGAGCCGGATGCGATCGCCAACCACTCCCCATCAGGCGACCAGTCCATCGCCGTCACATAGTCTTGCAGCTGCCCTTGCCAGCTCAGCGACAGAAAGGAAGATTTCTTCAAACCAAGCACGCCCGAAAATCTTCCTTGAGTTGATTCGCATCCAAATTTCGACCGATAAAGACCAGCTCATTTTTACGAGTCTCATCCTGCTTCCACTGTCGGTCGGGCCGTCCGTCGAACAGCATATGCACCCCTTGAAACACAAACCGCTGATCTTCGCCTTGAATATTCAAGATGCCTTTCATCCGAAAAATATCCGGCCCCTGCGTTTGCAGTAGTTCGCTCAGCCAGCTATTGAGCTTTTGTCCATCAATCTCACCGGGCTCCACCAGTGCAATAGAGCCGACAGTTTCATCGTGCTCATGCGCATCTTCTCCCAAAAAGTCAGGGTCAATCTCCAGCGCGCGGGTCAAATCAAACGCCTGTACGCCCAGCACAGACTCCATCTCCACCGCAGCATCTTGGGTGCGATATACCTTTGCCATGGCATTCATCCCGCGAATTTTAGCCTCTAGCTCGGCCAGATCTGCCTCGCTTACTAAATCGGTCTTGTTGAGCAAAATCACATCGGCAAAGGCGATTTGCTCCTGCGCCTCTTCGGCCTCCCAGTGCTGATGGATATGCTTAGCATCGACCATGGTCACCACGGCATCCAAGTTAATTTGATCCTTCATGTCTTCATCGACAAAAAAGGTCTGAATCACCGGAGCTGGGTCGGCGAGCCCAGTGGTTTCTATCACCAGATGCTCAAACTTATCGCGGCGCTTCATCAGGTTGCCAATGATGCGAATGAGATCGCCACGTACGGTGCAGCAAATGCAACCGTTGTTCATTTCAAAAATCTCTTCATCGGCATCAATAACCAGCTGGTTGTCGATGCCTACTTCGCCAAATTCATTGACAATCACGGCCACCTTTTTGCCGTGTTCGTGAGTGAGTATGCGGTTAAGCAGCGTTGTTTTTCCCGCGCCTAAGTAGCCAGTCAGCACTGTTACTGGAATCGTTGCAGGAAGAGTCTCTGTTAACGTCATGTTCGTTATTGCACCGTCCTTATAAGTTGAGCGTGAAACCCGTATTTGATTGTCTCAGTTAGGTTATTCAAGAAACGCCTGTGCAGTATCCTCATCGCAACTGCCGCCCAAACCGCTGACGATGGTGCAAGTATTAGTCATCAGCATCCCGGTGTAGGTCGATGCGGGTGTGCCCTCTTCTCCCAAGCTGTCGGCATAAAGTGGATCTTCTGAAATCGCAATATCGGTTTCTCTAGAAACCGCTTCAATTAGTCCAGGGTTGCTCGTTGACTCTATGAAAATACTAGGCAAGTTGCTGCCTTCAACAACATCAATCAGCTCTCTCAGGTCTGCCGCTGACGGACGAGCCTCTGTACTGAAACTCGCCAAAGCAGCTTCAATGCGAATGCCATAAGCATCGGCGTAGTAGCCCAGCGCATCGTGGGTGCTCACCAGGACTCGCTGCGATTCAGGAACCGTGTCTATCTGCTGCTGAATCCAAGTATCGAGCTGAGTGATCTGAGTGATTAAGGCGTCTGCATTGGTTTCGTAGAGGTCAGCATTGTCAGGAAAAGCTTCGCTGAGCTCTGTTTGAATCACGCGTGCCATCGCAATGCCATTTTCTGCATCGTGCCAAACATGGGGGTCAGGTTCACCCTCCTCTTCACCATGCTCGTGGTCGTGGTCGTCGTGGTCTTCTTCACCATGATCATCGTGGTCATCATGATCGTCATGACCTTCCCCGCCGTGGTCTTCATGGTCTTCATGACCTGCCTTAACCTGACCTGCTTTATCGTGGTCTTCTTCACCATGCTCGTCGTGGTCATGATGGTCTTCTTCACCATGCTCGTCGTGATCATCGTGACCCTCTTCACCGTGGTCGTCGTGGTCGTCGTGATCATCATGGTCTTCTCCGCTATGGCTACCATGATCGTGACCGGCACCGATAAGTGGCTCAGTAACAGCAACTTCTGAAACGGCAATTTTGGGAGTATCTCCCTCTGTCGCCTCAACCATTTGAATGATGCCGGGCTCAAAATCGTAACCGCCGTAAAAAACCAGATCGGCAGATTCAATGGCCCGTCTATCAGCAGGCGTCGCGTTGTAAACGTGAGGGTCTTCACCAGCGCCAATGAGACAAGTTACGTCTACAGTGTCTTGAGCGATTTGCTCAGCGAGATCACACAGTACGCTATAGCTCGCGACTACCTGAGGGCGGTCTTGACTGTGGGCAGCCTGGCTGAGCAGGAAGGTGGAGGCTCCACCTAGAGCAGCAAGTGTAGTAAACAGGCGAAAAGAACGTTTCATGGGCAGTCGTCTCAGCAGGCGTGAATGTGGGGGCAGTGAATGTAGATTAGTAAATGCGACTCAAAAGGAATGATAATCATTATCAATCAATTCCGGTAGTATAAATCTAGCTGTTTAGCCTGTCAACGACTCGATTTTTGAATGATTTAGCCCGCACGGCCATGGATAGAAAGCGTATGGAAAGAAGGCGCGATTCCCTTATGAGGCTACGCGATTCCCTTGGCAGGTTACGCGATCACGGTGAACTCCTTTTTGTCTCTGTGCTGCTCCACAGCCTGCTAGTACTCTTCCCATGGCAAGAAAAGTCCCGCCCAGTTGTGGAGCCCAAAACCCCAGCTAGCCCAATTTCTGTCGTTGACGCCAGCCAGCTACCACAGCTATCCACCTCCGACTCTCAGCAACTGCCAATTGTTCTATCCGAGCCAGTGATCCGCCCGCCCGTTCCTGCCGTTGAGGACTTGCCGCCAGTAAACTTACCCGCACCCTTGCCTCCAGATGCCCCCGTTATTGAGCAGCGCGATGACTTAACGAATGATCCTGCGCTTGAAGAATCTTCCTACCCCGACAGCACGCCCACGCCAACGACTTCAACAGCCCCTGCCGAGGCCTCTCCGACGACGCCCGCCGTCACGCCTGCCAATGAGGCAAAAATTGCAGCGGACTGGGAGAGCTTTGTCGGCCATCTTCAGCTGCAGGACGTTGGATTTGAATCATCCACGCTGCTACATATTTTCAAGATCTATGACGATCCTGATCAGATCAATCAATTCTTCCATGAAAAAGAAGACGAAGACGAAGATAGACAACCTAAGCTCAACGTTCTATCTCACTATCTTTTTTCAGAACAGACGCCTGAACAAATTATGCAATCAGTGGTTGTGCCGGGACTCAGCAGTGACACAAGCCTCAAGCTTCAGCCTCAGGAGAATTTTACTGCCGGGTTAGCGCACCAACTATTGCAGGGCGAAGTGCTTCGCTACCTCATCATTGTGCAATTCAACGGAACTAACGACAGTGTCCTTATTCTTAGTGATTCTCTGCCGAGGGATCTGACAGCCGAATAGCCGAATAAAGAGACAGGCACTGTGGGGGTACCCTTGCTAAATAAGAACGATAATCATTATCATATTTCTGAACTCCACTGAAAAGCTATGGCTCAGTTGCAGACCGATATTGCCGTCATTGGTGCGGGGCCGCAGGCGCTGACGCTGATTACGCATCTACTGCAAAAGAACAAGCGCAGGCGGGAGCGTTTAAGAGCTGGGTTCTCGCCTGGCTTTCAGGTCTTTGACCCCAGCGGCACATGGCTCGCTCAGTGGCACAGGCAGTTTGCAGCGCAAGAAATTCCCCATCTGCGATCGCCTGCCGTACACCACCCCGATTGCGATGCTCACAACTTGCGCACCTTTGCCAGTGGGCGAATAGACGAACTATACAACCCATACGGTCGGCCAGGAACAAAGCTATTTCGAGACTTTTGTGAGACTGTTATTGACCGTTGGCATCTGCGAGATCAGGTAACTCAGGCAGCAGTAGTAGGCTTATCACCTTTACAGCGAGGGTTTGAGCTGACGTTGGCGGATGGGCGAACAGTCAGCGCTTGCAGAGTTGTAGTGGCGACGGGGGCTGCCAAAGCAAAAATTCCAGACTGGGCTGAGCAGGTAAGCGGCTATCCACCCGCTCGGCTTTGCCATGCACAGGATATTTCTCTACCGGCTTTGCGATCGCTTCTAGGCGAAACGGTGCTCATCGTAGGGGGTGGCCTCACCAGTGCTCACCTAGCAATGGGCGCACTCAAGCGAGGCGCGCGGGTTCTGCTCATGGGCAGACGGGCGTTTCAAGAAAAGATATTTGATGCGGCACCTGGTTGGTTGGGTCCTAAGTACCTGAAGGGCTTTGACGCAGAAACCGACTGGGAAAAACGGTGGCAAATGATCCAGCAGGCCCGCAATGGCGGCTCTTTTACGCCCGAAACGCTGACCCGGCTACGAAAGTTTTCCGCAGAAGGTCGTGTCTTTTTGTATGAACAGTGCCAGGTGACCCATGCGGCGTGGCAAGGAGCGCACTGGCAGGTAAAGTGCGACAACGGAGCTGTCCACGATTGTTTTGCACATCAGCATATTGACCGCATTTGGCTGGCGACGGGCACCATGCAAAATATTGCCGCGCATCCCCTTCTGCAGGCGGTGATGGAACAACATCCCACAGAAGTTGTTCATGGGTTGCCTGTGCTAGATCGACACTTGCGCTGGCCGGGGTGTGAACTGTTTTTGATGGGCCCTTGGACGGCGTTGCAGGTAGGGCCCGTTGCGAGAAATCTGTTTGGGGCAAAGCTGGCGTGCGATCGCATTGTTCCAGCCCTGACAAAATCTAGCCTGTCTTTTGGCCATGCCAGATCTTGATTGTTACTACACCTTGATTGTTGCCCTCTAAAAAGCTACGAATCTCACTACACAGGCATTCTGTGATTATCCCTCAGGGGCTGAACGTTTGGCGCAGGGAGAGCACAACCCAAAGAACTCTAAGGTGTGATAGAAGATTTGAAAGTTGGATGACTGGCTTAGTTTTTCTTCCAAAGACTGGACGGGACAGTCTTCAACAGGTACAGACATGCCGCAATTTAGACAGGTTATGTAGTGGCTGTCATCAGAGGTGAGGCTGTACATCCACTCACCACTGGGCAGAGCTCTTGCCTGGGCAAGGCCCTTGACTTGTAGCGATCGCAGTGATCGATACACCGTCGCTAGTCCAATAGATTTCTTCTGCGCTTTTAACTTTTGATAAATGGCCTGAGCCGTCATCGCCTCGCTGACCTGTTCTAGCAAATGGTGAATCTGGCGTTGGGCGCGGGTTAGATGGGTCGGGGAAGCAGAGGTTTGCTTGGCAGAACGGGTGAGAGAGGAAGTGAGTTTCATGACAGCTTGCTCGTTACGAGAAATGTAACAAATTGCTTAGATGTGTATCCGTACTCAATGACTAGACGGAACGACTAGACGGAACTAGAGTATATAAGCATACAATGATTATCATTCTCATTTTAGAGTATTGAGTGTCCGGATGAGGCGACAAATTTTAATCAGGCTATTTGGTTCTTGAGCATCGTCTGCTACCGTTGCGATTGCATCTCCATTTTTTAGGAAATAGTTCATGGTTTTACTAGCGAATGACGCCCCATCTGCGGTTGAAGGACTGGAAGCTGAACATTTGGATAGCCTTTCAGCGGCTTCTCTCTTGCAGGGTGTTGATGTGGTCGAAGTGAGTGGCTTGCCGCTTGTTTGGCAACAAATTGCAGATAGAAACACAAGGGTTGGGCATAGCGACCCCGGCTTTTTGGTCGCGTTGGCTCAGCTATTTTACACAAAGGCAACAGATTGTAGCCCAGAGATCTTGCAACAGAAAAGATTTCAGCAGAGCACTGATTTCCGAGTTTTCTACGGTAACGGCGCAAGAGAAACCTTGGAATTTTTTGGTCACGATTTCATCCAATCGGCCTATCCCAACTTTGACTTAGTTTTAGAAACCGCTAGGGCACAAGATGGCGCTGAGCGAGTCGTGGCCTTTGTTCGCGCGGTGTTCAATGACTTTGGCTACGACCTCCCAGCCAGCTTTTATCGAATGTTGCTATGTCCTATTGAACGCGACTCTATCCACGAGGCGAGGCCAATGTTTTTTGATTCGCAAATGCAGGGGGTAAAGCGGGCCTACGATGCTTGTCTCCATGGGTTTAACGTTACATCCATGCTGATGCGGGTGCAGGCGCATGCCTCTCGGCAAGGGCTGTTAGTTCAGCATGGCTGCGGCTGCGATCATTCTCTGGCGCAGTTGATTCCGGGCAGCGCAAAACTCTCTTTTGAGTTTGAGAGTGCTAAAGGTCGCCGTAAGGCACTCACTGCGTATGTATGGCGCTGCTGGAATGAATATTTGCTGTTTCCGTTGGGCGTACACGCACCGACTTTGGCCCTGTAGTTTGCAATGTGAGTGATGAATTGTCAGGTGAGAATTGCGATCGCAGGTGCAGGTGTTAGTGGATTTGCCACGCTGGGCTACTTAGTGGAATCACTGCGGCAACTGCCCTCAGCCAAAGTCACTATCTACTGGCTACAGCCGCCGAGAGAAATTCGCACAGAGAACTTGAGTGTGTCGCAGCGCGATCGCCTCACTCAGCTTGAAAATAAAGGCCTCGACCCGACCCGTCTGCTAGGCGGCGGACTGGTTTATCATCCCGTTCAGCCGTCGCTGTTTACTTTCAACGGTGATAGCGCCGCGCGAGGATTCAACTTTGCTGCTGGGCGCTACGATACCGCTGATTACTTTGAGTGGGTACAGGTAAATCGCCAGCTGCTGGCTGCTCTGTATCCAGACTTTGCGCCTGAAAATGGCAAGCAGCGCCACCCGGACCACACCTTTGATGATATTGGAGGCACTACCCCTCGGGGAGCCTACGGTTTATACCTTCACGCTCAGCTTTTGGCGCTCAAGGCCCAGTTGCCAGAGCACATTATGCTGCAAGTGATCCCTGAAGCGTTGAAAAGGTTTGAGCAAGATGAGTCTGAGCAAAATGAACAGACTGACACGCTCAAAACAGGCGCTCGTCAATTAAGTGTTGACTATCTGATACAAGCAACAGGGCCGCGTTTTGCCAAGCGACGACGTGAATGGGGCAATCGCGTATTCAACGCTTACCCGTGCGATGGCTACGGTCACGATTTGCCGCCGCAGGTCACCGTTGTCGGTGCTGGTGCTGCTGGCATCGAAGTTGCGCTGCATCTTCTGCACAATATGCACGTAGAGCAAGTCACTTTGGTCAGCCGCCGCGCTCAGTCGAGGCTTCCCCAAACAGAACCTACAGAGACTTATGAGTGCCAGTGGTTTACCCGCCAGAATATGCGGCTTCAGCCCACTGCTCAAAACGCTCAAGCACTGCTAAAAAAAGAGCTAAAAGCTTGCTATCAAGCTTGTCAACTTCCCTACCCTGGCTGGGATACGCTTTTAAACATAGAGGACTATCCAAAGTTTTTAGAAGATTATTTAGAAACAACAAACCTATCTCCTAATCATCCTTTTGCTTATCTGGTTCGTCCAGTCATGTCATTTTACGGGCAGGTGAACGATCTGTTGCCTCCGGTTGAACAGATTGGCGTACTAGAGTTAATTGATCGAGTTAAGCCGTTGTTTGCCACGCAGTCTCGGCCCTGCGCCGAACTCATACTAGCCGCTATTAAGGCAGAGCGACTAAGACTCATTGCAGGAGAGTTTTTGCCAGCGCAACCCACGCCAACTATTTTGCAGCCAGAAGGGACTCAGATGCATCCAGAATGTGTCATCCTGGCGACAGGATTTAATCCACTACCGGCGTATCCTCGTCCCTTGCAGACTGATGACACTCGCTGTTACCAGGTAGTAGGTACTTCATTGAGCGCGGTACATAAGCGGGCGGCGAGCGTCGCGAAAACGATTGCCTCCAATGTCTCCAACGCATCTAAAAATCTTTCGGACAGCATTCTCCTCATTTAGCGTATGAGGCGTGATGAGATATTTGGGCATCTTTTACGATTGCACGCTAAAAAGGCAAATTAACACCGACATATCCCTGCAGTGCATCTAGGCCGGGGTTGCTCTCGAAGGTGTCTGCATTGGAGATGTGGTGCCAGCGGAGGCCGACCATGAGCCGCTTTTCGTTTTGGATATTGAAGGTGGCACCGCCGCCGACTTGGGGGGTGAAGTTGAAGCTGGAGCCGTCTGCGGGGACGTCGTTTGTGGTGCCGATGATGCCTGCGCCGCCATCTACGTAGAGGGACCAGTTTTCACGGCGCAGCCAGTGCGATCGCAGCAACAAGTTCAGGTTCAATCCCAGCGCATCATCTCCGGGCTGATCGAAGGCAAAGCCATTTAGCTCTAGATTAATACTGTGGCCATTGGCAAAGAAATGAGTGGCACCGCCGCCCACCATTCCCCAAAAGTCGTCGTCAAGATCGCCTGCGACCGACCCATGGACGTACCAACGCTGGGTGCCAGCAGTGCCAAAGGCAGGCGGTCCTTCTTCCGCTGAAGACTGCGTGATCAGTGTGTGGGCAGGGTCTATTTCATAGGATGTTGTTTCCTCTACGCCGAAAGAGGTGTCAGCTGTCGTTTTTACTGCTTCTATTTCGGGTAGGGCAGCAGCTTCAATACTCATCAAGGCATTTAGGCAGCAGGCGCCTAGGAGTGCTGCTGTTCCCCAAGTCAGTTGCTTGGTGGCGAGACTGAAGGGCGATCGCACAGAAAGAGAAGGCGTATTTTCTTGGATATTCATACAAATACGAGTTTGAGGAAAGCAGCGTGGCAAAGAAAGTGAACAACGCGTAAAACGACGAATGACTGGTATTCTACCCGGCTAGTTCACCCATAGTTGTTAAAAATAAATTGACAAATTCATCGGTGGTCAATGCGTGCTGAGTAGCGGGGTCTGTATCAGCGACCAGATCGTAGGTGCGATGGCCTGCGGCCAGCAATTTTTCCTGGATGCGTTTTAATCGCTGGGCCGCCGCTCGCTCGCCCCACTGCTCCAGCATCAGCATGGCCCCTGCCAGCGTGCCTAGGGGGTTGGCAATCCCTTTGCCAGCGATATCTGGCGCGGTCCCGTGAATGGCTTCGTACATGCCGAACCCTTCCGCGTTTAGGCTGGCGGACCCCAGGAGGCCGATTGAGCCCGCGATCGCACCGCCCAAATCACTCAAAATATCCCCAAACAAATTGCCCGCAAGCACCACATCAAAGTCTCCAGGCCGCATCACCAGCTGCATGGCTAAGTTGTCGACCAGCATGGGTGTGACGGTCACGGTGGGGAATGCCTGCGCTTCTTCCTGGACCAGCTGGGACCAGGGTAAGTGGGGCAGTGCATTTTCTTTGTGGGCGAGGCATAGATGCTGGCGGCGCTGCTGGGCGTATCGTAGCGCTACCCTGGCGATGCGGCGAATTTCGCTATCGGTGTAGCGCATGGTGTGGAAGCCGTAGCTGCCACTGGCGTCGATGCTTCTGCCCGCGTCCCCGAAATAGATGCCGCTCACCAGCTCGCGCACGAAAAGTAAATCTACCCCTTTCAGTCGGCTAGCTTTGAGCGGGGAGGCCTCTAGCAGGCTGGGTGAAGGGCAAACAGGGCGTAGATTGATGAAAAAGTCGAAGTGTCGCCGCAGCGCTAGCAGGCCGCCTTGGGTGACGGCGCCGAACAAGATGCCGTCTGATGCCTCGCAGAGGGTGAGGGTTTCGGGGGGGAGCGGTGTGCCGTATTTTTGGCGGGCGGGTTCGCCGATGTGGCCATGGGTGACCGTGAGGGAAAAGCCTTCTAGGGGAGCGAGGGCTTGCAGAATGCGCAGGCAGGCTGAGACGACTTCGGGGCCGATGCCTTCGCCGGGCAGGGCGGCGATGCGATAGTGGCGAGCGGGTGCCATCTGCTACACCGTGTCGAGAATCATCAATTCGTCTGCCATGGTTTGAACGGTTTTGCGAATCTGTTCTTCTGTGTGTAGGCTGCTGATGAAAAAACGTAGGCGGGCGGCATCGTAGGGCACGGAGGGGTAGACCATGGGCTGCACGTTGATGCCTTGCTGAAAGAGGGTGTGCGAGAGCTGAACCGCTTTGTAAGGTTCGCCGACGATGATGGGGATGACGGGGGAGTCGTGGCTGGTGCCGGTGTTGAGGTCTTTGGCTTTGGCGAGGGTGAGAAAGCGCCGGGATTGGGCCTGGGCCTGGGCGACGCGGTCGGGTTCGCGGGTGATGATCTGTAGGGCTTCTAGGGCGGCGGCGGCGTTGGCGGGGGCCATGCCGACGCTAAAGACGAATCCAGGGGCGGTGTATTTGAGGTATTCCACCAGCTCGGCGCATCCGGCGATGTAGCCGCCGCAGCTGGCAAAAGATTTGCTCAGGGTGCCCATCCACATATCTACGTCGCTGGTGGCAATGCCAAAGTGCTCACCAATGCCACGTCCGGTTTTGCCGAGGACGCCGATGGAGTGAGCTTCGTCTACCAGCAGGAGGGCGTTGTGAGTTTTTTTGATGTTTACAAATTCTGGCAGGGGGGCTAGGTCGCCGTCGGTGCTGTAGACGCCCTCAATGGCGATTAAAACTTTCTCGTAGTTGGGCCTGTTTTCATAGAGGAGCTGGTCGAGAGTTTGCCAGTCGTTGTGGGGAAATTCGAGGGCGGTTGCGCCGGAGAGATTGCAGCCTTCGCGAATGCTGTTGTGGCTGAGAGCGTCGTACAGAATGAGGTCTTTGGCTTGGAAGAGGTGGCCAATGGTGGTGACGTTTGTGGCGTGCCCGCCGATGTAGGTGATGCAGGCCTCGGTGCCGAGGAAGTCGGCGAGGCCTTGCTCTAGCTGGCGGTGGACGGGCCGCTCGCCGGAGACGACGCGGCTGGCAGAGACGGAGGTGCCATATTGGGCGATCGCCCGTTGAGCCGCTTCATTTAGCCGCGGATCGCCGGAGAGACCCAGGTAGTTGTAGCTGGCGTAGTTGATGAGCGATCGCCCGTCAATTTGGGTGGTGTCTTTGGCGGTGCCTTCGTGCACGGTGAAAAAGGGATTTCCCAGATCTTCTACCCGGTCTAGGTCTTGGCGCAGGCGTCGGTAGTCCGGCATTTGGGAGAACTGCACGTGTTCTGCGGTAGGCCGGTAGGCGGGGTTTATGCCTTTGGAAACCCAGGGGGAGGTAGGGAGTGGGGGTGTAGAGGGTGGGGGAGTAGGGGGTAGGGGGGTAGGGGGTGTTGGGAGCTTTTTGGCTGCTGGTACTTCGGGCTGTGGGGGATGAACGTCTGGTGGGGCGATTGTTAGATCTATTTTGGGGGGTTCAATTTTGTCTGCGAGGTAGGTGGCTAGTGAATTGATAGTGGGATAGTCGAAGGCTAGGGTTTGGGGGATGGGGTGGTTTAGGTTCTTTTGGAGCCGATTGCTGAACTCTACGGCCATGAGAGAATCCATGCCCAAATCGCCAAACTGCGCGTCTAGGCTGATGGCATCTGGGGTGGCAAATGCCATGACTTTGGCAAGCTGCGATCGCAAGTAAATCGCCAGCACTTCCGGACGTTCTTCTGCTGTGCCATTGGCCAGCTGCTGCAGGATGCCGGATGGGGCTGAAGGCTTAGGGGCTGCCAGTACCGACGGTTTGAGAGCTTCGAACATAGCAGAACGCGCGCCTTGGCTACCTCCAGATGATAGGAAGACGGCCCAGTCTGCAGGGATGACGCCGACCTGCGATCGCACCTGCCGCATCAGGCCATCCATTGACCGTAATCCCGCTTTTACTGGAATGGGCGTTAGGCCCTGGGCTTGCATGCGCGCCTGACTACGCGCATCGAGCTGGGCGACCATGCCGACTTCTCCCCAGGGTCCCCAGTTCAGGCTTAGCGCGGGGAGGCCGAGGCTGTGGCGGTGGTGGGCTAGGGCGTCGAGAAAGGCATTGGCTGCGGCGTAGTTGCTCTGACCCAGCGCCCCCATCAGAGAGACGATGGAGGAGAAGCAAACGAAGTGGTCGAGCGTTTGGGTTGCGCTTAGGCGGTGCAGATTCCATGCGCCTGTGAGCTTGGGTGCCATGACGGCGGCAAAGTTTTCCCAGGTTTGGCTGGTCAGCAGGCCGTCTTCTAGCACACCGGCTAGGTGGAAGATGCCTCTGAGCGGGTGGGACGTCTGGTCTGAGAGGTAGGGGGCGATCGCTGCTTGCAAGCTGTCGTAGTGGGCGATGTCGGCCTGCACGATATTGACTGTGACGCCTGAGTGCTCCAGCTTGGTGAGGGTCTCTTGTGCGGTGGCAGCGGGCGATCTCCTGCCGAGTAAAATCAAATGCCTCGCGCCCTGCTCGGCTAGCCACTGGGCGACCTGCAAACCCAGCGCACCCAGGCCACCTGTGACCAAATAGGCTGCTTCGGTGTCGATGGAAGACTGCTGCGGGGCAACGGGTGGCAAGGTGAGCACCACTTTGCCGATGTGCCGGGCTTGGGCCATGTAGCGGAAGGCATCCGGCGCGGACTGGACGGGGAAGACCGTTTTGGGCAGGGGCCGGTAGGGACCCTCTGGCTGGAACCCAGTCATCAGCGCCGTCAGCATGTGGGTGATGGTTACTGAGTGGGCGTTGGAGACTTCCAGCAGGTCGAAGGGGGCGTAGCTCACATCGGGGCGAGCTGCCTGCATTTTCGCCTTGTCCCAAATGCCAATTTTGCCAATTTCTACAAATCTGCCGCTGGCCGATAGGGCTTCTAGGGACTTGTCGATGGCCTCACCGTTCAAACTGTTGAAAACGACATCAACCCCCTGGCTATCTGTCGCGCTCAGAATTTCATCGCCAAAGGTCAGCGTGCGAGAATTCATCACGTGCTGAATGCCCATCGACTTCAGGGCGTCCCATTTTGGCGGGCTGGCCGTGGCGAAAATCTCAGCGCCGATGTGCTGGGCAATTTGTACGGCGGCTTGGCCCACGCCCCCTGCCGCTGAGTGGATAAGGATGCGATCGCCTGCTTTGAGCTGGGCGCAGTGAACCAGCCCGTAGTATGCCGTCAGAAACGTGGTGGGCACCGTGGCCGCTTCGGCGAAGGTCATGGTTGCCGGTTTGGGCACCACAAAAGTTGCAGGCACCGTCATGAACTGCCGCAAGCTACCGACTGCCTGGGCTGCGACTACCGCATCGCCGACCTTGAGGGTGTCTACACCTTCTCCCACTGCGGTGACAACGCCTGCACATTCGCCGCCAAAAGGGACCGCTGATGGCTGGTGAATGCCCATTTCTGCCAGGGTGTCTTGCAGCATGCCAAGGGCATTGAGCACGTCGCGGAAGTTGAGGCCGGCGGCTTTTACCTGAATTTCGACTTCGCCTTTTGCAGGTGTCTGCCGCTGGCTGGGCATCAGTTCTAGATGGTCGAGGACGCCGTAGCTGCTGAGGCCAAGGCGGAAAGACGGCGCTTTTGGAATGGTCAGCGGCTGGGGGATATCTGCTTCTTGTAGCGGCAGGAGCCGAGCGGCGAAGCGATTGTTTTGCCGGTAGGCAAGCTGATCTTCGGTACTGGGATGGCAAAGATCCGATACCAATAGCTCAAGCGTTTCATCGGGGATAGCTGCAGGCAGATCGATGGCCGTACAGTCCATCTTGGGCTGCTCTAGGCGCAGGGTTCGGGCCAGTCCCCACAGGGGTGACTGCTGCAGGTTTAGCGGTGAGGGGGCTTCGACGGCCTGAGCCATTTGGGTGATGAGCCAGAGCCTAGCGGAGAGGGCTGGGATAGTTGCGATCGCCTGCACCAAATGCAAAACGCCTGCGCAAACGGGCTCTTGAGCAGACAGCTCGCCTAGCCTGCTTTCATCGGCCTCTAGCCCTGAGCAGTAGAGAATTTGGCAGCTGAGATTAGCTGGCTGCGCGGCAGCTAGTTCGGGTATGAGGTCAGTGAATAGTCGCGTAAAGTCTTCGGGATTTGTGGGGTTTAGCGTCAGTGAATCGACTTCTGGTGCGTATTGGTATCGGTCATTGGGGGTAATGAGAAAGGTGCGATCGCCTTTTGCTTTGAGGGCGATCGCAACGCGCTCTCCGATGCCCAGGCTATCGGCAAAAATTAGCCAGGGCTGGGAACTGGGCGAGCTGTCTTGAGCCGGGGCGGCTTGCGGTTGGGGCTGCCACACGAGCTGATACAGCCAGTCTTCGGGGGGCTGTGAGGGCTGTCGCGGTGTCTGCGGCGTAGCGCTTTGGAAAAGGCGCCGTAGGGAGGCTGCACTGATGTATTTAAGGGTCATGCCGGTGATGTGGGCTGCGATCGCGCCAGTCTCATCCCATATGGTTAGGTCGGCTTTGAGCAGGTTGGGCATTTCCCCTGGCTGAGGCACAGATGGCAGCACGATATGACACCACCCTGAGCGCAGCAGGGGCTGGTAAAACTGCAGCTGGTCGAGGCCGACTGGCAAGTAGGTGCCGCTCGATGTGTCAGCTTGCAGCGCTGCGCCGATGGTTTGAAAGCAGCCGTCTAGGAGGGCTGGGTGAAGATGGTAGCGATCGCCTGATGAGGTGGTTTCAAACGCTTCTGGAAAACGCAGCTGACTGAGCGCTTCGCCCGCTTTCTGCCAGAGCTGCTGAATGACCTGAAAAGCGGGACCGTAGTTTAGGCCCTGTTCGCTCAGAGACTGGTAGTAGTCGCTGACGTTTACAGGAAAGGGTAGGAGAGCGGTTTGTTTTTGTTGGAGAGGAACGAGATTGGCAGAGGCCGTGTCTGAGGGGGTTACCTGAACGGTGATGTGCCTGATGAACGGAGACGATTCTTTAGCGGGTTTCTCTTCTATCGCTGCGCTGAAGATTTGCACAGAGGCGACCCCGTTATCGCTTGGTGTCAGAACGGTCTGTAGGTTGGTCGGTTTGTTGTTTCCGAGGCTGAGTGGTTGTTCAATCGCCAAGTTAGAGAGGGTGATGGGGAACTCATTTTGCCAGTGGTGGGTGGCTGCGATCGCCATTTCTATATAGGCCGCCCCAGGTAAAATAACGTCTCCTAAAACGCGGTGATCGCTGAGATAGGCAGGCGACTGCGCGCTGATCTGGGCCTGCAGGCGCTGCTCTTGGGTACCTGCTAGGGGGAGCTGATTGCCAAGGAGGGGATGGCTTGTGGCAAGGCCTGCCATGGCGCGACGAGCCGGTGCGGGTACTAGGCTGGGCAGGGGGCCTTTGTCCCACCAGTAGCGCTGCCGCTGGAAGGGATAGGTCGGCAGGGTGACCGGCTTGCCACGTAGATTCACCCTGGGTTCTATGGCAGCCCAGTTGAGGGTTGCTCCCTGGGTATAGAGGGTTGCCAGGCTGGTCAGCAGGCTGACTTGGTCAGACTGGCTGGAGCGCAAGCTTGGTAGCCAGGTGATGTCTTCAGCGGCGGGCAAGCAGCTACGGCCCATGCCTAGCAAGATTGGTCTGGGTCCAATTTCTAAAAAAGTTCTCGCTTCGGTGGCTTGTAGGGTCTTCATCGCTTCTAGGAAGCGGACGGGTTCACGGACGTGGCGTACCCAGTAGTCGGCGGTTGCTACCTCATTGCCGGCTGGCTGGCCTGTCAGCAGGGACACCATCGGCAGCTGAGGCGTGCAAAAGCTCACCGAGTCTGCAATGGTTCGGAATTCAGCCATCATCGGGTCCATGCGGGCCGAGTGAAAGGCGTGGGAAACGGTGAGCGATTTGTGCTTAATTTGCTTCTCTTCTAGCACTTTGGCAATGCTGGAAATCGCGGCTGCCTCACCCGAAATCACCGTGCTCTGCGGGCCATTGACAGCGGCAATGCTCACAGCTGCATGACCCTCCTCGTGATTATTCTCGTTATCAATAACGTGTGCGATTAGCGCCTCACACTGCGCCTGATCCGCCAAAATCGACAGCATTGCCCCGCCCGCGGGCAGTGCCTGCATGAGTCGCCCTCGGGCGGCCACCAGCTTCAGGCCATCTTCCAGACTAAAGACGCCTGCGATACAGGCGGCGACATACTCGCCCAGACTGTGCCCCATCACGACCCGAGGCATCACGTTCCAGGACTGCCACAGCTTAGCGATCGCATATTCAAAAGCGAACAAAACGGGCTGGGTATGGGCCGTTTGATCGATCAGGGTGCTTTCGGTTTGCCAGCCAGCTTGCTTAGCGCCGTACAGCACCCCCAGCAAATCTATGCCTTCTGCTGTGAGCATCTCGGCGCAGCGCTTTAGCTCAGCCTGAAAAACGGGCTGACTTTCGTACAGCTCACGGCCCATGCCCGCAAATTGGGAGCCCTGTCCTGTAAATAGAAAGGCGACCTCTGCTGCCGTTTTGGTGGCGCGGCCTGACTGCCAGCCGACAATATCTTCTGACTCTGAATCTTCTGACTCTGATAGCCAGTTTTGTAGCTGGGTGAGGAGATCGTTGGTATCGGAAGCCACGCAGGCTAGGCGGTGGGAGAAGTGCGATCGCCGCTGGCTCGCTGCCGCACACAGGGTTTCTAAGACTGGCGCAGAGGGCTTGGCTAACTGCTCTGCGTAGCGGCTGGCCAAGTCTCGCAGTGCCGCCTCACTTTTGGCAGAGAGCACAAACAGCTGCTCAGTGTCTGGGGAATTGGATGGTGGCGCACCGAAGGGAAAGGCATTGGCGTCGCTGCTCGGGGCTTCACTGGCCAGATCAGACAGTACAACATGGGCGTTGGTACCGCCGAAGCCAAAGGAATTGACACCTACACAAGTGGGGCTATCTTTTTTAGGCAGCGCTTCCAGGCTGGTTTGAACCTTGAGCCCTAGCCGCTCAAAGTCAATGGATGGATTTGGCTGGTTGAAATGTAGGCTCGGCGGCACTAGCCGGTGCTTTAGCATGAGTGCTGACTTGATGATGCCTGCGACACCTGCAGCGGTCTCTGTGTGGCCAAAGTTGGTTTTTACAGAGCCCAGCAGACAGGGCTTATTGCGCGATCGCCCTGCAGAGAGCACTTCTCCTAGTGCCTGCGCCTCAACCGGGTCACCCAGCTTTGTGCCTGTTCCGTGGGCCTCTACGTACTGCACTTCAGCCGGATTTATTTGTGCTAGCTGGTAGGCATCTTGTAGCACCGCTGCCTGGGCTGCCGGATTGGGCGCGGCCATGCCCTGGCTACAGCCATCCTGATTTACCGCGCTACCGCGAATCACCGCATATATCGGGTCGCCTGCCGCCTGCGCCTGCGACAGTGGCTTGAGCACTACGATGCCTGCACCCTCACTGCGCACATAGCCATCCGCGCTCGCATCAAAGCTTTTGCAGCGGCCCTCGCCGGACATAAAGCCCCCCTTGGAGAAGCCCGCCGTCACCGTCGGTAAGAGCAGCACGTTTACCCCGCCTGCCACGGCCAGGTCCGACTCGCCGGTCCACAGGCTTTGGCAGGCCAGGTGAATGCCGACCAAAGAAGAGGAGCAGGCCGTATCTACCGCCAGACTGGGCCCTTTGAAATCGAATAGGTATGAGATGCGATTGGCCGCAATGCAGTTTCCCGTGCCGGTGGTGGCGTAGGGGTCGTTGACTGGCCCTTGCCACAGCATGATGGAGTAGTCGTGGGTGCCAATGCCGATGAAGACGCCTGTTTTGGAGCCGCGTAGCTGCTGGGGGATTTGGCCTGCATCTTCTAGGGCTTCCCAGGTGACCTCTAGCAGCAGTCGCTGCTGCGGATCCATGGTGGCGACTTCGCGAGGGGCGATGCCAAAGAACTGCGGGTCAAACTGGTTGACCTGGTCTAGGAAGCCGCCCCAGCGAGTATTGGTTTTGTTTGGAGTGCGCGGGTCTGGATCGTAGATGGGGTCGACGTCCCAGCGGGCGGGTGGCACTTCTGTAATGGCGTCTACACCCTCGCTCACGAGCTGCCAGAATGCGTCTGGGGTATCTGCTCCTCCTGGATAGCGACAGCCAATGCCAATGATTGCAATCGGTTCGGGCGGAGTAGCGGGGCTATGGGCACTCATGCGGAAATTGGGCAAGGGTCAACGAAAAGGCAGGGGAAAATTGATTGCTATCGATTGTATAGCGATCGCACGATGGATTCGCAATACTCATTCGTTTCACAACTACAGAACTGACTGAGCCATTCCAGACGAACCTTTCAGACGGCTATTTTAGATGGCTAATCTAGATAGCGTACTTGTGAGTCTTAGCCTAGGGGCAACGGCGATCGCAAACAATTTCGGTATGATGAGCTGTGACATTCATTGAATGATGAGCATGGCTCAAGACCTGTACGTGCAGTTTACTCAGGCATATCGCAACCTGGAGCTATTTCCGCTCTACAAGCAGTCGGAAATTGAAAGGTTTAGGGAGCCGTATGGACAGCGGACGCTGGTTCGACTAAAAAGTGAGCTGTTGGCGCTTGGAGAGGCAGGCAAACTTATCTTTACAGGGCATAGAGGCTGTGGGAAGTCTACGCTACTGGCTCAACTCGCTCAGCTGATGCGTCATGAAGGAATTTTCGTAGCGGGATATTCTATTGCTGACACGATAGAACCGTCGGATGTCAACCATATTCAGATCCTTTACTCGATTGCGCTAAAGCTGCTGGAAAAAGCGTCCAAAGAGGAGGTGGCAATTCCCCAAGAAACACAAGATAAACTACTCACCTGGTTTAGCCAAACTAAGTCGAGCGTTTATACCGATCAAATCAAACAGGAGATTTCGGCAGGGGTCAATGTATTTGACTTCTTTGCTGGCAAACTGCAGAAAGAAAGCTCCTTCCGAGAAATCATTAACCAAACCTATGAGCGCCGGGTGTCCGACTTGTCTCAGCAGATCGACATCATTGCAGGCACTATCCAATCAGTAACAAATCGTCCCGTGCTCGTCATCATTGATGATTTAGACAAACTGGATTTGTCGGTTGTGAAGTCTATCTTTCAAGACAACATTGTGGCCTTGTTTTCGCCGTACATTCGGGTGGTTTTTACCATTCCTATTTCTGTTATTCGAGAGCCCACGTTGATGGCTATGCTTGAGCTCAGAAGCCATACAACTATGCTGGCAGTGACTAAGTTCTTTCCGAAAGAAGAGGCTCATCAGCCAGGTTCACTGCCTATTGAAAGCAATGTCAAACGGTTGGAGAGAATATTAGACAAACGAATTCCAGATGCTTTGATTGAGCCGGAAATTAAAAGGCAAATTGTGCTGCTGAGCGGCGGAGTGCTCCGAGAGATGGTTCGTCTAGGGCAGGAATGTTGTCGGGAGTGCATGCTTACTCTGGAGATTGAGCCTGATGATGACAATGTCAAAATAAACCAAGAGATTTTGACGGCAGCGGTTAAGTCCTTGCGCAACCAGTTTGCGCGTCCTTTAGGAAGCAATTCGTATGAGCTATTGGTAAAAACTTACAAGGAGTTTACGCCACCGGATGCCAGGAGTGCTGAATTTTTAGAACTCTTGCACAGCTTATATGTACTCGAATACGAAAATGACGATCTGTGGTTTGATCTACATCCGATGGTGGCAGACTTGCTGCGGCGAAAGCAGCTAATTGAATGAATAGATATTTAGCGCATAGGGGTTCGTACTATGAGCTTGCCTAATAGGGATTCGCCTAATCAGAGATTGTCTAATATAAGCTCCGATCTAGATTTGTCGGATTTTGATTTGAGCAATCAGCGAGAACTTCGTAAGCTAGTTGTTTCTGTCAGAGCTACGAAGCAGCGGTTTGGGTTACTGCTGGCTATCTGTGATAGTCAGTTCTTTCAAGACAGGCTGATTGCGGCTTATGAGGCAGAGCTGCGCGCGGAAGGAATTACGCCTCTTCAAGTAGAGCTAGATACTGAACGCCCCAGTCTGCGTGCAGCTCTGGAGAATTTGGTTGCAAAGACGCCTGACCTACAAAGGCACAGCGCTGCTGTGGTAACGATTCTGAATGCATCTATGCTGATGTCCGTACAGCGCTCGAAGCAAAAGGAAGAGAAATCGGAACAGGAACGGTTTTTCTTTTCCTTGCAGTGGACGCGAGAGGCGCTACGGAAGTTTGAGTTTCCAATTGTGCTGTGGCTGAGCGATCGCATGGCGACTCGGTTAGCGCAGCAAGCCCCAGACTTTTGGAGCTGGCGAAGCGGTGTGTTTGAGTTTGAAGATCGCACTCCGCCGTCAATAGTGCCAGCGGAGCAACAGCCGTCGCCACGGATAAGTGCCACCGCGAATGAACGAGAAAACGCTGCTGCGCTGTCGATCGAAGAGCTACAGCAACAAATTGAGTCAATAAATGCTTCATCATCCGGTTCGCCACTACTCATTACGCTTTACAACGCCCTAGGCGATTCCTACGAGCGAATAGCTGACTACTCAAGCGCGCTGAAAGCATTTGAAAATGCGCTAACAGTCGCCACAAAACATGAGGAGGGCTATGGCAAGGCTATCGCCCTGGAAAATAAGGGAAACGTACTAGCAACGTTAAGCCAATATCCGGAAGCTCGTGCCGCCTACGATGCGGCAATAGAGAACTGGGCTATCGCGGTTAGTAGCAACCCTGACAATTTGCAGGCTTTGATCGACAAGGGCAATGCGCTGCAAGGCCTGGCCGATTTGCAAGCTACGCTCTCTCAGTATCAGCAGGCGCAGCAAACCTATGTCGAGTCAATTGCCGCGTACGATGGGGCGCTTTCTCTCACGCCTGACGGTGTGAATGCCCTGAACAACAAGGGCAATGCGCTATCAAAGTTAGCAAATTTGCAAGCTATGCTCTCTCAGCATCAGCAGGCGCAGCAAACCTATGTCGAGTCGATTGCCGCATACGATGGGGCGCTTTCTATTGCACCTGATTATGAGTATGCCCTAAACAACAAGGGCAGTTCGCTGCAAAGCTTGGCGGATTTGCAAGCTGCGCTATCTCAGCATCAGCAAGCACAGCAAACCTATGTCGAGTCGATTGCCGCGTACGATGGGGCGCTTTCTCTCACGCCTGACTATGTGAATGCCCTGAACAACAAGGGCAATGCGCTATTAAAGTTAGCAAATTTGCAAGCTATGCTCTCTCAGCATCAGCAGGCGCAGCAAACTTATGTCGAGTCGATTGCCGCATACGATGAGGCGCTTTCTATTGCACCTGACTATGTGTATGCCCTGAGCAACAAGGGCTTTGCTTTGCTGAAGTTTGGGCAATTGCAGGCAAGGCAAGGTCAAGAAACAGAAGCGGCGAATGGTTTCTCGATAGCGTTGAATTTATGTGAGCGGTCGTTGGCGATCGCCCCCAACGACACCCAAATCCGACAGCTCTATTCCCAGCTCACAGCATTGCTCAATCAGTCTGAGTAATCGTCTGCCGATCTCTTTGCATGAATCACCTGCGCAGATTCTAAGATGGCTTCTCGCCGAAGAAAATTCCGACTCCTTTCTATGCCTCGCTTGCTCACCAAATCTACTTTTCTACCCAGTAACTGTACTAGCTCAGCCCGCATATCAAAAAACTGAAACCCATAGCGGGCATCTGGTGCGCTGA
This sequence comes from Cyanobacteria bacterium J06626_6, assembly GCA_038523095.1. Lineage (GTDB taxonomy): Bacteria > Cyanobacteriota > Cyanobacteriia > Phormidesmidales > Phormidesmidaceae > Phormidesmis. The sequence continues at coordinate 32,019 of JBCBJS010000016.1, forward strand.
CATACAGAAAATCCACGTCGCTAGGGTCAGCCCCCTCAACCCGAAAATCGTTTCGCAAAGCGGAGCCAAATACAGACAGCTCTATCACCTGCCACCTTTCGCAAAATTCAGAGACTGCCGTTTCCGTTGTGTTTAGTCGCTGATACAGCTTCGCTGTAGGCAGCGTTGAGTGAGCAGGAGACTGAGAAGCTTGCAGCATAGAGTGGTTACCTATGGGCATGCCCATCACATATGTCGATATTGTATCAGCCACGCCTGGTTTGCAACGTTGTCTCAAAGCCAGTCAGGCTGAGATAGATAGGCTTTCCATCCAGGCTGGACGGCCATAGATGCCCGCCAGAAGTTCATCGACCCGAAACACTTGCTCTATGGTCTTCCAATAAATAGCAGAACCGCCGCCCCATACTTTGACATCGCTTAGCTGCTTATCGGTCGGTCTAGCAATTGGAACGTATGCATCAGGCGTGCTTTCGACCATCTCCAGCCTATCTACCGGGATTAGGTGGCGGGAACCATCATCTAGGGTAATCTCCAATTCTCGACTTGAAACGATGTAACGAGCAGACATAGCAAGTCTGTCATCTTCATAGGCTGCCATGTGCACTTCAATCCTTACTGTGAATTCGTAAGTCACGGTTTGAGCGCGCAATCTGCCGCTCCCAAGTCTTCACCAAGTTGGCTACTACACTCTCCCAGCGATAGGCCATCACAGCCTGCCGCCCCTGCTGCCCCATCGCCTCCCGTAAGGCGCCATCCACCACCAACCGCGATAGCGCCTGCCCAAAGGCTGCCACACTCTGCGATGCAAACAGCAGGCCATTTTCCCCATCGCGTACCAGCGTCGCCACCCCACCCGCTGCCGGTGCCACCACCGGAATTCCCGCTGCAAACGCCTCTAGCACCGTCAGCCCTAGGGTCTCCTTCTCAGAAGCCGTCACATGAATATCGCTATTTTTGAGCAGTGCGGGCACCGCCTCCGGCGCAACCCGTCCCAAAAAGTGCACCGTCAGCCCCAATCCCTGAAGGCTCTCTGCAATCTCACCGCGCAGCTCTCCCTCCCCCGCCACGATGAGCACCACCCGGCGCACCCAGTCTGCATTTGCCGGGTCTGCTACCCACGCGGTCAGTGCCCGCAGCGTAAACCGCCAACCCTTATCCGGCGTTAACCGCCCCAGAAAAGTAATCTTCAGCCGGTCTTCTATCCCCTTAAGGCCATGCGCCTTTCGAAAATAGTCCGACTCCCGCTGCGCATTTTCGAAAGCCTCGACAGCGACTCCTAAATAGCGATCGCACACCACATTCCTTACCCCCAACTGCCGCAACCGCTCCTGCGCGACCCCACTCGACACCAGCACCGCATCGTAAGCATGAAACACAGGCCGAATAAACAACATTGAAAACCACTGCATTCCCCTCACCACCTGCTTTGAGAGCGCTACTTTAGGCAGTGGCAAAAAGTCTTCTATATAGTCAATAAAATTCGTGTGATAAAACCCCACACAAGCAATCCTCTTTTCTCTCGCATAGCCCACCCCCACCGCCTGCAACATCCCCAAAAAAATTCGGTCCGGCTCATCCACATGCACCAAATCCGGCCCAAACTCTGCCAGCTCCCGATACAGCTGTCCCCTTGCCCCCACAGTCAAATTCCGCTCAAATTCAACCCCCATAAACCGCTCACTGGGCAACCCCACCACCTGCACCCCCGGTAGAATTTTTCCCTGATACTCCCGCCAGCTCGGATAGACAGCCTCAATCACCCGGTAATCTGGGCAAAGCACCAATACCTCATGCCCCAGCCCACTCAAAACTTTCAACCGCTCATACAGCGAAACGGTCACCCCATCCACCACCGGCAAAAACCCGGAAGCAACAATCGCAACCCTCATAAACAATCAGCCCCCTAAACCATCCACCTGCTGCTGCAGCCCACATTACTTTCAGAATTTTTTAGTCAAAATCACCACTCAACCTCCCAAACTGTCAACGGAAACCCCCCTGCAATCAGCGGCGGCGGCTCATACACCAGCCGCACCCTCCCCCGCTGGGCAACCCGCTCCACCATCTCCGCCGAAGGCGCAAACAAAAACGTATCTCGCCCGCCTTCCAACAAATCCAACAGCATCCCCGCTGACGACGCCCCCTCACTCGGCAACACATAAAACCGCGTATCCGCCGCCAGCTCATAGCTTAGCGACATCAAATCCTGAATATAATGCGGCGTACTCACCACCTGCGCCCCATCCGCCCCATTCAACAATTCAACAATCTCAACATTGCTCAAATTCCGACTCTTCAAATAAGGTGACGGCTGCAAAATCATCGCCGACACCAAACTCAACAACAACAACCATCCCATTACTCCCCGCGCTACCCGGCCCGCTCGCCCCTGCCGCAACCCGTCCCGGCCAAACCAAAACGCCAACACCACCACTGCTCCTAGCTGAGCTGGTATTAAATAACGCGGCGCGGTTGTTTGCCCGTTGCGTGCTATATCCAACACCATTAGCAAAATCGGGTTCGCCAGTGCCCCCGCCAGCACAAAGCCCCAAATCGAGTTGGGTGTCTCGCGTATTAGCACCACCGTAGCCCTTACGATTGCGGCGAATACAGTGGTTGCGATCGCAACTTGCAATGCCAGCACCCAAGCCCTTACCCCCACTGGCACATCGAAGAAAATTACCGCAAAACTGTAAAACCAGGTGCCGATAATTTCATGAAATGGAATTGGTACTTGGGTCCATCGGGTATTGTCTTGCAGCGTTTGCCAATTGCTCACTACTACCCAAATCCAAGGACTCAGGCTCAGCACTGCGCCGCCGGTCGCTAGCGCATATGACCGCCATCGTCGGTGATGCAATAGCAGTACTGCTACGCTGTGCCCTATTACCACTAGCCCTGTGAGTAGGGAAGTGTAGAAGGTTAGGCTTAGTAGCACCGCGTAGGCTGCCCACGATTGCCACCGGTTGGTTTGCAGCGATCGCCACAGCCATTGACTGGTTAGCAGCAGCAGCAACACCCACAAACTGTAGGGTCTTGCCTCCTGGGCATAGGCAATGAAGAATGGCGATATCGCCAGCAGGCCGACTGCGAGCTGCTCTGGTAGCCTGGACTTTTGCCCGAATAGCGATCGCACGAATCCATACATCGCTGGTAGACTTAGCAGACTAAAAACCACTGACAGGCTGCGTATGGCTGCTACGGAACTGCCAAATAGTTCGGCCCATCCTCGGGCCAGCACAAAATATAGGGGGGTGTGTTCGGGGCTGAGGGATAGGACACGAACTAAGTCTGTTGCTGGGCGATCGCGGCGAATTTGTTGAAACTGCAGCAGGTCTGCTGGGCTGAGGGCTGCGGCTGTGGCTACCTGGGCTCGAACGTCTGCTCGGGTGTAGCCGGATACTCGCATGGATGTTGAGATTTCATCTACCCAGTACACTGGCTGGGCTAGGTTGGATACTCTGAAGGTGATTCCTAGGCCGATGCAGACGGCTACTAGCCAGACCCAGAGACGGCGTTGGGAGAAATCCGCTGGGGTGGAGGGAGGCATGTGTGTTTTTTGAGGGGGTGGGTGGGAGCTAGATGGGCTGCCGAGGGGGCTTGCCGCCGCCCCCTAGACCCCTTCGGGCAGGGTGGGAGGCCACCCTACAACCCCCTAGGGGAGTGCTCGGTGGGAGGTGACGGGTGAGGGGGTGGCCGGTGGGTGTTCAGAATTTTTTAGAACGCGTTCTAAAAAATTCTGAAAGTAATGTGGGCTGCAGTGGCGGGTTGGTTGTACAGTTCCTGGGTGGAGCCCTGCTTTAATTTGATGCTATTTAGCATACCGTTCTATGAAGGTGGCTATGGCTTGGTTGTAGCGATCGCCTGCGACCAGCGGTAAGTTGTTGTGGGTTGCTTCTTCTACCCAGAGCAGGGTTTTTTCCGCTGTGGGTGCTGCGTCGTACAGTGTCTGGCTCATTTCGGAGGGCACTATGTTATCGGCTGTGCCGTGCATGAGTAAGATGGGCACTTGTAGCGATCGCACTTTTTCTAAGGACTCGAACCGCTGCGTTAGCAAGCGATCTACGGGTAGCCACTGCCATTGGGATTGCCGCTGTACCATGGCCTGCATTGAGGTAAATGTGGCTTCTAATACGACGCCTGCTACTTCGAGCTGCTGGCTGGCTAGGTTGATGGCGATCGCACCGCCTATTGAGCGTCCATACAGAATTAAGCGTTCGTTGGGCACTTGCTGCACTTGCTTCAGATACTGGAAGGCCGCTGCCGCATCTTCATAGACCTGCTGCTCGTTGGGGAATGGCCCAGAACTGAGCCCATATCCCCGGTAGTCAATTAAGAAGACGCTGCAGCCAAGTCGGTGTAGCAGCAGTGCCCGCTCGGCTAGGTCGCCGATGTTGCTGCCGTTGCCGTGTAGGTACAGCACGGCGGGCGCAGACTTGTCCTCAGCGGGTATCCACCAGCCGTGAACTTTGCCCTGTCCCACCGGTAGCCAGACTTCCTCGTAGGCCAGGCCCACATCCGTTGGGGTGCCTCTAAGCTCAGCCGCTGGGAAAAACATTAGCCGCGACTGATAGCGCCACAGCGCTAGGCAGACCAGTCCGTATACCAGCAGTAGAACAGTCCCTGCCTTTAGCAGCGCCCGCAGTAGCAACCGCCCCTCTACCACCACTTAATCCTCATCCGACCCCGCGACGACCCGCCAAGCTCGTCTGCTGTCAGCCATTCCTTGGGCTGATAGGTGCCAAATACCCGGTCCCACCAGTCCACTGCTAAGCCAAAGTTGTGATGCCACTGGTCGTACTTGTGATGCACGTAGTGCACGGGCATGTCCATCCAGTCGCACTTGATGGGGTTGTCGTGCTGGAGCTGATGGGCGTAGGCCGCGAATGCCGCGTAGGATAGGCCGCCTAGCGTGCAGCTCAGCCCTATCTGCCAGGAAAACAAAAACATCGTTGCCATCATCGGCGCAGTGCCGACCACGTAGTTTCGAAACTCCAGCCAAAAGCCTTGGCCGGTGTTTTCCTGATGGTGGCGGACATGTACCGCGCCAATTGCGCGAGGAAAAATATGCATCAGCCGGTGCAGCCAATATTCCACGAGGCTTGCGAACACAAAGGCAACCAAAAACCAGCCAGCAAACCAGACTACTTCTGTTGCAGTATTCATATGTGTTTCTGTTGAGCGCGCTTGTTCTACTACCCTATCTACCTTGCCGCAGTTTGCGACAGCAGGCTAGTGCCCAGAATTGGCCACCGTCCCCAAAAAAGAAAAGATACATTTGTGTATGATCTTATACGCCAAACATTAACCATCTCAGCTCCAATGTTTCAGCGCTTTACTCGACGGTTTAACCCTGCTTGTCGAGCTGCCATAACCCGGCAGCTCGGCGGTCTTGGCTTAAGTCTGGCGATCGCACTATCTACCCCGCTTGCTGTTCAGGCCGCTGAGCGTATTCGCCTCACGTACGGCCCTTTTCAGTTTTCGATTACCAAAGCCGACCTCGAGACCTACGCTGCAACCGGCGTCGCAGAAGGCGATTTAAAGACCGTGCTCTCTCGGCTTGGCCCCGGCGCGCAGGCTCAGTTCCAAACTGCGCTGAGCGCCAGCTACGAGCTTGATCCGGTCTTGGCCAATCGATTTTCCTACACTCGCTCAGGCGTACAGCTACTCACCGAAATTGGCGAGCTGGTCAGAACAGATTCTGGGCGCAACGGCTTTAAATCGTTGCGGGCTGCGCTCACACTGGCTGCGGCTGATCCAGAGGGCCTTTCACTCATTACCTTTCTAGAGCATCTGCCCACTGATATAAAAGTCGATGTGGGGCAGATGCTGTCACTCGTTGGCAGATTGGGCGGCCTACTCGGGCAAACCCAGCAGGTTGTGCAGCAGCTCGCGGCAGAAACAAACGCGATCGCAGCGACAGAACCTTCGGTCGATTTCGCCGCCCTGCCCGATCCTCGTTTACCCGGCGACCTTGGCTTCACCGTTCGTACCCTCACCCTAGAAGATGCCGAACGCGATCGCACCATTCCCGTCGATATCTACACGCCGCAGATGCCAGTAGATTCTGCTAGTCTGCCGGTGATTGTAGTGTCCAATGGGCTAGGTGCCAGGCGCGATCGCTTCAGAGAGCTGGCCGAGCATCTGGCAACCCATGGCTTTGCCTTGGCCCTGCTGGATCATCCGGGGAGCGATCGCGAACGCCTCAAAGACTTTTACAACGGCCTAGAGTCAGAAAACTTTGAGCCCGCTGAATATCTAGATCGCCCCCAAGACGTTAGTTTCGTTCTCGATGAGCTCACTCGCCTCAATGCAGAACTCTTTGACGGTACCCTCAATCCTGAGCAGGCCGGTGCATTCGGCTACTCCTTCGGCGGCACCACTGCCCTGGCCCTTGCTGGCGCAGAGATTGATCGCGACCATTTGCAAACTGCCTGCGAAACCCGTTCTAGCTTGTTCAATATTTCACTGCTGTATCAGTGCCGGGCCCTAGAGCTAGATGACAGTGCGATCGCTGCCGCCAATCTTAAAGACGACCGCATCAAAGCCATCCACGTCTTTGTGCCCTTTAGCCGTAGCCTCTATGGCCCAGCTGGGCTCGCCCAAGTTGCCGGTCCGGTTCTCTGGGAAGCCGCCGACCAAGACATTCTCACCCCCTTCGTCGTGGAGCAATTGCCCGCGTTTTCCTGGCTGACCGGTTCACCAGACCCAGAAGCTGATCGCTACCTCACCATCACATCCGGTCTCCCCCACGCCCGCATCACCCTAGAAGTGGTAAACCGGCTCACCAATCAACCCGCCGCCGACTGGGAAAATATTCGACCCATCGCCGAAGGCTACCATCGAACGCTGGCCACGGCGTTTTTTGAAGTGCACCTAGCGGATAACGAAGTCTATCGCCCCTACCTTCAAGCGCGCGGGGCGCAGTATCTTACCGAGGCGCCCTATACACTGACTTGGACGGAGAGACTGCCAGCGGTGGAGTCACCTGCTGATTGATTGCAGAATAGATTTCAGACTTGCGTTGATTGCAAGCTCACTCCAAATCCGAAATACAGCCTGCATCCAACACAATCAGCTCTTTGCTGCTAAACGTCTCACACTGCGGAATAATGCGTACTAAGGCCGGTTTCACACCATCCTCTAGCCCTTTGTCTGCTGTGATCACCGCCCCGCGCTCTAGGCTGAGGAGCAGCCAGTCTTGCTGATTGAGATAGTCCGCATCGGTAAATTCCCGCGCCAAAATCCACAGGTCGATGCCGTAGGCATCGATAAAAGTCTGAACCTCTGATAGCGCCGGGCTGTATTGCGCCGTTACCAAATCCCGCATGCGCTGACGCATCTCTCCGTAGAAATCAACGTGGTAGGGCAGCACAAATTCTCGGCCCACCAGCACCGACCGTTTCGAAAAGGCAGGCACATTGTCGTTTACCTCACGCACGAGAGAGGCGATCATGCTGTCTTTGGGCGATTGGGAAATGTGGTCGTAAATGCTTTCGGGTTTGCCGATGTGCCAGCTTTGGCCGGTGAGAAATAGCTGGGGAATTGCGGGCGTGATGAGTACAGCGATCGCAAACCCCACACTGCCTACAATCCGCCCAGTCTCTGGCAGGCTCCACGTTCCTCGCCTCTGCCACTGCTCGCTCAGCCACCCCACCCAGCACTGCATCACCAGCGTCAGCATCACCCCAGCCGCAATTATCAATACAAACCGCATGCTGTAAAAGCTATAGCGACTCGGCAAAAACAGCGTTGGGAAAATAGCGTGAGCACACAAGAACAAACCTACCGACGTGACAAATAGCTGACCCAGCACGCGCACGCTAGGCGCAATCGCCCCCGACAGCGGAAACGCCTTAGCAAAAAAGTCCGGCACTCCCCACACCACCAGCGGCAGCATTGCCCCCAGCCAAATAATCGGTGGAAACAGCGGAAAGCGCAGCCCGCTTAGCCCATCAAACCAAAAAAGCAGCCACGGATAGCCAAAGTATCCTCCCCGGCCACCGGGCTGAAACTCCGGCCACGCTTTCATCTCTGCCAGTGACGCCAGTCTGCCAGCCTGCTCAGCCACCTGGTGAGAAAACAGCAGCAGCGTTCCCCCCGTCATCACCAGCGCAATCAGCCACACAGCATAGTCTGGCGATCGCTTTGAAAATACCGGCCTAATGCCCCGCCACCGCACCAGCCGCACTGTCAACAGCCCCACGCTCACCAGCGCCATCTGCGGATAAAAAGATCCCAAAATGCCCAGCGACACCAAAATCCCCACCCGATTACCCTTCAGCAGATAGTACAAAAAAGCTGAGAAAAGCGGATACACAAATGCCCGGGGCGAAGCAGAAATCAGGTCGTCTCTGACCCAAATATTCTGGTTTAGTATCAGCGTTGTGAGCGTGCCGCAGGTGGGTACTGGCAGCACCAGTAGTGCCACCCAGAACAGATAGGCCGTTGCCACCAGCGCCAGCAGCAACGGCAGCACCTTTGCAAAAAAAAGCGGCTCAATGCCCAGAGCCGCCACCCCCCGATAAAAGGCCCTAAAGCCGACCCCTTGAATCGCATCGTAGTAATCTGCGATCGCATCATTGGGAAACAGCGCCGGATCAATTAGCCGCTGCATCCAGACAATGTGATAGCGCGCATCGTCCTGAACGATGTAGGAAAAGGAAGTGGCATACCAAAAAGAAACAAAGCCGTAGTAAATCGGGGCGATGAAGCTAAGGCCAAACCAGAACGCAACCCTACGGTTTTTCAGCGACTGCGGCAGTGGCTGAAACGTGGATCTGGCAATTTTCATGGTGTTTTCATATCTGAGAAGGAGGATGTGACCCAACTGACTTGAGTAGCTTTCGCAGGTTTACAACACCTGTTCTATTCAGAGACAGCGTCGCTGTTGTGGCTCTACCACAAGCTGTTTTCTCGACGATGAAAGTATTTTCTGCTTCATCCCAGGTAAAGTGTGCCAGCCAAGCTTGTTTGCGGGGATGGAACAATTTTGTAGTGACGCCGGTATCCAGGTCACTACCTTCTGTCTTTATATGCTTTCTGCCATTACAGCCAAAACAAGCCCAAGCCAAATTGCCAAACGCGGTTTCTCCGCCCAGAACCCTTAGATATATATGGTCAATGGTAAAACTATTAGGCGAAAACTCGTCAGGACATAGGCAATACTCGCACCGTTGCTTTGCTCGCTGAGCAACGTCTCGCCTGAGAGCCGCTGATATCCGCTCAGGATTAGGCGGCATTATTACTTTGATTTTCTGTACGTGAGTCAGGCTGCAATGTTCGGTTTAGGTCGATGAGATCGAGCCCTTTTAATTTCGTTAGCTCTATCAGTGCAGATAATCTGTCAACTCTGAATTGCTCTTGGTGATCTTCATACCGAATTAACGCTTGATGCTCTTCGTCGGTGAGCTGTTCCCATTCGCAGCGTTGCCGTAAGTCATCGAGCTGTGCTTGTTCTGCCTCGGGAAGCTGCTGCTCAATCTTTTTAAGCAGACGACTTTCTTCTTGAATTCTGACCTGCTGCTCCACAGGGCTACTCAGAAGCTCTAGAAGCTGAACAACAGCAGGCAACCTTGTTTCTGATAGTTGCTCAATAAGTGCGATTGCCCGCTGACGGCTTTCAGTCGATGAAGACATGTCAAAAATAGGTCTAGCTGCATTAACATTCTAGCGACAGGTGTCTCAAGCTCGACGTGTGGCTTACAAACGTCTAAAGGTTTCCTTCTTGAGTTTTGCGCGGTCTGACGGACGCTGACAGTAGCTACCTGCGAATGCATTTAGAGTAGCTGCTTGGAGAGAGCCCTTTTGGCGGGCTATAATCCCCCTACATTATCAGTACTTTCACTGACTGCTCCCATGGCTTCCGGCTTCCCAGATTCTTCGCCTACCCTATTGACTCACAGCGCGCCTAGTCAGCTCGACCAGTGCGGCTCCCTAGTCAAAATTTTGCGATACAGAGCGCAGCATCAGCCGAATCAGGTTGCCTATATCGGTTTAGAAAATGGTGAAACTGAGTGTGGGCGGCTGACCTATGCCCAGCTAGACCGGCAGGCTAGGGCGATTGCATCCCGGCTTCAGTCGCTCAATGCTGCGGGCTCTTGCGTGCTGCTGACCTACCCGCTTTCTGACGGGTTAGCCTTTGTAACCGGGTTCTTCGGCTGTTTGTATGCGGGTGCGATCGCCATAACTGCCTGGCCCCCCCTCAATGAATCTCTGCTACAAGAGCTCCAATACAAAGCCGTCAATGCCGAAGTTCGCCTTGCCCTAACGACTGGCGCTCTCCTTGCCCAGAGCCAGGAAACCTTTGCCGCCACAGCGCCCCTCGATCAGGTTCACTGGATAGCCACTGACCAGCTAGACCCTGCCAATGCCGATACCTGGCAAATGCCCGCATTAGAGCGCGACACGCTGGCTTATTTGCAATACACCTCCGGTTCTACGGGTCTCCCCAAGGGGGCCATGATCAGCCACGGCAACGTGCTGGATAATCTGGACCTCATTTACAAGACCTGCCAATACACCGAAAAAGATATCGGTATTTGCTGGCTTCCCCTTTACCATGACCTCGGTCTGGTCGGTGCGGTCATTCAGCCTGTGTATGCAGGCGGCCCTGTTGTCATGATGTCTCCAGTAGACTTTATCTTGAAGCCTTTTCGATGGCTACAGGCGATTTCTCGCTATCGCGGCACCACCAGCGGCGGCCCCAATTTTGCCTACGATCTGTGCTGTCGCAAGATTACCCCTGAGCAAATTTCACAATTGGACCTGAGCAGCTGGGCAATCGCAGTCAATGGCGCAGAGCCTGTCCTCAGCCATACCCTAGACAAATTTGCCAAAACCTTCGCGCCTGCAGGTTTTCAGCAAACGGCCTTCTCACCGGCCTACGGCATGGCCGAAACCACCGTCATGATCGCCATGAGCGGCCGCAGCGAGCCTCCCGTCGTCAAGCAGTTTCGCCGCAGCCCGTTAGAGCAAAACAAACTAGACCCCACCAGCGACAGCAGCCCTGAAAGTAGAACAGTCACTGGCTGCGGGCAGCTAATCGAAGATCACCCGGTCGCTATTGTGAACCCAGACACGCTTGAGCGATGCGCAGCAGATCAGGTGGGTGAAATTTGGGTTGGGGGCGGGAGCGTGGCTCAAGGCTATTGGAACAAGCCGGAAGAAACCCAGCAGACCTTCAACGCATACATTGCAGACACATCAGAAGGGCCTTTTTTGAGAACGGGCGACCTGGGCTTTATTCAAAACGGTGAACTCTTCATCACCGGACGCCTCAAAGATCTGATCATTCTCTGGGGCAACAATCACTACCCCCACTTTCTTGAAGCGACCGTAGAAACCAGCCATCCCAGCCTCCGCCCCGGTGGCGTTGCGGCCTTTGGCATAGAGGTCGGGGGTGAAGAGCGGCTGGCAATTGTGCAAGAAGTGGAGTCTCGCCATATCAGAAACCTCAACGTCGAAGAAGTCATCGGTGCGATTCGGCTGAACTTGGGGATGCACCACATGCTAGAGCCCCATGCGATCGCACTCCTCCGCCCCGGCAGCACCCCCAAAACCCCCACCGGCAAAACCCAGCGCCGCGCCTGCAAAGCCAAATACCTAGCAGGCGAGCTGAACATCATCGCTCAGTGGCAGCACGAAGACATTGCCGAAGGCATCCTGCTTGCACCAGACCTAATTGAAAGCCCGTCCTAGCCCCTGCTACCGCTCTCTTATAGCAACTAGAAACACGCTTCAAAGCCCGATTCAACAGCCCCCTTTCAAAAACGCTCTCGCAAAAAACAACCTCGCCAAAAAACAACCTCGCCAAAAAACAACAATGTTAGACGCCAGCATCACTAACTTTGTCGACTTGTTGAAATATCGGGCTGACCAGCACCCTCAAAAAACGGCCTACATTTTTCTAGAAAACGGCGAAACCGAACAGTCTCGCCTGACCTACGCAGCCCTGCACCACAAAGCTGAACAGATTACTGCTCAGCTCCTCGAACAGGCAGCGCCAGGCGATCGCGCCCTCCTCCTCTATCCCGCTGGCCTAGACTTCATCACCGCCTTCTTCGGCTGTCTCTACGCAGGCATTATCGCCGTCCCTGCCTATCCCCCCCGCCGCAACCAGAGCCTAGACCGCCTTCAGGCGATCGCCCAAGACTGCCAGCCCACCCTCGCCCTCACCACCGACAAAGTCCTCACCGACCTCAAAAAGAACTGGCACCCCTCCCCCTTCTCACCAGACATCACCCTGCTCGCCACCGACCCCTCCCCACCCCACTCCCCCACTCCCCCACTCCCCACTCCCCACTCCCCCTCACCCAACAGCCTCGCCTTCCTCCAATACACCTCCGGCTCCACCGGCACCCCCAAGGGCGTCATGGTCAGCCATCGCAACCTCATCTACAACAGCAAAATCATCTACACCTGCTTTGAGAGCAGCCCTGACCACATCGGTGTCTCCTGGCTTCCCTTCCACCACGATATGGGCCTCATCGGCGGTGTCCTTCAGCCTATTTATGGGGGTGGCACCGTTGTTTTGCTCTCTCCTGTTGCCTTCCTCCAAAAGCCCATTCGCTGGCTACAGACCATCTCACACTACCGGGCCGTCACCAGCGGTGGCCCCAATTTTGCCTACGACCTATGCGCCCAAACCGCTAAGCCCGAACAGCTCGCAGCGCTAGACCTTAGCTCATGGGATTTAGCCTTCACCGGCGCAGAACCCATTCGCCCCGAAACCCTGGAGCAGTTTTCCACTACTTTTGCAGCTAGTCGCTTCAAGGCCAACGCCTTTTATCCCTGCTACGGTATGGCAGAAACGACCCTGCTGGTTACCGGAGGCAATCGAGCGTCTGATTCGGTTGTTCTTTCAATAGACCGCAGTGCCCTAGAGCGTGGCCAAGTGGTTGAAAAGTCTCCTTCGCCTGAAAGTAAACGGGTCGTAGGGTGTGGCCACACCTGGCTAGACTACGATGTGAAGATTGTTGATCCAGACTCGCTTAGGGTGTGCGAGCCCAGCCAGATTGGTGAAATTTGGGTGAAAGGTGAAAGCGTTGCGCAGGGCTATTGGGAGAAGCCTGCACAAACGGAGCAGACCTTTCAAGCTTGTACCGCAGATACTGAAGCAGGTCCCTTCCTGCGCACGGGCGATCTGGGCTTTCTGAAAGGGGAAGACCTGTTCATTACCGGTCGCCTCAAAGATGTCATCATCATTCGCGGGCGTAATCATTATCCCCAGGATATCGAGCTCACCGTGGAAACGGCCCATGATGCGCTGCAGGCCAATGGGTGTGCTGCTTTTTCTGCAGAAGTTGCATCAGAAGAACAGCTGATTGTGGTTCAAGAAGTTAAGCGTGCCTACTTGCGACAGCTGGAAACCGAGGCAGAGGAGGACCCCCTCTCTGAAAAGATTATTTGGGCTATTCGCCGAGCTATTTCCGCAGAGCACGAGCTGCAAGTTCACGCGATTCATCTCATCAAGCCGGGTAGCTTGCCCAAAACATCTAGTGGTAAGGTCCAGCGAAAAAAGTGTCGTTTGCAGCTTTTAGATGGTCACCTAGCCGCTGCCTTTCAGTGGGAGAGAGCGCTACTGCCAAAGCGTTTAGATGTATCTGTAGATGAAAATCTTTCTGTAGACTTGTCAAATTTAGACATAAAAGAACAAATTCAGGCAGTGGAGACTTGGCTAACGCACCGAATCGCCCAGCGTCTGCAATTGCAGCCAACAGATATTGCCCGGCAGGAACCGTTGGCGAGCTATGGCCTAGATTCCGTGCAGGTCGTAGAAATTTCTGGAGAACTAGAAGCCTGGCTCAAGCGTCCTGTCTTGCCCACCATCGTGTACGACTTCCCGACGACTGAGGCGCTCTCTCGGCAGCTTGTTCTCGATGATGGCACGACTGCTGCTATCCCCATAAAGCAATCTCCTAGCCCTCAAGAAGATGCTCACACTCCTATCGCGGTTGTGGGAATTGGCTGTCGCTTCCCAGGTGCGCCTACTGTTCAGGCGTTTTGGCAGCTTCTCCGTAAAGGGCAAGATGCCATTACCGAAGTTCCCTTATCCCGGTGGGACCCGTCGCAGATAGAGGAAGCCGCGTCTTCTGAGGCAGAAGACGCGGTGCGGTGGGGTGGTTTTATCAAGCAGATAGATCAGTTCGACCCTAAGTTTTTTGGTATTTCTCCTCGGGAAGCTACCCACATGGATCCGCAGCAGCGACTGCTGCTTGAAGTGTGTTGGGAAACGCTGGAAAATGCTGGCCTAGCAACAGAGCAGCTTGCTGGTAGCCAGTCAGGCATTTTCCTAGGGGTGAGCAATGGCGACTATTCGCGGCTGCAGGGCACCCAGCTGAATAAAGACGTGTACTACGGCACGGGCAATGCTTTTAGCATCATTGCCAATCGGCTGTCGTATTTGTTGGATTGGCATGGTCCGAGCTGCGCTATGGATACGGCATGTTCTTCGTCTTTGGTGGCTGTGCATCAGGCCTGTCAAAATTTGCGACTGGGCGAATGCGACTTGGCGCTGGCAGGCGGTGTCAATCTAATCTTGGACCCGCAGCTGACGGTGACATTTTCTCAGGCGCAAATGCTCGCTGCCGATGGGCGCTGCAAAACCTTTGATGCCAGTGCGGATGGCTATGTGCGCAGTGAGGGCTGTGGCATGGTTGCCCTGAAGAGACTTTCGGCGGCGCAGCAGGATGGAGATACCATTTTGGGAATTGTCCAGGGGTCAGCGGTCAATCAAGATGGCCGTAGTAACGGGCTCACCGCGCCAAACAGTTTGGCGCAGCAGCAGGTGATTCGGCAGGCGCAGGCGAATGCGGGTATCAGCGACGCACAGGTGGACTATATTGAGGCCCATGGTACGGGAACTTCCCTGGGAGATCCGATTGAAGTCAATGCGCTGAAGGCGGTCTTCCAGGAAACTCGAGAGAAGGGTCGGCCCTGTTGGCTGGGCTCAGTGAAAACAAACATTGGTCATTTGGAGCCTGCTGCTGGCATCGCAGGCTTGATCAAGGTGTTGCTATCGCTAAAGCACAAAGAGATTCCACCGCACTTACATCTTCAGAAAGTCAACCCGTACATTCAGCTGGAGACTTCGCCGCTGAGGATTCCAACAGAGTGCCAGCCTTGGCCCGCCGAGGGGAAATCGCGCATTGCGGGGGTCAGTTCGTTTGGCTTTGGTGGGACGAATGCCCATGTGATTGTCGCTGAAGCGCCTTCTAGTCTGAGCGCTAATCTGAGCAATAATCTGAGCGCGGTGAAAGATGACCCGCGCCTTCAGAGGCCGCTACATGTACTGACGCTCTCTGCCAAAAGCGAAGATGCCCTTAGCGTACTGGTTGCGCAATATCGGGACTGGCTACAGGCGAATGATGAGCTATCTGTTGCAGATATCTGCTACACCGCAAATGCAGGGCGATCGCACTTTTCCCATCGCCTTGCCATCACCACGGCCTCAACCGAGCTATTGCAGCAACAGCTGGAAGCGATCGCACACACTGCCACTCTCACGACCTCTACAACAGGCATCATCACAGGTCATACTCCCCAACAGAAACCCCCAGAAATTGCCTTTCTTTTCACAGGCCAGGGCTCCCAATACACAAACATGGGTCGCCAGCTCTACGAAACCCAGCCAATCTTTCGGGATGCCATTAATCGCTGCGCCGATATCCTTTCAGGCATGGGCCTCTCTCTGATAGGCCTGCTGTATCCCGATTTACTAGCGGAAACTTCAACCAGCGAATCTGTGTCGCAAGCGTCGCTGAACCAAACTGCCAATACGCAGCCTGCTTTGTTCTCAATCGAATATGCGCTTGCCCTGCTTTGGCAGTCTTGGGGGATTGTGCCCGATGTCGTGCTTGGTCACAGCGTCGGCGAATACGCAGCGGCCTGCATTGCAGGCGTCTTTAGCCTAGAAGATGGACTGAAGCTCATCGCGGAAAGGGGCCGACTGATGCAGGCCTTACCCACCGGCGGCAAGATGCTGTCTATACTGGCGACGCCAGAACAGGTCGAAGCTTGGATTGCACCCTACGAAGGCAAAGTCAGCATTGCGACGATCAATGGACCGAGCAGCCTTGTGATTTCTGGTGAGGGTGAGGCCGTAAGCGCGATCGCAGCTTCCCTCACCGGGCAAAACATCAAGAACAAATTCCTCGCCGTCTCCCATGCCTTCCATTCTCCCCTAATGGAGCCCATGGTCAGAGACTTCGAAGCGATCGCTAAAAGCATTACCTACAGCGTACCCGCAATCCCTTTCGTCTCCTGCCTCACGGGCCAGCTTATTCACCAAGAAATTGCCACCCCAGACTACTGGGTCCAACATATTAAACAACCCGTCAGATTTGCCGACGGCATCGCCACGCTGCATCAAAAAAGCTACAGCCTCTACGTAGAAATTGGTCCTAAGCCCATACTCTTGGGCATGGCCAAGCAGTGCCTACCTGCAGAGACCTCTCATAGTTGGCTACCTAGCCTCCGCCCTGTAGCCAACAAACCGGCAGCGCAACAGACTAATCAACCGGCTAATCAACCGGCAGCGCAACATCAAAACGACTGGCAACACATTCTGCAAACGCTCACTTATCTGTACATTAGCGGCGTCAAAATCGACTGGGCAGGCTTCGACAGGCCATATCCTCGTCAAAAAGTCGTCCTACCTACCTACCCATTCCAACGTCAACGCTACTGGGTCTCTCCCCCGGCCCCCCCAGGGGTTCCTCGCTTCCCCCACCTTCACCCCCTAATCGGCCAAAAGCTCCTTTCCCCCATTCCTCCCACCCAGTTCCAAACCCAGCTCAGCGTCCAGCAGCCCGCCTATCTTACTCACCACCGAGTGTTTGCCCAGGCGATTTTCCCTGCGACCGCCTACTTAGAAATAGCCTTAGCGGCTGGCCACAGCGTTTTATCGGCTACGCAAATTTCTCAAACGGCCTCTCTTACGCTCACAGAGGTTATTATTCAAAGGGGCCTCATCTTGCCAGAAGACAGCCCGCTAACGGTTCAAACTGTGCTCACGCCAGAAGAGAACAATGTGTATACGTTTAAGATTTTTAGCCTAGAAACAGAAACGACAGCCGAAGGGCCACCTTCACAGGAGAAATGGCGGTGCCATGCTCAGGGAAAAGTTCAGACTGTGGAAAGCACTCTTCCTGCGCCAGTAGACTTAGAGACTTGCAGAGCTAATTTCCTACAGCAGATTCCCGCGGAGAGCTACTACGCCCGGCTGCATAAAAGGGGGCTGGAATACGGCGAAGACTTTCAGGCTATTCAACAGCTGTGGGCGGCGCCATACCAAGCGCTTGGGGAAATTTCCCTACCTGCGACTGTGGTCGAAAAGAGCGATCGCTACCAGCTACACCCAGTTTTGCTAGATGCTAGTTTTCAAGTCCTAGCTGCTGCCATCGGTGAGAGCGCTCACCAAGATATCTACCTGCCTGCGGGGATAGACCGATTACAGCTGTATGGCCCTGTGAGCCAGAAGCTTTGGGCTGTTGGCACTATTCGGAAGACTGTAGAGGCGCAGGCCCGGCAGCTGACTGCAGATGTGAAGCTACTAAGCCCCACAGGTGCACTGATTGCCCAAATAAATGGACTGAAGCTCAACTGTACCAGCCGAGACTTACTGATGCGTGTGCTTCAGCCCGAAAAGCCGCCTGCACTATACAAGCTAGGCTGGGTGCGATCGCCCCTCACACCTTCCTCAGAACCTAACCCCCTCATACAGCCTGCTTCTAAAATCTGGATCATCCTCCACTCAGAAAACAGCATCAGCCAGCAGCTAATTGAACAACTCCATCAACAAGATGGTCAGTGTGTGCTTGTTTCACCCAGCACACACTATCAGCAGATTGATGAACAACAATATAGAATCGACCCTACAAATCCAGAAGATTTTTATCAGTTCGTCCAGTCAGTGTTAGCCCAATACAGCTCTATCCACGGCGTCGTTCATTTATGGGGGACCGATAGCAGCACCTCCGATAGCCTGCAAGATTTAGAAGATGCTCAAGCGCTGGGCTGCGCTTCCCTTTTGCATCTAGTACAGGCGCTGATGAAGGCCCGCAGCAAGCCTGCGCTCACGCTCATTACCCAGGGCGCGCAGAGTCTTGACCATGAATCTCCGCTTTGCGTACAACAATCCTCTCTTTGGGGCTTTGGCCGGGTGATCTCTCTAGAGCATCCCGAGCTAAAATGCCGAAGAATCGACCTGCCTGCCACACCGGAAGGAAATCTTGCACCGCAGCTCATAAAAGAGCTCATAAAAGAGCTCATAAAAGAGCTCGTAAAAGAACTATCGTCGCCCGACCAAGAAGACCAAATTGCCTATCGTCAAGAACGCTACGTGGCCCGACTAGCCGCCTATGAGACAGCATCCAGTAGCCGACTAACCATTCCCAACGGCCAGTCTTTTCGGCTGCAGCTCAGCGAATATGGCCTGATAGATAATTTGGCGCTGCAGGCTCTCAAGCGGCGATCGCCGACTCCCCACGAGGTAGAAATCCAGGTCGCTGCCGCAGGACTCAACTTCCGCGATGTGCTCAATGTTCTAGGCTTGCTAAAAGATTACTACGCAGAGCATCTCGGCATCACGGAAGCCAGCCAGCTCACCTTTGGCTTTGAATGTGCAGGGACAGTTGTCGCTGTTGGTGAGGCGGTTTCTCACTTGCAAATTGGAGACGACGTGATAGCGACTATGCTCACCGATGGCGTCAGCCGCTTTGTCACTACCCGCGCCGAGTTTGTCATTCCCAAGCCAACACAGCTCAACTTTGCCGAATCTGCTACGCTTCCCCTAGCTTTTTTGACGGCTTACTACGGTCTCCAGCATCTGGCTAACCTACAGCCGGGAGATAGAGTTCTGATTCATGCGGCTGCCGGTGGCGTTGGCCAAGCTGCCGTCCAGGTCGCAAAGCAAGCAGGTACAGAAATTTTCGCAACCGCCAGCCCGAGTAAGTGGGACTTCCTGAAGGGGCAGGGCATTGCCCACGTGATGAATTCTCGCACTCTAGACTTTGCAGACCAGATTATGCAAATCACGGCAGGGCAAGGTGTTGATGTGGTGCTCAACAGCCTAAATGGTGACTTTATAGATGCGAGCTTTGCCGCACTTTCTTGTACCGGACGTTTTGTAGAACTTGGGAAAATCGGCATCTGGGACGCGGAAAAAGTACAGCAAACCTATCCTGATGTAGCGTACTATCCTTTCGATTTGGGTGAAGTCACCAAAGCAGATCCATCACTCATTCATCAGCTCTGGCAAACGCTGAGTGAACATTTCGACAACAGCTATTTTCATGCGCTTCCTATCAAAACATTTCCTATTGAAGAAAGCCCCCAGGCCTTCCGACACATGCAGCAGGCTAAGCACATTGGTAAAGTTGTTCTCACCTTTCCAAAGCTCAATGCATCCGGCCAGAATATTGCTTCTCCCGTGGGCAGCCGTGGCACCTACCTGATTACTGGCGGGCTAGGTGCACTAGGGCTCCAAGTTGCTCGGTGGTTGGTGACACAAGGCGGCAAACATCTCATCCTCACTGGCAGAAGAGCACCTTCTGCCCAAGCGCAAGCTGAGATTCGCTCTTTGGAAGCCTTAGGCGCTCACATATCAGTTGCGCTAGGAGATATCTCACAGCCGTCAGATGTTGCAAGCATCATTGCGCAGTGCACCGTAGACAATCTGCCAGAAGATAATACACAAGAAAACAACCCGCCAGCCAGCGCGATAGACAATCTGCCACCACTAAAAGGCATCATTCACGCGGCGGGTATTTTGGAAGATGGATTACTTTCTCAACTCTCCTGGGAACAGTTTTCCCGGGTCATGTCGCCGAAGGTTCAGGGTACTTGGAATCTACACCGAGCGACCCAAACGCTGCCGCTCGACTTCTTTGTCTGCTTTTCTTCCATGGCCTCTCTGATTGGTTCTCCCGGCCAAGCCAATTACTCAGCGGCTAATGCCTTTATGGATGCGCTGATGCAGCACCGACGAGCGATGGGCCTTCCTGGCCTCAGTATTAACTGGGGGCCTTGGGCAAATGCGGGCATGGCTGCTCAGCTCAACCCCAGCGCCCAAGACCGTCTGCGGGCCCGTGGCATTACGCCTTTGAAATCAAAAGAGAGTTTTCAGGCGCTTGAATATTTGCTCACCCAGCCCACTGCTCGCGCAGGCTACTTCTCAATCGACTGGTCAAAATTCACTGCACAGCTCCCACCGAGCGTTTCGCTGCCGGTGCTCGAGCACATCGTAGAACAGTTTGTAAGTGACCCATCGGATACGGCAAAAGGTGCTTCTCTTCAGGGGCTAGAGCAGCTGAAAAAAATCCCCTTGGCGGACCGTCGCCGCCATTTGATTAGGCATATTCAATCTGAAATTGCCGATGTTCTTGGCTACAGCTCACCCGATGAAATTGCGCTAGATCAGCCGCTCGCTGACCTTGGCGTTGACTCGCTCATGGCTGTTGAGCTAGCAAATCAGCTAGAGCACACGCTGGGGCCCACTATTCCTGCTAGCTTCCTATTTGAGCACCCTACGCTAGAGGGCCTGGTTGCCTATCTTACAGAGCAAATGCCTTCAGTCATGTCGGCGCAGGATTCACCTGGCTCGAAATAGCGATTTCTCCAAAACGTTTAGGAAAGAGAGCCACTAGCCAGCGATTATTCGTAGGCTACGGCTCTCTTTATGGGGCAATCTAAGGTTGCTCCGCTGAGGTTAGGGAATGGGTGCTCGTCATATGAAAATACGCTGGTTCAATAGTTTCTATCGGTTTTTATGGGTCTGTGTCGGATTGTTGTTTTGGCCTTTGCCCGCGCTGGCTCAGACGGTCGCGCCATCGTTAGGTGCGGCCGATGTGGGAACTACGGTGACCGGAACGGCTCCTTTCACCATCGAAGGGGGCAGTCAGCAACTGACTACGTTGTTTCATAGCTTTTCTGAGTTCTCGCCTGAGACAGCTAACGTATTATTTCAGCTGGATAACAGCCAAAGCTCAGTAGAAACAGTTATTGGTAGGGTTACAGGCAGCCATGTCTCTTTCATCAACGGTCAGATCAAGTTGACCGGGGGCAGTGACCCGGATCTTTTTTTAATCAATCCGCACGGAATTACTTTTGGGGGCAGTGCTACGCTGTCGCTGCCGGGTTCGTTTGTCGCGAGTAGTGCTGATAGCGTGCTGTTTTCTGATGGGCTTAGTTTCTCTGCGATCGCCCCTCACTCAGCCCCGCTGCTGAGCGTCAGCAGGCCAATTGGGCTACAGTTTACAGCCGTTGTTGGAGATAGCCAGGTCGGTACCCTATCGGTACAGGGAAGTGGTCACTTGGTCTCATCGAGCAACCCTATTTTCTTACCCTATACGAACGATGGAACATCCGTTGGACTGAGCGTTTCTGCTGGAGAAACGCTAGGCCTGATAGGCAGGCCGCTAAGCCTAGAAGGTGGACTCGTCAGCGCGGCTGGCGGACGGGTAGAACTGGGCGGCGTGTCAGCTGGAACAGTTGGCCTAGCCTGGAAGGAGGGAGAACTGTCGGCTGACTATAGCCTAGTGGAACAATTTGATGATGTATCGCTATTGCAGCAGGCGCTGGTGAATATCAGCGGCGCTCCGGCGGGGACGGCCCGCATGCGGGGCCGTGATGTCAGCTTGAGTGATGGTTCTCTGGTTTGGAGTCAGCACTTTGGGGGCGTAGCTGGCGACATTGCTGTGCAAGCTAGCGAGCAGCTGTTGCTGACTGGGGCAACCCCGACGGTTAGCGCTGTAAGCGGGGTCATCGCAGAAACAGTTGTCCCAGATTCTGCGGGCAATGTTAAGGTGACTGCGCCTCGGGTAATTGTCCAAGATGGTGCCAATATTTTCAGTCGCTCTTTTAGCAGCGGCGCAGGCGGCAGTGTGACGCTTGATGCCGATCAGGTCGACATTCGCGGCTATGTCCCCATTGCACCCAGTGTTTTTACTTCAGTAGGGACCACTACGATTTCAGGATCTGGCGCAGCAGGAGAGGTGATGGCCTTTGTGGAGCACTTGTCCATTACGGACGGCGGCTACTTTGGCTCGAGTACGTTAGGCAGCGGCGGGGGCGGAAATGTCACAGTTGATGATGCAGATACGATTTTGCTCAGCGGCGCTGCACCGACAGGCGTTCCTAGCATTATGACGGCAAATACGGGGGGGCTGACCGGCGATTCAGGGAATCTGCAGGTGAATACCCGTGAGCTGATATTACAAGAGAGTGCCTTGCTAACATCCTCTAGCATTGGCAAGGGAAATGCGGGTAATGTTGTGATTGACGCTTCAGAACGTGTTGTTGTTGACGGTGAGCCGCTGGGGGCACTGCCGTCATCTACCATCTCTTCTACAGTTGACTTTCCGCCGCTGGCCTACAAGCTTTTGCTAGGGCTTTCTGGAACGCCGCAGGGCGCTGCAGGAAGCATCACGATTACGACGCCGCACTTATCTATTCAAGACAATTCAGCTGTATCTGTGCTTAACCTTGGGCAGGGAGATGCCGGTCGGGTGAAAATTACGGTGGATGAGGTTTCTCTGAACCAAGGCTACATCGATGCGCTGACCGTAGATGGCAGCGGGGGTGAAATTGATTTGACCGCGGGGTCGCTTTTGCTAGCCCGTAACGGTAGCTTCATCCGAACCTCCGCGCGCGGTGGGACTGGTAATGGAGGCGATATCTCTATCTCAGCGCCGGTTGTTCTGGGATTAGGCAATAGCGATATTATTGCCAACGCTTTTCAGGGAAACGGCGGCAATATTGAAATCACGACTCAGCGCCTTTTGGGGCTTGAGTTTCAAGAGGTGCTGACTGCCGGAGATGATATTACGGCGAGTTCTGAGTTTGGTCTGAGCGGTACGGTGGCGGTGAATGGTTTTGATGTGAGTCCGAATGCTGCCCGTGTGAAGCTACCCGAGGGGGTACACGATACCGATGAACAGCTGACGGCAGGTTGCAGTGTGGAGCGAGGGCGATTTTTTGCAACGGGTAGAGGTGGGCTCTCCCTAAGTCCTGCTGAGGGCATTGCCTTCAACCATCCGTGGCAAGATGTTCGCCCTGCTTTGAATGCTGCTTGGTCCGAGGTTGACCCTACCTCGGCGCGGCGGCAGACAGGAGAAATCGCTTTGCAGCCAGTGGAAACAGTGCTGGAGCCAGTGTTAGCTGAAGCTGCTAACTGGAGCCGCAACGAAAGCGATGAAATTGTTTTGAATGCGCCTGGAGCGATCGCACTTGGAGATGGCAGCTGTTAGAGCCATGGATAGGCTGACTGCCCCTATTGTTCATCTACCCATTGGCGGGCCACAATGCGGTCAAAATATGGGTTGATAAGGGGAGCGGCTAGGCTGTGCAACCGGGTGAGCAGCCGCATCTCTGTGCCAGGTGAAATTTCAAAGGCCTGTCTTTCGAGACCGCTGAGGATCACTCGGG
The DNA here is from genome assembly GCA_038523095.1 of Cyanobacteria bacterium J06626_6. Classification (GTDB taxonomy): domain Bacteria; phylum Cyanobacteriota; class Cyanobacteriia; order Phormidesmidales; family Phormidesmidaceae; genus Phormidesmis. Next base: position 55,446 of record JBCBJS010000016.1, read on the forward strand.
CGATGTCTTCTGGCTGCCACAGCTTTGCGGCGGCAGTAATTTGTTTGGTGGCGGCGGGTTTTGTTTTGTTTTCGGCGGTGAGTTGGGGCGTGTCGGTGTCGGGGGGGTAGGCGATCGCTACGCCAATACCCATCGGCTTCAGCTCGGCTCGCAGGGTTTCGGCGAGGCCTCTTACGGCAAACTTACTGGGGCAGTAGGCGCTGTAGCCATAAATGCCGATCAGCCCTGCGCCAGAAGACATCATGCAGATTTGTCCTTTGCCCTGCTGTGCCATGGCAGGAAGGGCGGCTCGAATGCAGTAAAGCGTGCCGAAGTAATTGACCGCCATGGTGCGCTCAAAAATATCTGCCCCCATCGCTTCAAAATGGCCGGGGTGGGCGATGCCTGCAGAGGTCACCAGTAGGTGTGGCGGTCCGAGCTGCGCGATCGCCGTTTTGATAGCTGTTTCGGCCTGGGTGCGATCGCTCACATCCGCGGGTAGCATAAGCACCCTTTGTGTATCGTTTTTTGTTGTCGTTTCAATGTCTCTTTTGGCCCGCTGGAGCTTGTCTTCACCGCGAGCAAGGATAGAAATATGTGCGCCCTGGCTGGCTAGCTGACGCGCGATCGCTAGGCCAATGCCGCTCGAGCCGCCAGTGATAATGGCATGCTGAGCCTCTCTGTTTGTCTTTTGATCTGTTGCCCTGCTGGCCATTTCGTGAGCCACGTAAAAGGCCTATTGTTCTGCTCTTCTTTCTGTTTCCTGCTTGGCTGCAATCAGAGCATCTTCTAGCACCAGCCGGTACGTGCTAAAAAACAAACCGCGCGGTGAGCTATCTCCTGGGTCAATATCTACCTGATGGGTAATCAAGACCTTCTCAGTTTCCTCGCCTGCTGTGGTAGAGACCGGGTCGAGCTTCCAGATGCCCTGCAGCACTTTCAGATCGCCTTCGACAAGGCTAAAATCGACCTGCTGTGGGTAGTTTTCCATCGATTCGATCACCACTCGGCTGCGAATGTCAATCACAGAAGGAACAATGGAAATAACGTTGAGCTGTTCAAATACTCGGCGATTGTCGTCTGATTCTAAGAGCTGACTATCTTCTACGTTGGGTAAGAACTGCTCAAAGTTGTCATAGTCGGTGAGCACTTGCCAAGCTTCGGTCACGGGCGCATCAATCAGCACGCGGGCAACAAACTGACCATTTTCTCCAGAGCGCTTGGCCGTAACCATGACCTGCCCGTCTTCCAGGGCGGTTTGCTCCTGCTCAGGTAATTCATTAAAGACAGTAGGAACGGGTTGAGCTGTCTCAGCATCTGTTTGCGCGGATGCAGTCGCAACGGGAGTAGCCAGGGTAAGGGCGACTGCTGCTAGCTTGCCGAGAGTGCGAACATGCTTGGCCAAATTGAGAGAAGTCATAGGTGCGGCCTATCCCAAATTTTTATTTTCTCGTTCCTAATGCTACATCGAATTCGGGCCATAGTACTGACGTTGAAAGGGGTAGGTGGGTAGGTCAATTTTCCGGTGGGGAGGCTTGTCCGCCCGTGCGGAAGAGAGCGATTGATAGTGGGCCTGCCAGTCGATAGGTTCTTGCTGAACATAGCGCAGGCCGATGGCCCAGAGCACGCTATCTACTGTGGCCGGGGCTATTGCGATTGGGGTGTCAGCAGTGTTGTGGTCGGTTTGTAGGCAGTGCGGGTGGGGGCGTCCGGCGATGACGTCGATTAGGATTTGTCTCAGTTCTGCTGGGGTGCTGGCGAAGATGGCGAGCCGACGGGCAAAGTGCGATCGCCCAATGCTCGCGGTAAAGCACAGGTCAGCTAGGCAGATATTGGGATGGGCCGATAGGTACTGGGCATAGCGTGCGGCTAGCTGCTTGAGCGCGGTGGGATCTGGCGCTGAAAGCGGCAGTAGATGAGGGAGCTGAGGCGTCTCAGCAGTTTCTGCAGCGCTGGGATGCGCTGGGGCTGACTGAAGAATGAGGTGGGCATTCGAGCCGTTGAAGCCGAAGGCGCTGATGCCTGCTGTGGGCTGTTGGTGGGCGGGCTGCCAGTCGAGGGTTTGTTCTGGCAGATGGAACGGGAGCTGATGCCATTCAATCTCTGGATTGGGCGTTTTGAGATGGAGATTTGCGGGGATTTGCCGGTGCTGGGTGGCCAGTACAGCTTTGATGAGTCCGGCTATGCCAGCAGCCGCTTCGGTATGGCCAATGTTGGTTTTTACGGCGCCTAGGATGATGGGATTTTCCGGTGGGTTTTGACCACGCTCCTTGCCGAAGAGATCGCCGAAAACATCGCTGAGTGCGCCGACTTCAATCGGGTCGCCTAGGGCCGTACCAGTGCCATGGGTCTCGATGTAGCTCACGTCATCCGCTTCGATGCGGCTAGCTGCGATCGCCTGACGAATCACGGCTTGCTGGGCCGTTCTGCTGGGCGCAGTTAGCCCGTTGGTGCGCCCGTTGTGGTTGACAGCGGAGCCGAGGATGACGGCATGGATGCGATCGCCTGCTTCCCTCGCATCGCTCAGTCGCTTTAGCGCCACCATGCCCCCACCTTCTGCCCGACCAAAGCCGCTTGCTGCCTGGTCAAACGTGCGACAGCGACCGTCTGCAGACAGCATTCTCGCTTTAGAAAAGCTGATACTGGCAGCGGGGGTAATGATGCGATTGACGCCGCCCGCCAAGGCGATGGTGCATTCCTGATTTCGCAGGCTTTGGCAGGCCAAATGCACGGCGACCAGGGCCGATGAGCAGGCCGTATCGACAGCCATACTGGGGCCGGTGACGCCGAGTAGGTAGGAGAGGCGACCTGCAGCGACGCTGTGGGTATTGCCAGTTGCCAGGTAGGCATCAAGCGCTTCGGGGGGTTGGGCAAGCACTTTCTGCCAGTGGTCGATACTGCTAATGCCTAGGAAGACGCCGACCGACTGACCAGACTCAGCGCTGATTGTCTCTGGGGCGATCGCAGCATTTTCTAGCGCTTCCCAGCCCAGCTCGAGGGCCAGTCGCTGCTGCGGGTCTAGCGTGAGCGCCTCGCGGGGAGAAATGCGGAAAAAAGGGGCGTCAAAGTCGTACAGGTGGGGGATGAAGCCGCCGGACTGGGCGACCACTTTGCCCGGCGCGCTTGGGTCAGGATGGTAGAAGGCTTCGAGGGGCCAGCGATCTTTTGGGACGGGTGCGATCGCATCTTTTTGCCTCAGCAGCAGCTTCCACAGTGCCTCGGGCGTATTGGCTCCGCCGGGCAGCCGACAGCTCATGCCGATGATAGCAATGGGCTCATGTTTTGCCTGCTCTAGCGCGTCGAGCTTGTCCTGAAGCGTTTTCAAGGCTAGCAGTGCCCGCTTGGTTGGCGATAGCAGAGTGGCCGGTGCGGATGTGGTTTGTGCATCCATAGTTGTTAGCAGTCAGTTTTCTTAGCAGTCAGTTTTCTAGAAGTCCATACGTTCCAGTTCTGCGAGCAGGCGTGACTCAGCTTCGGTTTCTGTCAGCGCTTCTACGTCCTGAACCGTCGAGGGTCTCTCAGCCTGAGACGTATCTTCTGCGACGGTGACGGCTTTGTTGCTGGCATCGGGCTGCAGGGTTTGTAGCAGGAAGTCTCTCATGGCCACTATGGTTGGCCGGTCGTATACGAGGGTGACTGGCAGTGTACAGCCTAAGCCGGTTTGCAAACGGTTGCGTAGCTCTACCGCTGTGAGCGAGTCGAGCCCGAGATCGACAAAGCTGCTGTGTTCATCGGTGAGTGAGGTGACAGAAACGCCCAAGACGACAGCGATTTGCTGACGCAGGTAGCCTGACACAATAGCTGGGCGATCGCCTTTCGCCGCCGACTGAATTTTCTCCCGAATGCCAGTCCGAATGCCAGTCCGAATGCCAGTCCGAATGCCATCTGCTGTTACTGAGTTAGCGCGCTGGTCTCCCTCAGTCTGTTTCGTGAGCTGCCCCGTCCACTGTTTCAAGTCGCCTGGCAAAACGCCGACTTGCGCGATATCTCCATGGCTCATCAGCGCTTGCAAAAGTTCAAACCCGGCTGCAGGTTCAATCAGTGGGAGCCCGCTGCGGGCAAGCCGTTGCTGTACTGCTGGGGTTGCTGCGAGGCCAGTGCCTGCCCAAGCGCCCCAGTTTATACAGAGGGCGGAGAGGCCTTCCTGACGGCGTTGGTGGGCCAGTGCATCTAAGAAACTGTTGGCGGCGGCGTAGTTTGCCTGGCCCGCTGACCCCAGCAGAGATGCCACAGAAGAGAACAGAACAAAGTGGTCGAGGGGGTGCGCTCTGGTGAGCTGATGCAGATGCCAGCTACCGTGCACTTTTGCAGCCATCACCCGTTCAAATTTTGCCCAGGTTTGTTGTTGTAAAACGCCGTCGTCTATTTGACCGGCCAGGTGAAAAACGCCCTTGAGCGGAAAGGGCGCAGAGGGTTGGAGAAGGCTAGAAAGGTCCTGCTTGAGCTTGGATAAGTCTGCTAAGTCAGTGAGGATGAGCTGAATACTGACACCCGCTTGAACGAGCTGATCAATCTTTTTCTGGGCGGATTGGAAAGGGGCCGAGCGGCCAAGCAGCGCCAGATGGCGAGCCCCTTGGTCGGCGAGCCACTGGGCTAGCTGCAGCCCGAGCGCGCCCATGCCCCCTGTGATCAGGTAAGTGGCCTCAGCGTCAATGGTTTTAGCCTGGCGCTGAGAGGAGGCAGGCTGTTCACAAGGCGAAGGGGCCGTGATGACGATTTTGCCAACGTGCTTTGCCTGCTGCATGGTGCGGAACGCCTCGATGGCTTGCTCAGCGGTGAAAACCTGGCTGGGTAAGGGCCGGATCTGATCGAGCTGAACCTGGGCGACAAGCTTCTGGAGCATTTGCTGAATGAGTTCGGGCTGGTGAGTGGTCGTGCTCACCAAGTCGATGACGTGATAGCTAGTGTCGGGGCGGTGCTGCTGCACCTGCTCAGCTGACCAGATACCGGCTTTGCCAATTTCTAGGAAGCGGCCACCGGTGGAGAGGACTGAGAGACTTTTGGCGATCGCCTCTCCCGAAAAAGAATTCAGCACCATCGTGACGCCTTTCCCTTGAGTCTGCGCCAGAATCTCATCTGCAAAGTCGAGGGTCCGAGAGTGAAAAATGTGGGTGATACCCTGCTTTTTTAGCCTGTCCCACTTGAGAGGTGAGGCCGTTGCAAATATTTCAGCACCTACCTGCTGGGCGATTTGCAGCGCTGCCTGGCCGACCCCGCCTGCAGCTGAGTGAATGAGGATGCGATCGCTTGCCTGAATATTTCCCAGCTGAACTAGGGCATAGTGTGCCGTCAGAAAGGCCGTTGGGAGCGTGGCTGCTGCTGTGTCACTCAGCTCGCTCGGCTTGGCAATCACCAGATCGGCAGAGACCGTCACGAACTGGCTGAAGCTCGCAGGTGCGATCGCCATGACAACGTCTTCAACCGCAACGCTGCTTACTGCTGAGCCAACAGCGACGACTTTCCCAACGCATTCTAAACCTAAGGGTCCGGCTTCCCCAGGATAAAGATCCAGCGCGCTCAGCACATCTCGAAAGTTTAGCCCGGTTGCCTGCACCTGTATTTCGACCTCACCGGCTGCGGGCTGCTGGCGTGAAGAAGTCTGCCAGGTGAGGTTTTCTAAGGTGCCCTTGGTGCGTACCTGGAGCCGTAAATTGGTTTGAGAGGTGGTTTGGGGAGGCTCTAAGGGAGGATTCAAGGCGTACCGAGTCAGCTGGGAGGTGTAGCGATCGCCATTGCGGTAGGCGATTTCTTGAGAAGGTGTGGATTGCAGTTCGGTGATGAGATTGTTGATTCGCTCAGATTCTGTGTCGCTAGCGCTGAGATCCAAGCAGGTGCAAACGAGTTCGGAATGCTCTAGCGCAATTGTTTTACCCAGTCCCCAGAGTGGCGCTTGGGAAAGCTCGACTTTCTCATTCTCAAGGACATGCTTAGCTCCGCAAGTTACCAATAAGAGCCGGGTAGAAATTCCCCGTGAAATAAGCGCCTGTGAAAGACAAAGTGCGCTTTTGTAGCTTTGTTCTATATCTCCACTGGCGAGGTAAACAACACCTGTAAAATGATTCTCCTCTCTTTGTAAAAGGGTTTCCTGGAAGTTGTTGTCGGTATCAAGTATGTCAGTAATACCTACATGCCCTTGTGCATTGAGCTTGGTAGCAATCTCCTGAAGCGTTGCACCGTCGTGACCGAGCAAAAGCCAGGTATTGGGTGGGGACGCTTGGGGCTTGGCCGCCTCGGACTTCTCTGAGGGCAGTGCAAGCTGCCATGCGACTTGGTACAGCCAGTCGTGCCAGCGCTTCCTCCACGATGTGGCCGTGATGCGCTTGGCTGAGAGACCCGAGACCTGTGCGATCGCCTGCCCTGCCCCGTCGAATATCCCCACATCTGCTGTGACAATTCCGTTCGCAGAGCTGGTCGCCTGACTACCCGAATGCCATTCCACCTGGCTCCATACAACCTGTCCCGCTTCGGGAAAGGCACGATAGACCGTCAGCTCTTCTAGCCCGATAGGGACGTAGGCCTGGGTCAGTAGCGCTTCGGGCAGGGCCGCGATGATGGTTTGGAAGCAGGCATCTAGGATGGCCGGATGGAGACGGTAGGGCGCAGTGTCCGTGGCTTCCGGAATGCGAATTTTGCCTAGGGCCTTGCCGTCGCCTCGCCATACGGCCTGCATGCAGCGAAATGGGCCGCTGTAGGCAAGTCCCAAGCGTTCACAGCGGGCGTAAGGGTCCTCAGCTTGCGGCTTGAGCGACCGTTTGGTCGCTTCAATGTCGATGTTGTTGGGCGGTGCTGCGTCTGTGCGAGAGAGTGTTCCTTCGCAGTGGAGTGTCCAGTCAGCATCTGCCTGCATCGGCTGACTGTATACCTGAAAGCGGTACTTCTCGGCCTCTGGGGAGAGAATAGTTTGCAGTGACAGCGGTTCATCCGACAGGGGCATTGCCTGAGAAATGACCCAACTGCTGAGCTGGATTTCACTGGTTTTGAGGGCGATCGCACCGGCAGCTAGCCCTATCTCAACGTAGGCAGCACCCGGGAATAAAACCTGTTCTTGAACGCGGTGATGTTCTAAAAAGTCGGGCCGTGCTAGGGAGATAGTTTGTTGAAAGATCTCTTGTTTGAGCGGTGTAGAAATCGTCTGCCCGAGGAGGGAATGGGCCTGTGCATTCTGTTGATTCGACTCCCTAAAAATGCTCTTGTGGGTGTGTTCTATCGTCCGTTCTATCCAGTGTCGCTGTTTCTCAAAGGGGTAAGTCGGTAGCGGTAGGCGGCGATATTGGCAGGGGGCATAAAAGGCCTGCCAATCGACCGAATGGCCTTGCGCGTACAGCTCTGCCAGGCTCGAAAAAAGCTGCCAGCTCTCTGGCTGTTTGGGGTGGAGGCTAGGTAGCCAGTGAAGGGTTTGGTCTGTGAGAGTCGCCTGGGCGAGGGTCAGCAGCACAGGGCGAGGACCGCATTCTACAAAGGTAGTCATTCCCTGCTGCTGAAGGGTTTCTATGCCTTGAGCAAAACGAACAGGTTGGCGAACATGCGCAACCCAGTGCGCTGAGCTATCGACTTCAGTCAGCTTGCCCGTGATATTTGAGACGATGGGTAGGGTCTGGGGCTGATAGGTGATCGACGCTGCGACCTCACCGAACGCCGGTAGCATGGGCGCCATGTGTGAGGAGTGGAAAGCGTGGGAGACTTTGAGGCGTTTGTGCTGAATATTTTGCTGTTCTAGTCGTTTGGTGAGCGCTGCGATTGCCGGTTCCTCTCCCGAAATCACCGTATTCTGCGGACTGTTGATAGCGGCAATTTCAGCTTGACCCGAAAAGGTCTTCAACAGATCTTCGCAAAAAGCAGCTTCTGCCATGACGGCCACCATCGCCCCACCGTCAGGCAGCGCTTGCATAAGCTGTCCTCTAAGAGTCACCAGCTTTAGCGCGTCTTCTAGGCTAAAGACTTTGGCAATGCAGGCCGCCACGTACTCGCCCAGGCTATGACCCAGCAGCATGGCGGGCTCTATTCCCCAGGCCATCCAGAGCTGAGAAATCGCATACTCAAAGGCAAACAGCACGGGCTGCGTGTATGCCGTTTGGTGAATGCGAGTATCATCTGTCGCTGAGGAACTGTCGAAGCCAAGAATGGCTAAAAGATCGATCTTGTAGGCTTGCAAAATCTCCGCACAGCGATCTAGCGCAGCCCGAAAGACTGGCTGAGTCTCATACAGTTCTCGGCCCATCCCGACTGACTGTGCGCCTTGTCCAGTGAAGAGAAAGGCAATTTCTCGAGGCGTGTGTTTGGGGCCTGTGTTTGCTTCGGCCCTTGCTAGTAGAGAGTCTTGTAATAGCCAGTCTCGCAGCTGAGTTTGTAAATCTGTCAGGGAAGAGACTACGAAAGCCAGGCGATGGGAAAAGTGCGATCGCCCCACTGCCAGCGTAAAGCACACATCTGCCAGTGATACTTCGCGATTTTCTTCTAGGAAGGTTAGATACTTTTTGGCAAGGGCCTTTAGAGCTGTTTGGGTCTTGGCTGATAGCGTGAAAATTTCCTGCGATCGCGCTTTGCTACCCGCTGCTGCTGCCGCCTCTTCCAAAATCACGTGGACATTCGTGCCGCCAATGCCGAGCGAATTTACCCCGGCTCGCCTAGGCGTATCGTGCTGTGGCCAGCTGGCTAATTCTGTATTGACGTAAAAAGGGCTGTTGGCGAAGTCGATTTGTGGGTTTGGAGTTTCGAAGTGAAGGCTAGGGGGGACTTTGCCGTGGTGAACGGCTAGTGCCGTCTTGATGAAGCCGACAATGCCCGAGGCAATGTTGAGATGGCCAACGTTTGTTTTTACCGAGCCAATCGGGCAGAACTGCTTGAGGTGGGTGCTCATAGGGGCTGGGCTAAGGCGAAATGCCTGGGTGAGGCCTGACATTTCGATGGGGTCGCCGAGCTGGGTGCCGGTGCCGTGGGCTTCTAGGTAGCCGAGGGTGCTCGCTGGGATGTTGGCCATGGCGAGGGCCTCTGCTGCCACTCTGGCCTGCCCTTCGCTCAGCGGGGCCAGATAGCCCACCTTTTGGCCACCGTCATTCCCAGCTGCAGAGCCTTTGATGACGGTGTATATAAAGTCGCGGTCGGCGATCGCCTCCTCTAGCCGCTTCAGCACCACCATCCCTACCCCGCTGCCAAACAGGGTCCCTTTCGATTGGGCATCGAAGGCCCGGCAGTGGCCATCCGCTGAGAGAATCATCCCGGCTTGATACAGATAGCCAGCCTTTTGCGGCGTTTCCACAGAGACGCCGCCTGCCAGTGCCACATCGCATTCGCCCTGCAGCAGACTTTGCGCAGCTAGGTGAATGGTCAGCAGCGATGTGGAGCAGGCCGTTTGCACATTCACGCTGGGACCCCGCAGGTTCAGCTTGTAGGAAATGCGGGTGGTGAGATAGTCCTTGTCATTTGCCACCGTTGCCTGAAATCCGCCCAGGGAGCTGAGGGTAAATACCTCTAGCGCATCGTTGGCATCGAGGGTGTGCCGCTGGGGGTACACGTGGTTGAGCAGGTAGGTATTCATAGAGGCCCCCGCGTAGAGGCCAATGGTGCCGTCGTAGCTGAGCGGGTCGTAGCCTGCATCTTCGAGGCTGTGCCAGGCGCACTCCAGCAGGAGGCGCTGCTGCGGGTCCATGAGCTGCGCCTCTTTGGGGCTGTAGCCAAAAAAATCGGCGTCGAAGCAGTCCACATCTGCCAGCGTAGGACTGGCGCTGACGTAGTTTGGATGCCGAATCAGTGCCGGGTCGATGCCCGCTGCCAGCATTTCTTCTGGTGTGAAGAAGGTAATCGACTCGACGCCATTGCAGAGGTTTTGCCAGAAGCTGCCTAGGTCTTCCGCACCCGGGAAGCGACCGGCCATGCCGATGACGGCAATATCGCGGGCGTGTTCTCCGGTGGGTAGTCGCTTTTGCCGAGGGCGAAGCTGCCGGGGCGGCCGGGCTGTGTCAGCTTGCTGCAGGTAGCGAGCTAGGGATTCAATGGTGGGGTACTGGAAAAGTGTGACGGCTTGCAGGGTAGGGTCGAGCTGGTTTTGTAGCTGGCCGAGAACCTGCATCAGCCGCACAGAGGTGCCGCCCAGTTCAAAGAAGTTATCCTGACTGTTGATCTGTTCTACTTGGAGCGCTGACTGCCAGATGCGAGTGATTTGTTGCGTGAGCGCTTTGGGCGTGCGATCGCTCTTTTTTCTCTGCCTTTGAAACGCTCTGACTACCTGCTGAATCTGACGGTCAAAGTGCCCCTGGGCAAACTTCTGGCTAAGCTGCGATCGCTGAATTTTTCCAATGGCAGTCTTTGGAATATCTGTTGCTTTTAGCGGTACGACATAGGTTGGAGAAAGGCCAATATGCTGGATGACTTCATGACGGATGTGGCTAACCAGCGCAACTAGCCTCCTTTCAGCTGCTTTCTGTTCCGCTGTTTTCTCTTCCGCATCAAATCCTTCTGTATCAAAGGCTTCTACCTCAAAAGCTTCTACCGGGTGAAAAAAGATCGCCAGCTGCTCCGTGGTATCGTCAGCTCTCCGCACGCCGCAGGCCGCCGTAAAAGAAACTGTCACCCCCTCAATCGCTTCTACAACAGATTCAACATCGTGACTGTAGTAGTTCAGCCCATTGAGGATAATCACATCCTTCTCACGGCCAGTAATGGTCAAGCAGCCATCCTGCAGAAAGCCCAAATCTCCAGTCTTTAGCCAGCCATCTTCTGTAAAAACATCCGCGTTGGGATCTTGCTCTGCAGATCCAGGGCTGTAGTATCCCGCCATGACGGTCTGCCCCTGCACCTGGAGCCGCCCGATCTCTCCAGCGGCAACAACCTGGTTGGCATCATCTACAATTCGCAGGGCCGTGCCCGGAATCGGCCTGCCAACGGTCACAAAGGTATCCTCTTCGCTGGTCGAAGTCAGCGAGAACACACGAGAATGAACAATCCCAGAGCAGGTCTCCGACATGCCATAGCCTGGACTCACAGCAGTCGGTGAAAGGCCGTGGGGTTCCAGCAGCTGCAAAAACCGTCGGGCAGTCTTCCCAACGACGGCTTCTGCGCCATTCCCCATCCAGCGTAGCGCTGAGAGATTCCAGTTTCTGCCATTACTCTTTCCGCCATTACTCTTTCCGCCATTACTCTTTCCGCCATTACTCTTGCTGTCATTACTGCTAGCAGATTCCTTTTCTAGCTGGTCGTTAACTAGCCCATAGGCAAAGTTAGGCGCCCAGGTGGCGCTTGCCTGGTAGCGCTCTAGTAAGTCGAGCCAGGTAAGCGGATTTTTGAGCACCTGCTCACGAGCGACGTGAATTTGCTCACAGCCCAAATACACTTCCGTCAGGTGAAACATAACGAAGCTTGCAACATGCTCCAGCGGCATCCAGTTGAGCGTGATATCTGCCTGGCTCAGGCCATTGACAGTTGCCATACCGTAGGCACTCACGCGCAGATTTTGGTGGGTGAGCATGACCCCTTTGGGCTGACCGGTACTGCCGGAGGTCAGCAGCAGGAGCGCGACATCTTCGGGTTGAGGGGCGTGGGCAGGGAAGTCTAACTGCTCAGACTCGCCTGCTGCCTGTAGAGATTCGACGGTGAGAAGCGCGGTTTCTGGCGCAATGGCTTGGTAGTGGCTACGAATGCTTTCTGCAGTGAGAATCGTGGCGCCTTCGAAGAGTCGGAGTGCACTGGCTATGGGGCTAGCACGCTGCGAAGCTGCCTCTGTCGTGACGGGGACGGGGATGCACCCGTATAAAAAGCAGGCCCAGATGGCTGCGACCAGCTCGGGGCTATGAGGGAGCTGAAGAATGAGAATGTCGCCGGGGTAGATGTCGTGCGATCGCAATCCGGCCGCCCATCGAGTAGCTTGGTAAAACAAGTCCGCATAGGGCTGGTATGTGTCTGTGCCTGCTGCGTTCACATAGCGGATACCTGCTTGCGTTTGGGCCGCCTGCTGTAGTGCTGCGAATAGACTCTCCGGCAAATCTGCTGTGGCTGGGAAGGGATCGCCTGTTGTAAAAGCTTTTGCGGTGGCTTTAGGCATATCCTCATCGCTGGTGGCCTTGGACTGTGTACTGAGACTTTTCACGTAAAGACTGTTTCACTGAAAGACCGCGCCTGAAGCAGTACAATAGCGGGTTTTGCTCCATCCTGTAAAGCCGTCCGTACCGCTATGCGAGCCATCAGAGGCGTGACGACATATGGGATGATAGGCGATATAACTGTATAAAATTTCAGACCTGTTCAAGGTTTGTGACTATTCCAGCTGCTATTTGACCAACTGCTATTTGGATAGATGCAGACGCTCAACCTGATTATTTCCGACGAAACCCTGCGCGATGGCGAACAGCAAGTCGGACTGTTTTTTGAAGACAAAGCTGCGATCGCTCGCCTCATTGCTCAAACAGGGGTTCATCAGATCGCTTTAATGCCTGCGATACACGCCTCCGAAGCGCAGCTGGTGACAGACCTTGTAGATGGCGGATTGAAGCCTCAAGTCGCTGCTTCTACCATGATGCGCCGTGCCGCCATCGACCACTCCAAAGACTGCGGCGCGCAGCAAATCATTCTCTTCAATGCAGTGTCCGACCGGCTAATGTTCTTGAGGGAGCCCTCTATCTCAGTCGATCCGCAACTGCAGCACAAAACGATTGATGCAGGCATCTCGCCAGAGACGATTTCCAAAATTCGCCAAACGATGCTCGCCAATGCCCTAGAGCATGTCCGCTACGCCGTGGCACAGGGCCTGCAGGTTTGCTTTGCCGCTGAAGATGCCAGCCGGGCCGACTTTCATTTCTTGGTGGACTGCATCAACACGCTTGCGCCCCATATCGACCAGTTTTTGCTTTGCGACACGGTGGGCATATTAACCCCTGAGAAAACGGCCCAGTGGATTCGCGAGCTGCTGACGCATACGGGGTCTGTGCCCCTCTCGGTTCATTTTCACAATGACATGGGGCTAGCGCTCGAAAACACCATTCAGGCTGTGCGGGCGGGCGCGGCTGGCATCTCTGGGACGATGGGCGGCATCGGTGAGCGGGCTGGGAACGCTGCCCTTGAGCAGGTGCTGCACGGTCTGCGGGTGCGCTTTGGCTGGGAGGTCGCCGGGATTGACTACGACGCCCTAGACCGCGTTGTCGACTATTTGCATCAGCGCGGACATAGGCCACACCCGCCCTATTCGCCTGCTGCCCAGCGACAGGAGTCGGGCATCCATGTGAGTTCTTTGCTGCGCGATCGCCAGAGCTATGCCGTGTTTCCCCACGGCCATCCCGATATTTGGTTTGGTAAGTGCAGCGGTGCCAGCAATTTGCAGTACCTTTTTGAGCACCATTTGAAGCAGCCGCTGGCCTACGCCGAGTACGAAAGGCTGCGGGTGGCGATTAAGGCGATCGCGCTGCAAGAAAAGCGCTCCTTCTCAACCCGTGAAGTTCTAGACCTCATAGAGCAGAATGGCCTGCTGAAATGACGGCCCTGAATTAAACATAGAAGCTATAGTACAACCAACACATAGGGACTTTCCTCAGCATGCTGACCACTAGCGAATCCATCCAGCAAGACATCGAGAAGCTTACGGCCCAGCAGCTCCAACAGGTTGCTGAATTTATTGCATTTCTTAGGTTTAAGGAAAAGCGACAGCGGATGGAACTCACCCCCGAGCTTTTAGTTTCCCTATCGACCGAGTTTGCTGAGGAAGACCGAACGCTCGCAGAATCTGGTGTGGATGATTATGCAAACATGCTGGCAAAAGAAGACGCACGATGACCAAGCAGCTTTGTCGGGGAGACGTCTGGTTGGCAAATCTTGACCCTACTAAAGGTTCCGAACAGGCAGGCGTGCGACCTGTTGTTGTCTTTCAGAACGATATCGTTTCACGGTTTTCTACAACAGCAATTACCATTCCCCTCACGACCAATCAGCGTCGTGCTTCATTGCCAATTTGTGTAGCGATAGACCGCGGAGATGGCGGACTGTCCCAAGATTCTGTTGCCCTATGTTTCCAGCTTCGAGTACTGGACAAAACACGGTTGATTAAGCGCTTGGGACAGCTTAGACCTCAAACGTTGTCTGATTTAGAGGAAGTCGTTCTGATAACGCTAGGTTATGCCTTGTAGAGGCTACAGACGATCGCTCACCCTCCCGCACACCGCAGATATGGCCACAGTCCTCGGCGATGCCAAGTAGTTCTGCGCCGACGGATTGCCGCTGCGCCCTTTGAAATTGCGATTCGTCGCGTAAATGCCTGTTTCCGCCTTGCCCAAAGTGCCCTTGCCCGAATTGATGCAAGCGCCACAGCCAGATTTAAGAATATGCGCGCCTGCCTGCTCCAAAATATCCAAATAGCCCAGCGTTTTGGCTTGCTGCCGTACAGCCTGGGAGGCGGGGACGACAAAGAGGCTGACCGACGGATGCACGCGCTGACCCTGGATTGCTGCTGCAGCCTCTGCAAGGTCATGTAGCTTCCCACCAGTGCAAGAACCAATGAATGCTCGTGTGATGGGCACATTGCCGACATGGTCAACCGCAACGACCCGGTCCGGGCTGGGCGGACGGGCTACCTGCGGCGTCAGCTGACTCAGGTCAAAGCGGTAGCGCTGAGCGTATTCGGCATTAGGGTCGGGGTGGATTTCTGCCAATGGCTGGGAGGGAGGCTGCAAGGGGGAGGAGGTGCGATCGCGCACATAGGCCCGCGTCACCTCGTCTACTGCCATCAGTCCGCACATCGCCCCGCACTCCACCGCCATGTTCGCCAGGGTCATGCGCTCATCCATCGGCAGCTGCTCAATTACGCTGCCGCAAAATTCGAGCACCTGCCCGGTCGCCCCGTCGCAGCCAATCTGACCAAGCATAAACAGCATGATGTCTTTAGCACTGATTTGCTCTGGCAGATCGCCACAGAGTTCTACGCGTAGCGTTGCGGGTACCCGCAGCCATAGGTCACCCATGGCAAAGATATTGGCCATATCTGTCGTTCCTACCCCTGTCGAGAAGCAGCCAAAAGCGCCATAGGTACAGCTATGGGAATCTGTCCCGGCAATCATCATCCCGGGGCGGATAAATCCCTTCTCGGGGAGTAGCACGTGGCAGATGCCCGCAGCTTCTCCAGGAGAGACCATATCGAGAAGGTGGCAACCCTGCTGACGGGCAAAGTCCACCATTTGCTGGTACATGGTCACAGCGCCCTGGTCGGGGCGAATGTCATTGATCTGGATGAAGTGGTCAGCGACGAAGACCACCTTGTTGGGGTCCCAAACCTTGGCTTCGGGGCCAAAGTGCCGTTGGAACAGCTGACCGACCGGACCGGCGATCGCATCGTGAGACATCGCCAGATCGACCCTGGCAAAAATCACCTCACCAGGCTGTACACGAGTTCGCCCCGACGCTTTTGCCAGGAGCTTTTCGGCCATTGTCATGGGTCGCTTAGTCGCGCTGCTATTAGAGGCGGCAGAGGCTTTACGGGCAAACGGGCCATGCGCTTTGCGCCGCCGCTGCTGGTTGTAAGCAATCAATCCGCCCGCTTGAATGATGGCTTCTACTGCAGCCGGTACGGTCGGCTGGTCGATAACCTCCAAAGCGAGTCCAATATTGATACTATTGCGATAAAAAATCTCCGCAAACGACTTTGCCCGCACGCAGCGAATGCCCGCTGCCTGAATCGCCAGCGGTGCAAACTCCCGGCTAGAACCGCAGCCAAAGTTGTAGCCCGCTTCGATACAGCCATAGCGGCGGAGGTTGCCTGCCCCGATGACATGTTCAAACGCGTAGTGTGCAAGATGCTGTGGATCGTCCTTAGTCCCCCGCTTGGCCGGAATAATGTCATCAGTATTAACGTTGTCGCCTAGATAGAGTGTGGACTGGGACAGATTGGACTGGGACATGGCAGCCGTCGAGCGTAGATGAGTAATGTGGACCTTGGTTAATGATTTAGACCTTAGAGAGAGTGTAGGGAGAAAACGCTTTGGTAAAAATTGAATAACGCTTTACTGAGTATGATTTAAAAACTGCTGATTTTTATCAATCTCTAAAGCTGGTTTCGACTACTGACAGTACTTACGACAGTGGACAGTTTAGATGAATCCTTTCAGCTTCATTAAGTCTTTACAAATAGAGCTATTTTGTAGAACTTTCGCAATGATTTTTTGCTGTCTTCGGATGCGGAAAGCGCTGCGTAGAAACATTAAAACTAACTTTTCAGTCTTTTTGCGTGAGAGCAAGCAGTTGGCAGGAAATCCTGGTTGCCGCCACACATCCTCTCGCTATCTGGTATTGCCTTATACCAAAGAAAATGCATGGTGTAATTGCTGCGACTTAAGTGGCACACCTGCATAAAGTGATACAAACCCGCTGCTTTACATTTGATAACACTAACGGTGAAAATACGGATATCGAGAGCATTGCTGCTAGCTCTGCTTGGGTTCGTTGCTGATGGGTGCTGGGTGCAGCTCGCTTTCTTTCAGATGGGGGATATATGACATCTAAAGAGCAGTTTGGAAAAGAGATAGAGATTGATCTACAGAAGTACTGGCTAGTGATTAAGCGGCGGTGGCTAATGATTGCCGCTGTTTGTGGCGTGTCGACTGCGCTATCGGCAGTTGCGGCTTCACATCAGGCGAATGAGTACGAGGCCGAGGCTAGGCTACTGTTCGAGTCTTCGAATCAAACGTCTGCACTGGTTGGCCTAGAACGTGACGAAACAGAGCTTAAAGCGCTGACGAAGCAGGCTAACCCGCTCGATACTCAAGTTGAGCTTTTCCGCTCCATACCGATTGCTCAAGAAGTCATCAATCGACTTCAGCTGAAGGATATCGAGGGAGAGCTGCTGGATCCGGTGACGTTCTCAGAGGCGCTAGAGGTCTATCCGGTGACGGGGACAGACGTGCTCAAGGTCTCCTACACTTCTCCAGACCCAGAGCTCTCAGCGGCGGTTGTAAATCTCATTATGGATATTTATATCCAGAAGGATATCCAGTCCAACCGAGCGGCTGCTATTTCTGCTCAGCAGTTCATTGCAGGCCAGCTACCCCAGTCTGAAACGGCTGTAGATCAAGCTGAAATTGATTTGCGGGACTTCAAAGAGGGCAATGGCGTGGTCGATCTGGAGGCGGAATCGAAGAGCACAGTTTCTCTCCTTTCCAACTTCCAGAGCTGGACGACGGAGCTGTCGTCGAGTTTGGCCGGGGTCGATGCGCGAATTTCGGAGGTTCAAGGCAATTTGGGGCTGTCGCCCCAGCAGGCGTACGCAGTGGGCCTAGCCAGCGAAGCGCCCGGCGTTCAAGAGCTGCTAACTCAGCTGCAAACGGTGCAGGCTGAAATGGCGATCGCACAGACCCGGTACGAGGAAAGCCATCCTGCAATTGTGAACATGAGCGCTCAGCTGGCGTCGTTGTTCTCACTGTTGGAGCAGCGTGTGGGTGCGGCTCTAGGTGACAATCAGGCTGCCTTGCCGGTGAGTGACCTGCAGGCAGGTGAGCTAGAAAAGAATTTGATCGCGGAATATCTGGACCTTACTGCGCAGCGCTCTGAACTTGAGCAGCGGCTCAACGAGGTGACCTCGGCTAGGGCCGCTCAGCAGACCCGGGCCCAGGTTCTCCCAGGCTTGGAAAAGCAGCAGAGAGAGCTAGAGCGCAGGCTGGTTGCGGCGCAATCGACCTACGAGACGCTCCTGGCAAGCCTTCAAGAAGCGAAAGTTCTAGAAAATGAAAGCATTGGCAATGCGCGGGTGGTTTCACCGGCACTGGTGCCGACAGAATCGATGGCTCCTTCGGCCAAGCTTTACCTGCTTGCTGGCGGAGTCGTGGGCGCACTGCTGGGCGTGATTCTGGCTTTCTTGCTCGACTTGGCCGATCGCTCTGTGAAGAGCGTCCAAGAGGGTCAGGAAGCTTACGACTACCCGCTGCTGGGTGTCATTCCTGCCTGGGCTAAGCTGAAGCCTTATACCCGCTCTAGTGAGCTGGAGAACCCGCAGATTTTGGTTGAACAACCCCAAGCGGTGCCCATCGTCGAGGCGTATCAGGCGCTGCAGGCCAACTTAAAGTTTGCCTGTCCAGATAGGCCGCTGAAAACAATTGCGGTAACGAGTGCCGTCGCGGGCGAGGGCAAGTCTGAAGTGTCGGCTAACCTGGCGCTGACCCTAGCTCACCTGGGGCATCGGGTGCTGGTGGTCGATGCGGATATGCGGCTGCCGACCCAGCATCACATTTGGGATATCACGGAGCAGCAGGGGCTGAGTAACTTTGCCGTTGGCCAGCTTTCTTTGAAAAATGCCATTGTGCTCAAAGGGCCCAATCTACACGTGCTGCCTGTTGGCTCTGTGCCGCCTAATCCTCTGGCGATTTTGGAATCCAAACAGGTCTCCGCGCTCTTGCGAGCCTGTGAAAAGGCCTACGACTACATCATTATCGATACGCCAGCGCTCCTGGGCCTAGCGGATACCTTGACCATTGGCCGACTGACCGATGGCCTGCTGATGGTCATGCAGCCGGGCCGGGCAGATGTGGAGAGCATCAATGCGGCCAAGTCAATGCTGGCGCAGTCCAATCTGCCAGTCCTGGGCTTAGTGGCCAATGGCGTCAAGGTTCGCAGCCGGGCTGACCGCTACTTCTACCACAGGCAGGAGTACATCGAAGCCTCTACGCAGAATTCGGCAGCCGCACTGCCCAGCCGCGTCAGTGAGCCAGTGGCGATGAATACTCGCCGGTAGATAGGGTGTATAGCTGCTCAAAGCTATATCAAGGCTTTTGGACGAAGGTTTTTGAAGGCTTTTGGAAGAAGGCTTTGAGACAACGGATTTTAGACGACAGATTTTGGATCTATGAAAAGACTTCGCTGTGACCGCTGCTGGAACATGCTTTCTCTAGCCGTGGGTGTTCATATGGGTGCTCTGTTGGTGGCTCCAGTAACGGCGATAGCTCAGGACCTGCCGGTGCTCACACCGCCACCCGCAGATTCTCCGGCGGTTGTCCCTGTAGAACCTGCGCCAGGAAGTGCTGTGACCCCTGAGGTTCCTGCCTCTGCGCAACCCCTGCCTGTCCCGGACAACGGTATCCGACCTGCTAATACCGTTTCGCCGCCGCCGATTGTCCCCCGCGACTACGCCGCATCTTCTTACATTCTGGGTGCGGGCGATCGCATTGAACTCGATGTATACGGTTTCGAAGAGTACACGGGCTCGCTAGTCGTGCTACCCGATGGCACCATCACCCTGCCCCTAGTCGGTAAGATTCCCGCTGCCGGGCGTACGACCGATCAGCTCGAGCAGGAACTCACGGTTGCTTTGGACAGGGTTCTGGTGACGCCCTACGTCTCGGTCACCCTCAGTGAGCTGAGGCCGATTGTAATTAACGTATCGGGCCAGGTGCACAGGCCAGGACCAATTAGCCTGCAGGGCTCTGCAGGCGTTGACCGCGATATCAACAATCCTGACAGAAATTCAAACTCCTTTAGAAACCGCAGAACGTCGGGTCCACCATCGGTGAGTGAGGCGCTCATCCAGGCGGGCGGTGTCATGCAGACGGCTGACATTCGAGATGTGGTGGTAATGCGATCGCTCCCGAATGGTGAAACAGTCAGAACAAACGTGAACCTGTGGGATTCCCTGTGGTCTGAAACGTTGCCAGACGACATGCTACTCAGAGATGGCGATTTGGTCTTTGTGCCTCGCCTCGCGGCTGGCGACACTCTAGATACTCGGCTGCTTGCTCGCTCTACTCTCTCTCCAGATGTGATTCGGGTGCGAGTGGTCGGTGAAGTGACTAACCCCGGTGAAGTCCCTGTGCCACCAAATAGTTCTTTGTCTAGTGCAGTTGCGATCGCCGGTGGTCCTACTGAAGATGCAAAACTCAGCGAAGTGGCCTTTGTTCGCATGAACGATGGCGGCGAGATTGAACAGGAAGTTGTTGATCTCAGCAACCTGGTAGATAACTATCAGGTACAAGATGGTGATGTGGTGGTAGTTCCCAAATCAACAACCACTTCCGTACTTGATTTTGCCGCCAGGTTGTTGAGCCCCTTGAATTTCTTGTTTGGGATTTTCTGATAGCCCTGTTATAAGATTTTAATGCCGAGATTTTTCATAGCTCTCCTACTTTCAACTATGAAAGTTGAAGACTGGCTTGGGTGTATTCTCGTCGAGCACCCACCGGTACACTGCTAGAGTCTGCTGTGCCCTCACGCCCCAGGTGAATTTTTCGAGGACACGCTGCCGAGCTTGTTGCCCGAGGCTGTCTACTTTTTCAGGGTTGGCAACCAGCTCGTTTAGCACCTGACGGAAGTGATTAATAATCTCTTCTCTGCGCCCCAGGGGAACTTTGTACCCTGTGGTTGCAGTAACCATTTCTCCCGGCCCGCCGTACCCAACAACGACAGGCGTGAGCCCAATGGCCATGGCCTCAATTACGACGGCCCCACCAAATTCTCGAATGCTCGGAAATGCAAACACATCTGAATCTGCCAGATGCTCCTTGAGCTGCGCTTGTGGCAGCCTACCTGCGAAGGTGACCAGATCGTTCAATCCTAGGTCCTGCACCTGTCTTTCGAGCGCTGTCTGTTCGGGCCCATCGCCAATAATCTCTAAGGTTACTTTGTTGTCTCGCAGTAGGGGCGCTGCCGCTTCGATGAGCATATCTCCCCCCTTGTAGGGTACGAGCCTACCGACAAATACTAGCTTTAGAGGGAGTTGGGCAATTCTCTTCCGCTGTCCATCAAACCGATCTGTGTCGACCGCATTGGCCGGGAAATAGACACATTTGGGTTGGTAGCGCTGATCTACTTGGTCCAATGTCGACTGTGAGCCTACGATAATGGCCGCTGCGTTTTCACGGGTGGACCTGTAGCCTGGCATAAGCCGGTAAAAATCTCGAATGTAGGAGAGCCATTCTTTCTCTTGATGCCGGGCAGCATTAAATTCTTTTGGCCAGGGCAATCCCCCATTGAGCGGACCGAGAATGAAGGGAACGCCAGCATTTTTGCACTTTTGAGCCAGAATGCTAGCTGCGGTTGGGCTACTGGGAATGACCCGATGGACGATGTCGAATGCGCCTGCTTGGATCTGGTCGCCCAGCTGTTTCCAAACTAGAAATTCAAAGTAGTAATATTCCACTGCCATGAGGGCGGTATGGATGGTCCAGCCTTTGCCTTTTCCGCCGCGTAAGGTTTTGATCAGCCACTTGATGGGACCGTTAATAAGTGCTGTATCGATTGGTGTGAAATCAGTAAAGTTCGCTCGCTGGAAAGCCTCTGCGTTCCAGGTTAGGGTGGCAATATGCACATCAGCAACTTCAGCGATCGCCCTGCTGTGGCACCATCCCCGGAGGTGGATACTAATCGATTCAGGATTTGCTTTTTCCGCAATAATCAGGACGCGAGGGCGCTTGAGCCTTGTCTTTTGTTCAGCCGGATACAGAGCGTTATTTTCGGGCTGAGAAGAATATGTCATCGATTTTGCAGGCATGCTGAAAAAGAACAGTCTTGACCTATGGCTATTGCGCTCCCCTTAGCTATTAAGGCCCTTATAATGGCCAGCTGTTGCCCTTTTTATAGTTTGGCAATGGTAGTGAGGCTTCAGTCTATCTAAAGATTAATTCGTTTGGTGCCAATCGTAACACTAGAGAGTTTTTCCGATGAACCAAATGTGTATAGCCACGGGGAGAGAAACTGCTGATGGCGCAGCTTTCATACTTCAATTCTTGACGCTTACTCATAGGATATTGATATGAAATTAACCCATGGGAATAGATTCCTCTTAAATGTGCTGGTACCTGTCTACTCTCCTGCCCATGCCATGTGGGCTATGGACAGAACAAAGCTGTAAATATAAAATACTTATCAGGCCGTGTGAGATCGTGGCTGTGCATGCGCTTGTGACCATTTTTCTTTGTCTGAGCTGACGATAGTCTCTAAATTTAGTGTCGGGTTCAGCCTTTCGGTTCATAGGTATTTCTCTATTCACTTAATTTGTTACAGCTGTCGCATAATGCGGGCCAAGCGAGATACGTGACTAGCTTAAGAAAGCTGGTTGAGAAAACTGATTGAGGAAGCTGGTTGAGCAAATCGATCTTCCCTCACACTTCTTAGATGAAAAAGTAGCGCCTGCTACATCAAAATACTATCGATGTCTAAACCTTGTACTAGTGCCTTAATCCGCTGACATAGCTCGCATGTAAGATTTTCAGTAGGATTTGTCAGGCCATGATTCGACAGAAGATTAAACGCTTGTTTTCCGACAAGCTGGTGAAAAATATTGGCTGGTTAACAGGCAGTCAAATTTTTATTCGTGCCTTTCGGCTGCTGCTGATTGTAATTTTGGCACGCAAGCTGACGACAGAGGACTACGGCGTCATTGCGATTCTCACGACGATTACGGATTTTGCGGTTGTCTTTATTCACAAGGGAGGCATTTCCCATAAGCTGATCCAGTCGAGCGATGATGAGCTAGAGACCCTGGCGAATACTTCCTATTGGGTGAACTGGATTCTGTGTGGGATCATTTTTCTGGCACAGTGTCTGCTGGCTTTTCCAGTGGCCGCGTTTTACGGCAATGAGAAGCTAATTCTGCCGATTATTGTCACGGCGTTTGCCTACCTATTGAATCCTTTTTATGCGGTTCAAGATGCGATGCTGCGCCGCGAAAACAAGCTGAAGATATCTGCGATCGCCAGTGCTGTGAGCGCTTCTTCTGCGCAGGTTTTGATTATTGTGTTGGCCCTTTCGGGGGTGGGCCTTTGGAGTGTTGTGCTAGGCCGGGTGCTCTCCAACTTCAGCTGGCTGATCATCTATCGAAGAAGCCACCGCTGGCGTCCGAGCCAGCCCTTTACACTGCACCGGTGGAAAGACATTTTCAACTTTTCTAAGTTCCCACTTGGCATTGAAATACTCAACCACCTCCGGTCAAATATCGACTACTTACTCATTGGTCGATTCTTTAGCTTTGAGCAGCTGGGTCTGTATTATTTTGCCTTTAATGCTGGTCTGGGGGTCAGCCTGAGCGCTATCAACATGGTGGCCAATTCGGTGTATCCCTACCTCTGTGATGCCAGAGGCAACTTGGCAAAGCTCAAGAAAAACTACCGTAAGAGCTTAAAAATTGTCGCCGCCATTATGTTTCCACTCGTGCTTACCCAGAGCAGCTTAGCGCCCTTCTATGTGCCGGTCGTCTTTGGTGAAAAGTGGATTCCCGCCATCCCAATTTTGATTATGATTTGCCTATCTGGCTTGCCACGGCCCTTTGGTCTGGTGTCTGAGCAGCTGCTTATTGCAGTGGATAAAGGCATGGCAGGCCTCAAGTGGAACGTGTTTTTTACCGCTGTATTTGTTGTCGCAATTCTCTGCGCCGCCCAGTTTAATGTGTTTGTCGTAGCGGCTACGGTATTGGGGGTTCATATGCTGCTATTGCCTATTTTCAGCGTATTGGCTGCGCGGTTAGTTTTTTCTGACCAGCGAAAAGTAGCTTCTCCTCTATAGGAAGCGTTCTGTCGGAACCGTATATAACAATGAGCATATAACAATGGGCGATCAGGAAATTGTCATGACCACAGCACCGCTTGTTTCGGTTGTTATTCCGGTTTACAATGCGGCCGCATATCTCCCTGAAACGATTCAGTCTGTTCTCAATCAGTCCTATGTGAACTGGGAGCTGCTTGTCGTAGACGACGGCTCCACCGATGCTACGCCCGCCATCGTCCAAAAGTACCAAGACACAGACGACCGCGTGAGGTGGGTGCCCAAGATAAATGGCGGTGTTTCTTCTGCGCGCAACCTGGGCGCTCAGGAGGCAAAGGGCTCACTACTGGCGTTTTTAGATGCGGATGATCGCTGGCTGACAGATAAGCTGCTGGCCCATGTGAACCACATGAGCGCCCATCCAGAAACAGGCGTGAGCTTTGCGAGGGTGGCGCTGATCAAGTCAGATGGGCAGACCACCCATAAACTGACCAACAATGTGGTGAGCCAGCTGCAGCCCCAGGACCTGTTTTATTCAAATCCTACGGTGACAACGTCTAACTTGGTCATGCGGCGAGAGGTATTTCTCTCGGCAGGAGGATTTGATGAAACGATGCAGTACAACGAAGATGTTGAGCTACTCTTTCGGGTGGCCTTTCACAGCGAACTGGCCCTAGAAGGAATAGACGATGTGCTGGTGCAGTACCGGCTGCATGACAGCGGGCTCTCTTCCACGCTGAGTAAGATGGAGTCTGGATGGCTTAAGCTAATGGAGAAGGCCCGCGCCGTTGCGCCGTCGCTCGTTGAGGCTCACTACGATGCGGCCTATGGGCATCAGCTTCAGTATTTGGCCCGGCAGACCCTGCGGCTCAATTTGTCGGGTCGGGTCGGCGCAGGCTTTATGAACCGCGCTTTATCAAAGAGCTGGCCAGGGCTGTACAGGGAACCGAAGCGAATTGCGATCGCGCTGCTAATTTACTTCAAGCTAATAACGTTTGATCTCTTTAAGATCAGCGTTTAAGACGGAAACGTGCAAGATAAGCGCTCAGGACCAGCGCTCAGAATAAGTGTTTAAGCTATCTCTCTGTGATTGACATGCTGAGAATTCCAAAATCCATAGAATATGTCTATGCCTGCTTTGCCCTGTGGTTTTTCTTCGGTAACCCGGTTAATTTGCTAACGCTTGGCGAGGGGGGTGGCCAGATGGTCGAGGCCGTGGGCGGTAATCTCCTACTGCCTGCGATGAGTATGGCGCTCTACAGCCTGGCAGGTGTTGGCCTGTTATTTTTTTGGCAGTCTGGACTGAGACGGCTGATTTTTACACCCCAGGCGATCGCGTTAATTATTTTGTTGCTTATTTTTATCGCATCGGCCAAGTGGTCCGACTATCCAAGATATACGCTGCGGCGTAGCATTTTAATTTCTGGTGCCACCACATTTGCGGTTTATTTTTCCATTCGGTTCAACTTTAAACAGCAGTTGAAGATGCTTGCGATCGCCTTGGGCTGTACTGCCTTGCTGAGCGTACTTTTTGGCATTTTTATCCCGCAGTATGGAATTATGAGCCTGCCGCCCCACGAAGGTGCCTGGCGGGGTGTGCACATGCACAAAAACGATTTGGGCCCTCAAATGGCCTTTATTTCTGTTTTTTTAGTGGGGATTCTCTACAGCAATCTGTTTCGCGGTGGGGGGCGGCTGTTTGTCGCCATCTCAATGGTGTGTTCAGTGTTTCTGGTGCTGGTTTCCCAGTCCACGACGGGGCAACTGGCCATGATTGCCCTGTTTCTGATATTTATTGTCTGCAACTCGCTGAAGCTGAACTATCTGTACATGGTGCCGATTGTTGGCACGATCTTGTTGGTTGCGGGAGCAGGCTCTCTGTATCTTCAATCAAATGCGGACCAGCTATTTGGTGCCTTTGGCAAAAGTAGCGATCTGTCGGGTCGCGACCAGCTCTGGCCGCCGATTTTGGAGATGGTGTCAAGAAAGCCCTTATTTGGCTATGGTTATGAGGGCTTCTGGCGAGGGTTTGGCAGTCCGGGAGAGGCCATTTGGAACACTGTGGGCTGGCCAACGCCCCATGCGCATAATGGGTTTTTAGAGATCTTATTGGCTGCCGGTTGGGTCGGTGGCACACTGTTTTTGCTGAGCTTTTTGTTGTCTTTGGTAACGTCTATCAAGCTTGTCCGATTGACTAAGATGACCTATGCCATTTGTCCCGTGCTGGCCCTGGTGTTTATTATCTTGAGCAATATCACTGAGAGTAACCTTTTCAAGAGCGATGTCTGGGTCTTGTACATATGGGTGGCGCTCTCCGAATGGACGATTCTATCTGAAGGGTTTTCTTCTGAATCGCCGTTGCCAGAGACGCCGTTATCAGAGGCATCGCTGCAAGATCGCTTTGCTAGGCAGTGACGGCAGCTCAAGCTAGCTGAGGATCAGTTGGATAGGTCTCAGGGATAGTTTGCCAATAGATAGGTGGTTGCCAGTGAATAGGTCGATAGTAAATAGGACGATAGTGGACAGGTAATGAAGAGGTTACATGGCTTTTGTATCTAGGGAGAAACAGCTTATTTTTGTCCACCTTCATAAGTGCGGGGGAACAAGCATTGAGCTGGCGCTCGATGGCCATATGGCTTGGGATGACCTGTTGCTAGGCAGCAGTCAATACGGCGAGCGGTTCCAAGGACTCTACCAGTCAAAATTTGGCCTGTACAAACATTCTTCCGCGAATGAAATTAGGCGTGTTGTTGGTGATGACCTCTGGAATAGCTGCTTTACGTTCTCTATTGTCCGACATCCGATTGATCGGATGGTGTCTTTTTATGAGTATTTGAAGACCTTTTATTTGGGTGGCTACCGGGGCAGTGCCGTTAAGCTGATGTACTATCTTGACCAGGTTCATCTCGTGCCAGATGCGCTCACCAGGCTGCCCAAGCTGCAAGATGCGTTTCGATGGCCAGGCGTGACGGCTTGCCTGCAAAGCAGCAGCGTTGCCGACTTTATTCACTCTGAAAACTGCTGGAAGGCCTATGGTACGCAGTCGCAGTTTCATCAACTGGCAGACGAAAAAGGAGAGGCTTTGATCGTAGACTATGTCAGTCGTTTGGAGGATCTCAATCAAAACTGGGCGTTTATTTGCCAGCAGGTAGGCGTAGAGATGCCCCTGCCCCACGCCAATAAATCCAAGCGCAAGTATAAAGATTGGCGAAAGTATTTTAGTTTGGATGATATTAATTTTTTAGGAGAGCGCTATCGGGCAGATATAGAAAAATTTGATTACTCACTGTAGTTTTTCTCTGGAAATCACTGCTGTGGGTTCCGATATATGGGAGCATCTAAATGGATAGGTTCTGTACATCAGAAATTCGTAAAAAACTTGATTTGATGGGTTTAACTGGGGTGCATTTGGAAAACTTGTGATGTGTGGTTTGAGTTAGAGGATCTGGGCGATGGCAGGTAAGCCAAAGGTTTTAGTGACGGGCGGAGCTGGCTATATTGGCTCCCACGCCGTTCTTGCACTGGTTGATAAAGGGTACGACGTAGTTGTTCTAGATAACTTAGTTTATGGCCATCGAGACATTGTTGAAACGGTGTTGGACGTAGAGCTGGTTGTCGGAGAGCTCGGAGATGTGGCGCTGCTTCAGGATTTGTTCTCGCGTCATCAGTTCGATGCGGTGATGCACTTTGCCGCCTACGCCTACGTAGGCGAGTCGATGAGCGATCCTGGCAAGTATTATCGCAATAATGTAAGTGGCACACTAACTCTCTTAGAGGCTATGGCGTCCTCTAATATCCACAAGATTGTCTTTTCTTCGACCTGTGCGACCTATGGCATTCCTGAAACGACGCCTATTTTGGAGAGTGCGCCCCAAAATCCGATTAATCCCTATGGTTTTACGAAGCTAGTCGTAGAGCGCATTCTGAAAGACTTTGACCGGGCGCATCAAATCAAATCCGTCGTATTTCGTTATTTTAATGCTGCGGGTGCTGACCCGGTGGGAAGGCTCGGAGAAGACCATGCGCCGGAGACCCATCTGATCCCTTTGGTGCTGATGACGGCCCTAGGTAAGAGAGACGCTATCTCAATTTTTGGGACAGATTATCCGACGCCAGACGGCACTTGTATTCGTGACTATATTCATGTGAGTGATCTCGCTTCAGCCCACGTGCTCGGTTTGGAGTATCTGCTAAAGGGCGGAGATTCGAATATTTTTAACCTAGGTAACGAACAGGGCTTTTCTGTTAAGACGGTGATTGATACGGCAAAAGAGGTGACCGGACGACCGATTACAGTGATTGAAGACGACCGAAGGCCGGGCGATCCGCCGATTTTAGTGGGTAGTGCGGCAAAGGCCAGTGAGATTCTGGGGTGGCAGCCAGCGCACGGCGAACTGTCTGAGATTGTCAAGCATGCCTGGCAGTGGCATCAGCGCAGACATGGCGATTAGGGCCTGTGGCGTAATTATCTGGTTACTGGCTACGGGGCGGGTTTGGTTTTCTGTTCTAAAAAGATTTTTGTTCTAGTTTTTGGTTGAGTTTCTTGTTCCTGGTCACTGATAATTACCTTGGGGAGTCCTCTCATGATGAAGAAAGTATCTGTAGTTGTGCCGGTGTATGGCGCCGAGAAATTTGTTAGGGCAACGATAGAGTCGCTGCTATCACAAACCTACAAAAATTTTGAAGCTATCATCGTCGATGATGCTTCGCCCGATGGCAGCATTGCCATCTGCGAGCAGTTTGACGATCCTCGAATCAAAATTGTGCACCAGGAGAATCGTGGCCTGCCAGGGGCCAGAAATACAGGTATTCGAAATGCTACGGGGGACTACATCGCGCTGCTGGATGCTGATGATATCTGGGTGCCAACCAAGCTAGAGAAGCATGTGGCGCATCTAAATCAGTCGCCTAGCGTGGGCATTAGCTTTAGCTATTCTTCGTTTATCGATGAGGAGGGCAATCTGATTGGCCTACACCAAATGCCCAAAGAGATTTGGGAGATTACCCCTTCTCAGGTGCTGTGTCGCAATCCGGTTGGGAATGGCTCTGCTGCAGTCGTGCGCCGGGAAGTCTTCGACGATATCAGATACACAGACGACCTGCACGGTCGGCCGGAAGATTTTTATTTTGATGAGCGGCTGCGCTGCAAGTCGGCAGATGCCACGGATATTGAGTGCTGGCTGAGAATGACGATTACCACGCGCTGGCTGATGGCAGGTATTCCGGAAGCGCTGACGCTCTACCGAGTCAATTCGGGTGGCCTTTCTTCCAATGCGATGAATCAGCTAGATGCGCTAGATAAAGTGATTGAAAAAACCCGCAGCTACGCGCCTGATGTGCTGGCAAAGTGCGAGGACAGGGCGCGGGCTTATCATTTGCGCTACACCGCAAGGCGCATGGTGATGAATGGAGATGGTGAAGCTGCGATCGCGCTTATCAATCAAATGTTTGAGCGCTACGCAGCCATCCTCAAAGAAGAGCCCGTCAAGACCGGCATCACAGCTAGCGCCGCCTTTGCCCTCTACCTGATGCCATCCTGGATTTCTTCGAAGCTGTATGACACCGCCTTTGCTATTTCCAAGAATGTCGGCACTTTCGAGCAGCCGCAGCAGGCTGAAGCTTTGAACTGAAGATTTTGAACGGACTTTTGAACGGACTGAGGCCTTATAAGAAAACTCAGCAAATTAGAGCAGATCGCCCAAAAGGGAGAGCTGTTCTAATTTGCAACAACCGGTGTGATATTTGGAAACCGGCGAAGTGAGCCCTTACAGAAGTGAGCCCTCACAGATGTGGGTCCCTACAAAGCGGTGATGAAATCGCTTTCGGTCAGGATGATTCCACCCAGATCAATGGTCAATACGTCAGTGCCATTGTCGAAGCTATAGGTGCCATCAGCGTTTGGTGTGGCCGACCCGAGGGAGAAGCCGTCGATGAAGAGCTTGTCCTTACCCTGGACAAAGTCCGTAATGGTATCGGTGAAGCCGAAGGCATCTGCCTCAAAGACGAAGATATCATTGCCACTACCACCGGTGAGGGTGTCGTTACCCGCGCCGCCTTCAATAACGTCGTTGCCGCCATTGCCCATGATGATATCGTCGCCTTTGTCGCCAGCGATATATTCAGCACTGTTGCTGCCAGTTACCGTATCGTTTCCGTCACCTGCATATACTTCATTGAAGGAGCCGCCCAGCAGGGTAATGATGTCGTTTCCTTTCCCACCTGTGACAATGTTGCGGTTTCCTCTGACGGTGATGATGTCGTTGCCATCATCGCCATTGATAGAGCTGTTGTTGCCAAAAGAGGTAACGATGTCGTCACCGTTGTCGCCGCTGATATTGGCTCTGTTGCCAGTGTTGGTGATGGTATCGTTTCCGTTGCCGCCACTGGCGGTGTTGTTCTGGCCAATGAGGGAGATATCGTCGTTGCCATTATCGCCGCTGACATCGTTGTTATTGCCGTTTACCACGATGTCATCCTGGCCGCCGCCGCCGTTGACATCATTGAGGTTGCCGTTAACTGCAATGCTGTCATCGCCTGCCTCTGCGTTTACAGTATTGATATTGCCGTTGACTGTGATTTCGTCAGTGCTAGTTGTTCCATCTACGGTGTTGTGCTTGCCTGACACAGAAAAGACTGCCATTGATTTTGTTGCTCCAAAAAGATTGCATAAGTTCTTTTCTACTCGTTGCAATATGCTCACTGGTGAGTAGAAAATGTTTCGAGTGTGCACGCCAATTCCTTTTTGCCTTCTTTCAGGATTCTTTTGCTACCTGACGTTATTTGTTTTGCTGAGACGGCAGTGTACAAATACCTCGCCTGCAGAAAAAACTTTCGACAACGAAAAATGAAGAGGAACAAACCCCAACAAAATTAGAAAGGCTGTATATGAAGTGATGAAAGGGATCTGACAGGCGTGATCGTCTAGTCTATGTGGCCAGTACTTTCACAGAGTTTTTCCCAGACATTCGAGTAGCTTTTGATTTTTCTGCACCCGGAATCAACTTATATTGAATCTTTTGTTTGGCCAACGGAAGAACTGTTGCTTTTCTGAAAAGTTCATAATTCTCGCTAGAGATTGTAGGGAAATTTTATGTAAATGTTTTGAAAAACGGTCCGGATAGAGCAAAAACTCTTGATATATGACTGATTTGTTAGGATCAGCCCTTATTCAAACTGGTGTATTAATTGTGTATTGAGGGTAAGTTTGTATGGAAATGGCTTTGTAGGACTGGTTTTGTAGGAGCGATTCTGAGAGACTGGTTTTGCGGGAGTAGTCATGTTTTAAACAAAAGGGAGGGGCGATCGCCCCTCCCTTTAACCTTTTGTGCTTTCTAGTTTCTAGCTCTTCTGGTTTCTATCTCTACAGTATTATTTTTAGCGTCATAGCCGAGTGTATGTAAGCTGCAATCTACTTTGAAATATCTTCCCTAAATGCAGTTCTCAGATAAAGTCGATAGAATCGGCGAAGTCCGCTTCTGATAGCTCGATGCCGTTGTGTGAGCTTACACATCAAAAAAACACGATACTTTGTTACTAAATATGCACTTTCAGCGCTCTGTAAATTATTGGAATTAATTTTGATGGGATGTATTAGAGCGGTTTACTGCTGCGATCGCACTGCGAATGCCCAGAAATAAAGCCTGCGCGGCCATGTCCTGAAATTCATTTTCTAACCCAGCAATGCATCCAGTAAATTTTGCTGAATATCTTCGAAGTGCTGATTGTCATCGCAGCCTCTAGAAACCAGCATGGCACCTTCTAGGGCAGCAAGGAGGGTCGTGCTCCAGGTATGAGGATCTCGATGGGCCTTGATTTCACCTCTGGCGATCGCCTGGTTGAGCACCGCCGTGAGCCACTGGTGTTGCGTCTCGAAGAACCGCTTGACTTCGGCTTTTACAGGTTCTGGTACGGTCTCTAGCTCTCCAGCTAACAGTCCACAAAGGCAGAGGCGCTGCCGCTCGACGAGGGTATGGCGAAAGAGGTCTGCGTAGCCCAGTAGCCGATCTTTGGCGCGGTCGTGGGTCGTGAGGAGGCTTTCTAGTGATTGGGAGAAGCGATCGCAGTAGCGTGCCATGACGGCCTGACCCAGCTCGCCTTTGGTTGGGAAATGGTAGTGAATGCTAGCACTCTTTATCCCAATGACTGCGGCAATATCCCGATAGCTAAATCCGTTGTAGCCACGCGTCTGCATTAGATCTTGGGCGACTGCCAGAATCTCTTCAGATCTAGAGGCAGTCTTTACTCGGGCATCGGGCATGGACTGTATGAAATAAAGTCGCTTCTATCGTACCACTGTTAAATTCTGGCTATCTATCGATAGATAGTTGATAGCTTTGTGTCTATTGCCGATGCCTTTTTCCAATGTCTTGATATCTCCGGTCAATGTCTTGATATCTCCGGTCCCTTGCTCCACAATTTGGAGGTAGCTTGGGCTACTGCCCTGACTTTAGCTGTCTCTATGGTTTTGGTAGAGGTTATCAAGGGAAATCGTCAGCAATGCTGGATCTTGATGTTATTTGGGTAATTGGCTGTGCGGGTCTGGTGCTGCTGATGCAGCCGGGTTTCATGTGCTTGGAGTCGGGACTGACCCGCTCGAAGAACAGTATTAATGTCGCGATTAAGAACCTGGCAGACCTCGGAATTTCTATCTGTTCCTTTTGGGGCTTTGGCTTTGCGCTGATGTTTGGCACTTCGGTAGCTGGCTGGATAGGTGGATCGCACTTTTTTCTGGATGTGGAGAGCGATCCGGGCCTGGCTGCTTTTTTTCTATTTCAAATGATGTTTTGCGGTACGGCGACGACGATTGTGTCGGGGGCGCTGGCCGAGCGGCTCAAGTTTCAAGGGTATTTGGCGATCGCACTGCTAACTTCAGCTGTTGTGTATCCCTTATTTGGTCACTGGGCCTGGAATGGCTTGGACACGGGGGCGTTTGAGGGGTGGCTGGGGCGGCTGGGATTTGTTGATTTTGCGGGTTCGACCGTGGTCCATAGCGTGGGCGGGTGGGTGTCACTGGCTGCCCTGCTGGTGGTTGGCCCACGGCGCGATCGCCTCTCCCAAGAAACATCCTCACGACCCCGGCTCATCCGCAAAATTCACGGTTCGAATTTGCCCTTTTCGGTGCTAGGCGTCATGCTGCTGTGGGTTGGCTGGTTAGGCTTCAATGGCGGCAGCACCCTGGCCTTAAACCAGCAGGTGCCTTTCATCATTGTAAATACGGTGATGGCGGGTGGGGCTGGCATGCTGACAGCCGCCGCATTTGGCTGGCACCGCAGCCGGGTGCCAGAAGCCGAAACCCTCATGAACGGCTCAATTGCGGGCCTCGTCTCGATTACAGCTTGTTGTCATGTGGTTTCGACGCCGCTGGCCGTGTTGACCGGCGGGATTGGCGGCCTAGTGATGCTGCTGTCCGTCGATGCACTTGAGCAATGGGGCATTGATGACGGCGTGGGGGCAGTGGCGCTACACGGAGTCGCAGGGGCCTGGGGGACACTGGCGGTAGGGCTATTTGGTGACTTGTCTTTGGTGGGGACGGGACTGGGCCGCTACCAGCAGCTCGGTGTGCAGCTGCTGGGGGTTGGGGCGGGCTTTGTCTGGTCCTTTGGCCTCACATACCTAGTGCTGCGCTACTGGGACCGGTGGTTTCCGCTAAGGGTTTCTGTGCAAGCAGAAGAAATGGGGCTGAATGTGTCTGAGCATCAGGCCAAAACCGAAGTGTATACCCTGTTTCAGGTGATGGATCAGCAGGCGGCGACGCAAAACTTGAGCCTGCGCGTGCCCGAAGAGCCCTTTACTGAAGTGGGCAAGATTGCCGGCCGCTACAACCAGGTGATGGCTTCCTTGGAGCGCTACTCCCTGGAGCTAGAAACTGTCAACGAGAACTTGGAATCTCTGGTGGCTGAGCGGACTGCGGCGCTCGCCCAAGCCAATGCCGAACTGGCTGAGGTCAACGATGAGCTGAAACAGCTAGATCAACTGAAGGATGAATTTTTGGCGAATACGTCCCACGAGCTGCGGACACCGCTAAACGGCATTATTGGCATCAGTGAGTACCTGTTGGAAGGGTCGCTGGGGTCGCTGTCTGATCAGGCCGCGATGAACCTGGCAATGATTGCCAGAAGTGGCAGACGGCTATACGGTCTGGTGAACAATCTGTTGGATTTTTCCAAAATTTTGCAGGAAAATTTGGGCTTGCACCTCAAGGCGGTCGGTATCAAAGAGGTCGTTGAAATCGTGCTGGCGCTGTGTCGACCGATGGCGGCGGAGAAACAGCTACAGCTGGTGAACGGCGTCGCGGCGGATTTGCCTTTGGCCCTAGCCGATGAAGATCGATTGCAACAGATTTTTTATAACCTGGTGGGAAACGCCATTAAGTTTACAGAGTCGGGCCGGATTGAGGTGACTGCTGAGCTGCGATCACCTGCTGGGAATTTGGTCAAGAATTCATCTGAAAAATTATCTGGGGACCCATCTGGAGACCTATCTGGGAATCCATCTGGGAACTTACAGGCATCTCCGCAGCTGGTCGTCACCGTTGCCGATGAAGGCATCGGCATTCCACCGGCAGAACAACATCGCATTTTTGAGTCATTTGAGCAGATGGCGGGGTCAGCGTCTCGGGAGTATGGCGGCTTGGGGTTGGGGCTGGCAATTACCCAAAAGCTGGTGCAGCTCCATGGCGGCAGGGTTTGGGTAGAGTCTGCGGCAGGGGAGGGGGCCTGCTTTAGCTTCACGCTGCCGGTGTATGACGAGGCTGAGCCGTCAGGGACGATCTCCGGACGCACACCGGCTCTTTTCCTAGAGCCGCGCAGACTCCCTAGCTGGGCAGTCGCACAGCTCTCGAGCGCATATGGATCGCTGCCAACCAGTCAGTCGCTGGCCAGTCAAATGTCTGCAGCTAACGACGCGACGAAAGCTGACTTGGCAGCGCGGCAGCGGGAGGTGGCTTTTTCTGCTTCGCAGCGCGACCAGCGACGGATTCAAATTTTGATTGTGGATGACGACCCGATTAATCTGCAGGTGCTGGACAACTATTTGCGCCTTTCGGACTATCAGGTGATGCGGGCCCGCTCCGGGCAGGCGGCGCTGGCGCTGCTAGATGAGGGCTACCGGCCCGATCTGGTGATTTTGGATGTGATGATGCCGAGAATGACAGGCTACGAGGTCACCAGAAAGATTCGCGCGACCCGGAGCCGAAATGAGCTACCCATTGTGCTGCTGACGGCGAAAAATCTGCTGGAAGATGAGATTGTGGGCCTAGAAGCGGGCGCCAATGATTATTTGACCAAGCCTATTGTGAAAGAGGGGCTGCTGGCTCGGATTCAGACTCAGCTAGCGCTGCGAAGGGAGAGCCTGGACCGACAGCAGGCGCAGGCTGATCGACTGGCTTTTGCCAAGGAACTAGAAGAAAAAAATCTGGCGCTAATGAACGCGCAAGAATCCCTCGCTGAGTACAGCCACACCCTAGAAAGACAGGTGGAAGAGCGGACGGCAGTGCTCGCTGAGAGTCAACGAATGCTCTCTACCCTGATGAGCAACCTGCCGGGTATGGCCTATCGCGGGTTGAACGATCGGCCGGGGACGATGATGTTTGCCAGTGAGGGCTGCCTGTCTTTGCTGGGTTACTCTGCCGAAGAGCTGACGGAGCCGGGCGGTGTGTGCATTGGTGATTTGATTCATCCGGATGACGATGAAGAAAACTGGCAAACTATCCAGACTGCGCTGGCAGCGAAACAGCCTTTTCAGGTGGTGTACCGGTTGTTGCTGCCCAATGCGCCGAGTGTAAAGTGGATTTGGGAGCAGGGGCAGGGTGTTTTTGATGACGATGGGGCGCTGCTTTTTGTAGAAGGCTTTATGGCAGACATTAGCGATCGCATTCAGGTTGAGCAGGCGCTGGAGCGGTCAAATCAGGAGCTACAGGACCTGATCCAGCAGCTCGAAAATACTCAGAAAGCGCTCCAGGTTGCGAAAGAACGCTCGGAATCGGCGAACCGTGCCAAATCAGAATTCTTGGCGAATATGAGCCATGAGCTGCGGACACCGCTCAACAGCATTATTGGCTTTGCGCAGCTGCTGGCAAGAGACCCGGCGCTGCAAGACCGACAGAAAGATCGCATCGATATTATTGATCGTAGCGGTGAGCATCTGCTAGGCCTGATCAACAACATTTTAGACATCTCTAAAATTGAGGCCGGTAAGCTCATGCTCAATGAGAAAGACTTTGACCTCCATCGGCTACTGAACGATGTGATAAACATGTTCGATGTGAAGACTCGGCGCAAGGCGATCGCGCTGAACTTGGTGCTGGACCCGGCAGTGCCGAGGTTTGTTTTTGCGGATGAGGGCAAGCTGCGGCAGGTGCTGACCAATTTGGTGGCCAATGGCGTCAAGTTCACGTTGGCAGGTGCCGTGACGGTGGAGGTGAGCTGGGGCGACAAACGGTGGCTGACTTTTTCTGTGCAGGATACGGGGGTGGGCATCAATGCCGATGAACTGAATCAGCTGTTTTTGCCTTTTGAGCAGACACAGTCGGGACGGGCGGTTCGCCAGGGCACAGGGCTGGGTCTGTCGATTAGCCAGCAGTTTGTTGCGCTGATGGGCGGAGATATTTCGGCAGAAAGTGAGCCTGCGACCGGTAGCTGTTTCCGCTTTCGTATTCCGGTTGGCCTCGCTGATAAGGTTAGGGCAGCGCGGACGGGTGCTCGGGGTGAAGTCGTGGCGATCGCGCCTGCTCAGCCAGACTATCGGCTGCTGGTAGTCGACGATTTGCCAGATAATTTGCAGGTACTCTCCGAGCTGCTGTCGTCAGTGGGCTTTTCGGTCCGGCAGGCTCGCAACGGCGCAGAGGCTGTCGAGATTTGGCGGCAGTGGCAGCCTCACCTCATTTGGATGGATTTGCTCATGCCTGTGATGGATGGCTACGAGGCGCTCAGTCGCATTCAGGCGATGCAGTCGAAGCTAGATGCACCGGGGAGGACAGTGGTTGTTGCCCTTACAGCGAGCGTTCTGAAGGACAAAGAGGATGAGATTTTAGCCTGTGGGTTTGATGCCTATATGGTGAAGCCCTACGAGATTTCTGAGATTTGGGAGACGCTTAGGCGCTACTTGGGCGTAGAGTTTGTATACGGTGCGCTGACGCCAAAGGCGAAGGGCCACGCATCCGGGCTGGCTATGGCTGGCACGCCTCTCCTGAGTGAAGCCTCTGATTCTGAGGTATCACCTCGCGATGAAGATCTCATCAGCGGGCTGTCCAAATCATGGCTAAATGAACTTTTCGATGCGGCAAGCGCGCTGAAAGGTAAGCGCGTGCAGCGTTTGATTAGTGAGCTGCCAGATGATACGGCTGAGATAGCCCAGCGCTTGCGTCAGTGGGCTGATGCCTACCAGTTTGAAAGGATTTGTGAGTGGGTGAGGCCGCACCTATAGAGATAGCCTAAGGCGATGCAATGATGCAGTTGCCCCCTTGGCTATTGGCTTTTTGGAGATTGCGATCGCCTGCTATTAGAAAATCCTCTAGCTTCGAGGTGGCCGAGGGCCGGGCGGTCGCAATGCCGATGCTGAGCGTAATAATGCTGTCGGTCGGAGTGGAAATTTTGTGGGCTCGTTGTAGTACGGTTTTGGCGAGCTTCTGGATATAGGTATCGTGCTCGGTGGTGTCTGTTTGGGTGGTGTCTGTTTGGGTGGTGTCTTGTGCGGTAGGCCGCTGCTGGGTAAGCTCCAGCGGGGATGTATCTCGAGAGGCTATGTCTGGTCGGGGAATGATTACGGCGAAGGTGAGGGTGCCATAGCGACAGACTAGGTTTTCAGCTCCTTCAGCAGTGGCTTCTTGGATGAGATGGGCGAGATGTCTAAGGGCGCGATCGCCTGCCTGTAGGTCTGTTGTTTCGTGATACAGGCTGAAGTTGTCGATTTGGACAAACATGAGTGAGAGTTGTTGCTGCTGCTCGATGGCATTTTTCCAACAGTTTAATAAATAGGTATCGAACCGGCGGCGATTGGCAACCTGGGTTAGTTCGTCGATAGCAGCAAGGCGTTGGAGTTCGTGAATGGCCTGCTGAAGCTGTGAGTTTTTGTTTTTTAGAACCTGTTGGAGCTGCTGAATACCTAGCTGATTTTCGACTCGCGCCAGCACTTCAACAACCTTGAAGGGCTTGGTAATATAGTCATTACCGCCTGCCGAAAAGGCCTTTACTTTGTCCCAGGCTTCGTCGAGAGCGCTAATAAAAATAACTGGAATATCTTGGGTAGTGGGGTTGGCTTTGATTTGTTGGCAGACGCTGTAGCCATCCATCTCAGGCATATAAATATCCAGCAGTATTAGGTCAGGCCTATTGTGTGAAATGGCCTGCAGCGCGACTTTTCCATTAATGGCCTGTTGAACGTCGTAGCCTTGTTCTTCGAGGAGTTCGGAGAGCAATCGTAAATTTTGGGGCTGGTCGTCGACTAGGAGTATGGTCGCTTTTATTTGAGCGAGGTTGGCTGGGGGCGACTCTGCTGATAGGGCCTGCGCGCTTATGCCTGGCTGAGCCTGATGGGATAATCCTGGATAAATGACATCGAGGTCAGCAGGAATGCGCCGCATGGCTTGTTCCAAGGCTGCTCGAACATTGGCTTTGGTCACTTTTGTCTCTAGTATGTGGGAAAGCAGCTGCCATAGCTTAGGCGCAACGTCTTGTTTAACGTACTTAGGAGAATAGCCACACTCTTTGGCGAGCTGATCGTAGGTTTTCCGCTCTTCTTGTAGTGCGGTGAGCAATATCTGCCGCTGGAGTTCGCTGCAGTAGGTGGCAGTCTTACGGTGAATTAGGGTCTCTGCAAACTCTAGAATGTCTTGAATATCGCCCATCGACATAGCCTTAACTGCTGATATTCGGCCTTTCTCGGTAGTAGGCGGAGTGGGTATTTTGAGTTACTTAGCTACAAGCTAACTACCAAAGCTTACCTGATAGACGTCAAGCTTGTCTGTTCATAGATACTGATGTTCTTGGCTTCGGTGCCCAGAGTTCTGTCGTTGAGCGCCGAAAAATGAATAAACCTGAATAAAGCTGAATTTTTAGATCTGAACTTTCTAGGATTTTTTGAAGGCTTAAAGTTCGGTATTGTTGTGTCTGATTTTACTTATCAAGTAGTAGGTATTTTACGATTCAGCTAATTGTTCTATCTTCTCTATTAATTTTTTGGTTGGTTTAGATGACATTATCTAGACCTTTCTCGACTGCCGCCATGATGACAAAGCAATTTTGGCTGAAGCCGTTTAAGCCTTTATCCAGTGTTCACAGTGTGGATGTTGTAGGTCGGGTTTTGCGTGAGAAAAACCAGCTAACCGTTAGCTACGAGGTATTGAGTGACGAGAAGTCAGCAGGCTGTGATAACGTTTTAGTCCCAGGTATTCTTTGGCAGACGATTGGTTTAAATTGTTTTATCTCGCCGGTGGGCAATTCGCAGTATTGGGAGTTTGATTTTTCTCCACAAGAAGATTGGCTATCGTCCTTTTTTACGCTTGATGAGGACCTCTCCACGTGGAGCTTCAAAGTGTGCCCAAATCAAGACTGGTCTGTTTATCAGTTTGAAGGGTACCGTAAAGGTAAGCAGGCAGTGCCCATGGTCAGCACGGTATCGTACAGCATGCTCTCGACTCCAAGGGCGCTTCATACTTCTTTGAAGATTGACTTAGATGAGCTGTTATTGTCTGATCAAATGCTAAGAATTGGCGTCTCGGCGGTAACTTGCCTCAAGGATCAACAGATGATCCACTGGGCTTTGGCCCATCCCGAGACAACTCCCGATTTTCATCATCCTGACAGTTTTGCGCTATCTGTGTAGGGGAAAAGTTTCAGTCCCGAGAATCGAGATTTAGGTTTGGCGAGTCGTCAGGCGAGACATTTTCGGACAGCAGGACAGCGTTTCAGTCCCGAGAATCGGGATTTAGGTTTGGCGCGCTTGGCAGATGTGAACAAAGCGAGCGATCGCTACAGTTTCAGTCCCGAGAATCGGGATTTAGGCTTGGCGCGACTCGAAAGCCGTCTTTGACGGAATCAACATCGGAGAGATTCATTACCGAGAATAGGGATTTAGGTTTGTCGCGACGTCACGCTGCACCACTAAAGACAGAGATAACAATG
>JBCBJS010000017.1:0-78215 GCA_038523095.1 Cyanobacteria bacterium J06626_6
AAAACCCAGTTATAGACTTGCCTCAAAATGGACTGCTGCGTCTGCGGCTCATCAATGCTTCGGCGTCTCGCATTTACCAATTAAAGCTGCCTGAGCATCCGTGGTTCCTAATTTCGACTGACCGGGGGGCGATCGCCCAACCGCAAGAAATAGAAACACTCTCTCTTTCACCTGGAGAACGCGCAGAACTACTCATCCCAGGACAAAGAGAACCAAGTGACTATGAGCTGCTGAGTCTGCCATACGACCGTGGCCTTGCAGAAATGATTCAGGGAATGGGCGACCAGGCTGAGCGAATGCCCGGAGTCGCACCACCGACAGAAACACCCCTTGCAACATTACGGTATGTGGAAGGCACCCGCACAAGTCCCCTTCCAATGCCAAAAGCGCTTATCCCAGTTAACCCTTTGCTCAAACCCTCAACAACCCGAGAATTCGTGCTCAATCATGGTATCGATGCTACCGCTGGCTCCACTGGCTTTATCATCAACAGTCAGTCCTTTGTGATGAATCGAGTCAACACTCAGGTGCGCCTCAACGAGATAGAAGATTGGCATATCATCAACAAAGCCAGCATCGATCATCCTTTTCATCTGCATACCAACCGCTTTCAAGTCATCGAGCGTAATGGTAAACCTGAACCGCTACTAACCTGGAAAGACACCGTCAGTATTGGCGGCTATGATTCCGTCAAAATTAGAGTGAAGTTTGAAGACTACACAGGCCGCACGGTCTATCATTGCCATATTCTTGACCATGAAGATCAAGGCATGATGGGAATCGTCGAGATTGTCTCTTGACTCTCTACTAGACTGTAGGGTTTATGCTACCAATATTCAGTTAGGCGAGCTGATCAGTAGACTTGTCTTTTCAGATTTGTCTCTTCAAGCAGTACGCCCACAATTTTCCGAAGACCTGTCATGACCGCAACAATCCTCAAGCTTAAAGGCATGAGCTGTGCTGGCTGCG
This sequence comes from Cyanobacteria bacterium J06626_6, assembly GCA_038523095.1. GTDB lineage: Bacteria > Cyanobacteriota > Cyanobacteriia > Phormidesmidales > Phormidesmidaceae > Phormidesmis. Next base: position 970 of record JBCBJS010000017.1, read on the forward strand.
CCAACAGAGTTGAAACGGCTATTGACCAGGTGCCAGGGGTCAGCAGCGTTCAAGTCAATTTCGCGGCTGAGCAAGCTAGCGTTGAGTACGACGAATGCAGTGCCAGCATAGAGAAAATTCAGACAGCGGTAGCAGATGCAGGTTACGAGGCGACTGAAAGAGAGGAGCTAAGTATTGGCGAAGAGGACGCGAACGAACAGGAAGAGAGAAAGGCGCAGCAGCGATCGCTCCTGCATAAAGTCATCATCAGCGGCACAATCGGCGTTGTGTTGATCCTGGGGACGCTACCCATGATGCTGGGCACAGAGATTCCCGGCTGGCCAATGTTTCTACACAACGCTTGGCTTCAGCTCGTGTTGGCAACACCTGTGCTGTTCTGGTGTGGCCGCTCTTTCTTTGTGGGCGCGTGGAAAGCATTTACGCATCGCGCCGCCAATATGAATACGCTGATTGCTCTAGGCACGGGCACAGCCTATCTCTATTCTCTCTTCGTCACACTCTTTCCTGGTCTCTTGCGGTCTCAAGGATTAGCTGCCGATGTTTACTACGAAGCGGCAGTGGTGATTATTGCACTGCTGTTGTTGGGCCGCTATCTGGAGAATCGAGCGAGGGGACAAACGTCGGATGCGATTCGTCAGCTTATGGGCCTGCAAGCAAATACAGCGAGGGTTATCAGAAGGAATGAAGAGATCGATTTGCCAATAGAAGACGTTGTTGTCGGTGATGTCATTATCGTGCGCCCCGGCGAGAAGATCCCGGTCGATGGCGAAGTGACTGAAGGTTCTTCTACCGTCGATGAGTCGATGGTAACAGGCGAACCCGTACCCGTAAAGAAAGTGCAGGGCGAAGAGGTAATTGGTGCAACCCTCAACAAGACGGGTAGTTTTCGATTTAGAGCTTCGCGAGTCGGAAAGGATACCGTATTGGCGCAGATCGTACAGCTTGTACAGGACGCGCAAGGTTCAAAGGCTCCTATTCAGAAGCTAGCCGATCAGGTAACTGGATGGTTTGTGCCGGTAGTCATTGCGATCGCTATCCTCACCTTCGTTCTCTGGTTCACCTTCATGGGCAACGTCACGCTTGCTCTCATCACCACCGTCGGCGTCCTTATCATTGCTTGCCCTTGTGCTCTAGGCTTAGCGACGCCTACGTCTATTATGGTGGGCACAGGTAAAGGGGCTGAGAATGGCATTTTGATTAAGGATGCTGAAAGCTTGGAGCGATCGCACCAAATTCAAACCATCGTGCTGGACAAAACTGGCACGCTTACAGAGGGTAAGCCCACCGTCACCGACTATCAAACCATTCGAGGAATAGCTAACGGTAATGAGCTGAAGCTGTTGCAGATGGCAGCTTCGGTCGAACGAAATTCTGAGCATCCTCTCGCAGAAGCGGTCGTGAACTATGCCCTCTCTCAAGGCGTTGAGAAAAGAAAACTAGCGAGTGTTCAAGACTTTGAAGCGGTCACAGGCAGAGGCGTTCATGGAACTATCAATGGTCAGATTGTGCAAATTGGCACCGATCGCTGGATGCAAGAGTTGGGCATTGATACCGGGCGTTTGCAAAGTCAGCGGCAAGCATGGGAGGCTGCGGCGAAAACGACGGCCTGGATTGCAGTAGACGGCAAGGTGGAAGGTTTGATGGGTATCTCTGATGCACTGAAGAAGACCTCTGCACAGGCGGTGAGCGCTCTGCAAAAAATGGGACTAGAAGTGGTGATGTTGACAGGGGATAATCAGCAGACGGCTGAGGCGATCGCACGAGCAGTTGGTATCCGCCGTGTATTCGCAGAAGTTCGACCCGATCAGAAAGCCGCGCAGGTTAAGCAGTTGCAGGCTGAAGGCAAGGAAGTCGCAATGGTGGGCGATGGCATTAACGACGCGCCCGCATTGGCTCAAGCAGATGTAGGTATCTCAATTGGGACAGGGACAGATGTGGCGATCGCCGCTAGCGACATCACCCTTATTTCTGGCGACTTGCGAGGCATCGTTACCGCTATTCAGCTTAGTAAAGCGACCATTGCGAACATTCGCCAAAACCTGTTCTTCGCCTTTATCTACAACGTGGCAGGTATCCCAATTGCAGCAGGCATCCTTTATCCGCTCTTTGGGTGGCTATTGAACCCCATCATTGCCGGAGGTGCAATGGCTTTCAGCTCAGTCTCTGTCGTGACCAACGCGCTGCGGCTGAGAAACTTTCAACCCACAGGCATTTCAAGGGCGTTTCAAGGACATTCGCTAAATCGCCCGCAGAAATATGAGACAACCCTCTCTGAAAATGCTCTCTCTAAGAACTAGGTGGCTGATCGTCAGCTTACTAAGCGTCAGTCTGCTGTTTACACAGCCTGCTAAAGCTCAATCAGTAGATATGGATGAGTTCCGACCAATCGAGCAGCCGCTAAGTCTAAAGCTAGGTGTTGCCGCAGTGGGTGCTGGCCTAGTTGGGTTAGAGCTATGGTGGTTTCTAGCTAAAGATTGACTCCAAAGCAGATTCGTTTCATCCTCATTTCATATTTGTCTGCAAGAGTTGCGAAAGAAACCCGAAGAGCCAGACTCATGCTGCATTCAGCCACTAAACATCGTACAGTCATCGTGGGTACTATCGTCGCGATCGCGCCTTTAATGACAGCTCAAAGGGCAAGTGCGCACGCAAACCACCATGGAGTAGACCATACAGATTCTGAAGCAACGGGTGAGCAATCCGACTTATCATCAGAGCCTGCCCCAACCGAAGAAACGCCTTTGGCAGCTGACAAGGCAGACTCAGAAGCAAACACTACGCCTCCTGAGCAGTCAAGCGATGCAGCCATTCAAGAAGTTCCGGCAGCTCAAACGGCCACGGCCACTGCTGAGGCTGGTTTATTTGGTGGATTTTCTATCGGTATCGGCGAGACCTTATTAGCGCTCATTATTGCTGGGCCATTTATCCTAATTTCGATGAAAAGAAAAATACATTCATAGCTGCTAGACACAGAAACACATACATATAGTAATGAATCGAGTTCGTCTACGACAGTTACATAGAGCTTTAGTGCCATTTGTGGTGCTACCACTGCTCATAACGCTAACGACGGGAACTTTGTTTCAGTTTGCAGTGGCAGGCAATCGCGCCAACGACTTCCTCTGGCTACTCGAATTGCACAGAGGAAAGTTTGGCCAAATCAACCTGGAGTTTATTTATCCTGTATTCAACGCGCTAGGTTTGCTGACTCTCATTGTGACAGGTTCGGTTATGTGGTGGCGATCGCCTAATCGCAGAAGGAAAAAGAACAGCTAGAACCAAACGCTTATTCAATAAGCTCGTACAAAACTTGCCAATCCCAATTAAATTTCTACCGGAGCTTTGCCATACAGCCCTTCTTCCTTGCAACTTCATGAATGAGCCACCTTTACTCCTGATAACTATCATCAGCCAGCTCCAATCTCCAGGTGCTGAAATCATCAGCATAGGGCCACTTACTCTTCGATGGTATGGGCTGCTGATTGCGTCTGCTGTCTTGATGGGAGTTGCGTTATCTCAGTACTTAGCCAAAAAGCGAGGCATCGATCCTGAGAAAATAGGCGATTTGGTCATCTGGCTTGTTATTGCGGCTATTCCGTCTGCTCGGCTGTACTATGTATTGTTTGAATGGCAGTCATATGCAACACGCCCCGGCGATATTCTTGCTATCTGGAAGGGAGGAATTGCCATACATGGCGCAGTATTAGGCGGCACGCTAGCAGCGTGGATATTCTCAAAGTTAAATAAACTATCTTTTTGGCAGCTCAGCGATGTGGTTGCACCATCACTAATTTTAGGCCAAGCAATTGGCCGCTGGGGTAACTTTTTCAACTCCGAAGCATTTGGCAGACCCACTGACTTACCCTGGAAGTTGTTCATTCCTCTGGCAAATCGGCCTTTTGGTTACCGCGAGTTTGAATACTTCCATCCCACTTTCTTGTACGAATCGCTGTGGAACTTAGGTGTCTTCGGCTTTCTACTGTGGCTGTTCTTTTGGGGTCAGCGAAATCCCGACAAACTGAGAGCAGGCACACTGTTTCTAACGTACATGATTGCCTACAGTATGGGTCGCCTATGGATTGAGGGGTTGCGCACTGATAGCCTCATGATTGGGCCACTTAGGATTGCTCAGCTAGTAAGCTTAGGTGGTATCGCTTTGGGTGGCCTAGGAATTATTTGGATGTATAGATTGGGTAGACGGCTACCCGATACGGTTGCGCCAGCGGAAAATGTAAGTGGCTAGCACGGCATCGACAGACTTCGACTCTTCTTCATGATTTGAACAACCTTTCCGAAGGTTTAAGCCTCACCCGCCTGCCTCGCTGTGCGCCATAGGCTATCTGTTCGGCTCTACTCGAAGCAATTAGCCGTTAGAAAATTTATTAGGCTTACTGCCTTTTCCTGCCTTTTCCTGACTTTTCAAAAATAATAAAAGAGAATATCTGCGGCGCGTAGTACTTGTAGTAGCGATTATTTTCGAAGGCAGCAATGATGCGATGGCGGAGCCTCTCCTTCGGAGAATCGCGCTCCCCCCCTTGTAAGAGGATAAATATCAATCGCATCATTGCTCACCTTCTCTAGCTTAATTTCAGCCGCCATTGACTCAAAGGGGTTATCGCCAATCAGTATGCATCCGGTACACGCTAATACAGACCAAAAATCTGAGCAGAACAGATGCACTATTGAATTATATTCACGATCTCAGATTTGAAAAGCCGGTCCTTTACCCCAACTTTTTACTCCAATCCGCCTTCCAAACCTGCTTAAAAGCATCTAAAAATGCCCAACGCATTTTTCAATGCCGCTCCAAAAGCCAATCCCCGCAAAGGCTGCAAGCCTTACAGGGACTGTGAAAGGGTTGATTTAATTAAGAAGCTGGTGATCCGACTCGAACGGACGACCGGCTGATTACAAATCAGCTGCTCTACCAACTGAGCTACACCAGCGGGAAAACAATTATATCAAAGAATGTAGATTTTCAGGCCCGGCTTTGAGGAGATGACCAAAGTCGGAATCAACTCTGAATTCAGGCATCTCCCTAGCCGCTCAATCATTTGTCTGCACAGACACCAAAAGCCTACGCCTTATTGTTTTCTACTGCCCAGCGCGCCAGCTCCGTGCGATTATGCAAGCCCGTTTTCCCCAGCATATTGCTGACATGGCTCTCAATCGTCCGCTGACTCACCTTTAGCTCTTCAGCAATCTGGCGGTTGGCCATGCCCCTAGCCACAAATTGAACAACCTTCAGCTCTGTTGGCGTCAGCTCCACATCAAAGGGAACTTGAATCGTGGGAATGGAGTTGGGTCCTTTGTTTTGATGGTGAATCAGGCGAGTCGCCTGCTTCAAAGAAGACTCTACCTGGGCAACCAGTTCTTCTGGCTCAAAAGGCTTCACCATATAGACGTCGGCGCCGGTGGTCAGCCCCTTCACCCGGTCTTGGCTCTGTCCCTTCGCCGAGAGAAACAAAATAGGAATCCAGCTCTTACTGGGGTCTTGGCGGACCTGCTCTACAAATGCGTAGCCATCCATTTCTGGCATCATCACATCGCAAATAATCATATCGGGAGAGAGATCTGAAAGAGCGGCTAGCGCTTCCCTTCCATTGCCAGCCGTCATTACCTGGTAGCCGCGAAACTCTAGATAGTCCTTCACCAATAAAATGAGGTTAGGATCATCATCAATGAGTAAAAGCTTCTTCTGTTCCCCTGTATTACCTTCTTTCATGCCGTATGCTCGCTCGTATTCGTCTCTATAAAGAGGTTTACTGATAATAGAAATTAGAAGTCGCTCTAAAGCAGCATTTGGACCAGAAGAATAGCTGGAGTTGCCATACTTCAAGGATGCCAGGCAGATGGCTTTAGGCGCGTTTAACTGTGAAAAGTGCGATCGCGCTACATATCTGCTGAGCGCTCACCATGCACTTGCTGGTTACCGTATCTGTCACTAGCTAATAAGACCACCAATCATAGATGAACTCTAAGAAAAATTGATTCAAAAAGGTCTCAAGTTGAAGGTCCCTTAACTAAAACAGACTGATTTCGATAACCTACGCAAGGCCGAAACACCAGAAAACGTCGCGCAGCAAACAGTAGACTGTTTGCCTGTCGCATCAAGTATTCCCAATATTCCTGCTCAATGTTCCCAATGCGTAGATAACATCACTCAGAAGAGAGGCAACAATGAGCGGGGCTACTCAGAGGTCTCTGGGAGAGAATGCGTCAAAAACACGTAGTCGGAGACAACCTCGCCACCCATTAAATGCTCCTGAATAATGCGCTCGATGACATCGGGCGTAGCACTGTGGTACCAAACACCGTCCGGATACACCAGCAGAATCGGACCCTGCTGACAAACCCTCAGGCAGTTGGCCTTTGTTCTAAACACGTAGTTGGCAGGCGGATCGGTAGAAATGTCCAAATGCAGCGATTTAAGACGTTGCTTCAGATACTTCCACGAAACGAGGCTTTCTGACTTACTACAGCATTTCGGAACAGTCTGGTCTGCGCATATGAAAACATGTCTCGTAATGTCAGCTAGGGAGAGGGCCGCCACGCTTTTGTCAAGCGTATTAGCATCTGACTGGGGCTGATTCGATGACATATCAAACACACTAGGTACACATTAAAAGCAAACTTTTCCGTACAATCAATGACCGCTATCACAGTCATTAGGTATTAGTTTTTACCTTGCCTTCCTATCTTCACACGGGAAAAGTTTTGATGATTACGATGCTCAGCGACTTTGGCTATCAAGATTCTTATGTAGCTGTCATGAAGGGGGTAATCGCCGCGATCGCTCCGGGAAAACCCACGTGTGATTTAACACATGCTGTTCCACCCCAAGATATTCTAGCGGCTCGGTTTAACCTATGTATGGCCTATCCCTACTTTCCCAGAGGGACGGTTCACCTCGCCGTGGTAGACCCCGGTGTTGGGTCTGCGCGCCGGGCGATCGCGCTGCAGTGCCCCAGCGGATTTTTTGTCGCACCCGACAATGGCTTGCTCAGCGGCATCTTAGCGCAAGAGCCGCCCGCAGCAGCCATTAGCCTTACCAATTCGGCCTATTGGCGTACTCCGCAGCCCAGCCAAACCTTTCACGGGCGAGATATTTTTGCGCCCGCGGCCGCCCATCTAGCCAATGGCGTACCGATCACAGCCCTAGGCGATCGCATTTCCCCCAGTTCCCTCATCCGGCTACCGCTCCCCCCCTGCCAGCAGCATCCAGCTGCAAACAGCCCGCATCCTACCTATGCAGGCAGCCTCCAATATATAGACGGCTTCGGCAACCTGATCAGCAATATTCCGGCTAGCGCCATCCCCAATTCACCCTGGGAACTGCACCTAACACTGACCGATCAGGTTCATCGCCTCCGCGGTGTAAAAACATACAGCCAGGTGCCAGCAGGCACATTGGCCGCACTGGCTGGCAGCCATGGCTGGATAGAAATCGCCTGCAATGGCAAAAGCGCTGCAGAGGCACTAGGCAAATCGGCGACAGTCGGAATGGCTGTTTCCCTGATGCCGCAAGAAGTTCAGTAGCCCTACGGAGATGGGTTTGTCCGGACTGCGACGTCCGTTAAAGAATACATCAATAGCGGCGGACATCCTCCGGCCCCACCGCGACCTTCACACACTCAGAAGTTGCCAACTCACACAACAAACCCATCTCCTATCTACACACGGTAAGTCCTATGATCATGCTCACTGGAATTAAAGCTTTTGAGACTCGCTGGCAGTCATTGAAGTCAGTTCATCCCACCAACGCCTCAGAAAATCATCTGCTCATGCAGTCCATGGGCCGCCTAGTCGATAACTACGCCACCCAAGAAGAAATTGCCGCAGAGCTTCCGGCCCCGCTACGAGGGCTATTTGCCCGGCTTGTCGATGCCTACCTCAACGGTCATTGGACAGACGATCTCGAACATCCCAGTGCAGCCCACCCCACCCCCGGCCTCTCACCCGCCATGCTCGCAGCCCAACAGCGCCGCCAGCAAAAGAAAATGGCCCCCACAGCCTCTAGCGAAGCCGCTACCTACGTGATTCACGATCGCGTTTCTTGCTGGGCCTAGCGACTGTTAATTAATCTCTCTTCAGCGCAGGTAGCCCAAACTACCTGCGCAATCGTTTGTTTGAGACGATATCTTAGAAGCGGTGAACTCACTAGGCTAGCTCGCTTGTACGAACCGCTCCATCACAAATATCGACCCCAGACCTTTTCCCAACTGGTCGGTCAGGGCGCGATCGCAGCGACCCTCACCCATGCGCTTCAGCAAAATCGCATTGCCCCGGCCTACCTATTCTGCGGGCCGCGCGGCACCGGGAAAACGTCCAGCGCGCGCATTTTGGCCAAGTCCCTCAACTGCCTCACGGTAGATGCGCCAACGGCCGAACCCTGCGGTCAGTGTGATGTGTGCCAGTCAGTCACCCGCGGCAATGCCCTAGATATTGTCGAAATTGACGCAGCCAGCAATACCGGCGTCGATAATATTCGTGAGCTGATAGAGCGGGCCCAGTTTGCGCCCGTGCAGTGCCGCTACAAGCTCTTTGTACTCGACGAAGTGCACATGCTGAGCACAGCCGCCTTCAACGCTCTGCTAAAAACCCTCGAAGAGCCGCCCGAGCAAGTCGTCTTTGTGCTGGCCACCACCGATCCACAGCGGGTGTTGCCGACGATTATTTCTCGCTGCCAGCGGTTCGACTTTCGGCGAATTCCGCTGCCCTCTATGGTGAAGCACCTGGGCTACATCGCTACTGAAGAAGATATCAACATCAATGGCTCAGCTATTCAGCTGGTCGCACAAATTTCTCAGGGAGGGCTCAGAGACGCCGAGAGCCTGCTCGATCAGCTGAGCCTGCAAACCGATGAAATCACCGTTGAAACGGTATGGGACCTCGTCGGCGCGGTGCCCGAGCAAGACCTGCTGAATTTGGTGCGCGCGATCGCAGCTGACGATGGCACTGCCCTGCTGGAGCGCGTACGCCACCTGATGGACAAAGGCCGCGAGCCGCTAATCGTGCTACAGAGCCTCGTGGGCTTTTACCGGGATTTGCTCATCGCCAAGCGAGCGCCAAACCGTGAAGACCTCGTCGCCATCACACCGCCCACCTGGGCCGAGATGGCCGAATTTGCCCAGCGGCTATCGGCATCGCAGCTCTTGGCCAGTCAGCAAAAGCTACAGTCTGCCGAAGTGCAGATAAAAAACACCACCCAGCCTCGACTATGGCTAGAAATTACGCTCACCGGGCTCTTACCCAGCGCGCTGGGTGCACTGTCTGAGCTATCCAGCACGGCAACAGCAGTCAGCCCTGCCATCAAGCCGCCCGCCATCAAGCCGCCCGCCATCAAGCTACCCGTCATGCCGACTTCAGCCAAGGCCCCACCACCGACGGCAACAGCGCCCACTACGCCCGCCCCTACTAGCCCGGCCCCCTCTCAGCCAGCCCCAAACCAGCCTTCTCCAGAGAGCAGTCAGCCGCCGCCGCACTCGCCGAACGCTAACCCTGCAGGTCCACCACCTAATACAGCGCCCAAAGAAGCGCCCAAAGAAGCGCCTAATGAAGCGCCCCACGAAGAACCCCAAGAAGAGACCAAACAAGCACCAGCAGAAGCACCCGATGAGGCGTTTGAGCCATCACCACCAGAAGTCTCCTTCGGCAGCTTGAGCGACCTCTGGAATCAGCTGCTCACCGTACTTGAGCCACGCGGAACCCAGATGCTGATGTCTCAGCAGGGTTCACTCTTGGGCTTCGATGGCGTAATTGCCAAAGTCGGCTTCCGGTCAGCCTCCTTGCAAAAGATGGCCCGCGAACGCATTCCCAATCTAGAAGCCGCCTTCGAGGCTATCTTTCAGCGCAAGATTCAGGTCTCGCTAGAGGTTGTCACACCGCCGAAGGAAGCAGCAGCAGAAACAGACACGCCACCCACCGGGTCAGCGCGGCCTGCTCCTCCAAAGCAGCCGAAGCTACCCCCAAATTCTTCTCCTCAGGGCAACCAGGCGAACGGCACCAAGCCTCATCGCGAACCGCCTTCAGCTCAGTCCCAGACCTCAAACCCCACTGAGTCACCGTCCGGTTCACACAACCTGCATCCCAGCGTTGAAAATAGCAACTCGCCCCAGGAGAAACCCAGAAATACCTCCAGAGACAGCGCCCAAGGGAACTCCAGACTAGACGCGCCCACAGGACATATCGAAATGGACCAGGACCAGGAAAAAATTAAGCGCTTTGCCAACTTCTTCAACGGCCAAATCGTCAGTTTGGACGATGAGGTAGACCCCATGCCACCAGATGGCGCGTCCCCTTCCCAAAAGTCTCCCGATCCCGGGCCAGATGTGCCTTTCTAAGAGTCCTCCCTAGAGTCCCCCGGGTATTCAACCGCCTGACGCTAACCCCTCCGGCGCTAGCTGCGAAGTCTCACCTTGTAGGCTTTCTCCAGTGCAGCGCGAATCTTTTGATGAACCGGGTCAATATCTTTGTCAGAAAGGGTGCGATCGCTCGACCGATACACCAGTCGAAATGCCAAAGACCGCTCACCTTCAGGGACATTCTCACCGCGATACTCATCAAACAGCGTCACCGAATCCAGCAGTTTCCCCCCTGTCTTCACCATCGTCCGCTGGAGGTCTGCGACCGAGACCGCCAACGGCGCAAAAAATGCCAGGTCCCGGTCCGAAGCCGGATAAGACGAATAGGGCGCAAATTTCACCGCCTTGCCGCTCTTACCCGTCAGGCAGGTCACCAGCACCGCCCAGTCCATTTCAAAAACGTACACCGCTTCTGGCAGGTCCCGCTGCTGACGTAGCTGCGGATGCAGCTGGCCAAACTTACCCAGCTGCATCCGCCCCCGCACATACAAGGCAGCCGTGCGGCCCGGGTGCAGCCGCCCGTCGCTGTCATCTGAGCGATACTCTACCGCCAGCCCCAAATTATCGAACACCCGCTGCAAGAGTCCCTTCGCCTCGAACCATGTCATCGGCGTCTCTTGGTTGCTCGTCACCCAGCGGCCCCGCCGAGCATCGCCACCCACAATGCCTGCCACCTTCGTCGATTCTATCGGTGCGCCCTCTGGATCATCCGCAGGCTTGTTGAATACATTCCCAATTTCAAAGCCGTTGAGCGGGCCGTTACCCTGGTCCAAATTCAGCTTGAAGGCATCAATCAAGCCATCAATGAGGTCGATGCGCAGCGCCGAGTACTCCCGAAAAAGCGGATTGGCCAAAACGACCTGCGCATCCAGCGTTGGGCTCGTCAGTGAGTAGTGAATGGTTTCCGTCAGGCCTGCCCCTCGGAAGGCGGCGCGCAGCTTCCGGTTCAAGTAGGCTTCTTCAGAAAGGAATCCACGGGCAGTCTGCGCTGGCAAAGTCCGTCCGAAGCGGTCATAGCCATAGAGCCGGGCCACCTCTTCTATCAAGTCAATTTCCCGCTCTAGGTCACGGTAGCGATAGGGCGGTACGGTCACATCCCATGCCACCGCAGCCGCAGCCGCACCATCCACTGTCGCTTCACAGCCAAGCTTGCGCAGCAAGCTCTCCACAGTGCTGCGGTCCAAGGAACCGCCTTCACCGTCATCCGTCACCACCGCGCCCAAAATCTGGTGGATGCGGCTCAGCCTGAGCCGAACGGTTCGCGTCGGGGTAATCTGCCCGATTTCAGTACGGTCTTCGCCCTGACCAGATAAAGTAGCCCCTGTTGTGTCAATCAGGAGTTTGAGCGCGCGATCGCACGCCAGCTTCAGCTCAGCCGGATTCACCCCCCGCTCATACCGGGCCGAGGCCTCCGTTCGCAGTCCCTGGGACCGAGCAGATTTACGAATCGCCGCCGCATCAAAGTAAGCCGCCTCCAAGAAAACCCGAACCGTCGTATCGACAACCTCGGTGTCGGCCCCGCCCATGACGCCCGCCAGCGCCACTGGCACCTCATTAGCCGTAATCACCAGCGTCTGCGCCGCTAAGCCCCGTTCCTGATCGTCCAGGGTCGTCAGGGTTTCATCCGCCTGAGCGTAGCGAACACTCACATCCAGCGCATCACCATCCGCCTGAGCGCCACCTGCCGTGGCCAATCGGTCTAGGTCAAAAGCATGCAGCGGCTGCCCCCATTCGAGCAGCACATAGTTCGTCACATCTACAACGTTATTAATAGTCCGCGTTCCCGCCGCAATCAAACGCTGCTGTAGCCAGACCGGAGAAGGCCCAATCTGGATATTTTCTAAAACGCTGCCAATATAAATAGGACAGGCCTTGGGGTCGGTTAGCGTAATGCCCACCCCGTTAAGTGTATTTTGAGCGCCTTCAAACCCATCCGAGACCGGCATCTTCAGCGGATTGCCCGTAATCGCAGAAATTTCTCTGGCGATACCGACCATGCTCAGCGCGTCTGCCCGGTTGGCCGTAGAGGTCACATCCAGCACAAAGTCATTGAGCCCTAGCACAGGTCGCACGTCTTGCCCCACGGCAATATCACCGCGCTCAAAGCTAGCCTCATCAAAAACATGAATCCCTTCAGAATCTCGCGCCAGTCCCAGCTCCGCCAGCGAGCAGATCATGCCAGCTGAAGGCACCCCGCGCAGCTCGCGCGGCTTAATCTTGAGATCTACCTTGGGCAAATAGCTCCCTACCGTAGCCACCGGCACGCACATATCAGCGCCCACATTTGCCGCCCCGCAAACGATGGTAGAGGGCTCTGTCTCACCGATATCTACCGTACAAACGCTCAGCTTTTCAGCGTTGGGATGGGGCTCACGGGCCAAGACCCGACCCACCACCACACCTTCCGCCCAGCTTTGGCGATCTTCTATGTCTTCAACCTCAAAGCCCGCCATGGTCAGCGCCTCCGCCAGCGCCTCTGGAGAAAGGTCAAATTCGACAAGCTCTTTGAGCCAGTTAACAGAAACACGCATTGGAAAAATTGACGCTTTGGCGCTTGCCACAACAACTGTCAGCCCTAGAAATTTCCTCTGGAAATTCCGCAGTTGGCCTCGACTTATCCTACATCGCCTTTGCCTCAGGATGCGGGAATACTGGCAACAAGGCCATGCCACGCAAGTACCTAATCAATGACCTATTGCATCGCTACAGGCTGCCCCAAGCCGAAAAACGCGGCCTCTGCCCGGTTTTGCAAAAGCTGTGGCAGCAAACTTTGGATACGCGATCGCTATCGGGTTTTAGGTGCCTTAGGTCGCGGCGGCTTCGGTGCCACCTTTCTCGCCAGAGATCAGTCCCTGCCCGGCCTTCCCCCCTGCGTTATCAAGCAGCTCAGGCCCACAACAGAAGTGCCCAGCCTGCTAGACATGGCCCGAGACCTGTTCCAGCGAGAAGCCAACATTCTCGGCAAGATCGGCAACCATCCCCAGCTTCCCCGGCTGCTCGACTACTTCGAGATGTCGAACGAATTTTACCTGGTGCAGGAATACGTCAGCGGCTCCACCCTCCAAAAAGAAGTCAAAAAAGGCGGCCCTTTCACCGAAGTTAGCGTCAAGCAGTTTCTCAACGAAGTCTTACCGGTGGTGCAGTACATCCACAGCCACCAGATCATCCACCGCGACATCAAGCCCGCCAATCTCATTCGCCGCGAGCAAGATAAGCAGCTCGTAATGATCGACTTTGGCGCTGTCAAAGACAAAGTCAACCAGCCCAAAGTCGACCCCTCAGATCAGACGGCGCTCACAGCCTACGCCATCGGCACGCCTGGCTATGCCCCCCCAGAGCAGATGGCCATGCGCCCGGTCTATGCCAGCGACCTATACGCCATCGGCGTCACCTGCGTCTATCTGCTCACCGGCAAATCGCCCAAAGATCTCCCCTACGATCCGCAGACAGGTGAGCTGCGCTGGCAGGAGCGCGTTTTAGTCAGCAGCCACTTTGCTCAGGTTCTCACCAAGCTACTGGATATCTCCGTTCAAAATCGCTACCAAATGGCAGAAGATGTCATCCGCGATCTAGAAATGGAGCCCTACCTAGAAGATCTTGCCAAAAACATGGCATTCGCCACGCCAGAGCCCGTCAAATCGGCCCAGCAGCCCAGCGAAGAAGGGCGCGTTTCGCCATCGTCTCGCATGGCCGCAGCGATTCGAGCCCGCAAAGAGCGCCGGATTAAACAAGACAGCACCTATAAAGGTGTAGAGCGCAGACGCCCCAAGAAGCTCACCCCCGACACGCTAAAAGAGGCCTATGAAAAAGGTCATCGCGACTTTTCCAACCAAATACTCAGTCAGCTAGATCTCCAAAAACAAACCCTGACAGGCGCTAGATTTGCCAAAGCCACCCTGCGAAAAACAAACCTCATCGGCGCTGACCTTTCTAACACCCATTTCGGCCAAGCTAACTTAAGCCAGGCAGTCCTAAAAAATGCCAAACTCACGGGGGCCTACTTGGGCAATGCCAATTTAGAAGATGCCGACCTGCGCGGCGCCAACCTTACCCGCGCCACCTTAGAACTGGCCAACTTGAAGGGCGCTAATCTCTGCGGGGCAGATCTCACCGGCGCTACCATTACAGAGCAGCAGCTAACTGCAGCCCGCACAAACTGGTCCACCATTCAGGTCAATGGCAGACGCAATCTGTTGTAATGCAATCTGTTTTAGGGACCGTAGGCCGCGTATCTGACAGCAGTCAATTGATCGACTGACCAATTAATCGACTGACAGAGACAATCTGTTGCGCAGGCCAAAAAATATAGCGCCAATTGCCCGCTACACTAGGGTCACAACCTTATTCTTGAGGAGCCCGTAGCCATGTTTATCGATGAGCTGACCCCTTTTGTCCGTGAGCTAGCTCGCCAGCCGGTCGCTTTTTGTGGCGGCTTCTTCTCGGGGGTCTTCCGCCTAGACCTTACAGAAGACCCCGTCAAAAGCTGGCTCAACAAGCAGGGCGCTACACCAGTTACCGGCAGCACACCCGGAGGCCCCACATCGTCGAACGCAAAGGGCCCCCAGTCGATCGATATCGAATGATGGACTAGCCTAGCGCTTGCATCCACTTCAGCACTCGCCGACTGACGCGCGCCCGGCTGCTGATATCTTTGAGGCTTTGATCTTGAGTGAGTTCTAGCGCCTTGTTGTAGTCTGAGAGCGCGCAGTTCCAGTGGCCTTGCAGGTGGTAGGTTCGGCCTCGCTCCGCATAGAGGGTCGCGCTCTGCGGTCGAAAGAACATCGCAATATCTAGGCACACCAGTGCCTCTTCGCAATCTCCCATCTCGCGAAGGGTAATCGCTTGGTTTAGCCGGGCGCGAATATTGAGCGGATTGAGATCTATCGCATGGTCGTAGTCAGCGATCGCGTCGTTCCAGTTTTGCTGAGTCGCATGCAAGTTAGCCCGGTTGCTGTAGGCCTTATCCAGCTCAGGATTGAGTTCAATAGCCCGGTTGTAGTCTGCTAGCGCCTGCTCACACTGGCGCAGATGGTAGTGCATCAGCCCCCGATTAGCGTAGTTATCCGCATTTTCGGGCTCGTAGGCCGTCAGCTGATTGAGAACTTTTAAGGCGGCGGCGTAGTTCTCCTGCTTGGCTTCCAGCTGCGCCCGCTTACGTAGCAGCAGGTTGGCGTCTTCCGAAGACAGCCAGCTGTCTGCCCTAAATCGGTGGGCGCTACGGGCAGGGACTTTTGCATTACCAATGAGTTTGCGTACGGCTTTTGACACAGACTGAGTTTCAGGGCGCTGGATGGAATCGGGTCTAACAGGTTCTAAAGGGCGCATGGAATAACTGTCCTAAGATGCTGATGTGTGGAGACGATTTCCTAACCTTTGAAACTGACTGCAACTCATCAATAAGAGTTGAATTAAAGGTTGTTTTCCTAAAAACGAAACAATTTTTTTTTCATGTAACGTTCTTGATGAAATCCTCTCACGGAGATTGGGCTGTTCCAAACCGAAAAAGAACGTAGGAATTGGCGCCTTACCCTCAAAGGAAAATTGATATATAAGTGTAAACCCTGAAAAAAGGTTTCTTGGATAGCAAAAGCGCCATCTAAAACCTTAAATAAAAATAAAGATCATCGTAATTTCCACGTAAAAAACATTTTCATACCGGTTTTCGTTTTCATATCGATTTAGAAAGTCGCAGCGACTTAGCAGATCGTATGCCTTTGATAAGAACCATTAGACGAACCCAAACTAAAGAGAAGAGCGACTATTTAGGAACAAAAAGCAACGCAATCTATCGTTGATAGACTGCGCTCGACGGTGGCCTTCCTATGGGTTTGAGGTTGAAATTAATTAAACAATTTTTGTTGTTTTGAAAGATTACTCATCTAGAAATTGATGGCCTATCGCACCTTTTTTAGATCGAATCTTTGCCCGCAATAATTTTCTTCCGTAATAATTTCACAGCAAATCTCCACAGCAAATCTCCACAACAAATTCCCACAACAAAAGGGAGCACACATCTATGCGCTCCCTCTTGAGAAATCTTCGCTCAAATAGATAGACCTACCTGCATACGGTTTTAGTAAGCTCTTGGATAGCTCGCCGTTCAGCTATCCACCACCTAAACTGGAGCTTTACAGCGTATCAAGCAGCTGCAGTCAACGTCTCCGCTCGGCAAAGCTACCGGCTAAAGCGTGGACCTATCTGAAGCCAACAGAAGCCTGCCATACAAAAGCAAGCAGTAAGAAAAAGATAGGCAGAATAGGCAACACGTCGATAAGGGGACCAAACGCACGGTAGGCTTCGGGCAACTCTGCTACCAATAGTGCAACGTCCATATCTTGGTATCTCCAAACGCTTATGTAATAGTTAGCAATACTTTATCACGATATGTGATGTTGATTACGTTTTCCCAACCTCTAGCAATAGCCCTGAAAAAGGCTTTTGGCGCTGCTTCTAGCGAAATATGCCCAGGTCAAAAATCGTAACGGAATCGTTGCACAGCATCACGGCTCGGTGGCAGAGGCAGCGCTGGCAGGCTGTAGCCAGCTTGCAAAGGTTTCGGCAAAGCGATCCTTCAAAATAGCCTCACGGATTTTAGTGGTGAAGCCAACTAGTTCCGTAATGTTGTGGATGGAGAGTAGCGTATACGCCAGCAGCTCTTTAGCGTGAATCAAGTGGCAGAGATAGGCCCGGGTAAAGTTCTGACAGGTATAGCAAGGACAGTCCGCATCGATAGGCGTCAAATCACGACGAAACCGTGCATTTTTCAGATTCCAGCGATCGCCCTTCACCAGCGCGGCCCCATGCCTAGCCAGCCGCGTTGGAATTACACAGTCAAACAAATCGATACCCGCAGCGATCGCCTGAGCCATTTCTCGGTAGGTGCCCACGCCCATCAGGTAGCGAGGCTTGTGCGCAGGGAGCAGCGGCGTCGTCGCCTGCACAATTTTCTCAATCAGTTCGGGTGGCTCCCCCACACTTACACCACCAATGGCATACCCTGGCAGATCCAGCTCAGCCAGTGCTGCTGCCGCTGTCGCTCGCAGGTCCAGGTAAGTCCCCCCCTGGACAATGCCAAATAGCGCCTGATCCGATCTTTGATGGGCCTGCATACAGCGCTTCAGCCATCGGAACGTCCGCTCAGTGGCATTCTCAACCGCTTCTCGGCTGGCTGGGTAGGGCGGGCACTCGTCAAACGCCATAAT
Source organism: Cyanobacteria bacterium J06626_6 (assembly GCA_038523095.1). Lineage (GTDB taxonomy): Bacteria > Cyanobacteriota > Cyanobacteriia > Phormidesmidales > Phormidesmidaceae > Phormidesmis. The sequence continues at coordinate 18,536 of JBCBJS010000017.1, forward strand.
GACATCGGCCCCCAGCTGATTTTGAATGTCAATGGAGCGCTCAGGTGGCATCTCGATAATGCGGCCGTCCCGGGGCGAGCGGAAGGTCGCGCCTGCATCTGTAACGGTCCGCATTTCGCTCAGACTAAACACCTGAAACCCACCAGAGTCGGTGAGCATCGGGCCGTCCCAGTTCATAAACTTATGCACCCCGCCAGCCTCGGCAATCAGGTCTTCCCCAGGCTGCAGGTGCAGATGATAGGTGTTTGCCAGGACCATCTCAGCCTGACAGTCCTTGAGCTGGGCTGGGGTCACCGTTTTTACATTGGCCAACGTACCAACCGGCATAAAGCGAGGCGTATGAACCGGGCCATGTGGCGTATAGAATACACCGGCTCTCGCCTTAGTGTGGCTACAGTTTGCCTGAAGGTGATAAGAAAAAAGGCTCAAGAGAAAGTACTTGGAATAGGGGCTCTGTTGCAGATTACTGCACTTTGCAGCAGAATTCTCTCCCATGCAGATTCAAGCCTGCATTACTTTGCCTCTGAATAGTCACTGTACAGCCTATGATCCTCCTTCAGTTCACCTACTTAGTTCACTTGTTCAGTTTGCTGATTGGTAGGTTGACTGCCCGATGGTAAGCGCTCAATGATTCACTGACCCGCAAATAGGTCACTGCTCAACAACAACTCAGAAATTAATCGCGAAAGCTTTTAATTGTGAAAGTTTCGGTCATCATCAATCGAGGCATCCCAGCTGGCTGAGAGTGCTTCCGTCACAATCGCTTCGAGTGTTGCCACGTCAATCTCTCGGTGAGTGCGCTCATCAGCCGGGTTCTGTACTGGAGTTAGGCAAAGGCAGCGCCCTTCTTGGACAAGGGCAAATGTCGTCTCATCGCCGTTAGGCACTATCTCCAAATAGTCGAAGCTGTTGACGTTCAGATAGAGCGCGCGGTTGGCGACAAGCGTAGCCTGATTGGGGTCCGAGAAGGCCTCCATCACACAGCCTTCACCCGTGTTGGTAATTTCGTCGTCTCGTCTGTGGATGTAGCGAACACGACGTAGCCCCTTGAGCAATCTGAGCATGTCGGCTTTTTGAACAACGATGCCGCTATCAACAATGCACGGCGCGGGGAGATCGTTGGATTGTTTGTAGTTCATTGGAGGCAATTTTTTATTGAAGCGGCATTATTAGGGCCAATAGCTAATTCGCTATCTACAGGTCTTCTCTGTAAAGGTAACTCAGAGAAGTCCGCAAATACACCCCAACGATAAACGAATTTTTGAGGTTTGCAATACGATATTTGTAAGATTATTCGAATACTGCATAAGGTAGATTTTGTCTTCACAAATGAATCATCATTGACGTCATAAAAGTCAATCGGTAGTCTTCAAAATTTATTCTGAATTTTACATAGAAACTCAATTGGACCAGCAACTAGACCTGTCAAACCAGTTTTGGCCCATTTAATACGGGCCAACTCAAAATAAAAAGCTGAGATGAAAGAGAGTCCTCCTGCAACAGAAAGACGGGTCAGTCAGTCAGCCAATTTGCTGGCCGATCTACTGGCTCATTGGCATGGCGCACTGATGTTTTACACCTGCTTGCCCATCCCCCGAAGCTGGCCAGTTAGCTTCCGCTGGATTGCCTGCTGGGTACCGTGGGTCGGCCTAGTCATTGGCGGAATCCTGGCACTGACCGACTGGAGCTTGTCCATCCTACAGATGCCTATAACCATCAGAAGTGCGCTGATTGTGGTGCTGGGCATGGCGCTGACTGGAGGGCTGCACTTAGACGGAGTGATGGATACCGCAGATGGCCTAGCCGTACCCGACCCCAATAGACGGCTGGAAGTCATGTCCGACAGCCGAATGGGTGCATTTGGCGGCCTGGCAGCGATCGCACTTATCCTGCTCAAAGTCCTAGCGCTTGCCGCCATCGCCCAGCACAGGGAATTTGTGCTGATAGCGATCGCTGTCTGGGGTCGCTGGGCCCAGCAGTGGGCAATCGGTCGCTATCCCTATCTCAAGAAAGAGGGCAAAGGCGCCCTGCACAAAGCAGCTATTCCGACCATTTGGCAAGCCTTACCGCATCTCCTGGCGATTGTGGCTATCAGCGGCGTACTGGGCATTAGCGGACTCATTCCCATCGGGCTCTCAGTCAGAACCACCCTGGGCGGACTGCTACTATCGGGGCTAGTCAGCCACTACTTTTATCAGCAGCTAGGCGGCCATACCGGCGATACCTACGGCGCAGTTGTAGAGTGGACTGAAGCGCTGTTGCTGTGCGGTCTCACCATGCCCTCATAGAACAGACCCCCTTAAAACAAGCCTCATAAAACAGGCCTAACAGAACGAGAGCAGTCAGTGAGTAAAGCGCTTCATAAAGCCAACACAATCACGATAGAATGACCCCCAACAGAAGCGAAAAGAGAGCCTTTTTCAGAGCTTTTTTCTAGGTGTAACCCCGCGTATGTTAAGCAGAGATAGGTAAGAATGAATTGCTAATATCAATGGTTTGTTCGAGATTGATTGATATTAGCGATAGCCAATCACCTTAACGGCCATTGTTCAAGGGCGAACCCGACAGAGACTATGCAAAGGCCAACAGTCGTTCAAAGGTCACCAACTGTCTAGAGAGCAATCCCTAAAGTCCATCTTTCACAATAAAATAGCTGTTGCCATAAAACAGCTGTTGCCATGTTCCCGGTAAATAAAACTGTTTTTATCTTCTTGTCGTGATTTTTCTAAAAACGCAGTCATGAGTCAGTCTTCTCAAGTTGCACAAATAGTCGGTCGTGGCTTACCGCTCGTCGGCAATGATATCGACACGGACAGAATTATTCCTGCCCGTTTTCTGCGCGCCGTCACATTCGACGGATTGGGCGAGCAGGTATTTGCCGACGACCGCAAACAGCTCCCGGCACACCCGTTCAACCAAGCCCAGTATCAAGGCGCCAGCCTGCTGGTGGTCAACCGTAACTTTGGCTGTGGCTCTTCCCGTGAGCATGCGCCACAGGCGATCGCACGGTGGGGCATTCAGGCACTCGTGGGCGAGAGCTTTGCCGAGATTTTCTTTGGCAACTGCGTCGCAATGGGCATTCCCTGTGTGACTGCTGACACTGAAAGCATCGGTGCTTTGCAAGCGGCGATCGCAGCTGACCCGACAGTCACCGTCCAGCTCGACTTGGATGCCATGACCGTCCAAGCAGACGATCTTTCGCTGTCCATCAAGATAGGAGAAGGCCCCAGACAAATGTTTCTAAATGGGACTTGGGATGCTTGCGGGCAGCTAGTTGCCCAGGCAGAGGCCATTCGCAGCACCGCTACTCAGCTCCCTTATGTCAGCTGGGCCGCTAGCTAAATTGATGTCGCTATCGCCATTGGGTATAAGGATGCTTCACCAAGCTGGAGTTGTAGTATTTTGCATCACCCGAGACTTCCTCACCCACCCACTCAGGCAAGGTCACCGTTTGATCTTCCGACGTGAGTTCGACTTCTGCGATCACCAGTCCGGCATTTTCGCCCTGAAATTCATCAATCTCCCAAACGAGATTGCCGATGGGCACTCGGTAGCGCATCTTTTCAATGAAAGGGCGATCGCATAGCGTCTCCAGCATTTCTCTCGCATCGCCAACGGGAATCGCATATTCAAATTCAGCCCGGCTGAGACCATCCGCAGGTCCTTTAACCGTCAAGTAGCCCTGCTCTCCTACAATTCGTAGGCGTACGCTCTGTCCGGGGCGGGCAGTGGCGATGTATCCCTGACAGTAAAATTGCCCCATGGGCGACCCGTCAGATGGATGCTGCCAGCTGTCAGAAGCAACTAGGAATTTACGCTCTATTTCTTGGGGCATCTTGCGAGAAAAGTAGGGGATAGGAAAAAACAAACGCTAGGTCACTTCATCCACCGCTGACGCGTCTGCAGATTATTGCGACAGACTATCGCGGTATTGCGGCGGACGAGCCGGCGGATGCACTGGAGGCGCATTGAGATATAGAAAGACTTCAATTTCACTGGGTGTAGGTAGGGCGGCGATCGCACCCATGCGGGTCGTCGTCAGCGCGCCCATCGCATTGGCATAGGTCACCACCTGCTTGGCCAGGTCCGGATCTTGCAGGCAGTGCAGTCCGCGCTGCAACAGCTGATGCACAAACCCAGCGGTGAAAGCATCACCAGCACCTGTGGTTTCTTCCACATCTACCCGAAAGCCAGGAATCCTGCCCGCAATGCTGCCAAAGCAGTAGTGCGCACCCTGCGCGCCCGTAGTCATGAGCACCCCTTTGAGGTGAGGTAGCTGTCGTGCGATCGCCTCGACCGAAACAGTGCCAAACAGCCAGTCTGCCTCCACCTCAGAAACCTTGAGAAAGTGCACCTGCTTAATCAGATCGTAAATAACCCGAGGCGCCTCCGCAGGCTTTGGCCAGAACATCGGACGCCAGTTTACATCCACCAAAATGGGCAGACGATGACTGCGGGCCTGTTCAACCGCCTGCATCACCGATTCGTGGGTGTCGGCATAGGCAAGAGACAAGGTGCCCAGCACGAGGAAATTAGCCCCTGCAAACAAGCTGCTATCCAGCGCGCTGGCAAATAAGTGGGCATCTGCAAACAAACTTGGGTCGCGATCGCCAAATCCAGAAAACGTGCGATCGCCGTGCTCACCATGGGTGATATACACCTGGCGAGTAGGCGCCTTTTTGCGACGCTGCACCCCTCGACGGCCAATCCGCATATCATCTAGTAGCTGGAGCAGCGCATCTCCCCAGGCATCTTCGCCTACCGCCCCCACAAACTCCACCGCATCGCCCAGCTTTGCCAGCGCGCAGGCCACATTGGCAGGCGCGCCGCCCGGCAAAGATGACCAGCGAGTCACATCACGCCACGCCACACCCGGCTGCTCAGAAAAGCAGTCTATTAAGATCTCCCCCAGACAGATGGCGTGACTCAAATCTTTTTCACATCAAAGCTGACCAATATTTCAGCTAACCCAACTCGCTCAGGTCAACAGTTTAATTCAACAGCTTACAAACGAATACCGGGTAGCATCCAACCCTAATGACGCCTTCCCTACCGATTGGCTCGCAAGCCTCTCCAACCTGAGCCCCCACTCCCTGCCAAGTCTCATTTGATACGTCGCAGCACGTAGTCTGAGATATCTTCTAATGCCTGACGCGACGCGGAATGGGGCAGCTCACCAAGACATTCAACAGCGTGGCGAGCATGGCTTTGCGCCAGCACCCTAGCGCGCGCAATACCCTGGCTGTTGTGAACCAGCTCAATCGCCTGCTCGAAGTCTTCTGGCTGTGAAAACTCTCCGTCGATCAAGGCCTTGAGGTAAGGAACTTCTTCCATAGCGTAGAGCACTGGGGCAGTTAAGTTGCCACTGCGTAAGTCCGAGCCAGCAGGCTTGCCCAGCACCTTCTCAGAGCCTGTGAAGTCCAGAATATCGTCAACAACCTGGTACGCCAGCCCCAAGCTGCGACCAAACTGATAGAGATTTTCAGCCATCTCTTCCGAAACATCGCTCAGAACGCCCACGGCTTTCGCACTGTTCGCAATCAAGGTAGCCGTTTTGTAATAGCTTTTTTCCAGATACGCCTCGATCGAAAGGCTGGTATCAAAATGCTTTAGGCCCTGACGTATTTCCCCCTCAGCGAGATCCATAATCACCCGCGACAGCAATTTGACCACCTCCAAGTTGTCGAGGTTAGCCAAGTACCAAGAAGACTGAGCAAACAAGAAATCGCCTGCCAAAATCGCCACTCGGTTACCGAACCGGCTATGTACCGTCGCCACCCCTCTACGAGTCGCTGATTCGTCCACCACGTCGTCATGGACGAGACTAGCGGTATGGATCATCTCAGTAATTTCGGCCAAGCGACGGTGCCGGGTGGTGATGCCCTGATCGTGTTGGGTTGCCCTAGCCAGCAGCAGCACAATAGCGGGACGAATGCGCTTGCCACCCGCGCCAAAAAGATGTTCAGCAGCAGCGTAGAGAATCTTATGACGAGCGCCAACAAGATTTTTAAGGTTGTCTGTTAGAAGCTCAAGATCGGCTTCTACAGGCGCATAAAGAGAGGTGACTGAGGTCATGGAAAAAGCGACTCAGGCGGGTTAAGTTACGAAAGTTTAAGCTGTCTTTCTTTATTCTAAGCTATTGCGATGGGAAAGGGGTTACTTCTGAGAAGGAAAGCTTGCAAATCCATATGAGTCAGTTGGTTCAGCGACTTCTAGCTACCTGAGGCATTTGTAAAACATTCGTTATATAAATGTGTCACATAATAAAATCTTATGATAAGATTAAGCTATTAGAAGACTTTCCATTAAAGGCCTGATGACATCCGTCGGTTGTCTCGGTTAAGGCGTAGGCGACTACGCTGTGATGTCCACTATCTGTTTTGTAGCCCTGTGGTGTTGCACTCACCCTAAGTGCGTCCATCCAAGAGCGCTATGTCAGCACAGTGATTTCAATTCGTTGATTTCAACTCGTTCTGTGCGAGTGCAAAACAGAAACCTGAATCTCATTTAGGACACAGCCAAGACGGGCTTTTCAGACAAGACAGTACTTGCACCGGTAGGTTCGTCGGTGGCTTCGGCAGATAGCGTTTACACAGCTTTTGTGTAGGTTATTTACCTCAGTGAGCCGTATGACTTAGTCCTTTTTGTGTGCGAGCAGTGTTCTCTGTGAGGGGGGAACGCTATCGTCTTTTTCACTGCCATTTTCTTGTAAGCCGACTTTCTTACAGGCTAAAAGCATAGGACACGTCAGAGGTTGTTTTTATCACCTAGGCGTTAAGTCTTTGGTTTACGGTGAGGTCTTGCTAATAATACAAACCGCTGCTCCTTGTTCACCCTCCTCGTGCCTGCCATGCTGCACTTTTTCAATGCCGACCCGATTGTGATTGTTCTGCCCGCCTTGGGCTATTTGCTTGTGGTGTATCTGGTCATGATGCTTATGAGTGCTGGTACATCAGATACTTAATGACGCAAATGCCCAATGCAACAGGTCAAGTTAATAGCTGGCTCAATAACTAGCTGATTAGCAACTGACTAACCAAAACCAGTCACTTTTCATATCCACCATACGCCGCTTCTCTGTTTTGGCAGTAAGCGGCGTATTTTTTTTGCTTGTCTACACTTAATACTCACTTATCTGTGAAGAGGCCGCGTGGATCGTCTCAAGGGCTGCGACTGAAACTTGCTTCACTATGGGCTTGTAGCCTAGCCACTGCTGAGAGACTTGCGCAAACTGGGTAGGGTCACCGCTCACATAGAATTCAGTTTGCATCGGCAGGGAACGGGCAGTTTCTGGATAGCCCAAGCCGAGAATCTCTAATTCCTGAGCAGCAGCAGCAGTCAGGTGCTTAGCGGGATCAACAAGCTTGATGTGGCGAGGCAAAATTTGCTTTAGGACAGGGGCCAAATGCGGATAGTGGGTACAGCCGTACACCAGCGTATCGATATCAGCTGCGATTAAGGGCTCAACATAACGTCTGGCGATCGCCAGAGTATAGGGGTCATGGATGCGATCGCGCTCAATCAAAGGCACAAACTCCTGACAGCCCACCTGAAAAACTTCAGCACTCGCTTCAACCTCCAAAATAGCCTGCTGATAGGCGTTGCTCCTAGCAGTTGCCTCCGTTGAAATCACACCAATTCGCCGACCACTTTTGACCGCAGCCCTAGCGCCCGGCAAAATGATTCCGAGAATAGGAATCGGAAACTCCGAACGGACCTCCTCCAAAACCAGCGCCGAACTGGTGTTGCAGGCCATCACCAGCATCTTGACGTCACGTTCAATAAACCAAGCAATAATTTCCCTGACAAACCTCAGAATTTCACCTTTAGAGCGATTGCCGTAGGGCACCCGGGCCGTGTCTCCAAAATAAATCACTGGCTCTTTGGGTATTTGAGCAAATATCTCACGTAACACCGTTAATCCACCAACGCCGCTGTCGAACACACCAATCTTGAGACTGGAGCGCAGCTGGCTAGAAAGGACGGGAATGCTCATAGGTATAAATGCTCAGTTTTAAGCGACTGATTGTTTTCTAGAGTTTAGTAGGATTTGGGAACTTTACCAGGTTTATTCACGGACTTTTCGGGAAGAAATCTATAAATTTGCAGCCCAACTGAACGGCGCACAAAGGCACTATAAATATCAACTTTTCTTCTTACTACCATGGGTTTCCGGAAAATTAATGCATCTCTGTATACAGCCAGAGCATGCAACATTCCCTACAAAATCTACCCGTAATAATACGGGCAGCTTAGTTGGGTGAGTCTACTACTGTCCCTTCCCTGTGCCAAGCAAACACAGAAGTATTTTTTGAAGAAGGACTTTCAGAAGTCCCTGCTCAAATCAATAATTTCAGGCAGCTTCTATCATCAAGCAGCCTCTAGTTTCAGGCAGTCTTTGCTTTCAGGCAGTCTTTGGTTACAAGCACCCTACTGAACAACTGGGTCTTGCGAATGAAGACACTTCGCCAAAAGTAGCTAATGCCCTCTGTTACGCGTCTGCAGCTTCTGCCGTCGAAGTTGCCACACTCGCTGTCTCCGTTGCCTTATCTGCCTCAGCAGTAACAGATTCTAAGGCCCCTGCACCATCGTCATCATCAAAGACCAGTCGCAACAGGGGCGGCGCGATGAAGGTCGTCACAATGACCATAACGATAATGGCAGCATCCAAAGACTCTGATAGTACCCCACTGGCTGCACCAACCCCCGCAAACACCAGACCCACTTCACCTCGCGGAATCATCCCAAAGCCCACGGCCAATCGATTGATACCCGGCTGGCCAAACACCGCAAACCCGGTAATGGTCTTACCCAAAATGGCAATCACTACCAGAAAAGACGCAATAATCAGACCCTCACGATTTGCCGGTTCTAGGGGGTTTAGCACGCTAATGTCTGTACGCGCGCCCACAGTGACAAAAAACACCGGCACAAGCATGTCGGCAATCGGCGTAATTTGTTCCTCAAGCTCGCGCCGCTTAGACGTTTCTGCCAAGATAAGACCCGCAGCAAACGCACCTAAAATCGTCTCCAGCTGAATGGCCGCCGCAATGTAGGAAAGCACAAAGGCAAAAATAAGCGAGCTAATAATCAGCTGTCCTCTGGTCTGCAGCTGATCGACCAAAGAAACAAACAGCGGACTCAGCAGCCGCCCAATAAAAATAGAGCCAATCAGGAAAGCCGCAGCGCCCAGCACCAGATAGACGACGTTCGTAATCTCAATTTCGCCAGTTTTCGCAAGGCTTGCCACCACAGCCAAGACAATAATGCCAAGCACATCGTCTAACACGGCGGCACCAATGATGATTTGGCCTTCTCTAGAACTCAGCTGCTGCATCTCTGCCAGCACCTTTGCGGTAATTCCAATGCTGGTCGCAGTAAGCGCCGCACCCGCAAAGACTGCAGGAATCGTACCAATACCAAACAGCACTACCAGGCCAGCCGTTCCGGCGACAAACGGAGCAACCACACCAATCACAGCTACTACTGCAGCCTGAGGTCCGACCCGAATCAACTCTTTCAGGTCCGACTCTAGGCCAATCTCAAACAGCAGAATAATCACGCCGAGTTCGGCTAGCACCGAAAGCGCTTCACTCTCTCCGCTAAAAACCAGCCGCAGGCTCTCAGGGTCAAGCCCCGCAGTCAGCTGAATCAGATTCATCAACCCAGAGGTGGGAATCACGCCCCCTTCTGGAAACACGATGAGGTGCAGCGCAGAAACACCCACCACAACGCCGCCAACCAGTTCACCCAGGACAGAAGGCAGATTCAGCCGGGCGCAGAGTTCACCGCCTATTTTCGCAGCAATAAACACCGTAATCAGGCTGAGCAAAACACCCGCAATGATAAAAGAACCAATTTCGGCTTCGTCCACTTCTGCAAGGACCGGAAGCAAGTTCGAATGGATATGGTGCATACGGGGCAAAAGGCCATCCCAAACGCCCCCTGGGAAAGCTACCGGCGGGGACAACGCCGGAGAGAACAGCGCTTGGGAGAAGGTGGCCTTCATTGTGCTAAGAATGCCACCTGTACCGTCAGTGAGACCGATACCTGAGAAATAGTCTGCGAAACCGAGCCATCCGGTTGGATTCATCATGCCGCCTTGTGCAACTCGTCGTTAATCTAATTTACATGAGTCGCCGTACGGTGATGTGTTCATTTTGGTCTATCTGACCGGTCTGGCCAAATGCGCTATCCAAACGCTATCTGGATGCTATCCAAATACTCTGTGCTGCAAAGAGGGCATTTGCTGGCGCACTTGAGCCAACCGTGATGGACGAATTTCAGCGATCGCCATCCCCACAGTGTCTCCAGCATCCGCCAGCGTTATCCCCCAAGGGTCAATCACCATGGCATGCCCATGGGACTGCCTACGCGCGTTGTGAAAACCGGTCTGGGCAGGGGCAATCACGTAGCAGGTATTTTCTATGGCCCGTGCCTGCAGCAGCACCTGCCAGTGATCTTTGCCCGTGAACGCGGTAAACGCAGCCGGAATGATTAGCACTTCAGCCCCTTCTTTGGAAAGCTGCCTGTACAGCTCCGGGAAGCGTACGTCATAGCAAACGGAGATGCCGAGCATGCCCAGCCGCCCTGAAGCCCAAATATCGGGAATCGTGTCACCAGAAGTCACATTGGCCGATTCCTGATAGGTATTGCCATCGGGCAGGTTTACATCGAAAAGATGCACCTTGTCGTAGCGCAGCAGCTGTTCACCATTGGCATTCACCAGTAGCGCCGTATTGTAAGTGCGACCATCCGGAGACGGCACAGGATAGCCGCCACCCAAAAGCGTCACCCGATAGCGCTGAGCCATCGTCTTGATAAATTTTTCGCTGGCGGTGCATATTTCCTCAGCCTGCTTAAATTTGGCGTCCTCGTCCCCAAGAAATGAAAAATTTTCAGGTAGGGTGACTAACTCAGCACCCCGACGAACAGCCAGATCAATGAGCTCTTCTGCCTGAGCTAGATTCTTGCCGAGATCGGGCACGCTGGTCATCTGTAGCGCAGCCGCTAAATAGGGCTTCATAGAGAATCTCTAAATTAAAGAAAGATAGTGAGTTAAAAAGACAGGCTCTTTATTGTACGAGGTTGTTGGGCCTAGGGAAAAACGGTGAAAAAATAATTCAACGCTTGACAGAGCAGTCTTTCGCTACCAAAATGGTTGTTCGTGCAAACGCTCGGATCAGGTTTTTGAAGGCTACTTCTAAACGGAGGCTTGTTTCCTTAAAAAGCCTCTACGGAACCATCTTTCGAGGAATCCTTTGAGTACTTTTGAGTGAGTGCTTTTCAGTGCGTTCGGGGAGAGGCTTTCTTTCCGCAAGGGTTAAGTCGAGAAAGATGGGCTACGGCCTACCTGTACGGCAGTTTTAGAGAATATCAAAACTATGACATATGCAATTATTGCGGCTGGGGGCACTCAGCTACGGGTAGAGCCCGGTCGCTTCTACGATATCAACCGTCTACCTGTAGAAGCTGACGAGAAGATCACCATTGATAACGTGCTGATGGTAGAAAGCGACGGTGATGTCAGCATCGGGCAACCGCTTGTGGAAGGCGCTTCTGTTAGCGGCACTGTGGTGAGCCACCTGCGGGGCAAAAAGGTTATTGTGTATAAGATGCAGCCGAAGAAGAAGACTCGCAAGAAGCGCGGTCATCGGCAAGAGCTGACTCGAGTATTGATCGACTCGATTACGGTAGGCGGCAAGACAATCGGTGGCGAAGCTGCTGATAGCAAAGCGGCTGACAAGGCAGAGAAAGTAGAGGAGCCAGCAGAAGCTTAGAGCCAGCAGAAGCTTAGAGCTAGCAGAAGCTTGGAGCTAATTCGTCTACGGACAGTCTGCAGGCAAGATTGGTTATTTTTAGATTTGTCGTCGAAGATTCAGGAGATTGTTGAACCCATGGCACATAAGAAAGGAACAGGTAGTACTCGAAACGGTCGCGATTCAAACGCTCAGCGGCTTGGGGTGAAAAAGTACGGCGGAGAAGCCGTTCTGGCTGGCAATATTCTAGTTAGGCAGCGCGGCACCAAGTATCACGTTGGTGAGAATGTGGGTCGCGGCGGAGACGATACGCTTTTCGCACTGATTGACGGTGTTGTTAAGTTTGAGCGCAAGGGTAAGAACCGCAAAAAGGTAAGCGTTTATCCCGTCTCTGCATAGCGACTCAGAGCCGAGTAAATACGGCAGAACGAACAGAACTAGGTTTCCAAAGGTCCCGCTGTCTAAAATTAGACAGCGGGACCTTTAGGTTGATGGGCATTTCCGGCTAAGCAGGATAGCTGATAACATTGCGACCGCCGACCGATATGGTTAAATGGCGACGGGTTCCTTTAAACGGTTGAATTTGGCGGATTCTGTAACGTTTTCCTTTATGGCGATCGCAGCGCTACCTGCGATCGCAGCGGTAGCCTCAGGTAGCCTCGCCCTCTATGCATGGCAGCGACCCGAAATCAGTGGTGCCAAAGCCTTCTCCCTATGTTCTGCAGCCACTTTCGTCTGGTGCTTTTTTTCGATTTTTGAGTTCCTGTCTGCTGGGGAAGTTGCCAAGGTCATCTTTGGAAAAGCTCAGTATCTTGGCCTTGCGCCCTTTCCCGTCTTTTGGTTAATTTTTACCCTACGCTACGCCCAAAGAGACGGCTGGATCAGTCACCGGTTTGTTGCGGCGATTAGTACCATTCCCCTGCTATCGCTGGTCTTTGCGCTTACAGACCGATGGCACGGTTGGGTATGGCGCTCAGCCGTACTAAAGGAAATGGGCTTTCCGCATCTAGAAATTGTCCACGGCTGGTGGTTTGACTATGTGATGGTGCCTCACAGCTATACGCTGCTGCTATCCGGATTTGGCGTACTGCTCAGCGCCTCTTTTTCAGGTTCGAAGCTCTACCGTCGGCAGACGCTGGTCTTACTCGTCGCAGCGCTCATCCCATTTAGCTGCAACGTCCTCTATGTCATTTCAGGAATTACGCTGTATGGCTTAGATCTCACACCGGTTGGGTTTGCGATCGCAGGCTGTCTTATTTATTTCGGGCTGTTTCGAGTAGGCTTTCTAGAGATTGCGCCGATCTCCTACAAGACTGTCTTTATAAATACAACCGACGCGGTGATTTTACTCGATGGGAAGCGTCGTATTGTAGACCTCAACCCTAGCGCAGTCAGCGAGAGCCGACGGCTAACAGAAGCTAAAGCCGCTCTGGGCTGCTATCTAGAAGATATCTTTGTAGACTATGGCAACTTGTTTACCACCCTTTTTCCAACCGGGAAAGAACAGCCCGAACTAACCCGGACGCTGCAGCTCCCGGCCCGCATGCCAAATAGACACACCGGACAGCCCCAGGTAGCCTACCGGGAAGTCAAGGTGCGATCACTGCTCAGCCCAGGCAAGCGCAGCGTCGGATGGGTCGTCATGATTCGCGATGTCACCCTAGAAAAGCAGCAGCACGCCCAGCTCGAACAGTTTGCCTACGTCGACAGTCTGACAGGCCTCTTCAATCGCCGTCAGCTGGAGCTTGCCACCCAAAAAATCTTTTTGGCACAGTCCCCAATCCGCCCACCGCTAGAAGCCAGTCTGCAGCTGGCCCTACTCTATATTGATCTCAACGACTTTAAGCCCATCAACGATGAATACGGACACGACGTCGGCGATGTTGTGCTGAAATACTTTGCGCGGTGCCTGAGTCAGAGCGTGCGCCAGGGAGACATGGTCGTGCGCCTAGGCGGCGACGAGTTTGTAGCCCTGCTATACAACGCAGATACTGCCATCGCAACAGACATTCGCGCCCGCCTACACCGCAGCCTTGGCCGCACTGTCGTACTCGCAGACCATCGTTTTAGGATCAGCGCCAGCATTGGCATCGCCTACTACCCTACTGATGCAACGACACTCAGTCAGCTAATCCAGCAGGCCGACAAAAACATGTACAAAGAAAAGCAATCCTTTAAGAAGCAGCTGTAAAAGGACGACAGACTTCCTACGCCCATCTCTCACGAGCGCTCATCAAAACCCACTGGCTTAGACGGTGCCCTACTCAGCACGTACACCGCTGCGAGCACACTCCAACTCAAAACATTTACCCGCGAGTCAAACAGCACAACGTCAATCAATCCATACAGAATGCAGCTGGTAAACGCCAGTAAATAGCCGAGTAAAACAGCCTGATGTGCTGGCGAATATTTTTGTCTCATCCAGGCGGCGACCCCGTCGTAGTAAATCTTGCCAATCACCACAGAAAACCCAACCATCACCGGAATGCCCGTTTCTGACGCTAAAAATAGCCAAATATTGTGAGCATGGGCTAGCTGCTCATAGCCCGAAATGCTGCCAGATACATATTGCGATCGCAATCCACCCAGTCCCCAGCCCAGCCAAGGTCGCTGGCGGAACAAGTCTACCGCCAATTCCCAGAGAGGTCCTCGCACATCCGACTGCACCATCGCCAGCGAAAATGTGCGCTCACCAATGCTCAGGGTCGCCGCCGCCAAAATGAGCGCTCCCCCGCAAAGCACGCCGGTTATGAGTACCCACCGATGGCTACGCACCTGATAGAGCGCTACGGCCAACAGCAGTAGCGCAATTGCAAGCCCCATTCTCGACCCGGTCGAAAAAATTGCCCCACCGCACAGCAGCGTAGCCACAATTTCAAATTGATGAAACCGCCCCGCCGCTTGGCTGGCGAACGACTTCGTCCGTCCTTGCGGGGCAATCCATCTCTTTATCAGCAGTCCTAATCCCAACCCAAAAAGCATCAGCAGGTAAGCACTCAAAGTATTGGAATTGCTAAAAAAAACGTCGGCGCGGTCAATCGCCCCGCCGTAAATTTGCCTCATCAGCCAGCGAGGAAACACCTGCCGCTGGGTCGCATAGTCGAGGATGACATCGGTCTTGAGCAAATACTGAACAATCGCCAGCGAAGTCAGCGGCGTGGAGGTCAGTAGCAGCGTTCTGGCAATCGTCTCAAGCTTGGCAAAAGGCTGTTTCACGACAGCCGGTTCGAGGGCTAGCACACCAAAGAAAAGAAAAAACGGCAAAAAATTAGTTAGCTGCAGGAACGCATCGCCCCGATTCGTCACCGCCGCGCTACTGCTCAGCAGCAGCCCCGCCGTCAACCATCCAAAGCCTCGCTGGCCGCACAGCTGCCAAATCTGTTTACCCCGCCAGCGCAAAGCCGTCGCAAAAGCAACCGCCAGAATCACCAGCCCTAGATAGCTGGCATAGGGCAGCACTACCCACCCGAGCAGCCAGATGACATCGCGTTTTTGGCTCTGTAAACCACTCATGCGGAGAGATTTGCTTGCAGTCGTTAATTCTCCCCAGTGTGCCATCTCAGAGAGCCGTATTAGAGAATCATCTCAGGGTGTCGTCATCCTAGAACATCATCGATGTCATCCCAAAAAACGAAGAGACTCTACAGCAGTTATTCACCCGTTGCCTCTTCCAGCTTCCGGCTCAGATATTCAATCTTTTTGTTGAGATCTTGCACTTGCTTGCTCAGCGCATGAATTTCGACAGCATCGAGGTCTGCGGACGGTGGAGAAAGCGAGTCGCTGCTCGATAGCTCGGCTGAATTTTCCGCTTCCCTGTCCTCGTCGGCGAGGAGGTCTTTCAACCTGAAAAACTGACTCTCTAAAACGGTGCCGTAGGCGGGCGGCTCGACTCGATTTAGCACATCAAGGTGGGTCGTAATGGGGAAATTGTGCTTGAGTCGCTCAACGGTAAACGCCGAAATCTGATGGCTAAGATAGTCGAGGACCTCCGCTGGCTTTACCGAACT
The DNA here is from genome assembly GCA_038523095.1 of Cyanobacteria bacterium J06626_6. GTDB lineage: Bacteria > Cyanobacteriota > Cyanobacteriia > Phormidesmidales > Phormidesmidaceae > Phormidesmis. Next base: position 34,302 of record JBCBJS010000017.1, read on the forward strand.
CTGAAAGGCCACAAAAGGATCGACACAGGAGAGATCTTCGTGGTCTCCACCAAAAAGTAGCGTGTCATTCAGGTCGAGCAACCCCACAGCGGCCGCACTGTCCCTGGCGACTTTGCCCGTGTTGACGGGAAGATGCCCTGGGCGCGCGGATAACGGATGCTTTGAGGCAGGCAGTCGTTTTGGACTGTGCTCTAACTCAGGTCGCCTTGATGGGGCCTGCTTTGATGGGGTCTGCTTTGATGGGGTCTGCTTTGGTTGGGGTTGAGGCTGCGGTTGCCCTTGCCGGGGCAACTCATCAGGCGCTAGGGAGGGGAGAGCAGCTAGGTTGGTTGGCGCTGGTGGAGCAGCCGGATTACCTTTCCCAACTGCAGGCTGCTTAGGACTGATCTCGAGAACAGGTTGGGTGAGGGCAGTCGCCTGCAATCCGGTGGTCGCAATTAGCCGAAGATTGCGCAGCGGCATGGATTTTTGAGCGCGATCGCGTTCGAAAGAATCTAGCAGGGCACTTCCCGTAGAGGAACGAGACGACTCAGCAGCAGGCAAAGACAGCGGCAAATGCAAGCGCCCGGGCCGCCGATTGTTGTACAGCACCTCATATCCAAGTCGTGCCGTCTGAGACGAAGCGTCACCACTGCGGTTAGATAAATCACCGGTCTGACCAGCACTTGAAGATTCAGCGCCTGGGGATAGAGCTGTACTAGCTGACTGAGTCATCGCATCCTGCTTTTACAAAGAGAGTATTCGCACCCGACACCTCACTAGACGTAGCTGTGAGGGTTTTTCTCCGCATATCTTGATTCGCCGACAGGCTTTTCACATTTTATACATGTTTACTGCGCAAATTTATGTAGGGAGGCCAAAGCGGTAGCCCTTTCCATACACCGTATGAATCAGCGTAGGTTGACCGGGCTGCTCTATTTTTTTTCGGAGTAGTCGCATCTGGGCAGCGAGGGCATTGCTGCTAGGCGTTGCCCCCTTGCCCCACACCGCATCGTAAATCTGGCTGTGGGTGAGCAGTTGGTGGGGCGATCGCATTAGATAGGCGAGCAGCTGCACTTCCTTTTCAGACAGCTCAATCGTCAGGCCATTGCGCGTGGCGAGCTGATTTTGAATATTGAGGGCGAGGTCGGCTTCTCGAAGCAGTAGGCCCGGCGCTTGGGGAGCAGCTAGCTGGGCACTCACAGCGGGGGGCGGCGCGGCTGCATTGGTTAGAGTTTGGAGCTCAGGTCGGGCATTGGGACGCCTCAGCAAGGCGCGAATTCGGGCCAGTAGCTCTCGCAGCTCAAAAGGCTTCACCAGATAGTCGTCAGCCCCCGCATCCAGACCATCGACTCGGTCATCGAGCGTATCTTTCGCCGTCAGGAACAGCACCGGCGTGGTAGCAAGCGGCGAATCTGCCTGAGATTCCCCTTGCGATCGCACCTCCTTACAAATCTCTAATCCGCTTTTCCCCGGCAACATCCAATCCAAAATCAACAAATCGTAGCTGCCACTTATCGCCAACCTACAGCCAGTTTTCCCATCGCTAGCAACGTCTACCGTATAGCCCTGGCGCTGGAGAAGTCGGCTGAGGGGGTCGGTAAGTTCTACCTCGTCATCGACAAGAAGGATACGCATAAGCAGGCAAACAAGAATAGTTGACGGTCAGTCTTTTGATAGACGGTGCTACCTTTCAAGCCGACCTCACTGGCGATGCAGTTGGCAAAATAAAATACCTTTTGGCCTAGCCTTTCCGAAGGCACTATGCCTTCGTGACTTGCGATTTAAAGCTTGCTAATCATCCACAACATATCCGCCTAGCTTCCTTGGCAAATTCAACACTACAGTCAGCAGCCAATAAGACAGCCCCCCTGCAAAGAAAGTGGGCAGTGAGGCGGTGAGGTACTGGTATGGAGCCCTAGAAGTGTAGGCAACCGGGTCGAGCAGATAGATGTAGACGCCAAACCCAATGACCATCGCCAAAAGGGCCGCCAGGTTGAACCCGCCGATGAAGTAGTAAGGAGACTGAGGACTGGAGTCGTAGAGGGCGCGAATGCTTACTTGCTGCTTGCGCAGAATGAAGTAGTCGGCAATTTGGATGCCACACAGCGGGGCAAACATCACGCCGATAAAGGCGAGAAAAGTGCCAAAGTTATTGAAAAAGGCGTCGGGAATGGCAATGCCGACAACGGCAACAGGCATGATGGCGATCGCCAGCACCCATTTCCAAGGCAGCCGGTCCATCATTGGCAAATGCCTCAGGCCAAGTGCCGACGCATATACCCCAATCACAGCCGTTCCCAAATTTGCCGCAATCACAAATAGCAATGCAATACTGCCAAAGAAAGTGCCCCCTAGAGACACTAGCCAAGTCGCCGGGTCAGAATTCTCCAGCGCCAGAAAAGCCGCCAGTCCGATGACGCTTACCAGCGGCACCGGTAACCCCATACCCACCATAGAAGGGAGCGTAGCGGTACTGGCATTGGGAGAGACTCGCACCATCGCGCCTATGTAGGGCCACCAAGACAACAAGCTGACAATGCCAATCTCAACCCCAGTCGTGTAGTCCCATAGCTTATCAGAGGCATAGGCAGGGGTCGCAGCGGCGATCGCACCCGACTCCCGCGTCAGCAGCATCACCGCCATCCACAAGCTAACCCCTACCACAAAAGCAAACAGCAGGTTAGAGGTGCGCTCCACCCCAGTTGCCCCTTTGAGCAGCGTGGCATACACCAGCGCACAAGCCATCGCCGACATCAGCGGCACTACCAATCCGGTGCCTCCATCTGGCAACACACCTAGGGTAATTAGCAGCTGAGCGACCGACTTACCAAAGAAAATCAACAGCAGCGAATTCCAACCAATAATAGAGGCGTACTGCAAAAAGACCGTCAGCATCCATCCGCGCGAGCCAAACTGCGCTTTGGTCGTCGCGACAGAGTCGATGCCAAACCGTGTCGACATAGGCACAATCGCCAGCGTCACTAGCAGCATGCCAATCATGCTGCCAGCGGTCATGGCCGCAAAGCCCATCCTGAGATTGAGATAGTAGCCGACGTATTCTCCAATCACGTAGCACCAGGTCGCCGCTGCCGATACCAGCAGCACGACAAACAGCTGCCACTGGCCCCAGTTACGTTCTCTTGGCATCAGAGGCCACGCGCTGCGGTCAGCCGTGGGAATAGGTTTCTTCATTGAGTTGCTAACAGTCTTGGTCACAGTATCTGACATGGATTTACTTACACCCAACCCCAAACGAGAAGTGCTGCAGGCGCAATAACGCCAAGAAACAAAAGCCAAGCCCAGTCAGTTTGAGTGAATCCTGCACCTTGATTTTTTGGGTCTTCAAGATGCTGAATGCGCGATTCGAGTTCGGGCGGGAGAGAAGGGGAAGTCATATCCGATGGGGGGCTTGATGAGAAAGAGGGCTTGATGAGAAAGAGAAATTGATGAGAAAGAGGGCTTGATGAGAAAGAGAAATTGAGAGCACCTGAGAAAAAGCGCCTGAGAAAAAGCACCCAAACAAGAGAGCCTAAGCACCCCACTAGCGATGGGGATAGCTCTCCCCATCGGCATAGGGAAACCACCAAAAGTCTTGCGAGGTGGCTTGGGGGTCAATCATCACGAGCTTGGTATGGCGAAAGGTATCGAGTCCCTCCGAGCCCAGCTCGCGGCCAATGCCACTCATTTTGCGGCCACCAAAGGGACCGGCGTCATTGTCGAGCAGGGGCGCATTCACCCAAACCATGCCGGTTTGAAGTTCGTTCGTCGCTCGGACCGATTCAGCCAAATTCTGGGTATAAATTGTTGCCCCCAGACCAAACTTAGATTGATTGGCTAGCTGAATTGCTTCTTCGAAGCTGTGCACCTTGATGACAGAAGCCACTGGGCCGAAGGTCTCATCTTTCACAATGTCCATGTCGTGGTTGACATCGACTAGCACGGTCGGCTCGTAAAACCAGCCTTTGGTCTGCTCGGCGGGTCGCTGTCCGCCGCAGGCCACTTTGGCACCTTGCTCGATGGCACGCTGAATGATCGCTTCGAAGCGATCGCGCACCGACTCAGATGCCATCGGGCCAATATCTACCCTTTCCAAACCATTGCCAATCCGCAGCTGACGAGTCTTTGCAACCAGCTTTTCAACAAAGGCATCGTAAATATCCGCGTGAATGTAAAACCGCTCTGAAGAGGTGCAGACCTGTCCGCAGTTGAGGAACGCACCAAAGGTTCCTCCGCGTGCCGCCACATCCAGAGGCGCAGAGGGCATGACAATGAAGGGATCATTGCCAGAGGCTTCTATCAGCGTTGGCTTAAACAGCTCAGCGCAGGCACGGGCGACCTTTTGCGCGGTGCTGAGATGCCCAGTAAAGGCGACAAAGTGAGTATCTGGGCTTTGGGTCAAACGCGCGCCCACTTCGCCATATCCTGGCAGGCACTGCACCAAACCGGGTCCCAAGTCTTCGAAGGCCCGCATTGCAATTAGCGTTGTCTGGGTCGTCAGCTCCGAGGGCTTGACGATGATTGCGTTGCCAGCAGCAAGTGCGGCTGCAGCCTGCCAGGCAAACAGCACCAGCGGATAGTTGAAAGGCAAAATACAAACCACAACGCCCAAAGGCTCTTTGACCACGTAGTGCAGCTGGCCATCTACAGCAGGCCCGAGCACTTTGCCCGCTTCGTGGCGAGCAATTTCTGCGTAGTAGCGAAACGTGGTGATGCACCACTCCACTTCATCAAAAGATTCTTTGTAGGGTTTGCCCATTTCCAGCGTCATCATTTCGGCGACTTCTGGGGCTAGTTCACGTAGGCGGTTGGCAGCAACGTGGAGCTTTTCAGCTCGGTCAAGGGCATTGAGGGCCTGCCAGCGCTTTTGTTCGTGGTTGGCGATCGCAATAGCTTGATCAATCTCTTCAGCCGTGGCACTCACGCCGTAACCGATCACCGCTTCTGTGGCGGGGTTTGTAATTGCGAACGGCTCGCCGACCCCTTTTTCGTAGCGACCGCCCACATAGAGGGCCTTTTCTACAACTGCCTTCACATCGTTCTCGGCTACTGCGGCATCGGTTTTAGTCTGCACAGGCTATCCCTATCTAAGATTGTTAAAAAAATACTACCCGATAGTAAGGTGCGGACACTGATTCTATTGTTCCAATTAACACAATAGATACTGCTCAATCAAAAAATGGCAGTTTTTCCTCAGTTGGGAACAAACTGTCAAACTTTTTCGATAAGTCAAACTTTTTCGATAAGTCAACTCGATGGGAGCGGTTCTACAGAGCTATTTCGCTAGGACTGGCTCGATTTCAACAGTATTTGCCTGCGGCCGATCTGCCTCGACGCTATCGAGTACAGCCAGCAGTTCACGCTCAAAAGACACTTGGGCTCGGTTTGTACGGCCCCCTACAAATAGCTTGTCTTCTATCTGCAGCGCCCAAACCTGCGAGTGCGAAACATAGCTCACAACCACACCCACCATTAGCAGCCCGAAGCCCAAGTACACAATCGGAATGCCTGGATCGGCCTTGATTTGCAGACCCGTGCTGCCGACAATTTCGTCGAGAAACAGCGTCACACCGCTTACCTGAACGCTGCCGCCCGCCCGCACAGTAGACACCAGCTGACCGCCCATGTCGTATATCAGCAGCGTCCCCTGTAAGTCTTGAGCAACCAGCGACACACCTTCGCTCATGTCTGGCTTCGTCGGCACCCAGGTCCCCCACAATCTGCCACCTGCGGTCTGCAGCGGGGCCATTCGCAAATAAAAAACAGGGCTGTTGTTAATACGAACTTTGACCGCACCGACGGACCAGTCGGCTTGGTAAAGGGTGACATTCTTATAGCGCAGCGGCTGATTCACCCAGATAGTTTTCCGCTTTACTTCTGCGCCAGCTTCATCCAGTACCGACAGGTCTGAATAAAACTGGTCGACGCGTCCCTCGGGAGAATAGTCAATCCAGAAGCGATTGACGTGAACAGACCAGTCTTTGGGAATTTGCGGCCCTGACCAAGGCCCCGCATCAAAAATGTTCTGAATTTTGAAAGTTTCTCCGCCCGGCACCATTTCCTGAGCAAAAAACCCCGTCAGAGAGCCGACGATCGCACCCAGCAGAATCAGCAACATGCTGGCATGCACCACAATTGGGCCGATGCGACCGCTCAGGCCTTTGTGGGCGTATAGCATTTTGCCATCGTCGCTGTCTTTTTCAAACACCTTGTAACGACGATCGCCCAGCTGCTGTTTCAGTGCATCTATCTCAGCGTGGGGCAGCTCTGTGCTCAGCGCCATCTTCTCAAACTGGCGCGGCTTGCTGTAAAAATTCCACGTTCTAGAAAACCAGCGCAGCGCCGTAATCTGACGGGTGAAGGTACAGGCTGTCAGGCTGGATCCAAACAGGATCAAAACCGCCAGAAACCACCAGGTACGGTAGACATGGTCGAGCCCCAGAATCAGAATAAATTTCCAGGTGAGAAAGCCGAAAAGAGCAGGAGACTCAGGATAGTTCTCCTGGTAAAAGGTAAGAGACTGGCCCTGCTCGATGACCGTACCGCTGATGCTAAAAAGTGCGATCGCCAGCAGCAAACCAATCGCCAGCTTCAGATCGGCCAGCACCGGAATTAGTTCTTTACGAAAATAGCGTTTGATAGCAAGCATAGAAAAGGCGAAAACCTTATAACGAAGACGTTATACCAAAAACGTCGTACCTGGAATGGAGCCAGCAGGCGCTACGCAACGGGCAGAAAGCGAGTCACCAGCGAAAAAAGACCAAATCCAACCAGCAGAACGCCGCTCGCAGGCGTAATCCAACCCGACCACTGCCGAATTTCTAAAATTCGCTTGATGGACGCGGTAAAAATACCCGCTAGCATCAGCGGCGCGACATAGCCCACGGTATAAGCCAGGAGCAGCGATGCGCCCAGGACCGGATCGCCCTTTTCACCGACCCAGGCCAGCAGCGTTGCCAGCACCGGCGTGCTGCAGGGAGACGCCACCAGCCCGAAGGTAAGGCCTAGCAGATAGGACTTGGCCGAGCGAGGAATGTTGTTCTGGAGAAAATCCGTACCGTTGAATGAAGGCAAAGGCGGCAGCGGCAGCGCCTCTAATAGGTTCAGACCCATCAGAATTGCGATCGCACTCACCAGCACCGGCAGACCCACACCCACCTGACCATACACCCAGCCCAAGCTGCTCGCCACCAGCCCCAGCCCGGCCAGCGTAGTTGCCAAACCCGTTGCAAACCACACCGATTGGCCCACGGCCTGCCAGCGATTTTCCAGCTCATAGCTGCCCATGTAGCCCACCGTAATCGGCAGCATTGAGAGCATGCAAGGCGTCAGGCTCGTCAGCAGGCCAGCCGTCGCAATAATGCCGACACTCGCCACCGACAAGTGTCCCAGCTGTCCCTCTACCCAGCCATTTGCCGACTGGCTCAGATGATAGAGAAAAAGCTGTATTCGTTCGGTCAGCGTCTCGGTCAGGGCATCACCCATGGGAAAGCGTTTAAGCAGAGTACGCCCCTAATTGTATCGAATCGTTAACTCCCCTGCTGCGGCGATGGCTCAGAAGTCTCATTTTTCACAGGGAAAGCTTTTGGCTTAAGGCCCTTAGACTTAAGCTCCCTTGGCTTGAATCTACTTGGCTTAAAGCCGTTTGGATTCAACAAATTATGCGCTGTCCGCAAGTCTTTCTCGGGCGATGCCTTATCAGTCCTTTGCGTGTCACCAGCGCGAGCGGTCAGACGGCTCAAACTCAGCACATCCGCGTCCCGCGACTCCCTCGCCACCCGAATCAGAACCGCTGCTGTGATCATGCTAGAAATCATGGAGCTGCCCCCGTAGCTCAAAAAGGGGAAAGGCAACCCGGTTGTGGGCAGCGCGCCACTGGCAACGCCAATATTAATCATCGCCTGACCCACCAGCAGCACCATACAGCCAATCGCAATCAGCCGGTGTACGGTCTTTTTCGCCTGAATGGCCACCATCAGGGCAACGGTACTGTACACCGCCAAAAACAGCAGCAGCATGACGCCGCCAATAAAGCCAAACTCCTCAGCGAAGACCGAGAAAATAAAATCGGTGTACTGAATGGGAAGGAAGTACTCCTTCTGAACAGAAAATCCATAGCCCGTACCGCCAACCCCGCCAGAACCGATGGCTAGCAGACTCTGAATCAGCTGATAGCCATTTTCATTCGGATCTGCCCACGGATTGATAAAAGAGATAATTCGCTCCCGCTGATAGGACTTCACGCTGATACTAATCGCTGCGGCCAAAAATCCAGTCGAAGCAGTCAATAGCAACTGACGGTAGGGTAAGCCCGCTGCCAGCGCAATCAGCCAGATAGTGATGCCGCAGACAGCCGTCGTACTCAGGTTCGGCTGCGTCAAAATCATCAGCAGGCCACAGGTAAAGATCCCCAGCCAAACCAGACGCGTTTTATTTGTGAGCTTGTGCCACTTGCCGAAAAGCTGAGCGCTATGCATCACCAGAAAAGGCTTCATTAGCTCCGAAGGCTGAATCAAAAAAGGGCCAAACGGTAGCCAGCGTGTAGCCCCATTGACCGAAATACCCACCCCCGGAATGTGGGTCGCCATCACCAGCAGCATGCATACCAGCAAAAAGAACCCCGACAGCCGCGTAATCTGCCGTAGCGGATGGCGCGTGATGTAGCGAGAGATAATCAGCCCCAGAATCACCCAGATCAGCTGAATCTTGAAATAGTGCGAACCATCGCTGTAGTCATCTTCCGCCGCATGATATGAGGCCGAGTACAAAATCACCAGGCCCAGCGACAGCCACAGCAAAGTCATCCATCGCAGCAGCCGCGCTTCTAGAGCCCAGCCGCGTACAGAAAAGAATTTTGTAAAGCCAGTGGTGATAGATGCGTTCAAGACTAAGAGCATGAAGTGAGGTAAAACAGGCAGGAGCGCACCTAGAGCTATAGGGTATTGAGGTGCCTGATGTCAAGGCTCTCAGTAGTTCCCCGTAAGTCTCTCTACGCAAGGAATTGAAGAAAATCCAATGGGAATTTCCCTAGATAAAAATCCCTCCGAAGACAACGTTTCGGAGGGGTAATGACAAAAGGGATACCCTTTGAATTTATTCGCCGATTTTTGGCGTATTGCCAAAAATTGGGCCATTGAGTAACGGGGTTGTCGCGATGGGTAGGGGTGGATTTTTTTCCTGTGCGATCGCAAACATCTCCGTCCGAATTCGCTCAGTGACCTGCACTGTCTTTGCGTCATACAGCTGCGTTAGCGCCTTGGGATAGAGGCCAAAGCCAATAATTGGGATCAGCAAGCAGGCAATGACAAACACTTCACGGGGCTCAGCGTCCACCAGTACCTCATGTTCAATGAGCTCTTTGTTCTCAGGTCCATAGAAAATTTCACGCAGCATGGATAGCAAATACAGCGGCGTCAAAATCACGCCCACCGCCATCAGCATCACCACAATCAGCTTGAAGTTAAACCCATAGGCATCGCTGTTAGCAAAACCCACAAATACCATCAGCTCAGCGACAAAGCCACTCATCCCCGGCAGCGCCAAGGACGCCATTGAGCAAGTGGTAAACATCGCAAAGATCTTCGGCATCTTGCGACCGACCCCGCCCATCTCATCCAAAATCAGCGTATGAGTTCTGTCGTAAGTAGCCCCGACCAAGAAGAAGAGGCTCGCGCCAATCAAACCGTGCGAGACCATTTGCAGCACTGCGCCACTCAGACCCAAATTGGTAAAAGAGCCAATCCCAATCATCACAAAGCCCATGTGAGAAATCGATGAATAGGCAATCTTGCGTTTCAGATTGTTCTGAGCGAAGGAGGTCAGCGCCGCATAGATGATGTTGACCACACCAAAAATCACCAACCCTGGCGCAATCACCGCATGGGCATCGGGCAGCATCTCCACATTCATACGAATAATGGCATAGCCGCCCATCTTCAGCAGAATGCCGGCCAGCAGCATGTGTACAGGTGCCGTCGCCTCGCCATGGGCATCCGGCAGCCAGGTATGAAAAGGAATGATCGGCAGCTTTACCGCATAGGCAATCAAAAAGCCAGAGTACAAAAACAGCTGTAGCCGCAGCGGAAACTCTTTGGCCATGAGCGCCTGCATATCAAAGGTGATGGTATCGCCGTAAAAGGCCATGCCCAGCGCTGCCAACAAAATGAACAGCGAGCCGCCTGCGGTATACAAAATAAACTTGGTCGCCGCATAGAGGCGCTTTTTCCCACCCCAAATAGAGAGCAGCAGATACACAGGCAATAGCTCTAGCTCCCACATCAGGAAGAACAGCAGCATATCTTGCACCGCAAAGACGCCGATCTGTCCGGCATACATCGAGAGCAATAGGAAATAAAATAGTTTTGGCTTGAAGGTAACTGGCCAAGACGCCAAAATTGCCAGCGTCGTGATAAAGCCTGTCAGCAGCACCAGCGGCATCGAAAGCCCATCTACCCCAACTGACCAGCGTAAGTCAATCTCAGGCAGCCAGGTGTAGCTTTCGTACAGCTGCATGCCTGAGCTATTGATGTCGTAGTGATTGACGAAAGTGTAGACAATCAAACAAAAATCAAGCAGACCCACTACCAAGGCATACCAGCGGACGGTACGACCATTCTCATCGGGGATGAAGGGGATGAGCAAGGCCGCTAAAAACGGAAAGAAAATAATGGTCGACAGCCAAGGAAACTGATCCATAACACAATTGTGATCTGCAAAGAGGTGACCATCTAGGCCTTATACACTCTAGGAAGAAAAATCGGTTTTGTATCAAACCCGTTAGCTTTTCTTAAAGGTCAGCAACAGCACAACTGAGGTGCTTTCGTTAGAACACAGTACGAAAACTCTCAGGCAACACACAAACACAATCAAGAATCCAAACCAACCCAAGCCGTGTTCTCACTAGCCTCTCTGCGTTCTAGCTAGCCTTGATTTGGTCCAAAGAAATTTTCCTCTGGGTCTGGGCACAGTTTTTAAGACAAATACTGAGCAAGTTCTGAAGCGATACACCGCTCTTTGTTGCCATTCGATTGAAGTAATCCACGACCTGACTCTCCAGCTGGATAGTGATGGACTCTTCTAACTGCCCAACATATGGATTAGGCATAGATTTTGAAAAATCCTATTCTTTCCTCATAGGTTGAAGCCTTCGTACTGTTTTCTCTTTGTTCCACTCTATCGATTCAAGCCGTTCTTCATAATCGAATACACAAGTCAGAGCATTCCCTTAGCCAACAAACAGACAAAAAAAGGACTCTAAACTTGATTTAGAGTCCCCATAAATTGAATTGATAGAGCTCGATCAGGTCAACCCCGAGACAAATACGAGACCAAGGACTGCACCAAATACGATTAATGCATAGAACTGAGCCCGTCCGTTCTCAAAGTACTTAAGCCCTTCGCCGGTCACCAGCGTGACAAAACCCGTGAGGTTGACAATACCATCGACAATTTTAATATCCACATTCAGAACGCCTTTCGCCAAGTTGCGGGTGCCTTGGATAAAGACCTTACGATAGATATCGTCGATGTACCACTTGTTGAGGGAGAGGTTGTAAAGGGGTTTGATTTTGTCTGCGATCGCACTTGGGTCAATCTGCCGCGTCCGATACATCAGCACAGCTAGCACAATCCCCACCACCGAAATCGCCACAGAAGCGCCTGCCATCCGCACAAATTCACTCATGTCGAACTCTTCAGCCAGCTCAGCCACAGTAAGCGCCTCACCCGGCGGATGGATAAACGCCTCAAAGTAGTTGGCAAATGGCGTACCCACTAATCCAATCAGGGTAGAGGGAATCGCCAGTGCCATCAGCGGAAAAATCATGCTGAGGGCAGACTCGTGGGGTTCTTCAGCGTGGTGATGCTCCTCGTCGTGGGGTTCATCCGTTTCCCCCAGCTCAAGCTCCTTGGCACTCATGGCACCAGGCCCCAAAGAAGCCCCCGCCATCTGCAGCGACTGCCGCTTCACCAGCACCTTCAGCGATTCATCGTTACCGCGAAATTCACCTTCAAAGGTGGAGAAATACATACGGAACATGTAGAACGCCGTCACACCTGCAGTGATCCAGCCAATTGCCCACATCAAAGGGTTCACTTCAAAGACAGAGCCCAAAATTTCATCCTTTGACCAGAAGCCGGCAAAAGGCGGCAAACCTGAAATCGCCAGCGTACCAATTAAGAAGGTAATTGCAGTCACCGGCATGTACTTGCGCAGCCCGCCCATCAGGCGCATATCCTGCGCTAGAGCAGGGTCGTGACCCACCACCTCTTCCATACCGTGAATGACAGAACCAGAACCGAGGAAGAGCATCGCCTTGAAGTAGGCGTGGGTCATCAGGTGAAACAGGCCCGCAGTGTATGCACCAACGCCCATGGCCATTACCATGTAGCCCAGTTGAGACATCGTCGAGAAAGCCAGCCCTTTTTTGATGTCGTTTTGAGTGATGGCAATCGACGCGCCCAAGAAGGCGGTGATTGTGCCTGTCCAGGCAATCACGCCCATCACCGCCGGGATATTTTCAAAGACAGGATACATGCGAGCGATCAAGAAGACGCCCGCTGCCACCATCGTCGCCGCGTGAATCAGCGCTGAAATCGGCGTGGGACCTTCCATCGCATCGGGAAGCCACACGTGCAGCGGAAACTGGGCAGACTTCGCAATCGGACCCATAAAGACCAAAATGGCAAACAGCGCAGCTAGCCCGCCAGAAATCGTACCCGCACTGACTAAATCTGTGAGGCGATCGCCCATCACATCAAATTCAAACGTGCCTGTTGCCCAAAACAGGCCCAACATGCCTAGCAACAGGCCAAAGTCACCCACTCGGTTGGTCACAAACGCCTTTTGGCAGGCATCGGCAGCGCCGTCGCGGTCGTACCAGTAGCCAATGAGCAGGTACGAGCACATGCCCACTAGCTCCCAAAACACATACACCTGCAGCAGGTTAGGGCTCACAACAAGACCCAACATCGATGAGCTAAACAAACTCAAATAGGCATAAAAGCGAACATAGCTCGGGTCGTGGGCCATGTAGCCATCGGTGTATATCATCACCAAAAAGGCTACCGTCGTCACAATGACCAGCATGACCGAGGTGATGTGGTCAATGGTGAAACCCATGTTGATCTGGAAGTCTCCAGCAGAGGCCCACTCAATTAAATAGGTATAGGGTGCATGGCCCTGTAGCTGACTCACCAGCACCATGATAGAAAGACCCATTGCCGCCCCAATCAGGCTGACAATAAGTATTGCGACCGGCTTTCTGAGCTGATTGGTCGCTTCGTTGTAGCTAATTAGGCCTGCACCGACAATCGCTGCACCCAGCAGGGGCAGCACCGGTATCAGCCAAGCGTATTGATAAATGGCCTCGACAGATTCCATTGGTTACTCCATTTTCTGCCACTCTAACTAGACCGACTGCTGGCGAATTCTGGCAGGCGCTAATATTACCCACACTCGCAGCGGCAGCGCGATCCCTTGAAATTTGGCAAACCGACTATATATTGACATACCCTGTCCGCCAGTTCGTGCTGCTTTCGGTGGAGAAGACTACAAAAAATATATTTTAATCAAATAAAAATATTTTGATTAGCCATGGCATCCATCTGCTGCGCTGCCGGCCGGTCTACTGACGAGGTTCTTCCGGTGAGATGGCGACCTGAGAAGGAGACTTGCCTGGCAGTGCGCTGATTTTGCTGGCGGTCTCGTCGATCACGAGTTGAGCCTGCTGGTAAGCCACCGTATTGGCAGGAATCGTCCGCAACCGCCCGATGATAGCTAGCAGCTGGTCTCGTTTACTGCTGTTGGAGAGCGTGATAGAGCTCTCGATTTCAGCGATGGTTGCCTTTAGCGACTGGAGCCGCTGGCTGGCATTTTGCTCCTGCTGATAGCGCTTTCGAATCGCTAGCAGGTTTTGCTGATAGGTGATTTTGACTTGCTGAGCAGCTTCGTAGTCGGGATGCTGCGCGTCGATGGTTTGGAGCTGCTTTAGCGCTTGCTGCCACAGGCGGGAGATGTCGGCCCATTTTTCGGCGGGGTGGGGGGCATTCTGGCTTGCCAGCGCCGCCTGCCAGCCATGGCGCCTGGCAATCGCCAGATTATTTTCCTGTGAAGCTGATGCTTTGGCAGCGGAGAATTTGGGTGCGGATTGGGTTTCTAGTGCGATCGCAGTTGCCGCTTTCTGACGGTCCCGAACATGCGCTAGGTTTCGCTGATAAAAAGCCTTCTTAGCCAAGGCCGCTGAGTAATTCGCGTCACCACGAGGAACCTGGTCGAGTAGCTTAATGGCTTGCTCCCAGAGCACAGCTGTCTCTGCCCAGTGCTGAGCCGTGTAAGGCGGGTTTTGAGCCTTGAGTACAGCCCGCCAACCAAAGGCACGGGCCGTTTCAAAAGCATCTTTGACAGGGGCTGTAATAACGGTAGGCGATTGCAAAGTACCCGGTAAAACATCCGGCTGAGAGTCCGAACCCTCTTGAATCACCCGGCGCTCTACCAAATCGCTGCCGTAGGCAGGCACGGTGTCTTTGAACCTATCGAGGAGCCGGCGGGTAAATCTGGGCGCCGAGGCTGTCGTCCCCGTCGCGGCAGGCTCAGTTGCACTCACTGGCAAGAAGCCTGACGAAGCCGCCTTAGTAGGCGGATTAGCGGTATCGCCAGCCAGCGGGACAACCGGCGCGCTGGTGCTGATAGCATCTACGCCCACAGCGGCTGCAATGAGTACGGCGATCGCACCTACGCCAATCGGAGTGCCCACCAGAGAAGCATTGGCATCTACATTCACAGCCTGGGCCAAGACACCAGCGTCAAACTTAGGTGACACATCGCTAAACTCTTCCCAGAGCTCTAGTCGGCTGATGGGCTTGCCGTCTGTCATGCGGAGATTTTCCAGGCGAGAGAGCATGATGACACGCTCCAACTGCTCTTCAGGTTTGTCGCCGTAGCAGCGATCTAACTCATCTTTAACGATTTGGAACGCGCAATCGCTCAGTCGTGGCATATCAGGAACCGGTAGATTTCAGCCACTAGCCACTGAGTGCATTACCTACGGATTAAAACGTTTGCTCAAGCGATCGCAATCACCAGATAATCGCTCATTTCGCAAACATTCGTAAGCAACTGTGGTGGCTAGCGCAGTGGGAAAAATATAGCTAGCGCCAGAAAAGTACGCTGTATTTTCCCCTACGTAAAATTTCTGAGTCACCCGGTTATTTTACAAAGGCAAAATATAAACTAAACCGTTTCTACACAAAAGTTCTGCCATTCTTGCCAATAACAGGTGATAAAAGATACGCAGACCCTGTATCAATTCACTGAGATGGCTACACCAAACGCGTCAGCTGCACTCGATATCGCTGCTTTTTGGTGATTGCCATCTCACCTACTTCGAGTCGGCCTTTCCCTCGAATGGCTACCAAGTCACCCGATGCCAGCGCATAGCTCGCCTGTGTTACCGGCTTCCAGTTCACTCGCACATCCCCCTTGTTGATCAAATCAACCATCTTGCTGCGAGACATGCCAAAGCCAGCTGAAGCCAGCGCATCCAAACGCATAGAGGCCTCCACAGTTGTCATCTCTTTGCGCTTAGGCTCGCGCACCCGTAGTTCGCTCAGCGCTATCTGGCTGGTCTTAACCGGTACAGAGCGCACCTGAGTTAGAGCGCCAGAGAGGAAGTCGACCAGCTCTGGCACCGCGATCACCTGCGCGCCCCGCTCGCCCAGCACAATAATGTCACCGACCTTAGCCCGCACTAGCCCTGTCCCCAGCAGCGACCCCAAAAAGTCCCGGTGGGTTGCCGTGTCGAACAAAAAATTTCCAGCTACGCTGAGTGCTGCCAGCGGCACGGTCGCCTCGTCAAGTGGAATTTCCGAGCGGGCAATGAGCAGCCGCTGCCTCTCAGCCTGAGGAAATCCACCACTGGCCAAGGTGTGAACATCGCTCAGCCGACTGAAAACAGCCTGCGCTTCAAAGCGTTCTGGTGGGGATAGGAAGTCTGTGACCACAGGCTCCCAGGTGCGAATGGCCTGCTCCGCGCGGTCGAGAATGCGGGTGAGCGCCTCCTTGTTTTCTGCGCGTTTGAGAATGTCTTCTTTAGGGAGCATATCGTAAGAGAAAGTGTGCCTACACCGTAGCCACTTCAGGTTCAGCAGCAGGCACCCCATTGACTATTTCCGCTGGGATATCGAAGTTCTTCGCAATCTCGCGGGCCGTCATCTTGGCACACATCATCACAGATGGGGTACCGCCGCCGGGTTGGGTGTTTGCGCCGACGAGGTAGAGGTTTTGGATGTCTTCGCTGCGGTTATGAGGGCGGAAAAAGGCACTTTGCACAAGGACGGGCTCTACGCCAAAGGCGTTGCCGAGGTAGCTGTTGAGGGTGCCTTCAAAGTAGTCAGGAGTGATATGGCTTTGGTAGACAATGCGCTCTTTTAGGTTGGGAATGTAGCCGCGTTCTTCTAGGAAGGTGAGAACTCTGTCGGTGAGCTTAGGTCCTTCTACGTTCCAGTTGATGTCACCACCATTGTTAGGTACAGGAACCAGCGTGTAAGCGGTGTGATGTCCCGGAGGGGCCATGCTGGGATCGGTGAGAGAAGGAATGTGCAGGTACTGGGAGAAGTCTGGACTGAGAACTTTTTTGTCGAAGATTTCTTTGAGAAGTTCTTCGTAGCGGGGGCCAAGGATAATGTTGTGATGTTGCAGATCCAAGTCATCTAGTCCGTCGGCTTTGAAACCGAAGTAGATAACCAATACGGACATGGATTGGCGGGTGAGTTTGATCTTTAAGTCTTGATTGATCAATCGATATTTGGGATCGATTAGCTTCATGTAAGTGTTGGCATAGTCACCGTTGGAGGCGACGAGATCGGCAGCGTGATAGCTGCCATCTTTTAACTCGATGCCTTTGGCGGTCTTTTTGCCGAAGAAAGAGCCTTCTACGTCGATTTTTGAGACTTCAGCGTTGTATTGAATGGTGCCGCCGAGTTCTTCAAATTTATGGACGAAGCCGCTGACGAGTTCGCCGGTGCCACCCATGGCAAAGTGAATGCCCCAGGTTTTTTCGACAAAGTGAATCATGGCGTAGATGGCCGGAACGCTGAGCGGGCTACCGCCGACTAGCAAAGGCTCAAAGCTAAAGACCTGGCGAAGCTTGTCACTTTTGAAATAGTCTTTGACAAAGGAGAAAAGTGGACGAAGTGCATCTAGCTTGATTAAGTCAGGCGCGACTTTAAGCATGTCTCCGACATTGCCAAAGTACGTATAGCCTAGCTCTACAAATCCTCTGTCGAAGATAGCTTTGGCAGCTGCGTGAAACCGCTCGTAGCCCTCTAAATCGTCGGGCTCGATGGCTTCGATTTGGCGCCGCGTGTTCTCGGGGTCACCATCGTAATCGAAGTAGGTACCGTCGTCGAAGTAGATACGGTAGAACGGCAGGATAGGAATAATCTTGACGTACTTAGCCGTGTTAGGACCGCTGGTAACGCCCGACTTTACTCGGTTGGCAGGATCCATAATTTCTGTCGGAAAGTCGGGCTCGCCGAGTGCGGCAGCGTCCCTACCAAGCGCAAAAAGTTCTTCAATGAAGTGGGGGACGGTCAGTACCGTAGGTCCCATATCAAAGATGAAGCCGTCGGCCTTGCGGACATAGGCTCTGCCGCCGGGCGCGTCCAGCTTTTCAAAGATGGTGGTGTCAAATCCTAAGCTTTGCAGGCGAATACCCAAGGACAGTCCCCCGATCCCTGAACCAATGATGATGGCTTTCTTGCGACTCATACCGTAGTTTCATTATCTATACATTTCTTAGTATATATCGGTCGAAACATTGATTGATCTCGAATAGGGATTCCAGCTTGGCGGTTGAGCAGTTTAGCGCCTGAGCAACTTAGCGGTTCAGCAGTTTACTAATGGCCGCGCCAGGATCGCTCTGCTTAACTAGGGATTCGCCAACTAAGATCGCACCCGCACCAGCGGCGACGACCGTCTCCACATCTTCTGGGCTATGCAGGCCTGATTCGCTGACGATGAGAATATTTTTCTCAGCGATCGCACGCCCAAACCTCTCCACCACCTGCGCTGTCGTCCCCAGGCTCACCGAAAAGTCTTCCAAGTTGCGATTGTTCACCCCAATCATGTCTACGCCATCAATAGCAATTACCCGCTCAAACTCTTCAACGGTATGAGTTTCAACTAATGCATCTAACCCGAGCACCTTGGCAATCTTGGTGAAGTACTTCAAGTCTTCATCTGTCAAAATTGCCGCAATCAATAAGACTGCGTCAGCACCTGCTAGGCGCGCCTGATAAATCTGATAGGGATAAATGATAAATTCCTTGCACAGTAACGGCAGTGCTACGGCCTGACGGACCTGGCTAAGGTAGGTAAAGCTGCCCTGAAAAAAGGCTTCATCAGTCAGCACAGAAAGGCAGGTGGCACCACCCGATTCGTAGGCCTTGGCAATTTCAACAGGGTCAAAATCTGCTCGGATGATGCCCTTACTGGGCGAGGCTTTCTTCACTTCGGCAATCAGCGCTGGACTTTGCTGCTCAGACTGCTGCCGTAGCGCTGTGATAAAGCCTCGCGTAGCTGGCAGCGCCTGCACTTGTTGCTGCAAATTTTTCAGCGGCACTTTTTCGCGCAGCCGGGTCACTTCTGCTTCTTTGTGCCACACAATTTTTTCGAGAATGTTGCGGGGCTCTCCATCGGGAACCTTGATTTGGTATTCGAGGGTTGAAACAGAGATGGGAGTAGTGGGCGGGCGGCGGCGAATTTCCATGGTTGGGAAGTGGCTGAGAGAGAGGGATTGGGTTCGATGTTTAAGCGCTAGGCCGTCACTTTAGCCCGCTTATAGGCCTCATCCAACACTTCAGAAAGCGTGGGATGCGTATGGACAAACTTGGAGAGTTCAGTGACAGATTGCTTTTGTGCGATCGCATTCGCAGCCTCCTGAATCAAATCCGCCGCATGTAGCCCGATAATGTGTGCGCCCATCACTTCACCGGTATCTTTCCGGTAAATCAGCTTAGCGAGTCCATCGGTTTCACCCTCAGCGAGAGCCTTCGAATTCGCCTTAAAGTAGCTGCGGACAGAAGCCACCTCGTAGCCTTCGTCCTTTGCCTTCGCCTTCGCAGCTGGTTCCGTCATACCCACAAAGCTCACTTCAGGGTGAGTAAATGCCGCCGCTGGAATTGCGTTGTAGTCCACCGTACGAGACTGGCCGCAGATATTGTCAACCGCCACAATGCCCTGGGCCGACGCCGAGTGAGCTAGCATCATTTTGCCGTTGGCATCGCCAATCGCATACAGATGGGGCACCGGCTTACCATCGCGCAAAACAGCCAAGTGCTCATCGACCGGAATAAATCCACGCCGGTCTGTCTCCACTGCCACCATATTCAGGTCCAAATTCTTAGTGGCCGGAATCCTTCCCGTCGCCACTAGGCAAGCATCCACTTCCAGCGTATCGACCGTTTCCATCGTCTTCGGATCGGCCAGCTCAATTACCACGGGCGAACCCGGCGTAATCTTTTTCGCCAGCAAACCCACCCGCGTCTCAATATCCCTTGGATTGATCAGCACTCGCTCAGCCTGCTTGGCAATATCTGGGTCAAACGTCGGCATCAGCTGGTCCATCGCCTCGATCATAGTGACCTCTGAGCCGAGCGCCGTGTACACATCTGAAAACTCCAGACCAATGTATCCGCTGCCAATAATCGCCACCCATTCAGGCAGCCAATCTAGCCGCACCGCCTCATCGCTGGTGTACACCGTTTTTCCGTCCGTTTCGATGCCCCTTGGCACAAACGGCACCGACCCAGGCGACAGAATAATGTCCTTTGCAGTGATGATTCGCTGACCGCTTTCAGCTTCGACAGACACTTTCTGGCTAGCCGCAATCTTGCCCCAGCCACGAATAATGTCTACGCCCAAGCGAGTCAAGCTACCCGTCAGGTCGCCTTGAATCTTGCCGACCAGATTCTTGGCATGGTTGGAGATTTTTTCACGGTCGAACCCTACCCCGGCCAGGCTAATGCCCATGGCCTTTAGGTGCTGCTCGTCGCGCATTTCGCGCACCTTGCCCGACGCCGCGAGCAGTGCCTTAGAAGGGATACAGCCCCGATTTACGCAGGTGCCACCCATATCCCCGGCCTCGACAATAGCCGTCTTCAGGCCTTTCTGTACCGCATGCAGGGCTGCGCCATGTCCGCCCACGCCCGCGCCGATAATCACCAAGTCGTAATCGAATGCTGCTTCCAAAGCGCTCTCCAGTTGTGAAGTTCTATCCTCCATCTTCAACTAGAGCGGTAGCTTTGCACAACCCGCTGTCGGCCCGCTGTCGGCCCGCTGTCGGCATGCTTCGTACAGTACCAGAGCTGTCGAAACGGCCACATTCAGCGATTCTACGCCGGGCATCACCGGAATCTTCACCGATACAGACGCAGCAGCCATCAATTCATCAGAAAGCCCCGCACCCTCATTACCCATTGCAAATACAGTCGGCTGAGTTAGGTCTAGCTGCCAGTAGTCCAGCTCAGCAGCAGCCGTGGTCGCAACCACTTGCACGCCGTTTTCCGTGAGCTGCCGGGCTTTTTGAGCCACATCGACCGTTGCCATCGGCTGCCTAAACCACTGCCCTGCAGAAGCCCTCAACACTTTTGGATGGCCCAGATCTACGCTGTCTGGGCTGAGCCAGAGGGCTTCGCTGCCTGCTGCCGCTGCCGTGCGGATAATCGTTCCCAAATTTCCAGGGTCTTGCAAAGTCTCCATCATCACACCCAAAGTCGCACTGTCACTGGGCGCGCTCGCAAGCGACTCCCACACATTTCGCCGTGGGGCAGTCGCAATGACGCCATCCGGGCTAACGGTGCTAGCCATGGATTTGAGGACCTCTGGGGAAACCAGTTCGATGCGAGCTGCCAGGGCGATCGCCTGACGATAAATAGCCGGATAGCGAGCCTGCCAGGCTTCTGTGCAGCAAAGCACCTGAAGCGGATAGCCCGTCTCACTAGCAGCTTCTATCAAGTGGGTCCCTTCCAGAAGCATCATCGACTGCTTCCGGCGTTCCTTGGGCTGCTGCAGCTTACGAAGCTGTTTTACGGTGGGGTTTTGCAGGCTAGTCAGCATTTACCAGAAAGGCTCCAGAAAAGCCTCAAACCAATGACAAGAAGTAATGACAAGAAATACTCTTTAAACAGCTTGGCCAATGCCAAGCTGAAAAAAGTTATGTTCAACACATCAGATATACTTAAGTATTTATACTGACTGACACAAAGTTTCAAACTAACGGCTTTCCCAACCAATGTATGCAGAGCGAGATAAAAGCTAAAGGCAGTAGCTAAGAAAGGGTAGGCAAAAAGCCTCCCAGCTTTATTAAAACTGAGAGGCCTTTTACAATTAATCAACCCGATGCGGAACCCGGGACTTGAACCCGGAAGTCCTTGCGAACACTAGAATCTGAATCTAGCGCGTCTACCAATTCCGCCAGTCCCGCTAGGACGCAGCTGCCACATACATCTACCAAAACAAGCACACTTACTTTGGCTAACTTTTAACAATCTGCGATTAACAATAATCTAGCAGCGAGGGGACATCCGTCAACAGCAGCCTGTCCGTAACTAGTATCACCTAGCAATGTTGCTCACTATTTTCTTCTGTCAGAGGGATGAAAAGGCCGTACTCGCTATCAAAAAAGTTCAAAACAATCGGGAGAACTTAGGTAGTTTCGGGTAGAATCCATACCAAATTATCCCAAACATTTTTGTTTTGAACGCCGTTTTGAACGCCATGGAGGCTACTCCCATCATCACGCCTAACCCATCGACCCGTCCCCAACTTTCCAGTAGTTCTGCGAAGAACCCATCCGAATCTGTGATTGAAATTTGGGGAGGCGAGCCGCTCAGTGGCCACATTCCCGTCAGCGGTGCAAAAAATTCGGCCTTGGTCGTACTGGGAGGAGCACTCCTCTGCTCACAAACCTGCCGCATTCGAAATATTCCTGACTTGATGGATATTGGTCGAATGTCGAGTGTGTTAGAAGCGCTCGGGCTCCCAGTTTCTCGCAATGGCGACACCCTCGATATCGATGGTAGCCACGTCAGCCATTCCAAAGCCCCTTACGACATTGTCAGTAAGCTACGCGCAAGCTTTTTCGTCATCGGTCCGCTGCTAGCGCGCCTAGGCGTTGCACGCGTCCCCTTACCGGGCGGATGTGCTATCGGCGCTCGCCCCGTGGAGCTACACATTCGTGGTTTGCAGGCTTTGGGAGCCCATGTACATATGGACCACGGCGTGGTGCATGCCTACGTACCCGGCGTGCGCGGCAAGCTCAAAGGCGCAAAAATCTATCTCGACTACCCCAGCGTAGGCGCAACCGAGACGCTGATGATGGCAGCCACGCTCGCCGAAGGTGAAACCGTTATCGAAAATGCCGCGCAAGAGCCTGAAGTCGTTGACCTTGCGAACTTTTGCCGGGCAATGGGTGCAAAAATTCGCGGCGCCGGAACCAACACCATTACCATCACCGGTGTCCCCAGTTTGCACGCCACTGACTACAGCATTATTTCTGACCGGATTGAGGCAGGCACTTACCTCGTTGCAGGGGCACTTACCCGCTCTGAGATTACGGTTGGCCCAGTTGACCCAGACCATCTTTCCCCTCTTTTGGCCAAGCTACGTGAAACTGGCTCCACAGTAGACATTGAAGCCGGTAACATTATCCGCATCTCCCCCGGCGAGAAAATCTTATCCACTGATATTCAAACGCTGCCCTACCCCGGGTTCCCAACAGATATGCAGGCTCAATTTATGGCCCTGCTTACCCTGGCCGATGGCAACAGCATGGTCACTGAAACCGTGTTTGAAAATCGCTTGCAGCACGTCGCCGAGTTCAATCGTATGGGCGCAGATATTAAGGTCAAGGGCGACTGCGCTATCGTGCGCGGCGTCAGCCACCTATCTGGCGCACCGGTAACAGGGAGCGATTTGCGGGCGTCTGCGGCCCTGGCGATCGCAGGCTTAGCTGCCAAAGGCAAAACAACTCTCTACGGTCTGCATCACCTAGATCGCGGCTACGAAAAGTTCGAAGAGAAGCTCATCAACGTCGGCGCTCGCCTCAGACGCATTCCCCTAAGCGAGGCAGATAGCGCAGCCCAGCCCACTCCAAATCAAGCAGCTGTTCCTTCGGCAGAAGCGGTGCTCGCCAAAGCAGCCACAGTGAATAACTAGGTCATGACTGTTAGGCCATTACAGCTGGGTCACGACAAACTTTGATTGACAGCCGGCCTCGAATCAACCCTCCAAAATCACTGACAATAGCGATCCCGTTATACTGACGAGGAGACCTAACCCGTCAGTGATTTTGCTTTGTTGCCCCACCTCATATGGTAGCCTCCCAATCTTTTGACAAAACGCCGCTCACTGGGCTCAATGCCGACCACTTCCGTCACCCGCTTGATCGGCAAGCCACCCAAGCGCTCAAGCAGCTACCCGGACTAGATGTTGCTATTCGCAGCTTGCTTGGGCCCATGGGCGAGCAGTTTTTCTACCTGGAAAATATTGCCGCCAGCGTTTTAGTTGGGCCAAAACAGCTGCCCGACATTTATAAGCTGTTGGTCGAAGCGGCCGACGTACTTGACCTGGAGACACCACAGCTCTATGTTAAGCAGCACCCGGTGCCCAATGCATACACATTTGCGATGCGGGGCAAGCGGCCCTTTATTGTGGTTCATACTTCCCTGATTGAGCTGCTAAACCCAGCCGAACTACAGGCGGTTATCGGCCATGAAATGGGGCACCTCAAGTGCGACCATGGGGTGTATTTGACCCTAGCCAATCTGCTGACCCTGGCGACCAGCCAGCTGCCCTTTGGTGCTGTATTGATGCAGAGCTGGCAATCTCAAATTATGGAATGGGTACGCTGCGCAGAATTTACCTGCGATCGCGCTGCCCTCCTCGCCACTCAAGATGCTCGCACCGTCGCCTCCGTGCTCATGAAGCTGGCAGGGGGTTCACCCACCCTCTCACCACAGCTGAACCTCGACGCCTTCATTGAGCAAGCAAACGCCTACGACGCCATCAGCGACAGCGAGCTGGGCGAAGTCCTCAAGCGCATGAAAACAGACGAACTCAGTCACCCGGTACCGGTGCTTAGAGCCAGAGAAATCCATCGCTGGGCAACCACACCGGCCTATCAAACCCTGCTAGAGCACCGTCCTTTGGTTGGGCTCGCAAGCAGCGAAAATGACGCAGCAGAGCATTCTTCTAAACTGAGGGGCAGCTGGCTAAACTGGTAGTCGCGCTCTTAGAAAACTATCCGTCTCTGCAGGGAAATAACCTTCAATAAGGTCGCTCAATTCGGTATACTGGTGGACCTACCGGGCAAGTGGCGGAATTGGTAGACGCACCACACTCAAAATGTGGCGGCTTCGGTCGTGAGAGTTCGAGTCTCTCCTTGCCCATTCAGATTGGATAGTTGCGTATTGGATGGTCAATATTGAATGGCTGTGTTGCGCATAAGGCTTGCTTTCCCTACTGCCTGATAGTGCGATCGCAACTATAATCGTAGTACTAGAAAGTGTACTAACAGACAGTAGGAGAAATTGCGATGGCTCAGCAGCTCAAGCGCTGGGAATCGCCCCGACGCAAAGGGCGAAATCACAAGGGACGGGGCGGCTCCGCCAAACAGCGGCAGTACAAAAAGAGGCAGAAGCGACTCATGAAGAAACTTCGCCAGGATGAAATACACCGCACAGACAGCAAACAAGATAAAAAAGGGAGATGCTTTAGGCATCTCCCTTTTTTGTTGATTGAGCATTCCGTTGAAATTAGGCTGCTGAAGCACACTGCTGAGTCAGATAACTTTACAAGAAAAAAGCTGCCGGATGGGGGGCAATCCCCCCTGAAAAACCTAATAGTCTTGAGGGGCAAAACCCCTCATGTATCTAGGGTTTGAAGACTTTTTGAATGTACAAAACTTAGTACTTACGGCGGGACTTTTTTCGCTAGCTTGGGAAATATAGTCTCAGACACTTGCAAGGATTCGGGGCGTCTTTTGATAAAACTCTCTAAGCACGGATCATCCCTCCAAGCAGCGCTCTACTATGTGCGGCTCAAGACCTACGATAGCGGTAGTTTGTTTGGCAGTGCAGGCAGCGCAGCGATAGACTATTCATCCTTGCCAGTGTCCTTTGCAAGCATTGTGGCAGAAGAATTACTTCAGGCAACCCTGCGCCATAGCGGCGTCCAACTGGATCAGTGGGTCATTGAACCCAACTCACTGCACGCTTTAGTCTCACTCTATGAGGTTCGCCCGCAGCCAGAAACCAAGGGTAAACCCAGACTTCTCACCGCCTTTGTCGCCGAACTAAAAGCCGCTACGGCCAAACGCATTAACCTGATACGCAACCAACCTGGCTCCCCGGTCTGGCAGCGCAGCTACAAAGAACAGCTGGTAGAAGACGATATGATGCTGTTCCGCCTGCGAAAAAAATTGAGTGAATCTGACAGCTGCGTGCTGTCCAGCTAGTTGCCCGTTTAGAGCAGCGCAAACCTACACAAACTTCACCAATTCGATTAGCTTGCCCACCAATAGGCGCTGTGCCTTGCCGTCTTCTTTTATTAGGTACACACCGCTACCGTTGGTGTATACGACGGAGCCATCTACTGCCAGGTCATAGGAAAGCACAGACGTTGCCAGCACTTCAGGCACGCCTTGCATACCCTGTCTGACGAGCTCCCAAGTTTTGGGCACCAGGGCAGGCGCATCGGCATCCTGCTGATGCTTTCGGTTGATTTTCTCAGGTGAGAGCGCCTCTCCCCAGGCCTGTAGCTTCTTCTGGGACTCCACTTTCTCGTAGGTGTCCGCCGTAATCAGTGGCTTACCTGTAAAAAACATCGTAAAAGAATTGAAAAATCCCAAAATTGCCAGCAGTAACCGAAAAGGCACAAAGCAGATTTCTTTCAACGCCTGCAATAGGTTAAAGCCAACCAGTCTCGCTTTGTAAGGTCGACGAATGTAGTAAAGTCGGCCATCGCTGTCCATCTGTGGTCCAAGGAGGTCAGATTTAGGATCTTCTGCCAGGGTGGTCACCTGCGCCAGCTGAGAATCCAGCTTCTCGATGGAGAAAGGAGAGCGACCACTGATATACCCCTGCGCGTTGCGGCTGATACCTGCCGACTGATACACCAAGGCCTGATCGCCAACCCAGGTAGGGGCTAGGTCGAGAGAATCGCCCTCAGTGATGTCTTTGGGCCTGACAGCATCCGGCTTCATGGTTGCCAGGTTTACGCTGCCTGTTTTGTAGGTTTTGGTGCAGGCGATGAGCCCTTGCTCAGGGTCAAAGTCGAGGTAGCTGACTCGAAAGTCCGTGTTGTGGAAAAGGCGATTCTCGCGATCGCTATCTAGTTCAAACCGAAAAAGTCCACCCAGATCTTCTGCTTCCAAACTGTAAATCAGCTCCCCCTCAGGAAGGGCGCAGAGACTCGTAATCGAAACCGGCACGACTGCCTCAGGCAGAGCTTCTTCCTGCTGGAGCGACTGTGGCGACTGCGTCATCGCTCGAATGCCTCGATTTTTTAGGGCCTGCTTTCGCTGAATTTGCAGACGACGCTGCTGCAGCTGCTTACCAAAGTCGCTCTCAATTTCTTTAAGAGGTGCTTCACTGCGATGTAGGTACAGGCGACCCTGAGAAAGATAGGCAATCGGCATATGGCAGCAGCTAGGGAAAAATCATCAGCGCTATTGTGCCCTAACCCATCAACAAAACTCAGCCGATGAAGTCGCCCATTCCAGCAAACAACCCTATCCTCCAAAACTCGAATGCTAAACCAGCCATACAAAATGTAAGCCTCTGATTTCAACACACTCATCCTACAAAACGTGTCAGATAAGGAACTAACCAGAACAAGCATCCTTCATGTGTATAGAGACACAAAGTCACGCTAGACAGACCAATGCATATCGACTTTGGCGAGTAAAGGTTTTCAGTCGTGGCCTCAGTGATTCTTGAGTCAGGATGTATCACCATCCAGATCACAATTCTTTTCTGGAAATCCCCATGGTTGTTGCCTATCTGATCAATCAATATCCAAAGGTCAGTCACAGCTTCATCCGGAGAGAAATCGCCGGTCTAGAAGCCAATGGCGTAGACGTCGTTCGGTATTCGATTCGATCTTGCATTGAAGGGCTAGTAGACGATGCCGACAAACGCGAGCAGCAAAAAACTCGCGTTCTCCTAGACGAAGTCAGCCTATTAGGACTGCTCAGCTATCTGCTCATTACCGGCTTCAAGAGGCCCATCGCTTGGATGCGATGCGTCGCGCTCTTGTTTCGGCTCAGCTGGTGGTCCCAACGCTCTTTTATTTATCACCTGGCTTACTTAGCTGAAGCCTGCGTGATCTTGCGCTGGAGCACCCAGGCGGGCATCAGCCACATCCACACCCACTTTGGCACCAATGCAACAGAGGTTGCCATGCTGTGTCATCTATTAGGCGGGCCGCCCTACAGCTTCACAGTGCATGGGCCCACCGAATTCGACAGGCCACTGATGCTGTCACTGAGCGAAAAAATTGAGCGGGCGACCTTTGTTGTTGCCGTCAGTTCATTTGGGAAAAGCCAGCTCTGCCGCTGGTGCAGCTACCACCACTGGAGAAAAATTCATGTGGTCCACTGCGGCGTGGATGCAGGCTTCTTACAGGCTGACACCATGCCGATGTCTCCAGTCCCAACACTGGTATGCGTCGGCAGGCTGGTAGAACAAAAAGGTCAGCTGGTGCTCCTCGAAGCCGCCAGCCGACTGGTGGAATCTGGAAAAGAATTTCGGCTATTGCTAGTGGGAGATGGGGAGCTGCGGCCTCAGCTAGAGCAGCTGATCGATGACCTCCAACTCACGGCCTATGTCACTATTACCGGCTGGGCCAGCAACGAAGAGGTGCGCCAGTTTATGCTGCTTTCTAGGGCGTTGGTGCTACCGAGCTTTGCAGAAGGACTGCCGGTCGTCCTGATGGAATCTCTTGCCCTTCAGCGTCCCGTCATTAGCACCTACATTGCAGGCATTCCAGAACTGGTGGAACCTGGCACTTCCGGATGGCTCATTCCCTCTGGCTCCGTGACCGCACTTGCCGAAGCCATGGCCGAAGCGCTATCTCTCCCTCGAAAGGAGCTGGAAATAATGGGCTGCGCTGGCGCAAAGCGCGTGGCCCAACAATTCAATTCAAGGACAGAAGCCAAGCAGCTATCGTCGCTCTTTAGGAAGCAGACAGGCGAGCTATGGCTCGACAATGAAGCGACGCGGCTAAAAGTCCCAACGGCCAATGTTCGCTAGAGCAAGCTTTAGCACGGACTTACAAACGGATTTACAAGTCGATCAATCCTGGTGGGGGTGTAATTTCGATATGGCCTGCAGCAATATCGACAACCGGTACAATCTCTTCTACGAATGGCACGAGCAGGGTCTTCGGCTTTTTCTTTTTTTGCTGTCTCTTTTCCTTACGGCGAAGCTTTTGCGCGGCCTTTGCCCGGAGAGAAGGGTCAGGGAAGTTTTGGGTGGGTTCTGCTGGTATGACGGGTTCGGCAAGGGGCTGCTTGGAGTCAGCTAGGGTCACCTCCAGTAGATCGTGACCGGTGGTAAAAATGTTGCTAATCTTGCCTAGCTCAGTGCCATCGGCTTGGATAATCACCGACAGACCAATCAGGTCATTGACATGAAATTCGCCCGGTTGCAGCGGCAGGCGATCGCTCGCTGGAACCAGTAGCTGAGCGCTACGCAACGTCTCTGCCTGGTCACGAAAATCAACGCCCGCCAGCTTCACCAGATAGTTGTTCTTACCTTCGAGATAGCGTCCACTGGTGAGTCGTACCGGTTCGGGCTTACCGTCAGACTTTTTCAACCAGCGATCGCCCGGCTCCATAAACCGCTCAGGAAAATCACTTTCTGGATATACCTTTACGTGACCATGCAACCCATGCGCTCCGACAATCCGCCCGATTAAGACCCACTCCTCACTTGATTTGGAGTTAGCGTCTGACTTTGCGCTTGCGCTTGCCTTCGAGTTTGCCGTTGAGTCCATCATGTCTTGCCGTTCCTGACGCTTAGGCTGTCGCCAGTGCAGGCTGCGCCGAGTACACCCTATCGGTGAGGGCTGCGAGCTGCTTTAGAGCGATCGCAATTTGGTCTTCTGAAGCCGTCAGGCTAATGCGGAAACACTGACGCATATGGGGCCAATCTTCGCCCTTGAGGCTGTCTTTGAGGCCGGGGAAGAACGGGCTGCCCGGCACAATAATCACACCGTAGTTCTTGAGCTCGTTGTAAAACGCCCAGTCAGTCATCGGCAAATCTTCAAACCATAGCCAGGCAAAAATCGCCCCTTCACCCCGATGCAGGCGCCAAGGAACCTCGCTTGGCATTGCCTGCGCCAGGGTTTCTTCGAGGACTGCAAACTTGCTTTGGTAGTGAGGGCGAATGACCGTCTCGGCAATATTGGCTAGTGCGCCACTCCGAATCGCCCGGGCAGCGATCGCCTGGCCATAGCGACTCGAATGAATACATAGATTTGTCTGAAACGCTTCCAGCGTTTGGATGACCGTTTTATCGCCAATCGCGATGCCAACGCGCTCGCCTGGCAATCCGGCCTTAGATAGACTAATGCAGTGAACAATGTTTGGGCCGAAGATGGGCGTCATCTCCGTAAAGTTCAGCGCGGGGAAGGGCGGCGCGTAGGCCGAATCCACAAAAACTGGCACGTTGTACGGCGCAGCCAAGCTAGCAATTCGCTGAACTTCATCGCCAGTCAGCACATTACCGGTGGGGTTACAGGGCCGAGAAAACAGTACAAACCCAGTATTTTCATTAATTTCAAGCTGGCTAAAATCGGGCCGATATTTGAAGGAGTGGGCGTCCTCTCCCAGTTCAATAAATGGGCGATAGGCCTTGATCGCTTCCGGATACAGCGTCACACCGCCATAGCCTGTGTAGTCTGGGCTGAGGGGCAGCACGATGTCTTTAAGCTGGCCGCTAGTGCTGTATCCACCCAGCGCATTTGCCGCCAGAAAGTACAGGTTTTGGCTACCCGGTGTGATCAAAATATTGTTAGAAGTCAAGCTCAACCCGTAGCGCTGATTAAAATCGTCGCGAATCGCTTCAATCAGAGGCTCGTAGCCTTGACTGGCACCGTAGCGACAAACCACTTCTCCGTACTCACTGCTCGCCAATAAATCTTGCGTACAGTCTCGCCATAGCTGCTCAACTTCTGGCAAAATAACGGGGTTACCTGCACTGAGGTTGATAAATTCCTTACCAGCTCCTTCACCCGATGCTTTGTGGGCATTCAGCGTTTCAATAATGTCTTTCATGATCGCGCGAACACCGGTCAGGTGAGACATGCGATCGCCAAACTGGGTAAGAGCAAGCGTCATGATATATCTGGGTTAAAAGGGTTAGCCGCTTTGAAAATCTTTTTTCACAGCCTATTCGATTCAATATAACCTTATTTAATGGGCAAAGCTTTGTACAGTGCTCAGTTTATACAGTGTTCAGATCGTCAGCATCGACGCGGTCTTGCCAAAGCGTAGCGTAGCCCATGCAGACCCAGCGTTACAAACCCAAATTTTCAGTCAAACGCAACGCCATCAAACGCGTGATTTCAAAACGCCATCTGCCCTCAGTTTCACAACTTTTGAAATTAATTCTCAACCCTTTTAAGACCGCCTTTCCTGTTTCTCCTCGGTTCCCATATCAAAGTCTCCCTTTATAAGTATTCATTTCAAAGCATATAGATAGGTTTCCACGCTCAAAAGACCTTCGCTGCAACTCATTGAACGCCCCCTTATCAAAAGCGGCAAGTGGCGACAGGCCCTACGTTCCACCAAGGCATCCTTAATTTTATAGGTCCTTATTTGATAGCTTTTGCGGGCACACTTTGTGTCACGCATTAATTTTCACTGCTGTGAGTGCCATGAATGCAATTAGCCGACTTAGCGCCAAGCTACCTGCCCCGGTTCGTCAGCTGGCCGATTTCGCCTACAACTACTGGTGGAGCTGGACACCTGACCGCGTCTCTCTTTTTAGCTCTATTGACCCGGGACTGTGGCAGCGCTGCAACCACAACCCAGTTGCCCTGTTGGAGAGCGTCTCCCACGAACGGCTGTGGCAAATCGCCGAAGACCCCAACTATCTGACCCGGTTGGAAAAGCTCGCCGACCAGCTAGAAGACTACTTGGGAACGGACGGCACTTGGGCCAATCGGGAAGTGCCCGAGGTTTCAAGCGATCGCCCCGTCGCCTATTTTTGTATCGAATTTGGCGTTCATGAATCCCTACCCATCTACTGTGGCGGACTCGGCGTGCTCGCCGGA
This sequence comes from Cyanobacteria bacterium J06626_6, assembly GCA_038523095.1. Lineage (GTDB taxonomy): Bacteria > Cyanobacteriota > Cyanobacteriia > Phormidesmidales > Phormidesmidaceae > Phormidesmis. Next base: position 65,620 of record JBCBJS010000017.1, read on the forward strand.
GACTATTTGAAGTCCGCCTCCGACTTGGGCATGCCGATGGTGGGGGTGGGGCTGCTGTACAAGCAGGGCTACTTTCAGCAGCGGCTCAACCGCAGCGGCTGGCAAGAAGCTAACTACATCGACAATGACATCGACCATCTGCCGATGCGAGAGGTGTGCAATGAATTTGGCCAGCCCATTGCCGTGAAGGTGGCCATCGGCCAGCGTTCGGTCAAGGCGAGGGTTTGGGAGGTGAAGCTGGGTCGCAGCACGCTGTATCTGCTAGATAGCGACCTCATGGAAAACGACGTCAAAGACCGTCAGCTCACCGGGCATCTCTACAGCCAAGATCCCGCTATTCAGCTGGGCCGGGCCATGCTGCTGGGCATTGGCGGCGTTCGCGCGCTGCAGGCCCTTGGCATAGAGCCGGTGGTGTACCACCTTAACGAAGTTCACCCCGTCTTCGCGGTGCTAGAGATTGCGAGACAAATGCAGGAGCAGACCGGATATGCCTTCGAGCAGGTTAGGTCGGAGGTCCGGCAGCTGACTCGATTTACGACCCATACTCCGGTCCCTTCGGGCAATTTGTTTTCGGCGGCGCTGGTCAGCGAGCTGCTAGGTGTATACGCAAGTGAACTGGGCCTATCGACTGCTGGACTCCTCGCGCTTGGCCAGGACGCACTTGGCCAGGACACATCCGATCAGGACGCATCAGAAGAGAGCCCGTTTAGCCTGATTCGGCTGGCGCTGCAGCTCACCTTGTCCGCCAATGGCGTGAGCGAACGCCATGGCCGAATTTCGCGGCAGCTGTGGCGCGATCTGTATCCGGGTCAAACGGTAGAAACGGTGCCCATTGGCCACGTGACGAACGGTGTGCATGTGCGCAGCTGGGTCGCGCCCTTGCTGGGTGATTTGTTCGACCGGTACCTGGGCCGGGAGTGGGCGCAGCAGCTCACCCGCACCGACCAGTGGAACCGCATAGAAAATATTCCCAATGCGCAGCTTTGGCGGCGGCACAGCATTCTTAAGGCGCGTTTGATTGCCTACACGCGCGATCGCGTACTGCAGTCACGGCTCACCCGGGGCGAAGCGCAAGACGACATCAATGCCGTTGCCCGGCTGATGGACCCAGCAGTCCTGACGATAGGGGTTGCGCGGCGCTTTAGCACCTACAAACGCAGCGACCTGTTGTTTCGAGACCTGCAGCGGCTGACGCAAATCGTCGGCCATGCCAAGCGCCCCATTCAGATTATTTTCGCAGGTAAAGCCCATCCCGACGATGATGAGGGCAAGCGAATTATTCAGCGCATCATGGAGCTGAGCCGCCATCCGGACCTGCGCGATCGCGTCGCCTTCATAGAAAATTACGACCTCTACACCAGCAAACTAATGGTGCAGGGCGTCGATCTCTGGCTCAGCACGGCTCGCCGCACCTTGGAAGCCTCAGGCATCGGCGGTCAAAAAGTCGCTCTCAATGGCGGACTCAACCTGGGCGTGCTAGACGGCTGGTGGTACGAAGGCTTCCGGCCCGGGCTGAATGGCTGGGCCATCGGCGAAGCGGCCATTGGCTCTATCAATGCCAAGGGTGAGCCGGACGCAAAAGCGCAAGAAATCCAGGACGCGCGGGATGCCGAAGCCATTTATAACCTGCTGGAGCGCGACATCACGCGGCTGTATTACCGCCGCGATCGCACGGGTCTTTCGGCTGGCTGGCTGCGCATGATGAAAGCCTCCATCCGCACCGTTGCGCCTTTCTTCAATACCGATCGCATGGTGGCACAATACGTCGCTCAGCAATATTTCCCTGGTGCCAGCGTACCGGCAGAGCCAGTTGCTGCGCTGGTTTCCTAAACGATACGCCCCGCTTTGGCACTACGATTTAGCCCATGATTTGGCAGCTCGACTTTTACCGCCGCCCGCTGCAAGACGCTCAGGGCAACCCACTCTGGGAACTGCTGATTTGCGATGGGCAGCTGGCATTTACCCATGTCGCCTTCTGTTCACAAAGCGAGGCCAGTGCCCCCTGGCTGCGTCAACAGCTGGAAGCGGCAGGCGATCGCGCGGGCAATTTGCATAATCAGATAGCCGTCTTTAGGCCTCAGGCCATCACCCTAGTAGAAGTGGCCTGCCGGGAACTGCCGATAGAGGTCATCCCCCGGCGAGACCTCCCTGCCCTCAAACAGTGGCTACGCCAGCGAGCCGCCTGGTATCCGAACTTAGACACCTACACCGCGCAGACCTATACCCCAGTGGCCATAGAAAGACCTGCTCCCGTTCCCATTGCCAACTATCTGATGGGCGATCGCTGGCAGTTTGCAGCCGTGAGTTCAGAAGATTTGGCGCGACTCACCCAAGAGCCCATGCCCATACAAAGCGTTTTGCCTAGCCTCATGCCACTCACGCTAGGGCTACCAAGCACCTTACCTATTCCCGGCGTCGTCATTGATGGTGGGCGTCAGTCTATGGCGCTGGCTCAGTGGCTACAGTCCTCACAGCCGGTGATGCTACAGTACATCGCAGGCCTGCCGGATGGCCTACTGCTGGAAGCAGGACTGGCTGACCGATGGATTCTAGCCACATTCGAAGATGAGACGGTAGCTGCTGCCGCTCGCAACTTCACAGAGCGTAAGCTAGCCGCAAACGGGCTACATTTTTTGCTCGTGCGCCCGGATGACTCCGGTATGACCTACACCGGCCTATGGTTACTACAATCAACACCTGGCAAGGTCGTTGAGATGGCCAGAGGTGAAATGCCTAGTTGATTGATGACCTCGCCTTGATTTAGAACCGCTTAGTTTGAGGCTCCGTTAGATTAGGCCCAATATCTGCTGTGCCTCAGAACCACGATTCTCTTGCTGGAGCAAAACGGCAAGCTCACGGTAAGCAGCTTCTAAGCGGGGTGGCAGGGTCGAATCTGCCTGCTGTTCACGAATCATTTCAGCGAGATTCACCGACTGCTGAAAGGCCTCAATCGCCGCATCCAGATCACCAGCGGCAACATGTGCCTGACCAATATTCACCCAGAGATGGGCTGTCTGTACGGGGCGGTTCAGTTCAGAAAAAATGTCTAGCGCCCGCTGGTAGGCCGTCAGCGCCGTCTCAAAATCTTGATTGAGATAGGCGGCCCGTCCGAGATTATTGAGCACAGCAACTTCCTGAGGGCGATCGCCCAGCTGCTGAAACAACGTCAGCGCCGATTGGTAGTGGCCCACCGCCTGAGCATGTTGCTCGCTCATGAAGTGGGCATAGGCTAGCTCAGAGAGGGACTCCGCCTCTAGCTGAATATTTCCTGTGCGCTGGGCAATGTCTAGGAGCTGCGTTTGAGCGTCAATGCTTTGCGGATAAGCTTCTGCTTCTGCGTAGGTGTCGGCGAGCAGAGATAGCAAAATACGCTGACCAATCTGGTCATGCATTTGACGATAAATCGTTAGGCCGGCGCTATAGGCTGCGATCGCTTCAGACAGCTGCCCAGACATACGATAGGCACTCCCCATATTGAGAAAAGCGCTGGGCTGCTCTTCTTTGACATCTAGCGCGTCGTAAATATTTAGCGCCTGCTGACTCATATTGATAGCCTCTGCTGCGCGGTCTGTGACCCGATATACAACGCTCAGATTTTCGAGCATGCGAGCTTCTTTGAGCTGTCTACCGTCCATCCGATAAAGCAGCATTGCCTGCTGCCAATACTCGTAGGCGGCTAAATAATCGTGCTGGGTAAAGGCATCCACACCCTGATTTGCAAACTGGTCAGCAGCCTGCTCTTCACTGACAGCAGGCAAAGCCTCCGCCGTTGCCCGCAACAGCGCTGGTTGAAAATTTGTAGAAGAAACTGCATAGGCAGGCTTCAGTTGCCAGCTCATAGCAACAGCCCCGACGCTCAAAACGCCGATACTGCCTAGCTTCAAAGCATTGCTCGTAGCACGGGCAAGCAAAGACTGAAGTGTGGCGTGGCGATTGTTCTGATGGGTCGAGGAAAGTGCGGGAAAAACCATAGTAGCTAGCACAAAGATAAAAATAACTGTTCCGAGATTGCAACCACGAGCAGCGCCAAATTGTCCCGTCGAATTGCCCACTGGATAAGTCAATTCGAAGCAGCGCGACGCGGTATCTCCGTACTTTCCGTTATGACATTCGGCCAAAATGATGCAATCCGAGGAGCCGGGACCTTAAAGCAAAAAACATTCTGGGTAGGCCCGTTTCAAGTGGAGATGAGAGCGGTAAAATTCCTCTTGACATCCCAATAGGAAAAGTTGATGGTCGCTTCTGCAAGCAACGTAGTGGAGTATCCGGTCAAGATTGGCGTCATTGGTGGCAGCGGACTCTACCAAATGGACGATCTGAGTGACATCCAAGAGATAAAAATAGACACGCCCTTCGGACCCCCCTCAGATGCGCTCATCGTCGGAAAAATCGACGGCATTTCTGTTGCTTTCCTAGCGCGTCATGGTCGCGGCCATACGCTGATGCCATCAGAACTTCCCTTCCGTGCCAATATCTATGCTATGAAAAGCCTTGGCGTGGAGTATTTAATTTCTGCTTCCGCAGTCGGCTCTCTAAAGTCCGAAGCCAAACCCGTCGATATGGTCATTCCCGATCAGTTTATTGACCGGACCAAAAATAGAACATCTACTTTCTTTGGAGACGGTATCGTTGGCCATATCTCCTTTGGCGACCCGGTGTGCCATAACCTAGCAGCCGTCTTGGCAGACGCTGTCGAAAGCCAGCATTTAGAAGGGGTGACCTTGCATAGAGGTGGCACCTATGTGTGCATGGAGGGGCCCGCATTTTCTACCAAGGCCGAATCCAACCTGTATCGCAGCTGGGATGCAACTGTCATTGGCATGACAAACTTGCCAGAGGCCAAGCTAGCAAGAGAGGCAGAAATGGCCTACGCAACGCTAGCGATGGTGACCGATTACGACTGTTGGCACCCAGATCATGACAGCGTCACGGTAGAGATGGTCATTGGCAATCTGCAAAAAAATGCGGTGAATGCACAGCAGGTTATTAAAGCAGTGGTGCACCGCCTCAATGAGCAGCCACCCGCATCTGAAGCGCATTCTGCGCTCAAGTTTGCGATTATCACACCGTTGGACAAAGCACCTGCCCAAACCAAGGAAAAACTTGGCCTACTCTTGCAAAAGTACTTGTGATGTAGGCATAAATTATCGCGTAACGGTCTATTTTATGTGGCCTATTTGCATGTGGCTTACTAGACCTGCGCGCGCAGACTACTCACACGCAAGAAGCGGCCGCACAGTCAATCGCTAGACTGCGTAGCCGCTACTTTGTTTTGTCTTGCTATTGTTTTGTTTTGCTGCTTTGTCTTACTCTCTGTTGGGTCTAAGCTTAGAGAAAGTTTCTCAAGGAAAGCTCCCAACGAACAAGGTTCATGACGTCTTAGATCAACTTAACAGCACGCAAACCATAGTAAAGACCCATCGCGGTTCCAAATAGTGCCGCTAACCACGCAACGTAAACAACTGCGCCGCCCATCGCTCTCTCCCAAACACTTAGCTTTAAATACCTTCTTATTGAATCATAAAGCTTTACATCTGCCCCTCACTCTTAACATTCCAGACACATCACTAGCCACCCAAGATGACTGACATGAAAGCGACCATCCGCGTCAACCTTCCACAAGACGCCTACGACATTAAAATCGCACCTGGTGGCCTCGATTATTTGGGACCTTGGCTAGCTGCTGAAGGCAATCCGCTCATTAAGCCGGGGCAAAAGGTTTTGGTGGTCTCAAATCCGGTGGTGTTTGAACTGTATGGAGAGCGTGCGATCGCATCACTTACGCAAGCGGGGTACACCGCATGCCACTGCATCTTGCCAGCTGGCGAACAGCACAAAACCATGGCCTCCATCGCCAAAATTCACGATGTAGCCTACGAAAATCGCCTAGAGCGCAGCTCAGCAATGGTCGCTCTAGGCGGCGGCGTCATTGGTGACATGACTGGGTTCGCAGCGTCTACCTGGCTGCGAGGCATCGCCGTTATACAAGTGCCCACCTCCTTACTCGCGATGGTAGATGCCTCCATGGGTGGCAAAACCGGTGTAAACCATCCCAAAGGGAAAAACTTAATCGGAGCATTTCATCAGCCCAAGCTTGTCTTAATCGATCCACAGGTACTGGAAACGCTACCCGTCCGCGAATTTCGGGCAGGCATTTCAGAAGTCATCAAGTACGGTGTGATTTGGGACGAGCCGCTGTTTGAAAAATTGGAAGCCGCCGACCGACTTGACGCTTTCGAGCAGGTTAGCGACGACTTGTTGCAAGCCATGCTGCAGCACTCCTGCCAGGCCAAAGCCGACGTCGTCAGCCAAGATGTAAAAGAAGCAGGCATTCGCGCCATCTTGAACTACGGCCACACGGTGGGCCACGCAGTAGAAAGCTTGACTGGCTACTGCGAGATTAATCATGGCGAAGCAGTCGCCATCGGCATGGTCGCAGCCGCCAAAATCGCCGAAGCTTTGGACCACTCAGTCAGCCGATGGGACATCGAAGCAAGCCACAGACAGCAAACCTTGCTGGAAAAAACACAGCTGCCGACTCAGTTGCCAATCAACATCGACATTGACGATATTTTAGTTGCCCTCAAAAGTGACAAAAAAGTAAAGGATGGGAAAGTCCGTTTTGTGATGCCACTGCAAATAGGCAAATCGTTTGTGACGGATAAAATTGAGAGCGGAACTATAAAAAAGATTTTGCAGTCGATAAAAAGCTAGCCCTTCAAACATGGGCCCGAAAGTCAATCAGACCCAATTAACTGTGTAATTAGCGTGTAATCAGCTTTAATCTCGAAAAGCAAGAGGAACACGGCGTTTAATTGATACTGTCACTGTCAGAGCACAGGTTCCTTCCATTGTAATAGGCGGTGTTGAGGTAACCCCATCACCTACTCTCTTCTTAACTGCTATCGTGGCAGCTTTCATTCTGTTGTTTCAGGCGTGCGTAGTCCTCTCTCTTTTATCGTTATTAAATAATGAAGATGTCAGTAACGACAATCAGTGATGCCGCACAAATCACTTTAATAGGTGTAATGCTGATAAGTTTTCTATTTTCAGCTTCTGCCTATTTCTTTATCAGACATCAATTAACTAAGGCTAAACAACCGAAGAGAAAAAGCATTGAAGAAGGGATAATTGCCCGTAGGATCCAATCAGAAAACATCAAACTTAGACCCGGTAATAAGTCAACAACCAAGGGTTCAGTTTGAGCACCTATCTGTTGGCTCCGCACTTGTAGCAGAGCCAACAGATAGGTGCTAGCTAGCAAGGTCAAACAACAGCACTTCTGTACTGTCTGCACTGCTGAGGATAGAGAGCGTGTCTAAGTCAGCGAAGGCGAGGCCGTCACCGGCTTTGAGCATTTGGCCGTCGAGCTGAAGCGCGCCTTTTACAACTTGCAGCCAGGCTTTGCGATTGGGCGCAAGGCTGTAGCTGAGGCGCTTGTTGTTACTGAGCGTTGCAGCATACAGGCTGACATCCTGATGGATGGTGACAGAGCCTTCTCGGCCATCTCGCGAACCGACTAAACGCCACTGGTCTTGACGGGTATCGGGCGCGAAGTGCTTTTGCTCGTAGCCAGGAGTGAGCCCTTTTGCCTCTGGCAGGATCCAGATTTGCAGAAAGTGCACGGGATTCGTATCCGAGGCGTTCATTTCGCTATGGGTAACCCCTGTGCCCGCACTCATACGCTGAATGTCTCCGGGGCGAATAACTGAACCTGTGCCCATGCTGTCGCGGTGGGCAAGCTCTCCCTCAATTACGTAGGAGATGATTTCCATGTCTCGGTGGCCATGGGTCCCAAAACCTGCGCCGGGCGTCACTTTGTCTTCGTTGATTACGCGCAGGTCGCTGAACCCCATATTGCGTGGGTCCATGTAGCCCCCGAAGGAAAAGGTGTGCTGACTGTCGAGCCAGCTGAATTTAGAAGCGCCGCGATCTTCTGCTTTGCGAATGGCTAACATAGTTTGCTGTCCCTCCGTTGAAACGTTTAGTGGATTGCTATCGGATTGCTTCTATTATGTATTGGATTCAAATAAATTACAATAGTCTAATTTTGAAACACATTGAATCTAAAATAGATACAATACAAACATTACTAAGCCAGCTAGTGATGGCAACCACTGCGCACCATGGACAAGTTAGAAAGCATGCGAGCCTTTACCGAAGTCGTAAACCACAGCGGATTTGCTGCGGCTGGGCGACATCTTGGACAGTCTCGATCGGTCGTTAATAAATTGGTGGCTCAGCTGGAGAAGGAGCTGGGTGTGCAGCTCTTGCAGCGCACGACTAGGCGAGTGAGCCCGACGGATACGGGTAGGGCGTACTATGAGCGCTGTGTGGATATCTTGGCAGAGGTGGAAGCTGCGGAGCTGTCCGTAACGCAGCTGCAGGCAGAACCTAAAGGTACATTGCGGATTAACGCGCCGATGTCGTTTGGAACCCTGCATTTTGCCGAGGCGATCGCAGCTTTCATGCAGCGCTACCCAGACATTCAGATACAGATGACGCTTAGCGATCGCTTTATCGACCTGATTGAAGAAGGCTTCGATGTGACCCTTAGAATCGCAGAAGCCCGCGCAGAAGATGCCCTCATCGAGCATGACATCGCCCCTATCAACCGGGTTCTCTGTGCGGCGCCTGGCTATTTGGAAACGTACGGAATGCCCGCACAGCCTGATGACTTACGGCAGCACACTTGCCTAAAGTACGGTCATTTGGCAACTGGCAATAAGTGGCAGCTAACCGGACCCGACCGGGTTTACAACATTTCCATCAAATGTCGCTACTACTCGAATAATGGAGAAGTTTTAAGGGCAGGTGCGATCGCAGGTATAGGCATTGCCCTCTTGCCGACGTTTATCATTGGCGAGGCGCTAGAGTCTGGTGCGCTAGCTGTTGTTTTACCCAACTACCATCCGCCACAGCTGACGGCTCGGCTGTGCTACGCCGCCAATCGTCACCTATCAACAAAAATTCAGCTGCTAGCAACTTTCTTACAAGCCTGGTTTAAGCAGCCTAGCTGGGAAACGTTCTAAAAGAGGGGCTAGCAACTGATTTGTCTGATACCAGTTCGGCACGTAGGCCACCATTCTAGAACTCAGGTTGAAACAGAAACAGAAGAAGCGTCAGACTGTACGGTTCTTGTTTTCGCGAGCTTGTCCGAAACAGCTGCGACTTCCTTTAGACGGGCTGTTTCTATCGCTTCCGCATCGACTGCTTCTACGCTGACCTCTTCCACACTGACCTCTTCCACACTGGCCGCTTCCACGTTGGCCGCTTCCACGCTAGCGGCTTCCACGCCAACTCCATCTTGCGCCGATTCAGCTTCTGCAGCAGCCGCTTCCATTGCCTGGGCGATCGCCTGCGTCTCAGCGTCCATATCTTCCTGGATTCTTCTAGACAAAAAGGAAACAAAGCCAATCCCAACGAAGCCCGCACTAAATAAGAGCCAACCTTCAAGCACATAGGTCATGAAATGGTTTAGGTCGCTAATAGACATAGGAAGTACGCCTCGCTAAACGGGAGTTTTATGGGCTCATTATGCGCGTTCTACGCTTGAGATTCAATCGGTCATTGAGAATAGTTGCCGCCATAGGAAACCGTAACGCCCGCAGCAAGGACGTCACTACTAGCAATATTACGTCGTAGTATTGAAAGGGACACTTTACACACTAAGCCGCTCCGGGTCGGCCTATTTACTTCAAACTATTCACTCCACCCTAACTACTCCAGCCTATTTACTAGAGCTGCTCACCAAATTTGCCATGGTCTCCCGTACACACTCAGTCTCAGCCAGTTCCACAGTTTCTTCGACAGTCGCCAACGCCTCTACAAGCACTAAAACTGAAGCAACACAAAGTACACATGGCCTCTCACGCACAGCTTCAGTGAGCCGAACGACGAAAGAAACAGATGTGCAGGTCACCGTAAATGTAGACGGCACCGGCAAGTGTACGGCAGATACCGGCATTCCATTTTTAGACCATATGCTCCATCAGATTGCTTCCCATGGCCTGTTTGACCTGGAGGTGAGAGCGACGGGTGACATTGAAATCGATGACCACCACACCAATGAAGACGTAGGGATTACGTTAGGAATGGCCCTCAAGCAGGCGTTGGGCGATCGCAAAGGCATTACCAGATTCGGACATTTCGTCGCACCGTTAGACGAAGCACTGGTCCAAATTTCTCTAGATTTTTCTGGTCGCCCGCACCTGAGCTATGGCCTACAGATACCTACCCAGCGCGTGGGCACCTACGATACGCAGCTAGTGAGAGAATTTTTTGTGGCGATTGTGAATCACGCCCAAATGACGCTGCACATTCGCCAGCTAGACGGCATTAATTCTCACCACATTATCGAAGCCACGTTTAAGGCCTTCGCCCGGGCAATGCGAATGGCCACTGAGACCGACCCTAGGCGGACGGGAACTATACCTAGCTCCAAGGGCGTTCTGTAGGCAAAGGCCAGGTACCAAAGCCAGATACCGAACGCTATATCCGATAGGCTTTGCGACAATTGCGCCACTGCGGCTGCACTGATGAGTGCCCCCGATGAGTTGCTGTCGTCGTGGCGTAGGCGTATGGACGTACAAATTCTTTGATTTTGCTGAGCGCTTGGTCAACAGTTTGCTGAGTTGTCAGCTCGGTGGGGAGCTGGGCCCACCAGGACTGGGGCGTTTTTCCGTAGTGGTTGTGAACTGTAGCTAGCAAAGAAGCAGGACTCATTGGGCCTGAGTTGATGCTTTGGGTAATGCTGAGCGGTGTAATGCTAAGCTCCAAGCTCTCGCGATGATGAGGGGCCAGGCGGTAAGGAGTTACAAAAAGCGCATAGTCTGCATGGGCGATCGCATCGGCAACAGCCAGCGGCAGCTGATGGCCTAAGCGGGAACGAACGCCCGGCAACTGCCAATCGGCAACGGCTTTTGAAATTTTTTGAGTCGCCTCGGTTTCCTCACAGCAAAGAACCCAAAACTTTGTTTTTTGTGATGTAACAGTTGACATAGTTTTATTTTATTTAAACGACTTTTCAGGGAGAGGCTTATTTATCAGCCTGAAGAAGCCACTGCATTAGATACAGACAATAAAAAATAAGCAGCAGTTAAGCAGTAGAAGCATATTTCAGCCCTTTGTCGGTCGCACCCTCTCTCGCCACTCGAAAAGCTCCGGACTTTGCTTTGCGTAGCAAAGAGCAAAACACATTCTCCCTGCGCACACTCAAAAAATGAGCTGAACAAAAGAAGAACAAAACAACCTGAAAGCGATGAGCTTAGGCGTGATTTTGAGAGAGGACACCAGGCACCCTATGAATATAAAAAGTAGCTGCTATGAGTTAGCCGTATAGAACAGAAAGGGGGCGTTTCTTTCTGGCTCGAGCAAACTGCTGCACTTGCTACACGGCAATCTGATAGTGAAAGCAAGTATCTTGAGCAATGACTATTGATAAGTATTTTGCCCTAGCTCTTAGAAATATCAACTGTGTTTGATGGATTATTCATCTACCGAAACAAAATCCGACTTTTAAGTAACAAACTTTGAAGATGGACGGGCAAAGAGCATCAAGAAGTCGCAAGGGATAGTTGCAGAGTCGGCATGATGACCATTGCCGGTCACAATAAATACTAGAAGACCTTCAACAGACAGAAAAAGCCTTCAACCGCCATCTGTCATCACTATCGTTAATCGTCCGCACACAACTGTCATGCCCCACCCCAAGCCATCAGCGTCTGACCGATTAGATACCGATACTGCTCTCGATTTCGATGTAGTCAGAAAGGTGATGAGTTCCCAGTTTCTTAGAGCATTGAATTTTGCAGCAAATAAGCATCGCCATCAGCGCCGCAAAGACACTGGTAAAACGCCCTACATAAATCACCCCATTGCGGTCGCCAACATCTTATTGAATGAGGCTAGGGTAACGGATGAAGTTGTGCTGATTTCAGCTTTGCTGCACGACACAGTAGAAGATACAGAGACCACCTTCGAAGAAATTGAACGGTGCTTCGGCGAGGCCATCCGGGATGTGGTTGCTGAAGTAACAGATGACAAATCACTGCCCAGGGCAGTCCGAAAGCAAAAGCAGATTGACCATGCAGCGGGGTTAAGCGATCGCGCCAAGCTCGTCAAACTCGCCGACAAAATTTCTAACATTCGTGATACCGCAGATGCGCCGCCTGCTGGCTGGACGCTGGCCCGCATTGATGAATATTTAGAGTGGGGAAAGGCGGTTATCGCACCGATTCGGGGAACCCATGCTCAGCTAGAAAGCCTGTTCGACCAAGCCTATACGAAAGGCAAAGCGACAGTCAGATTAGAGGATCTAGCCCCAGAAGCCCAAGCAGCCCAAAAAACAGAGGTCTAACAGGCAGCGTAATTCCTATCGCATCCGCTTATACGCGAATTTTTGTCGCAAAGCTCACGCTCCGCAGAGCTATGGTCTACTATGGATAACTATTCTGAGAGCTGGCGTCTGCTCTGTGTAGTCTGCTCTATGTAGATTGATTCGCAGCGACCTCACTCAGTTTGACTTACATTACTACAGCGCTTTTCTAGGTACACACATCGCCATGAGCAAAGGGACTCTGTTTGATAAAGTTTGG
>JBCBJS010000018.1:0-75627 GCA_038523095.1 Cyanobacteria bacterium J06626_6
CGCCATCTCTATGGGCGCAGAAGCCCACGAAGACCCTGATAAACGATATGTAGCCGGGGTGGCCGTTGGTGTTTTTTACATTGTGATTGGGTTGTTTGGCGGGACAGTGGGGGCGATTTTTGCGGCGCTGCCGGGTGAACTGGTTAGTGTAATCGCTGGCATAGCCCTCCTGAGCACCATCGGCAAAGGGCTCGTCACCGCACTCGACAACGAGACAGAACGTGAGCCCGCACTGATCACCTTCCTGGTCACCGCTTCTGGCATGACACTACTGGGTATTGGGTCAGCTTTTTGGGGGTTAGTCACAGGCGTCTTGGCTACTGCGATCGCCCGCCTGCTCAATCCCCATAAACCTCAATCCCCATAAACCTCAATCCCCATAAACCTCAATCGCCATAAGCCTCAATCGCCATACACATAGTCAAAGTCAAAGTGAATCGCATTCGGATGGCGCAGCACCGTAAAGCCAATCTCGATAATCTTATCCGCCTGAAAAGACGCAATCACCAGATCCACCAGCCGCTGCGGCGCAATCTCCGGTCGCTGAATATAGTAATCGCGCCTCGCGAAAAAGGCCTTTTCCTGGGTAGGCACCACCACTCCCCATTGCCGGTGCGCGGCCTGCACCGGCTGAACAAACATCCGCGCAAACTGCTCTTTATTGACCTGGAGGGTGCTGAGCCGCTCATGCTGCTCCCAGCTCATCAAAAACAGCAGCTTCAAAATCTCAAAGCCCAGGATGTAGCAAAGCACGCTGCTGCGCTTGCGAGCACTGCCAATCAGCATCAGCACCGTTTCCAAATACAGCTCAGGTCGCTGATCGGTATCCCGCATAGAGTGCAGGTACACATGGCGAATGTAGTGCCGAAAGGTATCGTCATTTAGCTCAGTACTGCAGCGAAACCGCTTCAGGTGCTCATTTACCCGCCTGCGCGTATCGTCATCGTCAGCAATGTGAGAAAGCAGCCCCTCCGCCGTATAAGCATCCAAAAATTCAGCCTGCTGCTCGGGTGGCGTCGCACACATTAAATGGCACAGCGACAAAATGTAGCGACGTTGCTCCCAGGGTAGGGTGGTGAGCCACTCACTCGCCTCATCTGGCAGGCTAGAAAGGATCGGCAGCGGATTTTCCAGATCAAAGGTGCTCACGAGTCAGCTATCCGGTTTACGCAGGGCACTTCTTAACACAAGCCACCGGATGAAACTATCCGCTGCTGGCCATATCAATCAAGTTGTATGCCCAAGTTGTATGCCTAGGTTGCCCAGGGGAACGCCCGTTTATCTGCTCGCTTAGCACTTGCGCCTACAGCGCACTGTATCGTTCTTCTGCAAAAGGCTCACCCCGATGGTGATAGCCATTTCTCTCCCAAAAGCCAAGCGCCATCTCCGCCAGAAACTCAATGCCATTGATCCATTTTGCGCTCTTCCACGCATACAGATGGGGCACTACCGTCCGCATTGGGCCACCGTGCTCAGCCGGTAGCGGCTCACCATACAGCGTATGGGCAAAAAAGTTCTCCTCCCTAGCAAAGTCTTCTAGAGAAAGGTTCGTTGTGTAGCCGCCGTAGCAATGTTCCATCACGTGTGTAGCCTTCGGGTCAATTGCTAACGCGTTCAAAAAGTCAGTCACCTTCACCCCGCGCCACTTCACATCCAGCTTGCTCCAGGTCGTCACACAGTGAAAGTCCGCCGTAAACTCGTGCTGCGGCAAGTCCATAAAGTCTTGCCATGAAAAAGTTTTGGGTTCAGCCAGCCCAGAGACCGTCAGCTGCCAACTATCCGTGGAAATTTGCGGCGTGTCGCCATAGGTCAGCACCGGAAACCCTTTGGCCAAATGCTGACCAGGGGGCACTCTATCAGCTAGCTCAACACCTGGCTTTTCAAAGAATTTCATAGCAAATGTTAAAGGTAGTCCACACTTGTATCTTTACAAAAATAATCCAGCAAAACACACGACTGTAAAAGTATCTGAAGGTTGATTTAACCAGCGTTCAATCGGCACCGTTAGTATTGGCCTCTATGAGTGTCGGCACCATATTATTGTCGGCTACGTGCCAGCTAAAGCGCCCGATACTTTTCTATTAAGCTTGCAAGGGATTCATACCCCTCCATACTCATGATGGGCGTAAGCTCACGGCGATATTTTTCCAGAGTTTGCGCAAAAGATTCTGAACCCAGCTGACCCTGCAAAATAGATGCTAGCCCCGCTGCTTGCCGCCAGTCCTCTGAACCAATGCCGTGCAGCAGATGCATCGAGAGCACGCTATAAAAGACGGCTTCTTCAGCCTGCTTCAGGGCGTGGTGAGCTTCAGCCGTGTAGAGCGTGTAGAGACCTTGCAAATAAACATTGCCAGAGCCTTTGACCGCTTCAGCGCCTTTGGTGAGCGTGTCGAGACTTTCCTGAGGGCGATCGCACATCACATAGGCCACGCCTAAGCTGTTGTAAGCCAGCGCCTGAGACTGAAAGTCGCTTTGCTTTACTGCCAGCTCCAGACCTTGATTGAGATAGGCGATCGCACTATCGTAAACCGCCACATCCCCCACATCATGCGCCCTCGCCTGCAGCACCTGCGCGTAGCCCAGGTTCACCAGCGCGTTGGCTTCACCCGTGCGATCGCCCCGCTGCCGCGCCAGAATTAGCGCCCGCTGACTAGTCGCCACCCCCTCAGCATAGTCCCGCTCCAGCACCGCATTGCGCGCCAAATGGCACAGATCCGCCGTTTCACAGGCCAAATCTCCCGCCTCCTGAGCAATTGCCAGCGCCTGCTGATAAAAGTCTTTAGCCACTTCCGCCTGGCCCAGCATCTGCCGTGAATAGCCCAGCAGCGTTAAGATTCTCGCCTTTTCTTGAGTGCCTGTCACTGCGGTCAACGGCTCGCTAAAGTAGTCCAGCGTATCCTCCAAATAATCCCCCGAAAAAGAGGCAAACACCCCGCCATACAAAGGAAAATCATCCCGCTGAGCAAACGTCCGCAAAATTTGCAGCATCATCTGAAAGCTGCCGTCCCCCAGCGCGGTGTAGCTACCCGCACCGCTGGCCGCAAAGCCCTGAGACAGCCGCCCCCAAATCGCCGCAAAAATCAAAGACGTACTGTAAGAAAGCTGCTTACCGGCTTTTGCACTGTAGGGCTGCTTATCGAACCAGGTAATCAGCCCGCGCTGCACAAAATGCAGCAACACCGCCAAATTCACCCAGCTAGAAATATCCACCGCCGTCCGCGTCACAGACTCAATTTCTTCAGCCTGGGCCAGTACCGTAAACAACAGCTTTGGTAGCCCCGTCGAGGCCTTTTGCCACACCGGCCAAGGCCCCCCACGCTCCCGCTCACCAAAGCCCACCGTTGCCCGCCCATCGGTGTAGAGCCAGCTCACCAGGTCCGGCTCCAATCGCCCGTAGTTCTCCAATCCCAGCTGAATGCCTCGCGCCCAAGCCGACATCTCCTCAGAAGCCTGCAGCACCTTAGCCAGCTCTTTGAGCTGCTGCCGATTAAGACTATTGGTCTGATTGGGGTCAATCAGACTTAAAAATACGACTGGGCGCTGCAACGCTTCCGCCTGAGTGAGCTTTTCGGCAGCGGCTATCACCGCGCGGGCCACCTGCCGGTCCTTCATGCCCTGCTGCCATTCACTCTCCATTGTTTTGAGGGCTCTTAAAATGCGCGGGGCCTTTAGAGAACCCTCAAGCTGCGTTTCTACCTCAGCGATCCGTGCTGCCAGCACCCGCTCAAAGATCTCCCCCGTCCCAGGTTCTATCCCCTCAGTTAGCAGGTTGCGAACTTGCGCTTTCGAGCGAATATTACCTTTCAGCGTCTGCGCCACAATCCGCTCAGTCAGCGCTGCATAAGTCTTCGCCAAAGATTCGCTCACACCAGCCTCCTCACTGTCACTATTTCAAGCGCTGCCCTATTACGCGCCAACACCATCTGGCCAGCGCTGACTACGCAGCTCCCATTGCAGATTTCATTGTAGAGCCTTCCTAGAGCCTCTATAGATCGACAGAAGATCCGCAAAAGATCGACAAATAAACGTTAAGCAGTGAGTTAATTTAATACGCTTGTACTATCATTACAGTGCAATACTCGAATCCTTCTAACCCGACGTTATGTCCGTCAAACTCGCCCATTCAAAACATCATTGGAGAATTTGGAAAATGGCTGCTCCCGGTATTAAAGAATTTCGCAATCAAGACTACACTAAGGCCTTTGCGCTGCTGCAGCAATCTGCGCAGTCGGGTGATGCCGAAGCGCAGTGTCTCCTCGGCAATATTTATCAGCTCGGCCTCGGCGGTGTAGAAATTAACGACATTGAAGCCATGCACTGGTACTACTGCTCTGCCAACCAGGGCTACAGCATCGCAACGAATAACCTCGCAGGGATGGTCTGGCCAATTTCTAGTGAAGCGGCCGCAGCGCTGCACCAGCTGGCCCGGCAGCAGGGCTTTCAGCAGAGCGACCGACCAGACCCTGCTGCAGATCCCCTATCTGCCCAGACAGCATAGCGAACCGTCGAGGCTGTCTGTCTTAATTCCAGCTACATAATTCCAGCTACATAATTCCAGCTACACAATTCCAGCGACAGCAGCCCCTAACGATAGCACCGCATTGTTATCGATTAGCTGGCGCTCCCCTGCTGGGCCCATCGCTTCAAACTGTTGAAAGTACGCTTGGGCAGCAGCGGGTAGCTGCGGGTAGTCAAACACGGCATCGCCTGCAGCTACCGTTGCCCAAAAGTCTCGAATATGGGGTGCGTAGGCTTTTGCCTGGTCCGGACTAAGGGAAAGTGGCGGATCGGTTAGCAGTTTTAAGATAAAGCGAAAAGAGCGATCGCCCATCCAGTCTTTAGAGGTTTGCTGCAGCATTGGCCACGCAGGCACCGACTCAATTCGTCGAGTCTCCATAGCTAGCCGCAGCTGCCCGTCTGCCCCGGTCTCTACCGATAGCAGCCGGTACGGATGGGGATAGCTCACCAGCGACCCCGTCGTAACCGCATAAAAATCACCCGCCTTTGCCACATTTTGCACATGCAAGTGCCCCGTAAAGGCCAGCGGTACACCAGCTGCCTGCAGCCGCGCGACTAAGTCAGGCGCATTGCGGATCATGTAGCGCTGGCCGAGCTGTGTTTTTGACTGGTTTGGCAAATGCTCCAGCACGTTGTGATGCACCATCACCATGACAAACTGGCCGCTGAGCTGGGCCAGCTGCGTCTCTAGCCAGTCCATCTGCGCATTGTCTATCAGCCCCGTTCCAATTTGCTCACCCGCAGCGTCGAAGGCATTGGAGTTTAGCCCCAGCAAGTGCACCCCCGGCAAAATCTCTTGGTAGTAATAGAGCCGCTCGCTGTCGTCGTAGCCAAACTGCTGGTAAATCTTTGGAAAATCGGCGAGGGCAATTCTATCCTTGCCGCTATCTTCAGGGGTATTGCCCCACTGACGCACAACATCGTGGTTGCCGGGCACCACGTAAGTGGGAAAAGGCAGCTGGGCGAGACGAGCAGCGAGCCACTCGTGATTTTCACGTTCACCGTGCTGCACCAAGTCTCCTGGCAGCAACAAAAAGTCCGGCTGATCTGCCATCAGCTGCGTCAAAATCTGCTCGAAAGCTGGGATGCTCACTTCCACAAGATGAAAGCGATTGGGCGCGTCCCAAATGGTGTGAGGAAGCGCAATGTGCAAATCACTCACAACTGCAAACTTAAAATCGAGCGACATGGTTGCTCTCCTCACGAAAGGCCTTTTTCAAAATACAACAACACAGTGATGATTGCATTTTCCTAAAATCATTTTCCCAAGGTCACTTTTTGAATAATGACCCAGCCAAAAAGAAAGAAGGAAACAGGTTCGGTTTAGCGCTCTTAGCAAGGGGGGATTTCATCCTCTTTTGGTTGTTTTTACATGATTTTGAAAATGTCTGTATGCCCTATGAGATAGGGATGAAGTACGGTATTTCAACCTGTCGTTTTGGCGTAAATGTTCGATAATAGAAATAACAACAAATTCTCTCAAAAACACCGCCACATAAAGCCCAGCAAGCGGGTACTGAAGCGATGATACAAACCACGTTATTTCCAGATACGTTCAGGCAAATATTTGCTCTTTCAAACGATGATATCGCCCATTCCTTTGAGCAGGTTGCAGACCTATTAGAAGCCAAAGGAGACGATTTTTACCGCATTCGCGCCTATCGAAAAGGCGCGCAGTCCGTGCGTCATCACAGCACCCCAGTCGTCGACTTGTACGAAGCTGAGGGCACCCCAGGCCTGGAAAAGCTGCCCTACATCGGCAAAGGGCTCGCCAGCGCCATCAAAGAGCTGGCCACTACTGGACAGTTCACCCTGCTAGAGCAGCTACACATCGACGTCTCACCAGAAGATCTCTTCACCACGGTACCCGGCATTGGTCAGGTCCTCGCTCGCAGAATATACCGGGGCCTAGGCATCGACACCTTAGAAGGCCTCGAGCAAGCGGCTCACGATGGCATCCTTGCCCGCATGCCCGGTTTCGGCCCTGGTCGCATCGCCCTTGTGCGCGCCGCATTAGCCACCCTGCTCAATCGTCCTTCTCAGCAGATTAGCCAGCCACGGCAAGCGCCCATCACACGTACGCAGCAAGGTACACAGACAGGTTCCGTCAAACCAGTGACTGCAGGTGGCGCGCCCCCGGTAGACCTGCTTTTAGCGGTAGATACGCAGTATCGTTATTTGGCGAGAGCCGGTCAGCTACGCATGGTGAACCCCAAGCGCTTTAATCCGGAAGGTAGGCGGTGGCTTCCCGTCATGCAGCTCAGCAAAGGCGGCTGGACATTCAATGCGCTCTATTCCAACACCGCCCGGGCCCACGCCCTCGGAAAAACCGACGACTGGGTTGTGGTGTACTACGAACGCGAAGGGCAGCGCGGCCAATGTACGGTCGTCACAGAAAGCCAGGGCGCAAATAAAGGGAAGCGGGTTGTCCGGGGGCAGGATGCCCTTGAGGCAGCTGCCTCGTAGGGCTAGTCAGGCTCTATCACCATCAGTCTCCGTCCCAAAAAGTGACGGCCTTACTAATTGGCTGCAGAACCGTTCCCGGATAGTAAAACTCTAAAATCTGCTGGTGAGAATAGCCTTTTTCTCCCAGGTTGTAGGCACCTGTTTGGCTCATTCCCACGCCATGGCCAAATCCACCGCCGATAAATCGAAACCCAGTCAGAATGGGATCCGGGGTCTGTTCTGCTTCCGTTTCGCTCGCTTCTGAAGTGGAATCTTCCACCGGCGTTTCAGAGACACCTGCTTCCTCATTACTACCCTCAGCGAGATCGGCTAGCGTAATCGTCGGCTCTCCGAGGGATGTGCCTGTCGAATCGTTGTCTGCGGGCTTCGTCGCAGGCGGCATCTCCATTACCGGCTCCACATAAAACAACAGGCTCCGTGGTGGAACCAGTGCCTTCACGGCCTCATCTTTAACCAGATCAAAAGAGCCCTGGTCAGTCTCTATAGTTACTTTCTGTACCCGGCCAGAAGCGGCCCGTTCTACCACGCTGATATCTAGCAGCTGATTGTAGTTTGCCAGCGGGTGCTGACGGTTCTTCAGATACAGCTTCAAAATCTCATCCATCTCTTTGAGCGAAGCTGTTCTGTTCCACCGAAAGGCGGGCCACTCTTCTTCATTAAAACCATTTTGTAGAGCAATAAACGCCCGAAAATTGGCCTCATCTGAAAGGGGGCGAGCGGCCAAATCCCACTTCGGCGATAGCGAATCGACCACGGGTGTCAGATAGGGCCGGTCTGCTCCGTTCCAGACATCTGTAAAGCGGGCTGTTACGCCGCCTGTGGTCGAGGAGTAGAGGGCATCGACTAGCTCGTTGTTGTAGGTGAGGACCTGACCGGCTGTGGCTGCGATCGCAGCATTACTCCCCGGGTCCGCATCCGCTAGCCCGTAATACACCTGACACTGTGTGTCCGCGCAAATCTCATAGCTGTCAATTGCAAACCGCCGTAGGTTGCGCAGCACATAGGTACGCGCCAAAATGGCCTGTGCCTCAATGGCACTGCGCGGTGCCCCGGGACCGATTTCGTGGGGCACCACCCCGCGCAAATACAGCTCCACCGGCACCTGATTTACTAGCGTATAGGTGCCGTAGGCATTGGGTTGAATTTTCATATCGCCTGCGTACAGGTCCCGAAAAGTCTGCCGGTTGCCCTCAGCTAGCTGAATGCGGCGATTAGCGCTAGTAATCGTAAATGCGTCGCGGACGTACTTAAAACCATTTGCCGTAAATGCGACCTTGGGGACTTCCTTCACTGCGCGGCTGTCGAGAAAGGCGCGGGTGTAGCCCTCCGCGTGCAGATTCTCCAGCAGCAGCCTGCGCACCAGCGGTGAATTGTAATCTTCTCTCTTGGCCCAGACCTGCCAGGCATCCGGCTGGGCAATTTCAGCATTGATGCCCGCTGCCTGCCAACGAATTGCGCTGTCTTCTGCGCTCTCGAAGCTGCGATGGGTGCTGAGCACGACCCACTCCTCTAGCACTGGCGTAGGCAGCGGCTGCATTGTGATGTCTATCTGTAGTCGGTCGGTCGTCACCGTCTGCGCCTGACCACTCGTCTCAAAGCTCACCGTCAGCTGATCGCCTGCGAGGGAGCCAAGGGTGAGTTTGTCGTCTTTCTGGTCGCCAAAGCGCTGAACGATACCCACCTTGATTTCTGGATTTCTAGCGGCGGGTTGGGCGGTTGGGGAGGTAGCGGGCTGGGCAGTTGGCTGGGCAGTTGGCAGGTTGAGAGACTGGGCCTGGGCTGAGACGGGTGCGATCGCACTCACCCCAAAGCCAAGGGTCGTAGCCGTTCCACTGGCCAACAGACCAACACCCATTAGCCCCGAAGAAAGGCAAGCAGCCAAGCGCAAATGCCTACCCACCCGCTTATTCACAGGTCTACCCAAAGAAGACGCTCTCTCAAAAAACATAAAACGACTGCTCAGACGATTCATAGCGACCAGGATGCAGACACCGATTGGCCCGTCCGACTAGCCCCATCTCAGCCAGCCAAAAGAAACCGATATGCTTATTATTCAGCCCAGATTCTTTTAAGGCAGTGCTACTCGTATCAAATTTTCTTTAAATTCGTATACAGATGAACGCAGCTTAAACCCGGCCTTCATTATTTTATCAACCCGGCACAAAATGCACTTCGCCTAACCCATGCTCTCCCACCCCGACACCCTACAGGCACTCATGCAAGCGGCCAGCATTCAAAGCTATCGCGCCCTTGCCGAAAAAGCAGAGGTCTCCCGCTGGCAAATTCAGCAGCTCCGGGCAGGCAACATCGAGAAGATGCGAGTAGAGAACCTCAAAAAGATCGGTCATGCCCTCAATATTTCGCTGACAGATCTACTAGCCCAGTTCGCCCCAGCACCTTCTGTCGCAGGCGCCTCTCCTATCCCACAGCCTTCTCCTTTCCCACAGACTGAGCCAAAGCGCCTGTCGTCAGAGATGCCTACTCAGCAGCAGATGGGGTTGCCCCACGCCCTTCAAGTCGAAGCTCTACAAACCCTAGAAACCTGGCTCATCCAGTGGCCAACCATTGCAAAACGGGTCGCAGAACGCCCTGACTTGCCTGCAGCCAAGCTCTTGCCCTTTATTCGCCCAGTGGAGCAGCTCATGGCCGATTGGCATGTAGAAGCGATCGCCCCCATTGATGCTCAGCTCCCCTACGATCCGCAATATCACCAGCTCAGCCGAGGCACTGCCCAGCCAGGCGACCTTGTTCAGGTCACCCACAGCGGCTGCACCCACCAGGGCAAGCTGCTCCACCGTGCCAGGGTAAAACCGACTGATGCCCGATAAAACCACTGTCTGATAAAACCACTGTCTGATAAAACCACTGTCTGATAAAACCACTGTCTGATAAAGCCACCGCCTGATAAAGCCACCACATGTAAGCTGAACCTACGCCCTGGTCAGGGTCAGCACCGTCAGCTCCGGCGGGCAGAGGAACCGGCCAGGGAAATAGGTCCCCAGTCCGCGATTCACATACAGCCAGTTATCTCCCACCTGGTGTAGCCCCCGGCACCATTCCCAGTGGCGCACCACATGAAAGCAGCGATCGCTCAAAAAAGGAATGCAGTTCCGAATCACCCGGGGTACCCCTCGCCGAATTTCCTGCCATACCTGAGGCCCTGGGCCCAACCCCGGAATATAAATTTGCCCGCCGTGGGTATGCCCCGACAGCTGCAAATCTACCCGCCACTCAGCTAATACAGCCGCCGTATCCGGATTGTGTGAAAGCACCAAACGCGGCACCGCCGGATCCAAACGATCCAGCATGTGCGGATCGAACGCCTTCGACCAGTAGTCAGCAAAGCCCACCACTGGAAAGTCTTCACCCAGCGGCGTGGCAATCCTATTCCACAGCACCGTAATCCCCGCTTGCTCCAGTGCCTGTGTGACTTCAGCTTTCGCACCCACCACTTCAATATCGTGGTTGCCTAGCACCGCGAAAGTGCCATACCGACTGGGCAAGTGCTTGAGCCGACGGGCAAGTTCATGAATGGGCTGCGGGTCATCCGTGACAAAATCGCCGGTCAGCGCCACCAAGTCTGGCTGAATCTGCTCAACCTGGGCAATCGCTTTGGTCAGCAGGCTGTTCGATAGCCGCAACCCGTCAAAATGAAAATCTGAAAGCTGAACAACCACAATTCCATCGAGTCGAGAAGGCAACCCCTGAATCGGAATCGAATGCGACTCTACAGACAGTGGACCCGATAAAAGCCGATGCATAAAGGCGATGTCCTAAAACTTTTGCGCAGGCTACCATCTTAATCAAGCTGACCTTTGTTTTGCAGATAACAAATCGTTTGTAATCCCCACACCCGCATCAAAAACCCCGCTCACTAAAGACTGCCATAAAGGATCTAAGGCTCGTTTGCTCACCGTTTCCGGGCCTGCTCGTGGGTGCTAGCTGTCATTCCAGGGTTCTCCAAAGAGGTCTCTAAAGATGGAGCCTGTAGGTCTGCATTTGCCGAATAATTTCTGGCCTGTTTGTGGCTTGCCCACCAGGCCCAGATCCCACCCGTTACAAACATCAGTAAGCTATATATCCCGGCCGGGATGGACATTGTTGGATTGTTCAACAATGTTGGGGCGCTGGCCACTGCGATCGCCAACGTGCCATTTTGAATGCCTACTTCACAGGTAATCGCCGTAGCGCTTGGGTGAGACAGCCGCGCTAGAGTCGCTAGCAGATAGCCCAGCGCCATAGTCGCCAGGTTCAAAGTTAGGGTCACCCAGCCAACTTGAAAAATATACGCGGCCAAGTTCGCCCGCTCTGCGAGCAAAATACCAAAAACAATCAGGGTCAAGAAAAACATCGATAGCCACTTCACCCACCGTTCGACCCTGGCTGAAAAAACAGGCAAAGAGCGACGCATCACCATGCCAAGCGTAATCGGAATCAGGGTAATAACCGCAATTTGAACCACCGTTTCGAGAAAAGGCAGCTGGAGAGAAGTGCCTTCTCCCACAAATTGTTGCATGGCTAAATTTACAACCAGTGGAATAGTGAAAACAGTGATGAGACTGCTGATGGCCGTGAGCGTCACTGAGAGGGCCACATTGCCCTTCGCCAGATAAGTTAACAGATTGGACGTGGGCCCACCGGGACAGACTGCCAAAATCATCACGCCTACTGCCAGCTCGGGCGTCAAAGGAAAGAGGTGCGCTAGCCCAAACCCTACAGCGGGCAAAATCAATAGCTGAGCGGCTAGGCCAACGACGACCGCCTTGGGTGCTACTAGGATGCGCTTAAAATCAGTGGGCGTAAGCCCCAGTCCCATGCCTAGCATGATGATGAAGAGCGCTAGGGGAAGGACTACGGCTGTGAGAAAAGAGGATTCCATAAATCGCTATGCCTGCTGTAGATGACTGCGCCTGCTGTAGACGGCTGTCATTGACTGAAACCAGAAGCCACCATCATGGTACCAATCCCCATGTCAGAGAAAATCTCTAACAGCAGCGCGTGGGGCATCCGGCCATCGAGAATGTGCGCTGCGCGAACGCCTTGGGCCAGCGATCGCACACAGCAGCTCACCTTTGGAATCATGCCCCCGGCCACCACACCACTCGAAATCAAATCGCGTGCCTGCTGAATATCAAGCTTGTTGATCAGTGAATCTGGCTCGTGAAAGTCCTGCATAATGCCCGGCGTATCAGTGAGTAAAATAAGCTTTTCAGCATTCAGGGCGGCAGCCAGTTCACCCGCCACCGTATCCGCATTAATGTTGTAGGCTTGCCCGGTCGCATCTGCAGCCACACTAGAAATGACCGGAATGTAGCCTGCCGTCACCAGCGAACTAATCAAGTCAGCACGAATATTGCTGACATCTCCAACAAACCCAACGCCCGCCTCGGCAGATCGCGGCCGCGCCGTTACCAGGTTGCCATCTTTCCCGCACAGTCCTACCGCTTGCCCGCCCGCCTGGTTAATCAATGACACCAGCTCCTTATTTACCCGGCCAACCAGCACCATTTCCACCACGTCCATGGTTTCCGCATCCGTCACTCGGAGGCCATCTTTAAATTGGGGCTCAATATTCAGCTTCGTCAGCCAGCTGTTGATTTCAGGGCCACCACCATGTACAACAACGGGCCGAATGCCCACGCTAGCCATAAACACAATATCGCGAATCACATCAGCTTTCAGACGGCTGTCCTTCATGGCAGCGCCGCCGTACTTCACAACCATCGTCCGCTTCTGAAACTGTTGAATATAGGGCAGGGCCTCACTGAGAATGCGCACACGCGCCATTTCCAACTGTTGGAGAGTCTGATCGGGGCCTGGGCGTGCGGGGTCAAAAGGCATCGGCAAAAGAGGAGAAACAACAAAGTTAATGCGATGGAGTTAAAGCGATGGAGTTAAAGCGATGGAGTTAATGCGGTCAAACTTTCTCAAGGCGAAATTGTCTGTCTCAAGGCGAAATTATCTCAGGGCATTGTCTCTTTTGTGACGGGGTTAATCGAAGTTTGACTGATGGTAATTTGCTCGGCGGCGAGTCGGGGGTCAGGACGCAGGTTCTGTTTTAGGGCGATCAAAATGCGATCGCACGTCCGCTTAACCGACTTACCTTCATAGCCAATGCGAATATCTGACTGCGCATAGCGATCGCCCCGCTCTGCCAGCAATGTCGTCAGCTTCTCAGAGAGGTTCACATCTTGTATCAGTGGCCGCGTACTGTCGCCCGACAGCCGAGAAGCCAGCACCGCTACCGGCACATCCAGCCAAATCACCACACCATGGCGTAGATAGCTCCAGTTCATCTGCTGAGTCACAATTCCTCCACCCGTCGCCACCACTAAGCTGGTGTGGGTCGATACTTGAGCCAGCACCTGGGTTTCAATCTTTCGAAAGCCCGCCTCACCTGCCTGTGCAAACAGGTCCGTCACGGGCCGTCCCGTGGACTGCTCAATTAGCGCGTCCGTATCCAAAAAGCGATAGCCCAGCCGGTTAGCCAGCCTACGGCCAATCGTTGTCTTACCCGCCCCCATCATGCCAACCAGATACAGGTTGGTCTTTTTTAGCTCGGAAGCTGCTATCGGAGATTGAGCCTGAGACGGGGTCTGAGAAGCGGCTCGAGGGGAAACTCGAGATGGGGGCTGAGGCGGGAGCTGAGATGGGTGCCGTTTGGGGCGTTGAAGCGGCGGTATGCCGTTAGCAGAGGAAGGCTGGGCGGCGGCGGAATTGGCGGCGGAAGACTGGGAAGAAGAGGACATGGACTCAAAGCATTTAGATAGCGTAGAGTGTCCCTTATTATGTCAGCCGCTGGGTTGTCCGTCACGGATAAACGCCGATATTGTTGAGCACTATTGAGCGCGGTCTATTAAAGCGAGCCACAGCTGCCGCTCACCGCCCAGTGAACTGTAAAACAGCAGGTCAATCAGCAGTCGCAGGGAAAGCTGGGTCAGGCTATCCGTTGGGATCTCTGGATCGGCCATGCGATCGCCATACATATTATTAAAATTATCGAGATAGTCGCCTAGCACCGCAGCCCTGTGAGGTGGTTCCCCTTTTTCGCTCAGCTGCTCCAGTCTGGCCACGGCCTGTCGAATCTGCGGGTGATACGCCCGGGCCAGATGGCACACAACCAGCACCAGCGCCCGTGCCTCTTCGATATCGAGCTTTTTGCGGCCCTGCCCCTTCCTCAGCGGGCTCGACTGCCGCAATCGCCACAGCCCGACCCGATCCGAGAGCGTCTCAGCGAGCTGCAAATCTTTAGCGGCCCCTAGCACCGCATCCGATCCGATATCAGTCAGCGCTTCGATCGCCATCAAAACCAAATCCAGCTGAGCCTTGATGCTGCCAAGCTGCGCACTCGAAATATCATCAATGGGCAGATCGGGCGGAGACACATCCACAGCAATCTAAGGCGCAATCTAAAGTGCAGTCTAAAAATGTCTGATTAATCGAAGCTACAGCAAGCTATGGCAATTGTGCCACAGCCTGTACGCCTAATTGGCTAGTCGGCCTAAAGACAGATTCGCTCTCCCCAAGCAGGGAGCTCTTGGTCTTGCTGCGATCGCGCCGATTCACCCTCTGCGCAGGTAAATTCGTTGACCGTAGGCAGCCCGCTACGCTGCCCCCGTACCCGCCTGTTCGTCCGCGAGATCACCCCAAAAGTCCGCTCAAATTCAGAAGCATCACTGCCAAAAGTGAGCGCACCAACCGAATCGCACGCAGTAATGACTTCACCAGAGATTCGGTCTAAAAACTGCGGAGAGAACATCACCGACAGGGCTGATGAACCGCTCAGCGCAACCTCGATTCCCTTCGGACGCGCCGTTGGAACGGTTTTATATAGGCGCTCCAACGGCAAGGCACTGACTAAAACATTGATTTCCCTATCGGTCTTAATTTCACCAATCGCACCGACAATAGCTGACTGGCAAGCGTCAGAGCCATTCGGCACCGTTGCCGCCGCAAGGATCTCCGCCAGGCTTCTAGGAGAATCGCCCACCTCTATCTTGATGGCATAGTCACCACTTGTTCCCGACTCATAGCTATTGGCCACCGCCGTATACATGCCTGTACTCGGCAACGTAACCACCAGCCGGGAGTTCCGGTCTGAGCGGTTCGTATCGTCGTTTTCGCTAATGCGTTCTCCGTCTGGGTCCAGCAAGATCAAGTAGGGATCAAAATCATCACTTTCTAAAAAAATTGTCGCGTATTGACCACTACTGCCCAAAAACGTGTACTGATCGTATAGGCTGCCGTCATCCAAAACGGCATCTCCTGAGGTTAGCGAACCGAGTTCTTCCAATAGGGTATTAGCAAGGGCTACGCCCATATCCTTTCCACCCCAAACGGTAGAAGCGAGAACAGCCAAGCTGCCTGCCATTCCTAGCTTTTGCAAAGCCCGCATCATACTTCTCCAGCGCATAACCCTATAAGCAACGATAGAAAACAAGCTGAAGCCTGTTTTACCCCATATATATACTGCCTTAGCGTGAACTTTTACGAAGCCGACTTATCTATGCGTTCATACAGTTTGCCATTCTTCTCAGAAATTTAATCCGCCCAGTCATCCTATCCCAGGCCCCTGGGTAAGCTCAGGTCAACCATCAATTTTTATTTTTAATTGTTTACAACCGTTATGCACTGTTTTATCTGCCTTACGTCTTTGGTTGCCGGTATCTGGACTGGAGCAGGTCTTGTGCAGCCAGCTCAAATCCCAGCCGTAAGCTACACAGCTGGGTCCCTCCAGCTACTGCAGACATCCCCATTGCAATTATTTTCCCCACAGACACTAACGGTAGATCGCCTCATAGGAGGAGCCACCCCCCCAATCGAACTCAAGAGCGATTGGCTCAGCGATACGCAGTGGTTCTTAGCCCTAGGAATACTGCTGGCTGGCGGCGCAATTAGCTGGGGCGTCTTCCAATACGCCAGACAGCAGCAGTGGCAGCGTATTGAGTTTTTACGTCAGGCCGTTAGAGAATTTGAGCAAGATCCTGATATTCACAAAGCGCTGAAGATTTTGGACTTTGAAGAATACCGGGACTACTGTATCGAGGATCCGGCCAAGGGAGAGCCATTTTCTTTCCACGTCACAGACGAACTGCTCTGCAACGCGCTAGCCAACCACGACCAGCGCGTCCGGTTCAAGCATCAGATAGACCAAGATCAGACCCACAACGACCTCGATCCAGCCATCCTGCGCCAATATCAGATAGAAACCGCGCTGCGGGACTGGTTCAACAAAATGCTCAATGGTCTGGAGCACTTTGGATACTTCGTAGAATCCGGATTATTCACCGAGAAAGAGCTTGGCCCCTGGCTCAGCTACTGGGTCAAGCTAATTGGCGATCCTGCCTATCGTCGTTCAGGAGCATCCAGATTTTATGACGCCCTTTATAGCTACATTCACCAAAGCGGTTTCTTCGGCGTGCAAAAGCTGTTTGAACGCTTCGGCTATCGCATTTTGCCCTCTCCCTACAAAGAGGACGATCTGGTCGCGCTCAACCTCTCTGCAGACTACGACACCCGAGTTGCCTTGACGCTGGCGAAGGTCTCCTACCTGGCCTACCAAGACAAGCAGTTTGTTGCAGAAGTGGTCAATCGCTGGGGCACCGCGCTCGAAGAAGACAATCAAAACCAGCATCGTAATCGAGCTGAACGGCTACCGAATCACAAGCACTCACAGCAGGTAACCCGGCAGACCCGCTCAGGTATCACCCACCGCAAGAAAGACAGCTTCATCAGACATAACTTTCGCTATTTCAACAATCGCGGTAGAGACACCCAGGCCTATATGTTTCGAACTGAACGCTTCATGGTGCTGGCCTTTCGCGGTAGCCAGGAACCCAAGGACTGGCTCACTAACGTCACGACGCAGCTTCGCAATTTCACCATTCGCAAAGATGGCATCACCTCAATTTCTTCCTACAAGGGTAGGGTGCATACGGGCTTCTTTTTAGCCTGGTCCATCATTGAGAAGTCTGTGCTGGCGCAGATATCGAGATGGCATAAGGAGCTGATGGCGCAGGGTAAATCGCTGCCCCCGCTCTACATCACCGGGCACAGCCTAGGCGGCGCGCTAGCGACCATGGCTGCTGCAGCCCTCTCAGATAATGGCGTTGCCGTTGCAGGCGTCTATACCTTTGGTCAGCCGAGGGTGGGCGATCGCACCTTCGCTAGTCAGCTCAATACGCACATCAAGGGTAAGGTCTTTCGCTTTGTCAATAACAACGACATTGTCCCCCACGTGCCCCCGCCGTTCTCTGTGCTCAATCCAACCCGGTTTTACGGCCACGTCGGCATGGCAAAATACTTTGACGGAGCCGGTAGCATCCGGGCTAACTACAAGCTGGCCAACCGACTGCTCAACCGGAGTTTTGGCTTAGTAAAAGGCCTCGTTGGCGCTGGTTTTGATCTCATTAGCGACCACAACATGGAGTACTACATCAGCCATCTGGACAAGGCAATGCAAGAAGAAACTGAAGACAAAGCCGCGAAGATGCTGGATATTGGCTAGGCGTGGGCTGCTGGCTCACAGAAACTGGCGAAAGTCTTCGTCGGCTTGGCTGAGCGCGGCGTAGCCGACAGACTGCCCAGCGAACCAGTCGACCAGGCGCTGGCAGGCGGGGCGCTCGGTTGCATAGTGTCCGGCATCAATCAGAACAAGCCCCCGATCGCGGCCTGCCTGAAACTGGTGAAATTTGCAGTCGGCGGTTAGGTATACCTGCGCGCCCGCTTCCACGGCGGCAGATAGATAGCTAGCCCCTGATCCACCGAGCACCGCCACCCTTGAGATAGCCGCCTGTAAGTTGGCCGCTGGAGAGTAGAGCAAACGCGGAGGCGATAAGACCGTTTGTATTGTTTCTAGCAGTTGCTGCAGCGGTTGAGTCGTGCTCAAGTTACCCACTCGCCCGTAGCCACGGGCAGCTGGTTCTTGGGGGACAGTCGGCACCATCGGCGCGACATCTTGTAGATCCAGCATCTGGGCGAGCACGTCTGCCGTGCCATTTTCAACCTGGTCAAAATTGGTATGGGCTGAGTAAATGCCGATCCGATGGGCGATCGCAGTCCTTACCATATCGCCCACACCGTCGCCTGCAACCACAGAAGAAAGCCCGCCAAAAATAAGCGGATGGTGAGCGAAAATCAAGTTTATGGGCTTGCCCTGTGCTTTTAGCGCGATCGCTTCTGCCATCACTGCCAGGGTCGGCGTTAGGCACACCAGCACCCCGGCCGGCTCGTGGAGAATACCCGGCTCTACCTGCCAGCCGCAATTGTCCCACTTTTCCTGCCAGCGGGGATTCGCCCAAATTTCAAAAGTCGCGATCAGGTCGGCAATTTTCATGGGTTCGCGGGATACAGGCAGAACAGGCACTAGCTAAAGACGCCTTAAATCCTACCGCACCAGTGCGCTGGTTGGCGTCGCGCCAGAAACGCTCAAGGTGTAGTCGAACCGGCCGCCACCATTTTCTTGCCAACCGGTCAGCCGACCATCCTGATTGAAAATGGGATCGTTGTTGTAGCTGGTGACGACCGCAAAGTAAAGGTCGGTTTTAGGAATGACCAAATCGCTAATGTGAGATTGTTGTCCGCCATCATTGTCGTCAGCGGAGGCGAGGAGGTGGCCATCGCGGTCAAACACAAACAGCTGAGAATCATCGCTGGTGTAGAGGGTTCCGGTCATAACCCGGGTCACTTCCAAGTCCAGCGCTAGCCGGTCTCCCATCCCCGCTACAAAGCCATACACCTGATGCCCAGGGCCCACATGCCCCGGGACAACCATCAGCCCCCGGCTTAGGTCTACGGGTGCTGCAGGCGATAGTCCTGGCTGATTGCCCAGGTCAACGGGCAGCGAAAACGGCGTAGATTCTGTTATCACTTCCGTCGAATACCGGTTGTCGGTAACTTCTGCGATCGCCCCTTGCCATCCCAATGCAGACGGTAACGGTTCATCACTCGCAACAACCTCGCTCAAGAGGTAGGGATTGCTGCGATCGCAGGCCTGCCCAGCGGAAACAAGCACATTTTCAGCCCGATACTCCATTAGCTGTCGGCGTAAGGACAGCAGCGCATTGCGGTCGGCGCTACGGGTATTGTCATCGGCTATCAACATGCCTGCAGCGCTAATTGCCCTGTCCCAATCATTGGCACAAATTGCCTGTTCCAAATCAAATACAGTTGTTCTTTGTGCAAAGGCAATCGTTCCACTGGTAAGTACCCCTCCAGCAGAAACCAGCCCGGCTAATACCAACCCCATCGTTCTGCGCAGAGCCGTACCCACCTGACGCGGCTGACAGTTGGATTGTTCAAACCGATAACGAGGCCAGGGGACACCCATGATTGCTTTCTCCTTTGGAACTTACAAAATCATTAATGCGTGAAAACACGTGAAAAATACACCTGCAAAATCTTCTCTAAAAACGACTCTAGAGGAGTTTTCCCGGCGAGTTTTCTCTATTTGTTTATGATCGCTATTAAAGTATGCCCATTCCCTATTAGGCTCCGTCTGATTGTGCAAAATACGCTAGCGAGCAATAGCGACCGGGCACATTAGGTTCAACCCCACTCCCACCCCCCCAAAAGGCATCCACCCAGGACAATCCCGCCCAAAATTATAAGAATGGAAGAAAAACTGAAGCTGCTTGTCGTCGATGACGAGCCTGATAATTTAGACTTGTTATATCGAACGTTTCGACGAGATTTTCGGGTCTTTAAAGCTGAAAGTGGTGCAGAAGCGCTAGAGCTTTTGGACGCGCAAGGGGAAATGGCGATCATTATCTCCGACCAGCGCATGCCGAAAATGAATGGAACAGAGTTCCTTAGTCGTACGGTAGAGCGCTTTCCAGATACCATTCGCATGGTACTGACCGGCTACACCGATGTCGAAGACTTGGTCTCTGCGATCAATTCTGGAAAAGTCTTTAAATACATCACCAAACCCTGGAATCCTAAAAAGCTTAAAGATGTCATTCTCCAAGCTGCCGAGACTTACCGGGTAATCAAGCAGCGCACCCTTGTGCTCAGCCGTGCCCTCAGACAAGAGTCTCTAAGTAATAGCATTATGGCAGCGGTCCGTGGCTCGCTCGACTATGGCAGCACGCTAAAAACCGTTGTCAAGGCATTGGGAGAAGCCTTCGAAACGGACCTCGCTGTTCTCTACCCTGAGGAAGCGCTTAGCGGTGTTGGTGACGCTCAAGCGCTGCAGACCTACCAGCCAGAAACCACTGAGCAAATTCCAGACAAGCAGCCATCGCTCAATCTTTTCTCTTCGGTAGAAGCACTGCCACCCCTCCCTGAAAGCTTAACCGGTCTCAGCGCAGACACCGTGGAAAGTGCAGGAGAAGTTGTCAGTCGAATTGTTGTTCCTTTTTTGGACCAGCAGAATCCTATTGCCGCCGTCTGCCTATTTCGCAAAACGCAGGAGCGCGACTGGACGAGTCGGGCCATGGAGCTGCTTCAAAATGTGACTGATCAGGTTGCGCTAGCCATCTTACATGCCAAGCTCTATCAGCAAATTCACCGTCAGTCTGTTCAGATGCGGGCCGAGCTAGATGTCGCCAGGCAGATCCAGAGCAATCTGTTGCATCAGAGCTGGCCGGACACACCCGGGCTAAAAATTCAGGCGCGCTGCCAGCCTGCCAGGGAAGTGGGCGGAGACTTTTTCGAGGTCTTTATGCATCCGCAGGGGGACATTTGGCTGGCGGTAGGCGACGTTTCTGGGAAGGGGGTTCCTGCTGCCTTGTTTATGGCGAGCGCGATTTCAGTTTTGCGCAGAGAGCTGGCCCAGGAGAAATCACCCGATCCAGACAAGGTTATGAGCAATCTTAACCACAGCTTGTCGAATGATTTGATGAGCAATAACTGCTTTATTACTATGGCGCTGATTCGTTACAGCGAAGAAACAGGCCAGCTGGTGTATGCCAATGCTGGACATGTATATCCGGTCGTCTGGTCGCATAAAGAAATGGTGGCCCAGCGACAGGAAGACCACACAGCGCAAAGTGTGGAACCTACCTATCTAGATGTGAGAGGAGTCCCTTTAGGCATTTTGCCAACCTGGAAAGCAACGTCCGGGCAGATGCAGCTATCCGATGGAGATGTTGTTCTACTGACAAGCGACGGTATTACCGAAGCAACAGTGCCCAGCTTCCGAGGCAGCGGCAGCTGTTCTATGCTGAATCAAGAAGGCCTCTGGGACTTCTTAAAACAACAGCCCGCCGACCTCAACTTAGACAACTTACTTTCCTATATTCACCTCCCAGAAGGTGAACAAGAGGACGATCAAACTATTTTGTCACTGGAGGTGACGTCATGCTAAAAACCGAACTAACCGTCCCTAGTGACCTCAAGTTCATGGAAGTGGTAGAGCACTGGCTGCTGGAGTCTCTACAGTTAGAAATTGACCAAAAGATCGACTGGACCCAGGTAGAGAAGCGACTGCGACTAGTGGTGGTAGAAGTGTATTCCAACATTGTTCGCCACGCGCACAACGAAAAGCCCGAGCTACCTGTGCTGATCCGCATTGAGCTAGAAGACAACAATCTCTCTTTGGAAGTGTGGGACCAGGGCCAGGGGTTTAAGCTAGATGACTATGCCGCGCCCTCACCGTCTGATTTTCAGGAGGGCGGCTATGGCTGGCTGATTCTGCATCGGATTATGGACCGGGTGGAGTATCAGCTCCACGTCGGGGGCGATCGCAACTGTCTGAAGCTAGAAAAAGACCTGACATCAGCGGCAGTTGCTTAGTCGGGCTACACGCCGCCGTATCGAGCGATTATACTCTTCCCGGTCTGCGCCCCGGTCTGCGTCCCAGTTTGTGTTCCCGCTTGCATCGTCGTTTGCCAGGCCCAGAGCTGGTCACCCACTGAAAAATGCCACCATTCGTTCGGATGCTGGCGAAATCCTGCGCCCACCATTACCGCAGCTAAGAGGCTGCGGTAATGGTGGGCTTTTTGCGCTGCGGGCTCGGAACACTTGGCAAAGTGGTTTGGATAGGAGCGGGGAGAGGCTTCATCAATAGGCGATCCCATATTGATCGTTTCTCCAGCAGCTGTTCTCAGGGTGAGATCGACTGCGCTGCCGGTGCTGTGGGGCGGCGGCGTGCGCGGATCGGCACTTGGCACCGCCCAAAACTGAATGACTTGCGCCTGAATGCGCGATCGCTCTGCCGGTGTCAGTGCATCTGGCACTAACCCTGCTGCAGTCACCAGCTGGGCAAACGTGTAGTCCACCATAAACTGCTGAACAGGAATCGGACGATAGGCATCAAAAATTTCTAGCTGCCAGCCTGGATACTGCATCTGTAGCTGGCGCTGGGCTTCGATGAGCTTCGCTAGGACGCCTTCCCGTAAAAAGTAGGGAGAGCGATCGCCGTAGGGTGCGCCTAGGGCCTTATAGGGATGGGGCGTGGTCACTGCAAACTGCGTCAGCGGAATCGGCACCAGGGGTTCGCCGCAGTCTTGAATCGGAATAGATTGGTAGGGTTTCACAGATTTTCAGGGTTAGCAGCGTTTAGGCGGCCACTAGTTGCCCTTCGCGCACGTAGCTCACAAAGTTCTTCAGAATTTGCAGGCCCGAGGTAGAAGATTTTTCAGGGTGAAACTGGACGGCCATCAAATTGGCCTTGGCGACAGCAGCTGTTACCGTTTGGCTGCCGTGGGTAATGGTGGCAGCATTGAGGGCGGGGTCGCTGGGCGCTGCGTAAAATGAATGCACGAAGTAGACCCACGCGCCATTGGAGAGACCCTGCCAGATGGGGCAGTTTGGCTGGCTCAACGCGAGCTGGTTCCAGCCCATGTGAGGAATCGTCAGGTTGGCTTCGGGTTGGAAGCGGCGGATGGTGCCTGAAAAAACGCCTAGGCCTTCTTCCTGCCCTTCTTCGCTGCCTTCGAACAGGACTTGCAATCCCAGACAAATGCCGAGGAAAGGCTTCCCGCTGAGGGCAATGCGACGAATGGGCTCGACCAAATGGCGCGATCGCAAATGCTGCATCGCCGGGTCGAAGGCTCCTACACCCGGCAGCACGACCCCATCAGCGCACTCAATCTCAGTCACTGAATCCGTCACTAGGGTATGGGCCCCGGCAAACTGCAACCCCTTACAGGCGGAGTGCAAGTTACCCATGTCGTAGTCAACTACAGCAATTGTCGTCACAGCAGGCTTGCCTCTAGGTATCCAGATATCTAACCGTATGTAGATTATCTAGATTATAGAGATGATCGCTGTAATTGCTGCATCCTTTTATCGCCAATCCCTATGACGCTAGCTCCCCTTTTGATCACCACGTTCCAACCATGGCGCGCCCACCAGCAGGCAAACACTTCAGACGAGCTAGTGGCCACGCTAGCCAAGCAAAGCAGACTACCGAGCAACAGCGTACTACTCAGGCAGGTCCCCGTCAGCTTTGACATTGCACCTATTCGAATCATCAGTGAAATCTATCGGGTGAGGCCCGGCGCGGTTATCTGCTGTGGTATGGCAGAAAATCGCTCTTATCTTTCCTTAGAGCAGCAGGCAACCTGCGCCCACAGGCGTTTGCAAACCAAGGTGGATTTGCCCGCTCTACTCGAAGGAACCGTGCTTAGCCAGATCAGCCACGACGCTGGCAGGTATGTCTGCAATCACCTGTACTACAAGGTGTTAGAAAACGTCTCTGCCGCGCAGCCACCGGTCGGTGTCATATTTGCACACATACCTGCGCTGAGCGCTGACAGCACGCCTTTTGTGCTGAATGATTTCTGTAAGATAGCGGCCAATCTGAATCAGATGTGTTGCGATAGGGCTTCTGGGCTGTATGGATGACGCCATCTGACTTTAAACACACAGATTTGATGAAACCGAACTTTTTTGGAATATTTCTTAAAGTATTGATTTTTCTTGTAATGAGGTTGGGCATGCTTTGGCTGTAGGTTCCTGATCGTTCAGTCAATTTCTGCCATGACTCAACTCGTTACACAGATGAAAGAGCACCTGCTGGCCGATATCCACCGGACACAGCTAAGCGGTGAGCAGCTAGCCGTCAATCCTTACGATCAGGACAAAGATTTTTCTTTCAACTGCTCATTTCGAGTCTTTAGAGCGAATGGCCGCATGGGGCTACACTCGCGGGTTAGCTACTATTTTCAGCACGGCATACCAGCTTCTGTCGGCGATGTTTTCCGCTACGCGGAGATACTCAATCAGCTGTTGGTCCACTCTCAGGTGTTTGTCGTACAAGACATAGATGGTGACCTGGGCTACTACCTGCGGATGGATACCATATCTCAGTGTGACTACGAGCGGCAGGAAGTTTCACTCTTTTTAGACAAAGTTACAGAAGACGTCGATATTTTACTCAGGTACTTTCGATATCGGCGGCCGGAGAGTCGTTTTGTAGAAGCCGTCAGGGATAGAGCTATCTACCGGCAGGGAGTTGCGTAAGATTGAGATAGGCGTAGACACTCTAGAAAGTATCTGCGTATAGTTTTGTCAGCTACTCTCAACAGCGTTTTTGGCCTGCAGATTGTCACTACAGTTGCTCAAAGCTGCTCAAAGCTGCCTGAGAAAAAGCTGCCTGAGAAAAAGCTGCCTGAGAAAAAGCTGCTTGAATAGACATATGAAAAAGCTGCACCTCATTCGCCATGCCAAATCCAGCTGGAACAACAGCTATTTAGCTGACATTGATCGCCCTTTAAACAGACGTGGCGTGAAAGCCTGCCAGATTATGGCGCCGCAAATCGCTAAAGCAGGCTGCACCTTCGAGACGGTATTTTGCAGCCCGGCGGTTCGCGCGCAGGCGACGATTGAAGGCATTGCTCAGGCACTCAGTTCCCAGGCCATTACTTGGCAAACCGATGACCGCCTTTACACCTTTGAAGCAAGAGCCCTGTTCAGCTGGTGTCAAGCGCTAGATGAGGTTCTTTCAGAGGTGGTCGTGGTGGGTCATAATTCGGCAATTACGGACTTTGTGAATAGGGTGTGCGATCGCCCGATTGAAAATGTACCTACCTGCGGCTATATCCAGCTCAAGCTGACAGTCAGGACTTGGCAGAACCTGTCAGAAAATTCAGCCGAGCTAGTCACCTTTCTAAAGCCCAGGATGTTTGCAGAAACTTGAATCATCACAGCGATAACAACGTTGTAGAAATTGGGAAGATAGACTTTTTCGGTCGGCCTAAGCGTAGCCAAAGATACGACGATTTTCTGCAAAAGGGCTTATCAAAGATCATAAGTCGAATTGAAAATTGCTCGCGCTAAAGGAATCCAGATGCCCCTATCTACCCAACCGCCCACCAAAACGCCTTTGAAGGCTCCCGCTCCAGAAAAGTCCGCCGTCGAAGACTATCCGCTCAGTGCGGTACCGCTCTCAGATCGCAAGCCCTTTTGGTCGCTATCACTGCTGCTAATGGGCTTTGCACTGACCTCTACGACTCTATTTGCCGGGGGTGCCATCGGCCCGGCCTTTAGCTTTGGGCAGATGATGGCGGTTATTTTGCTGGGCAATCTTATTTTGGGTGTGTACTGCGCGGCATTGGGCTACATCGCGGCGAAAAGCGGTCTCACGACGGTACTGATGGCTCGCTTTAGCTTTGGCAATGTGGGCTCTCGCTGGGTTGACTTTATTTTGGGCTTTACCCAGATTGGTTGGTACGCTTTCACGACGGCGGTGATTGTGCAGGTGCTGCTAGAGATTTTTGGGGCACCGACGACGGGCCTACTGTCGGTACTGCTGATCTTTTTCTTTAACTATGCTTTTTGCGCGACGGCCTACATCGGCTACCGGGCAATCGACTGGCTGAGCCGGTTGGCGGTGCCTGCCATGCTGATTTTGGTGGCGGTGAGTCTGGCTTTGGCGGTGGGTGATTTTGATGCAGGTGCGATCGCAGCGCCCACGGGTGAATTGGGAATGGGGACGGCGATCGCAATTGTCATCGGCTCATTCATTTCAGGCGGCACCCAGGCAACCAACTGGAGCCGATTTGCAGACTCGGGCAAAAGCGCGATTCTCTCTACCCTCAGCGCCTTTTTGTTTGTAAACGGACTGCTGGTATTTGCCGGGGCTTTTTGCTCTATGGTGTATGGCTCTGAGGATTTGATTAAGGCAATGGGGAGTCAGGGCATTTTGGCGGGTGGCGTTGTGCTGCTGATTCTCAACGTGTGGACAACGCAAGACAACACAATTTATTCTTTTTCGGTCGCCGGGGCCAATATGTTTCGCACGCACAAGCGACATGCCTTTGTGTTGGGCGGCGCTACCTTTGCATTGATTCTGACGCTCTCTGGCATCTACGAGCTGCTACCCAGCTATCTGCTGCTACTCGGCACATTCGTTCCGCCAGTCGGTGGCATCATTATGGTCGATTTTTGGCTGCGACACAGTGGCCGGTTTCCCCTACTCTCTTCCCGGCTGCCAGCTTTCAACTGGGCAGGCGTTTTAGCCTATGTCGCAGGTTCTTTGGTTGCTTATGTGACCGGGAATGCGGATGTTGGCATTGGCCCTGTAAATGGCATTGCAGTCGCTGCTATCGCATATGCCATCTTGTATCGGGTGATTCCTCAGACCGTGCGCTCAGTAGAGAGATACTGAAGCATCTAGAGCCCTTTCACACTTTGCTCACGGCGGCTTGCTCACGGCGGCTTGCTCACGACGCCTAGGACAGCACCATCTCTCGTGCTACAGCGCAAATGGAATCTTTACTTATCGAGCTGTTCTGCAATTGAGCCTATTCTAAAATGCTGTTGTTTTTTGTGCGTACCCGCTTGTAGAACGTTTCCATTGCTTCGATGAAAGAATTATTTCTGTGCCAGAACGGGGGAAAGTCGCCTTGCTTTTTGACCAGGATAGCGGCGATTTTTGTGGGCTGTGGCCTCTCGACCTGGCTGGGCAGTCGCTTCTTGCCTTGCCAAAATTGAGAGATGGCCACTTCGTCTGGCTGGTCTATTATCTCTGGCTGGGTATGCAGGCTCTCGGCGGGCTTTGGGGGTTCGGGCTCTGTGGTCAATTCTTGAGATAGTGCAATGCCCAGGGGGGTTTTGGCCAGTTCTGCGTGCAGATCTTCCCGGGAAAGTCCTCTCAGCTCAAACAGCTTGAGCGGATCGTTATCTAGCTCGGCAGCGACTAGATAATAGACCCCTGCAATGTGCTTACAGGGATTGTTCCAGTCGGGGCAGGTGCAGTGGCTGGAGAAGTCGGCTTTTCTTGGCAGCAGGTGCAGGCCGATGGTTTCAAAAATCTCTTCAATATTGTCGGGCATTTCACCCACTAGGAGCTGGGAGAGAATGCTGACCTTGGAGGCCATGAGCGCGATCGCAGCTGACCACTTTTCCCGACTAATTGGCTCAAACTCGAGCACGGTCGTGTACAGCGGCTCTTTGTACACGCCGTAATAGGGGTTTACTGAGCCCCGAACCTTCGCCTCTACCCGCTCACGCTCAAGCTTAAAAGACTTTACCTTGCGGCCACTGGCGTAGCTGCGCCCTCGACTGAGCCGTCCGCTGTCAGTGAACTGTTCTATCGTGTCGAGGAAGGCATCTCCCCACCAGGTTCGAGTAAAGTTTGACATTGTATTAATCCATAATGGCTGACTTGTTCAAAGCAATCAGTCGCTTAAACGCATCGTTGTCGAGCTCCGTTAGCCAAGACTCATCTGAGCCGACAATCGATCCTGCTAGCTTTTTCTTGTCCTCAATCATCTGATCGATTCTCTCTTCTAAGGTGCCGATTGACACAAACTTGTGTACAAACACATTCTTCTTTTGCCCGATTCGAAAGGCGCGGTCTGTGGCCTGATCTTCTACCGCCGGGTTCCACCAGCGATCAAAGTGAAATACGTGGTTTGCTTTTGTGAGCGTAATGCCCACACCGCCTGCTTTAAGAGACAATACAAAAATAGAGGGCGCAGTCTCTGGCGACTGAAAGTCGTGCATCATTTGGTCGCGCTTTTTGCGAGAAGTGCCACCGTGGAGATAGTACGTATTGTAGTGATGGACTTGGTGCAGATAGGTTTCTAGCGCATCTCCAATCTCTCTAAACTGGGTGAAGATGAGCAGACTGTCACCGTCGGCTATCGCTTCTGCTACCATATCGCTCAGCCGACTTAGCTTGTGCGATCGCTTCGGCGTAAAGTCACTCCCATCCTGCAAAAACTGGGCCGGATGATTGCAAATCTGCTTCAGCTTCATCAGCGTTGCCAAAATCAACCCCTTCCGCTGAATCCCTTCAGCATCCTGAAGCTGCTTTTCAACATCGCGCACCGTCGCTTCATATAAAGACGCTTGCTCTTTGGTTAGGTTGCAGTAGAGCTTTTGCTCTACTTTGCTCGGCAAGTCCTTGATAATAGCGTCATCTGTCTTTACCCGGCGCAAGATAAAGGGCTCAACTAGTTTTTTGAGCACCTGGGACTGCTGCCGATCACTGTTGCGCTGGATGGGTAGCTCGAAGCGCTTACGAAACTGAGATTCTTTGCCCAGATAGCCCGGATTGAGAAAGTTAAAAATGGACCACAGATCCAGCAGGCGGTTCTCAATGGGCGTGCCTGTGAGGGCTAGCCGATGCCGAGAAGATAGCTTAAGAATAGCTTTCGTCTGCGCGGCTTTTGGGTTTTTGATATTTTGCGCTTCATCCAATACGATGCGATGCCAGGTGATGTTGCCAATCAGGTCACTATCGCGCCGAGCTAGAGCAAATGAGGTGATGATTAAATCTTGAGTTTTGCAGAGCTTTTGAAAGGCCTTTTGTTCTTTGGTGCGATCGCTGCCGTGGTGAACCGTTGCGCTCAGGGTCGGCGCAAATCTCTGCAGTTCCCTGTGCCAATTGCCCAACACTGATGTCGGTGCAATCAGCAGCGTCGGCGGCAGTCGCTTAACCTTTGCAGCTTTGGTCTGCGCGGCTTCGTGCAGCAGCCGCGCAATCACCTGCACCGTTTTCCCCAGGCCCATATCGTCTGCCAGGCAGCCATTGAGCCCCAAACTCTCTAAATAGCTCAGCCAGGACACGCCGCGCTTCTGATAGGCCCGGAGCTGCCCGGCAAACGAGGGCGGATCTTCTACGGGCCGCAGTGTGCTTGTGTCATTGAGGTTGTTCATCATGCCTAGGAGCGTGCGATCGCGGCTAAAGTCGACCTCGATGTCCTCCCCTTGCTGAGCTGCCATCTGCATAAAGTCCAGCAGGCCAATTCCCCGTTTGCCAGCAT
The DNA here is from genome assembly GCA_038523095.1 of Cyanobacteria bacterium J06626_6. Taxonomy (GTDB): domain Bacteria; phylum Cyanobacteriota; class Cyanobacteriia; order Phormidesmidales; family Phormidesmidaceae; genus Phormidesmis. Next base: position 29,145 of record JBCBJS010000018.1, read on the forward strand.
CCTCACCGGACTGGTGCTGCTTCCAAAAATCCATCAGCTCCTGCATCTTCGCCTGGTCTAGCTCCATCCACTGACCGCGAAACTGCACCAGCGGAGTCTGGGCTGCCACCAGTTGCTGCCACTCTTTTTCGCTTACTTTTTCACCGCCAATCGAGAGTTCGTACTGGTAGTCCACCAGCGTATCGAAAGAGAAATAGCTTTTTGACTGGTCGCCCTCTGCCGAAGACTGGCTGCTTGCCTTGAGCTTGAGCTGCGCGCGCCTGCGGCCCTGCGGGGTCCACCAGGCAGGAACAATCACCTTGTAGCCCGCATCTTTGAGCACCCACGCCGCTTCACTCAAAAAGTCGAATGCAGCATCCACATCCAGTGCGATGCCTGCAGGCTGATCGGTTTCAAGACCCTCCCACATCGGCGGGTAAATGCGGGCCGCATCCCCTAGTGCAAACAGCAGCGCCTGCTCGAAGGTGTCTCCTAGCTGCAGCTTCAGCGCCTTCTGCTGATAGGGCCTAAGACGCCAATAGTCAGCGAGGCTAATCCGCAGAGAAGGGTGTAGCTTGGGCGCAACCTTGAAGGAAAGCTGCCAGTCTTTCTCTGGACCCGTGGGAGATTCTAGCTGAAAGCACAGATAGAAGGGGACGGTGCTTTGGGTTCGGGCAACGCGATCGCGCCAGGGTTGCCACTGTTTGTATAGGGTTAGCTCACTACTGGTCGTCCAATGAACAGACTTCAAGCAGCTGTAAATCAATGACCCCTCAATCTGTTTATAAAATGTCTGAGGCAGTGGGGTTCGGGTGACAATATCGTGCAAAAGACACTCTGAACAGTGTCGTAAAAGGGTCTCTTTATCATAGAGGCGAGGCGTGATTAGGCGAGTCGTTTCAGCTTGGTGTGCAAATCCGCTTACACAGGCTAGCGGCATGTAGTCCAGATAGCGCCGTACCATGTCCTCGTAAGCTTCACTGACAATCTCCCAGTGCGGATAAGTTTCAAAGGTTTTCTGGAGCGCACGATATCGCAGAGAAGGAATGTATTGGTCCTTAAAGATAATTTGCTTGAATGCTTGGGTGTAGTGAAACCAAAACAACAAATCAGCCCCTAGCTGCACTTCTGCAAGCTGATACTGGGCGATAAAGTGCAACTCTTTGAGTAGCGGAATAACAGCGCTGATACCGATAGATGCCGATTTTCCCTGAGGCGATTTTCCCTGAAGCTTTTCCGAAAACAGGCGATTCACCCGGTAGCAATCAATTTCCCAAGTTTGCCAGTCAAATGCCTCAGGTAGCTCTATTTCGAGGTAGCGAGCCAGCTCTAGAGATGGCAGTGGCTGCCCCGCTGTCGTCGGCAGTGTAAAAAGCTTGGGTACAATCCCCCGACCGATGGCATGACTTTTGAAACTGCTTTTAGCACTGTCCTGTGTATTTGACAGACCGTTCACCAGGCCGAGGTCGCCCTCGAGGAAATGCACCAGGGCTGTTCCATCAAGATGGCCGCCGGATACCTCCACCCACAGGTAGAAGGCACCCTTCTGCACAAAAGCTGACTGTGCATCTGGAATCCAAGTACCATGCAGGACTTTCATTGGTTACAAAGACAAACCCCACATAAGGCTAGTCAAACAACATAAGGTAGAGAGCATTCTAGGACAAATAGCCCAATCAAGACAAACTTTGAGCGGTGCGATCGCTAAAGCCCACCAACAAAGCTTCAGCATTTTCCCGGCATTCGCTCAGTATTTAACGTATCAATTAATACATAGTATTCTGCGTATTTGCCCGGACGCAAAACGGCAACCATGAAGTTTTGAATATAGGGGTAGAACTAAATATAGACACTCTATGAAGTAGCCACCTGTGTCGGGCCTATCCGTCAGCATGTGAGCAAAATATCAATCAGAGTCGATTAGCGAAGAGAGCTGTTTCCCAGCTTTACTTGTCGACACAGGGGTGACAAAGGATGACAGATGGCAAATCGCGACGCTTGTGTGAATGACAACCAGTATCCGTTCTTAGTAAAGGACGATATTGAATTTAGGTGCTCTTTTATCCGCTCTGTTGAACATGGGCAACCCGTTTTGATAGCCCGTGTAGAAATTGATATCCCAACGACATCAGAGGAGCTTTGCTCAGCGCTGTGGCGTCATGCCGATGAATTGAATATTCGATTGCCAATGCTAGGCGCCAGTGCGCGGATGACCAGCGCTCGAGTAACCAGTGGCCAAATCGACGATTCTCAACCGATTGGGAGAGCCACTGGTGAAAGGAACACCGTGGTAAAAGACGGCTGCTCCATCGTCCTTAGCGGGCTGCTGTGCGGCGACATTTCAGTACAGAATCTGTCTGACTTTCTCAATCGGATGACCCGAGACTTAAAAGTGTTTTTGGCCTATGCCAAGGCCCACAGTATTCCGCTAATGCTGACACCAACGAGCGTAACTGAACCTACTAACTGAACCTGTCATAGGCCTACATCGGGCAGCTGAGAGCAGAGCAGACGCTAGAACCAACGATAAACAACGGGCAACAGAGCTGTTGCAAAGCGATCGCTGCAAAAATGACGCTTGTAAAAATTATCATTCTGTCGCTGCTTCAGGCAAAATGACTAAGGTTCACAAAGCGTATCCCAACAATTTCACAAATGCTCTTTCCCCTGCTCTCGTGGCTGATGCCGCTCGCCCTTACTCAGCAGCTCCCCAAACTAGCCGCACAAACGGCAGCAAATTGCCCATCTGAGCTAAGCGCTCAGGCGATATCCCAGTCAGAGCGCCCTCAGACAGAATTTTTGATAGAGCAAGACGTTCGCCCGCTGCCCGGTTCGTTGGATAGCGTTCCAGTTTTTAACAGCAACAGTCCTGAGCTGGTAGAGACGCCTGGGATATTACTCTCTACCTTCCCACCAGCCGGGATGGCTAGCCCCGAAGCCCATCTCAATTTTCCATTCGAAGGACGTTTCGATGTCTTTGCGCACCATGTGTACAAAGCACTGGATTTTGACGAAGCAGCGCCTGAGCTGCTAGACAGCATGTATCTGGGAGTGCTGGCCCACAACCCCGGAGAAGAGGTCGTGACAATCCGTGTTTTAGAAGGGGCTAGCTATCTGAGTCAGCCAGACGCTCCGTTTATTTCACTGCCTGATTTTGTTCCGTTTAGTCCGCTCGACCCTGTGTTTGCAGGACCCGGTAGCCGGGCGATGGGGGACTTGCTTCAAGGGCGACGTCAGGCGATTTTTCAGCCGATGGTGACCCTGGCGCCTGGAGAGAGCACCCTCCTGCTCAACCAGCCGATTCCAATTCGTGAGCTGGAGCCGCCTATCAACGGACGATCTTCTCTTTTTCGCCTAGAAAGTAGCGGTTCTGTGTATGTCGCTAGCCTAGCCCAGCCGGTCGGGATAGATGAAAACGGACAAGAAACGCCGCCGAGCTTGGCATCCTGGCAGGCTTTGCTAGAAAACGGTGAGCTATCTGGTCCGCGCGATCGCACGCCCTCTCCCCTGCCCATAGAAGAAGGCGTTCAGCTAATTTACGGACGTGTCGCAGGCGTTTCTCAAGGTTCCCAGTGGGAAGCGACCTTAACAGATGCAGACAGCAGTGCAGCTGCAAATAGCAGTGTCTCTACTGGTACCGCTGCCAATGTCTCTGCAGGCAGCGATCGCCTGACCATTCCAGCCGCTGGCGAAGCCTTCTCCTACGGCATTAGCCTGCTGTATGCTGGCACCCTAGGCAGCGGGCAAAACCAAAGCGCCGAAATGCTGGTCCGCTACCCCGACACCGCCTACCAAAGCCACGGTAACTACGGCGTGCGCTACAGCCTCACACTCCCCCTCTACAACCCAACCGATACCCCTCAAACCGTCACCGTGGCTCTACAGACCGCTATCAAAGAAGACAATTTGAGCCAGGGTGGGCTTCGCTTCTTTGATCCGCCCGGTCCGCAGACCTTTTTTAGAGGGCCGGTGCAGGTGCGATTCCAAGATGACCGGGACCGGCCGGTCATTCGTAATATCCATCTGGTTATGCTGCGCGGCCAGCTAGGAGACCCGCTAGCAAAAGTCACCCTGGCGCCTCAGAGCACGCGTAGCATCCAGGTAGACCTGCTCTACCCAGCAGATTCGACACCGCCCCAGGTGCTGACAGTGCAAACAGAAAGCTAGTACACCCCCCAATCGCTCCATCGGTCTATTGCTTAAATTCCAATAGACCGCAATCCATCATGCCTAGCCTGTGAAGTGTGTTTCCCAGCGCTTTCTCAGCCTACCCAGGAGAGATTTCTGTCAACCTCAGTCAACGCTTATCCGATTTTCATTTTGTAGCTAAGGGCGGCTCGCATACTGAAGTCAACAAAGAGAAAAGAGCGCAAACGAGACTGTTCTTTATCTTTTTTATCTGATTTCCACCTATTCCCTAAGTCACCTCCTCCGTAGAGGTGCTTTGAACCATGCGAACTTCTTTAGTACAACAGATTAAGCGATTGGGTCTGACGGCAGCGATCGCAGCGTTTGCCTATCAGCCCGCTATGCAGGCCAGCAGCCGACCCATCACCAGCCCTTCACCTACTGTGCCTATGATTGAGACGCTGCTTGCAGCAGCGCCTGATTTGGCTACAGCTGAAAACAAGCAGCTATTGGCACAGGCCCAGGGTTCACCGTTTATAGGTGCCGGTCATCCCACCTCAGGCAACGCTAAAGTCGTTGAAGTGGATGGTCAGCGCTATTTGGAGTTCGACGAGGGCTTCCGTTCCGATTCTGGCCCTGATCTGTTTGTCTTGCTCCACCGCGAGGCAGAGCCCCAGTCCTACAGCAGAGAGAACTACGTTAACCTAGGACGAATTCAAAGCTTCTCTGGCGCACAGCGATACGCGATTCCTGACGGCGTAGATCTCTCAGACTTTCAGTCGGCAGTCATCTGGTGCCAACAATTTAACGTAACCTTCGGCTACGCAACGCTTTAGCTGAGGTAACGTTGAGCTAAATGGGGGTGCATTTTCACAAGATCGCAACAAAATAGCCAGATCGCAACAAAATAGCCAGAAAGCGTTAAAGTGCACTCATACGGCCTCATGTCTGATACGGCCTCATGTCTAAAGCGTCATGCTGATCAAGGGAACAACTCAACTGCTAGGGGTGATTGGCTATCCGGTGGAGCACTCTTTTTCACCGCTGATGCACAATGCGGCGATCTCACACCTCCAGCAGCAGAGCCAGACCCACGGTCAAACGGACTGTGTCTACCTCCCTTTTCCCATTCATCCTGACCGACTAAAAGACGCTGTCGTAGGGTTTTCAGCCATTGGGCTGAAGGGCTTTAATGTCACCATTCCGCACAAGCAATCCATCATTCCACTACTCGATGAGGTGAGTGAGGTCGCCCGGGCAATCGGTGCAGTCAACACCGTATGGCGTGGTGAGGCAGGCTGGCACGGTACCAATACAGATGCCGCTGGATTTTTGGCCCCCCTAAAGGATATTCATAAAGACTGGCAAACGACCCGCGCAGTTATCCTTGGCAATGGCGGAGCGGCTAGGGCCGTTGTTGCTGCCTGCCATCAGCTGGGCTGTAAGCGCATCGGTGTCGTTGGGCGATCGCCCGAAAAGCTGGCTCACTTTGCAGAGAGCTGGGTTAACGCACCAGATATCGCCGCTCGGCTCAAGGTCATGACCTGGGATGAGCTGCCGATTCAGCTACCCAAGGCAGGCTTGGTCATTAATGCCACGCCGATTGGGATGCATCCTGAAGTAGAAGCTTCGCCGCTCAGTGAAAATGAAATGGCCCTGATGCGGGCTGAGGCGATCGCCTACGACCTCATCTATGCCCCCCGTCCAACGAAATTTCTACAGCAGGCCAAGGACATTGGATTAACCTCAATAGATGGGTTAGAGATGCTGGTCCAGCAAGGTGCTGCCGCTTTAGAAATTTGGCTGGGTCAACCCGCTCCAGTTGAGGTCATGCGGCAAACTCTGTTGAACTACTTAGGCCAAGACCGATAGCCCCGGACGGATGTTGCAAATTAACATCGCAACTGGCGAAAGCCATCGGGGTATCTATTCACGGTAAGCTAAAAAGTAATTGCCACATTGAGCCAGTTATTCCCCTACTATGGCCTTTTTGCTTCGCTCCAAACTGTTCAAGATTGTGCTAGTTGGCTGTATTGCCTTTTTGAGCTACATACCCGCTGCCCATGCCCTCTCACAAATTAATCTAAAAGACCTTGTCGCTGAAGAGTGCCCTGCTGATGCTGCCTACGCCGAAAATCTCACCACTAGCGGCTCTTCTATGTCAGCGACCTGCTACCTCATCAAAGGAACTGCCGTTAACAACTCAGCCAAAGACATTGTAGATGCCGATATTTTTGGTCGCATTTACGACGCTGAAGATAACCCGGTGATGAAAAACCGCTATCGCCTGGGCGGCATTGAATATGTGCCCATCGGCGAAAGCCCTTTCTCATTTAGAATCTCGGTGCCTTCAGTGCAGCCAGCCCCTCTCCGACTTGAAAAGTTCAAAGCCTCTGGCTTTGCGAGTAAGGTGCGACGTTTCCAGGCCTGGGACCAGTCCATCGACGAGTAGGCAGCTTGTAAAGATACCGAATCAAACAAAAAAAAGGCATGTCAGCTCCAAGCCAACATGCCTTTTTTATCAATTTATCCGTTGATTGAGGATTGCCTATGGCATTTGCGGCGTTAGTAGGCCGCGTAGGTGTAGGCCATCGCAACCATCTGATTGCCAGCTGCAGCGACTGCGCTAGAGATGAACTGCAGGGCAAAGATAGCCAGAATCGCCGAAAGGTCCAAACCACCGATGGGTGGAATAATCGAGCGGAAAAGGTTCAAGTAGGGGTCAGTCAGCTGGGAAATAGTCGAAAAGACAGGGTTTGACCAATCGATATTTGGAAACCAGCTGAGCAAAATTCGGATGAAGAGTAGCACCAAGTAAATGCTGAGAAAGGTCGATATGCCCTGAATGACGGGGGCAATGATTTGTGCGGCCATAGTTTTTCAGACGATAGTTTTCAGATGATAGTGGATGATTGCATATGATGCCTGTATTTTAGCGGATTGACTCCCGATTGTAAGCCGGTGAGCTTTGCGGTCTTTACACCTCCCGTTCGGAAGGCTGCACGCCGTATTCGGCAGGCGGATGGCCGTTGTTGACATTGCCCATCTGTACCCGTACGTCTTCGATGGCCATGTTGAGCTGGGAAATCTTGTCTTCTAGGCCTCGCCTGGCGATTTCCATGCGCTCTTCGGCAGTGGCATTCTCTAGACGTCTGCGCTCTTCTTCGGAAAGCTGCGGAAAATTATCGGCCTCTTCTCGCTTGAGATGATTGCTAGCAAGCACACCGACCACTGCGCCAATAAGACCGCCGACAAAGGCGCCGGTAATAAATCCACCTGCAAAATTGTTTTGACTCATGACGTCTCCTTAGGTTCCAAATGTGCGATCGCCCGCATCTCCTAGCCCTGGCACGATAAACCCATTTTCATCTAAGCCTTCATCAATAATGGCGGCGTACACGGCCAGGGTGGGATAGGTCTCAGCTAGCTTTTGCAGGGCAGGGGGGGCTGTCACTACAGAAATAATCCGCACCATGGCTGGGTCAATGCCGCGCTTGACCAGCTCAGGCAGCGTCGCCATCATCGTACCGCCTGTGGCCATCATGGGCTCACTGATAATTACCCTCGTGTTGGGTGCAAATTCTTCAGGTAGCTTGTTGAGATACCATACGGGCTCGAGGGTTTCCTCGTTGCGGGCTAGGCCGATATGGTAAGTGCTGCAGTTGGGCACCGCGCTTTGGATGCCTTCGACTAGGGCAAGCCCGGCTCTCAAGATAGGGATGATTGCGATCGCAGCTTCTGGGTCAACAAAAGTCGCCGGACAGCTAGTGAGCGGTGTCTCAATGGTCATATCGATGGTGGGTAGCCAGTCGCGGACGGCTTCGTAGGCCAGCCAGCGCCCCAGCTCTGTCATCGCGCTGCGAAAAACCGGCGATGGCGTAGCGGCACTGCGGACCACCCCTAGCCAATGCTTAATCAGGGGATGGGGGGGAACGTAGATACGCAGTTGCGGGGCCATAGCGCAGGTTAAGAAGTTAGTTTGAACGGTAATTCCAACCCATCATATAGCTTTATTTGGTTAGCCCTATCGGTTGGCTATATTCGTTAAGCTTTACGAACTGACGCGGGGGCTGATGAGTCCGTACTTGATCCAGTAACCGGTCAGGCACAGGAGGGCGATCGCAGCGGCCCCGATGCCAACTGGGCTCGGTATCCAAAAAGCGACTTCTATGTGGTGGGGCCGACCAGCCTCCAAGTGCCAGGTAGCGGTCCGCCCCTGAATAGCGGGCGGTTCGCCTGGCGGTTTGCCTACTAGCGCTGGTGCCGCAAGGCCCCAAGGCGTAACCAAGTGAAAATCCATATTGAGCCAGCCTGTGTCGCTCGGGCCTAGCCCCAGCCCCAGCGGCTCAGGTGCCTGAATGCTCAAGTCGTAGGTCAGCACACAGCGCAGCGCGAGCAGGTAATTTCTTTGGCTGAGGGCTAGATGGGCCTGCATACTGGGCGCACCTGGGAAGGCGGCCAGCAGGCCCGCAGCAGCAGTCTCAGAGTTGCTCTCAGCATCATCTTGGCTGTTGCCGTAGAAAGCGTTAAAGCGTTCGACCAGCTGCTCACCACTGCTAAAAGGCAGGGTTACTTTTAGGGTGTCTTCGTCTACCTGACGCGCTCTACCGGAGAGCGCCCGAGCCCTTTCCGGCAGCGTCTGGAAAGCAGGAGCACCGAGGGCGCTCTCCGGACTCCCTTCGTCTAACAGGCCTTCCCCTATCACCAGCAGGCGATCGCTCAAATGAATCGTCTGCGTAATCACCCCGTGGGTTTGGCTATCAAACCGAATCCCCAGGTCGTAGTCCACACAGCTCGTTAGCAACGGGCACAAGAGCAAACACAGCAGTAGAACGCGCCGCAGCGGTCGGGTAAATCGAACAGAAAGCCACTCGGCAGGCGCTAGCTGAACCAAAACAACCCTCCCAAGGTCAAGAGAATGCCAGCTAGGGCAATCCACACAAACTGATTGTCAGCCGTATTCACCTGTGAAAGATCAACGGGTTCGGGTTCGGGCTTGGGCTTGCGACGACGCTTTTTCTTGGGCCTTTGGGCGTAGCGTAGCTGGCTATCATCGTCCAATCCGCCCAGGTCAGGAATCTTGGTCACCCATTCGGGCTTCATCTCTAGCTCCGGGGCTTCCAGAATGTATAGAATGCGCTTGCTCTGCTGCTTGGTATCGAGATCCGGATGGAGAATTAGCTTACGACATAGGGCCTTTCCAGCTTCCTCGTCGCCAGCTGCAATGTAGGCGTTGACCAGCCATAGCTGAATTTCACCGCCTCGGCTACCCATGGGGTTGGAGAGGGAAAGCGCGGTTTTGAAGTCTGCGATCGCTCGCTTATACCGGCCCCGTTCGAACAGTGCCTGGCCTCTCGCCAGTGTCGCCTCAGCCTGAGCCCTTTTCTCAGGGCTATTTAGCCGCCTAAGCGCAATTTCTGCCGTTGATAGCACTGCTGGCTCTGCGTTCGATGGCTCCGTGACCTCCGCTGGGGACCCCGCTAGTGCCGATTCGGGCAGTGCAGACTGCTGAGATTCCAAACTCATAAAACAATAGACAAAACGCGATTTGGCTATTGTTTAGTGTATCGCGCAAACTATCCTCCGTCGTTTAGCCTACTATCTTGCCTGATCGTCCTAGACTCATCTCTGAAGGCTAATTGTCTGAAGAAGTCGGAACTCGCAAGCTGCCCTGCTGGCAGGATATTTCGCCGCCAATGAGCTGTCCCTGTTGCCAGGTCCCTGACTCCACAGAACCATTGGCAAAGACAAAAATGCCCTGTCCATGGCACTGATTGTCTTTGAACTCACCGATATAGCGCTCACCATTTTCCAAAATCCAGGTGCCCTGCCCGTTGAACTGATCGGTTACGAACTGGCCGACGTAACGCCTACCGTTGCTGTAAGTAAAGGTGCCGCAGCCGTTGCGCCTGCCGGATTCATAGTCTCCGTCGTAGCGGTTTCCGGTGGGGTATAGCATCGTGCCTTTGCCAGTGGCAGGCTGGCCTTTCTCCACGCTGCCATAAAAGATAGTACCGTCCTGGTACTGGTAGCCGTTGTCAGCCTTCAGCGAATCTAGTGCTGGAATTTCTGCAGCTGGGCAGGGCAGCTCCACAGCCTCGACAGAACGATGGGAAACAGTGGGTAAACCGCTCACCTGTGAGGGGGCAGGGTCAGGGCTGCCAACTTTAGACAGCTTCGCTAAGTACTGGGCGGATGAAGGCGGCGCGGATGAAGGTAGTGCAGTCGAAGTTTGGGTTAGGTCCGGCTCATCAGTAAAGCTATCGTCGGATGGCAGGGTAATATCCAACATCGTGAAGGCTGCTATGCCTGCTGCGCTCGCCGCCGAGACCAACGGACGCCGCCATACCAAATGCCACACCGAGCGGATAAACGTAGCCGGCAGGCTCTTTAGCCGTCTAGCCCTCTGCCAACGTCTACGTCCTAGCTTCAAAGAAGTCCGTAGCCGTCGCCCGCTGGTTAGAGCCCCTGTCCGTAGGGGGGCACTACGCCGACTGCCCTCTACTCTTAAGAACAGGCTGGCATTTTGCCCGGCCACATTCAGATTTTGGTGAGCGGTGGTCAGGGTTTGCTGCAGGGGACTCTCTCCGCGTAAAAAGCGCTGCCATCTCGGCTGGATGATAGCCGCGAGGGCTTGAGCAGCACTGTGCAGCTGTCTTTTTAGCTGTCTGCCTTTGCGCAGGCTGTGAACCTGAAAAACGCGCAGCAGCCGTCGAAATGCGACCCAGGTTTGCTGGCTGCGCCGTCCGACTTGCCTTTTGGCTGTGGGCAATGCCACCTGCCATAGCCAGCTCAGAAGCTGGTGCAGCCTGCGCAGACCCGCACGGTAAATGCGTAGACTGACCCATCGGAAACGTCTCAGGCTTTTTTGAAGAATTGGCCTGAGCCTATGCCAAATGCTCAAGGCCTTCTGGTTGAGCTGACTCCAGAGGGTCTGTCGCCTCCGACCCTGCTGCCGCTGCAGCCAGCGAGTCAGCGCTCCCGGCTGACATAGGCCAGATTGTGGCCAGCGCCCTGCAGGCGGCCGACTGAGATAGACATATTCTCCCCGCAAATTGGCAAGTACTGTCGTCCGATCAATTTGCCAGGTGGCTAAACAAGCCCCTGTGAGGCAAGCCCCTGCAAACCCAGCACCGCCGCCTTTTACCGCCGATAGGTCCGCTTTGGTAAAGTCAGCCTCGCTAAAGCTGCCCTGCTGCAAATCGGCGCGGCTCAAATCAGCCTCGCGAAAGATGGCGCTACTGGCATAGGCGGCCCGCAGACGAGCACCGCTGAGATTGGCCTGCGCTAAGTTTGCGCCGATCAGGCAGGCCCGCTCCAAGTTGACGTTACTGAGGTTGTATCCGCGTAGATCAGCGCCATACAAGTAGGCGCGGCTCAAATTGGGTTGAATATCGGCATGGTGTATCCGCCACTGGTTCCAGGCGACTGCCCCCTGCTCAACCAGCGACAAAAAATCAGTCGTTACCATAGGTTGTTACGCTACCAAAAATACCGAACTGTATACGGATGCACCGATAAGCTGGCACGTCGCACTGGGGGTGAGTGGATCCTTTTTGCAACCGGTTTGCGTAGTGCGATGGAAGCTGTAAAAACTGTTACCTACCCATCATCTTAGTAGAAGGCGTCGATACTCAAACGTCGAGTTTCTTGGGAGAATGGGAAAAGCCCTGGGTTGCCAGCCCCAGATAGCCAACTTTAGATAGCCAGCTTTGTCGCTGGCGGCAATACTAACTGTGAGGAACGAGGTAACTGCTGTGATGTTGATGGTGATTTCTCCGGCTAAAACGCTGGACTACGACGGGCCGGACTCTCCTCAGTTCACACTGCCAGCAGCGCTAGAGCAAAGTCAGATACTGGTAGATCAGCTGAGCACGTATGACCCGCTCGAGCTATCTCAGCTGATGAAAATTAGCGACAATCTCGCCCAGCTCAATCAGCAGCGCTATCAGGACTTTCACACCCCGTTTACACCAGAGAATGCCAAGCAGGCGCTACTGGTTTTCAAAGGCGACGTTTATAAAGGCATGCAGGTTGAAGACTACACGCAAGAAGATCTCGCCTTTGCTCAGGAGCATTTGCGTATTCTCTCTGGACTGTACGGCATTCTTCGTCCTTTGGACCTGATGCAGCCCTACCGACTGGAGATGGGCACGAAGCTAGCGACTAAAAAGGGCAAAAATCTCTATGACTTCTGGGGTAGCCAGATTGCTGAATCTATCAATCGGTCGCTGGAGGGCGATCGCACTCCTTGCCTGGTGAACCTAGCTTCTAATGAATACTTCAAGTCCATTGACCGTGGGACTTTGAAGGTTCCTGTGTTGAATATTGCCTTCAAGGAAAACAAAGACGGTAAATATAAAGTAATTGGTATCTTCGCTAAGCGAGCCCGGGGCCTAATGGTGGACTATGCAATCTGCAACCGGATTGAAGCGGTCGAAGCTTTGAAAGAATTCGACGTTGAGGGTTATGCTTTCAGCGATGCCCTATCGACGGATGACGAGTGGGTGTTTTGCCGGGGGTAGCTGTCCTTGGTTTTGACAAAACCCGCTAGTCTATTGGATATATATGTGATGAATATATTTGGACATCTGGATTTGGACGTCTAGATGTGGAAATCCAGTCTGCTGAGTGCATCTGTTTAGATTTTGTTTGGGTCTAGATGTGCTTACGTGATAGAGCAACCGTTATGAAGGCAGGGGGTGGGTCAGACGTGTCAACATCACCATTGGGCGATCGCTACAATGTTGTGCAAGAGCTGGGACGCGGTGGTTTTGGTCAAACCTACCTCGCGGAAGACCTGCACCGGTACAAAGAGCTTTGTGTGGTCAAAGAATTTGTGCCCCAGGTCGAAGACAAGGCCATGCTCGACAAGGCGAAGGAACTCTTTGAACGAGAAGCTCGCACGCTCTACCTGCTCAGCCACCCGCAGATTCCTGAATTTCGCCAGCTGCTGCAGGTCGACACCGAAAGTGGCGGTCGGCTGTTTCTGGTCCAGAGCTACATCGAAGGACCCACCTATCAGCAACTGCTCAAAACGCGGCAGCAGTACGGCGGAAATTTTACCGAAACTGAAATCACCCAGCTGCTTTATCAGATTTTGCCGGTGCTGTCCTACATCCATGGCCTTGGCATTGTGCACCGAGACATCTCTCCAGACAACCTGATTCTGGACCAGGCTAAGGGCCTACCGGTTTTGATAGATTTTGGCAGCGTTAAAGAAATTGCTGCCTCCATTCGTGCCCAGCTAGAAATAGAAGGGGTTGGTCCCACTGTGACGCGTATTGGCAAAGTGGGCTACGTTCCCCAGGAGCAGCTCGCCACCGGAAGCACCAATGCCACCAGCGACCTGTACGGCCTAGCGGCAACCTTGCTCGTACTGGCCACAGGTCAAGATCCTCAGGTGCTGCACGATACCTATCACGGCACCTGGACCGGTTTTGAAACGCTCAGCCCACAGCTCGGCGAAATCTTGGCGAAAATGCTTGCGGCCAGTCCCGAAGCGCGCTTTCAAACGGCAGACTCTGTCTTGGCGGCCCTCAACCAGGGCCCAACTGATGGATTTGACACTCAGCCACCGGTCACCAGCGGCTCTCTCTATCCGGCGGTAGAGGTTTCTCCAGCGGATGACTTTGCAGAGACTTTTGTCGATGGCGAAGTTGCCAGTGACATGGCAGGTGATATGGCGAGCTACGACGCGCCACCGGTCATCCCTATGACAGCAGCCATGGGGGGTGCGCCGGTAGCTCGACCCATTGCTAGCACCTATGAGACCGGCAGCTATCAAACGGACACGTATCCAACCGGATACGATACCGACGGTGTCACCACCGCTGGTGAATCTAACGTGTATCGGCCTGGCGGCCCTTCCAAAGGTCGGTTTGTAAAGCCCGACTCCCGGCAAGCAATTATTGCGCTGCTGGTGATGCTAGGGGCCTTTAGCACTTTTCTGCTGTATGCCTGGTTGAGGTTGCCACGCACGCCGCAGCCGCAGCTGGCTGATGGCACCAGTCCAGGTCTCATCGAAGGGGCAGAAAGTGCGCTTGAGGGCGATTTTTACAGCGAGGAAAACCGGCGAAAGGCCGAAATTCTTCGTCGCCGAGAGGCCCTAGGACTGGGCAACAATACGTTCACCCGTCTGGTTGACCAGCGCTTTTATGGAGAGTATCCTAACTTGCTCACTAGCGGCCCGAACGGTGGTCGCAAAGCCCTCTCCAGCGCGCCAGAAGATGAACCGCTGCGCATTCGCTGGGACAATCTTGCACTCGATTTGCTGGGTACGCTGGAGGGCAATTTTAGCCAGCGCAGCCTGGAAGGCTTGGGTAGCTATGACGAGAGCGATCGCACCCGTTGGCAAAATGAAGTCAACCAGGTCAATGTCAGTACTCAGGCGCTCTACGACCTCACCGATGCCCAGTTTCGTAGGCTGTTCTCGGCCCAAGCCAACAGCGAGGTGCTGGGCCAACCCCTTGGCCAGCTATACTATGCCCTCGCGGATGAAAACGCGAGGGCGATCGCCTCTGGCGCAGCCCGCGAAGACGTCCAGTTCGCACCGGGAACTTTCCGCCAAGATCTCAACGCCCGACTCGATCCAGGCGATGGCCGCGTGTACACCCTGGCACTCACTGCGGGTCAGCTGCTCCGGCTCAATCTGAACGCACCGGCAGAGAGTACCCTGCTTTCGCTCTACCTGCCGAGGGCAGAAAACGGCAGGTCCGCTATATTTGCCGGCTCCGAACAAACAATTTGGTCGGGCAATATCAACCAGTCTGGCATTTATGAAGTGGTAGTGGTGAACCAATCCCCCAACCCCATTGACCTTCAGCTCGCTACCGCCGTTGACAATGTCACCGCCGATCCGCCCGTTGCACCCGAAAGGCCAGAGGAAGAGGCCGACTCGTCACCTGCGGGTGAAGGCGAGAACCGTTCGGAAGACACGTCTGAGACGGAGGATACTTCTGAAGGCAACAACGAGGACAACGGAGCCGGGCAGGATAGCGAAGAGGAGGCTGATTCGTCTGAAGGTCTTCAGTTCTAAGTTCCTGTTCTTTGGGCGCCTGTTTTTTGCTTCTGATTCTTCTGGACTTTAGGATGGAGCCAGCTGCGAAACAAACGAGGTCACAGCCGCCACAAATTCGTCTGTAGATTCATAGGGCAGCACGTTGCGACCCGGCAAGCTCACCCCCTGCGCTCTGGGAAAGTGATCCAGATAGTCCTGCAGGCGCTTTTGGTTTGCTTCGGGCGTCCGCTTACCCTCTGCCTGAATTGCCTCTGCTTGCCCAGCTTCTTTTTCGGCCTCTTTCTGGGCGATCGCCCGGTCAATTGTGGTGGCAGCTTCGCCCATGGCGATGAGTACCGGCTGCTGAATGCGGGCGATCGCACCGGCATAGTCCTGCCGCCAAAACCCTGCTAAGAATGAAAACACCGCATATCGGCTGTCCATATCTCGGGAGCCTACAGCCAGCATTTTTAGCCAGTCGTCGGTGACATCTTCTGGGCGCTCGAATAGCTGACGCTCCGAAAAAGACTTTAAAAACTGCGATCGCCGCGCATAGCGATAGAACGCATTCCCCAAAGGTGAGGTAAACAGCTGCCAAGCCAGTGCCGTTTTCCAGGCTGCGGTAGGGGTCGTTATCAGCGGCCAGGCAGGCGGCCCCGACAGCACCAATCCTTTTACAAGCGTTTCGGCAGAAAGGTCCATCAGCTCCACCGCCACCGGCAATAGCGCCCCCTGCACGACCAGCACCACAGGCCCTCGCACTACCTGCTCGATGAAGTAGCCAACCTGCTCTGCCCAATCTTGCGGACGGTAGGATCGCCGAGGCATTTCACTCTCGCCGCAGCCCAATAGATCTAGGTTGTAAATTGACTGGGGACCACCGGCCTTTCTCCACTGCTGAATGAAAGGCGCCCAAAAGGTCCTTGATAGCCCTACCCCAATCGGGTGAATGAGCAGTAAGGACGGTGACTGGTCGCCGGGTACTACGTCGTAGACGCAGCGCTGATCCTCCCAGATGTAGAATTCCATGTTTGTCTCGGCTACACGGCTGTCAGCGATCGCTGCGGATCTGAATTTGTAGCTGTGTCAGAGTCTACTTCAGATGCTTCTGCGGTGGTAGAGATGGGCGATCGCACCTGGGGATGATCCCCCTGGGAATCTTCTACGTGAGCGTCGACCAAACCATCTAGCTGGTCTGCCTGTAGCAAGGCAGCACGCCAGCAAACTGCCTTCAGGCAGGCCCCTCTCAGTTTCGCCCCGGTCAGGTCTGCTCCCGTCAAATCGGCCCCGGTCAGGTTAGCACCGCGCAGGTCGCTATAGCATAGCTTCGCACCTCGCAAGTTGGCCCCTGCCAGGCATGCCGAACGCAAATTTACCAGCCGCAGGTCGCATCGCTCTAAGTTTGCACCGCTTAGGTTTGCACCGGGCATCTCAGCGCGAACCATCACTGCCCGGTGCAAATTAACCCAGCGCAGGCTCGCGCCCGACAACCCTGCTCGCCACATCATGGCCCCTGTAAAGTCAGACTCATCTAGCTTACTGCGCGTCAGAAAAGCGCTTGTGAGGTCCGCCCAGCAAAACCGAGCGCCTTCAAGCTGCAGGCCAGACAGATTTAGTTCGCGCAGATCCATCCGCTCAAAATTGCGCTGACCTTCTCTATATTTCTCAGAGAGATTGTACGAACTGATCCGATAAGCGTCCATCTAGCCTGTCCAATCCAAAGAGACTCGCTCAAAAGGCCCGATGAGTAGCGTTACATCAGCCGAGCAATTTGTAACGTTGTGTTAACCACAATCAATGTAACAAATTGTAACTAGAGCCGCAATGTAACGTCCGCTACGAAATTAAATCAGCGAAGCGCGCCGCATGGAAACCGAGAAATAGATTTAATACGCGGGTTTGATACAAGGACTTAATGCACGGGGCGCTGAGCCGCGCAAACCGTGGACCAGGCATCGTGATTAAGGCGAGCATCTAGCAGGCCACTGACCTCTCCCCGCTGTCCGACTAGCCGCTCTCGGTTGAGTGAGTTGGGCGCTGTGTACATTGTCAGCTGGTCGAGGGTGGTTGCTGCGCAAACCCAGTCTTTGGCTTCGATGGCCCGTGTGAGCCGAGTCTCTAGCTGGTCGATGGCGTGCTGCCGCCGAGTGATGCGAGCATGCTCGATATAAAAGGTCATATTGTCTGCCGCAGCAGACGCGTAGGGATGGTTTGGGCGAAGTTCTAGCGCTCGCCGAAAGTTGATGAGTGCTGTGTTGAAGTCGCCTTGTCGAGAAGCGGCATAGCCCACATCCATCAGCTGCTCAAAGGTTTTCCCTGTCGGCGCAGCGCTGACCGATGCCTGGAAAATGCTGAGTGCCACCATGCCTACAAAGCAGGCCCGCTGCGTCGCTTGCAAAACGGATGTCTTCGTGATGAGAAAACGGAGACTGAGGAAACGGGACGACAGCATAGGAAAACCTTTGAGCTGATAGCTTAAAGTGAAGGGCACAACTGCCCGACAGCGTAAACCGCACCTTTGGCAAATGCCATGGGTAGAATCGACCAATCTTCACCGTGAGCTTACGAATAACTGGCAGCGTGTCCGCAAACCTACTGGAACTTACTGGGCCGCAGGCAGAACGGTGTCGTGCAGCACATTTTCTAGAGAGCCGATTATATGGACACACAGCGGAACATACAGCCACCGCACATCTGGGTAGATGCCGATGCCTGCCCCAACCCAATTAAGGAAATTTTGTTTAGAGCGGCTATGCGAACGCAGTGTTCGCTCACGCTGGTGGCCAATCAGCCCGTGCAGGTGCCAGCCTTTGCTGAGATGCTGGTCGTGCCTTCTGGCTTCGATGGCGCAGACAACAAAATTGTAGAGCTGCTGACACCCGGTGACTTGGTGATCACCGCTGATATCCCGTTGGCGGCGAAAGTGCTCGAGAAAGGTGGCTATGTCTTCAATCCGCGCGGGGAGGAATACACCTCACGAAATATTGGCGATCGCCTCTCCGTCAGAAACTTTTTAGAGTCTTTTCGAGGTGGCGCGGAGCCTGTAGGCGGCGGACCACCCCCCTTGAATAATCGAGATAAAGCCAACTTTGCCAATCGCCTAGACCGATTCTTGGCGAAGCGATTTCCATAGGTTTTGTGCGCGCAGCACGTCAGAACCTTGACCGTCCCTTACCCACTTCAACCGAAATATTAAAGAACAGTTTGAACCACGAATCCTGCTACTGCCCCCGCTAAAACGAGCCAAGCAGGGTTGAGCTTGAAACGGAAAACAGCGATCGCACTCAACCCTGCCAAGACCAACGTGGGCCAATCGACTACAGCAGCCCGGGCCAGTATGTAGGTAACCCCTGCCATCAGTCCTAAGGAGGCAGCATTTACCCCGTCGAGAAAGGCCCCGGCCCAGGGAGAGCGGCGTAGCTTGGGCACCCATGGATTCACCAGACCCACCAGCAGGAAGGCCGGGAGAAAAATGCCGACCGTGCCAGCGATCGCCCCGGCATGCCCAGCGACGATGTAGCCCACAAAAGTCGCCGTCGTCAAAACCGGTCCCGGCGTAATCTGACCGATCGCCACTGCGTCTAAAAGTTCTTGCGAGGTAAGCCACTGATGGTGCTCTACCAAATCGCGCTGCAAGAACGCCAGCAGCACGTACCCGCTACCGTAGAGAACAGCGCCAACCTTTAGAAAGAACAGAAACACGCTCAACCATCCAACCGAGGCGGTTGCCGATGCTGCGCCAACAGCCGCACCACCCGCTTGCGCCAGACTTCCAGAAACAGGCCGTCTTGAAAGCAGTGAGCCTGCAAATGACCCAGAAAGCGGCAGCAAAAACGCACCGAGGTGGTCTCCTCGGCTGAGCCAATTCTTAACCAGCATCACCAGCAGCCCGGCTAGCAACAGCATCAAAATCTCGTTGAGGCCGGCAAAGTAAGCTGCGATCGCACCCACGCCAACGGCGGTCGTTACCCTATCTTTGGCAGCCTTCTTTCCAAGCTTCCACAGCGCCTTCAGTACAACCGCAATAATCACCGGCTTGATGCCATAGAGCAGCCAGCCCACCTCAGGCACCGTCTGGTAGCGCACATACACCGCCGCCAGCAGCCACACTAGCACCAGGGCTGGAAAGATGAAGCAGCTACCTGCCACAAACAGCCCTGCCCATCCAGCTCGCTCATACCCGATGTGGATCGCCAGCTCTGTTGAGTTCGGCCCTGGCAGCAGATTTGTCACGCCCATCAGGTCCAACAGACTTTCCCGGCTCATCCAGCGCCGACGCTTCACGATTTCGTCGTCCATCATGGCGATGTGCGCTGCAGGCCCACCAAACGCCACCGTTCCCAACCGGAAGAAAACCGTCGCTAGCTCAGTTAGCCGCTGTTTTTTCTCGGGTGAAGGCAAATTTGCATAGGGCACCGCTTCATGAGGCACTGCATCGTCAGACAGTTGGGTTGCCCCATCCTTACGCTTTTCAGAGTCAGAAATCATCGCCAGCTTTCTTCTCCCACAACCTTCTCCCACAATGGGTGCACATCCATTAGCAGCGTAAAATCCACCATTAAGTTTATTCAATACTATTTTGATTCAGAATAGATTAAGGCAGTGTTATATTCTAGGTATTGAATTCTTTAGCTTTTTATTCGCTATTCATAGGGTTTGCTCTATAGGTAGCCTTAAGCCATTCACGGGTCAATTCAAGACCAGTTATGGCTGAGCCCTCAAGTCAAGTCTGATAAAAATCAATAAAAATCGCTCGATAAATTCCCCCACCCTCTGTACCTATGCCCAGCGCGCTCGTACCTACCGCAAATGCCCTTGCCCAAACCAGCTGGTTGATACCCTGTTATCCACTGGTCGGAGCGCTGATTTCCATTCTGTGGTCGCCAGCGCTGATTCGTCGGACCGGGCCTCGTCCGGTGGGTTATCTCAATCTGATGACGACGATTGTTGCGCTCGTTCACAGTGTGATTGCTCTTGCCGCCGTGTGGCAGCAGCCCGCTCAATTCTTAGAACTTTCTTGGCTGCAGGTTGCAGACCTTAGCTTGACCCTACCGCTTGAGCTGTCGGCCCTTACCCTAGGTGCCAGCGTGGTAATCACAGTGCTCAATCTGCTCGTGCAGATCTATGCGGTGGGGTACTTGGAGATGGACTGGGGCTGGGGGCGGATATATTCGCTGCTGGCGCTATTCGAAGCTGGCATGACGGCCCTAGTGCTCTGCGATTCGCTGTTCTTTAGCTACATTTTGCTAGAGATTTTGACCTTGGGGACCTACTTAATTGTGGGTTTTTGGTTCAATCAATCGCTGGTGGTGAGCGGCGCGCGCGATGCCTTTTTGACCAAGCGAGTGGGTGACTTAATTCTGCTGATGGGTGTGCTGGCACTCTACCCTCTAGCAGGCACTTGGAACTTTAGCGAACTTGGGCCCTGGGCAGAGTTTGTTGCTGCCAATCATCAATACTCGCCGCTGACGCTGGCACTGATCGGCATCGCTCTGGTCTCGGGGCCGGTCAGCAAGTGCGCTCAGTTCCCCCTGCACCTCTGGCTAGATGAAGCCATGGAAGGGCCACTGCCTACCACCGTTTTGCGTAATTCAGTGGTCGTGGCGACGGGGGCGTGGGTACTGGTTAAGCTGGCACCTGTGATTGCGCTTTCACCTTGGGCTACGGGTATGACGGTTGTGATTGGCAGCATTTCTGCGGTGGGTGGAACGCTCATTGCCGCCGCCCAAATAGATGCGAAGCGAGTGCTCTCCTATTTGGCGAGTGCGTACATGGGTCTGACTTTTATTGCGATTGGCACCGGGCAGGTCACGGCTGCGCTGCTGCTGGTGCTCACTCACGCGGTGGCTACGGCGCTGCTGCTGATGAGTACCGGGTCCATCATTCTCAATGTGATTACCCAAGACCTGACCCAAATGGGCGGATTGTGGAATCGTAGGCCGGTGACTGGGCTCTCTTTTCTGGTGGGCGTGGTCGGGCTGATTGCGCTGCCGCCGTTTGGTGGATTTTGGTCGCTGATGGCCGTAGTAGAAGGGCTCTGGCTTGACCAACAGTGGGGATTGGTGGCCGTTGTTGTGGTTGCCAACGCGGTGGCGGCGTTCGCACTAGTGCGAATGTTTGGGTTGATATTTGCAGGCGATCGCACCGCTTTTACCACCCGCGCACCAGAACCCATTTGGCTGGTTGTCTTCCCGATGGCTGCCATGGCCGGGTTCACTTTGCATACGCCCTTTGTGATTAGAAACTGGGGGCTGTTTCCGGCAGAGCTGCAGCTGAACTGGTCGTTTGGCTGGACGCTCTTCCTCTCTAGCGTGGTCGGTATCTCATCTGCTAGCTACATCTATCTCTTCGGCCGGGTCGACCATCCCGCCAAGCTGCTGCCTACCAGGCTCAACCAGCTGCTCGCCTACGATTTTTACACCCCGAGGGTCTATCAGCTTACGGCCATTGCCCTGGTAGATCGGCTCTCCAGGCTGACGGAGTGGTTGGACAACTATGTCATTGATGGCTTTGTGAACTTCGTTGGGCTGACGTCACTGTTTAGCGGTGAAACCTTAAAACGGGCCAATAGCGGCCAGATGCAGCTGTATGTGCTGACCATCGCTGCCTTTGTCGTTGCCATCAGTCTATACCTGAGCTGGAGCTACTTCCCTGGCCTGATGGTTATATCGTTTGATTTTGCAAAGCGATCGCTAGCGCTCTAAGCGATCGTCATGAGGAACAATCTCAACGCTAATTTGCTTCATAGAACATCTCAAAACGCCTCATAAAACGCCCCACAAAACACTCCGTAAAGCACCATGTTAAGCACGCTTATTTGGCTACCTATCGTTGGCGCACTGCTGATCGCCTTCGCGCCTATCAAGCTCACCTCGGCCCAGTCTCGGCTGTGCGCCCTGGTCGTTTCTGGCGCGGCGCTACTCTGGACAATTTTTCTCTTTTCCCGGTTTGATCTAGCCGATGCTGGACTGCAAATGAGAGAGTTCATCCCATGGCAGCCGACGCTAGGGATAGACTATGAGCTGGCGCTCGATGGCCTGTCGCTAATGATGGTGGCGCTCAATAGCTTGCTAACTTGGATTGCCATTTATAGCAGCGCTTCTGATACGGTGCGATCGCGCTTCTTCTATTCTTTAATGCTGCTGGTCAGCGGCGGTGTAGCAGGTGCGTTTTTAGCTCAGAACCTGCTGCTGTTCTTTCTCCTATTTGAAATAGAGCTGGTTCCCCTTTACTTTTTGGTTTCTGTCTGGGGCGGTCCAAAGAAAGAGTATGCGGCGACTAAGTTTTTGCTGTATACCGCAATTGCCGGTGCGCTCATTCTCACATCATTTTTGGGGGTTGCCTGGCTGAGCGACAGCTTCGACTTCTCCTATGCTCAGGTTTCGCAAATCCAGCTGCCAATATCGAGTCAAGTTGTGTTGCTCGCCATTTTGCTCGTTGGGTTCGGCATCAAAATTCCCCTGGTACCCTTCCATACCTGGCTACCCGACACCTACGTTGCCGCCTCTCCGCCAGTGGCTATTTTGCTGGGCGGCGTGCTGGCAAAGCTGGGCACCTACGGTATTTTTCGCTTTGGTATGGGGCTATTTCCAGATGCTTGGGCACTGCTATCGCCAGGTCTGGCAGTGTGGGCAACGGTGAGTGTGCTGTACGGAGCGATTACGGCGATCGCCCAAAAAGACATCAAGCGCATGGTGGCCTACAGCTCCATCGGCCATATGGGCTATGTCATGCTTGGCGGCGCGGCCTTCACTGAGCTGAGCCTAGTCGGTGCTATCTCGCAGATGGTCTCCCACGGTCTGATTTTGGCACTGCTCTTCCATCTGGTCGGCGTTGTCGAAGCCAAGGTAGGCACCCGCCAGCTCGATCAGCTCAATGGCCTTATGAACCCGATACGCGGGCTGCCTATGGTCAGCGCGCTGCTGGTGCTAAGCGGTATGGCTAGCGCTGGCATTCCAGGCCTGGTCGGCTTCATTACCGAATTTTTAGTCTTCCAGGGTAGCTACAGCACCTTCCCTATCCAAACCCTCATCTGCGTCATTGGCACCGGTCTCACCGCCGTTTATTTCGTTATCCTCATCAACCGGACCTGCTTTGGCAAGCTAGACAATGACCGCGCCTACTACAACAAAGTCAGCACGGGCGAAAGGGTGCCTGCCCTCATCCTCGCTGCACTGGTCGTCGCCCTCGGTCTGCGCCCCGGCTGGCTAGTCCAGTGGAGCGCCACCACCTCAGAAGCCATGGTCGCCGCCATCCCTACGCCCCCAGCCATCGAACTCGCCCTCAAAACCTTGGAACAATAAGCCCCTCTCTATTCCATGACGACAACAACTCTCCTCTCCCCCACGATTCCGCCCTCTACTCACGAATTCTCCGAGATCATCCACCGACTCGAATCCGGCGGGTCTATGCTGCCCGATACGCCTGAAAATCTCAAACAAATTATCGGCATCTACAAAGCCTACGCCGTGCCCATGGATTTCTACTGGCGAGACTTGCTCTACATAGCTGAGCGAGTTTTTCTAAATCCCTTACCGGCCTTCAAATATTTCATCTCCGAGGGTTATCTAGATCGCAACAACGCCTATGCGGGTGATGCTGCTGACCTGCGCATTTGGCGGGGCAATGGTGACGCTCACCCCGAACTACGAGACTTTATGGCCAAAGGTGAAACCCAGCGCAAACTGCCCCGGCTACTGCATCACCTCTGGCACGACCGCGTCAATATGGAATTTGCCGAAGCCTGCATGCAGGCTATGTTTTGGCACGAAGACATTAACCCCAAGTTCAACGCCTATCTCGATAGCGAGGAGTACCGGCAAAACAGCGACCGGGCGATCCGCGCTTACTTCAAGGGCAATCCGGTCATGCTTAGCCTGTACAAACTCTTTCCAGAAATGTTCCACGAGCAGGTGAAGCGCCTCTCTTATTACTCTAATCTGGGTCTCTTTTGGGAGGTTATGGCCCCTGTCTTTTTTGAGATGAGCGACCTGTACGATGAGGGCAAGCTGACGAGCGTGCCTGAAGCGATGGATTTCTTGGTCAATGGAATCTTTGCGGTTGCCGGTCGGCCAATCTATCACCATGCCTACATCGGAGGCGAGTGCTATGAGATTATTCCTAAGTCGCAGGGCTTTACCTGGCTCTACGAAGCAGCCTTGCCCTACGTAGAAGCTATCTTTTATCGCACTACGCCCTTTCGAGGGACAAAATCCTACAACGCCCAGGCCGGACAGGTCCCCGCCGAACAAAAAGACTTTCACTACGGCATTCTTTACGCGGATGTCTTTCCCGTTGGCAGTGCTGGCATTCCCCCCACGCTGCTGATGCAGGACATGATTCACTTTCTGCCTGATTACTTAGTCGAAGAGTATGCGCAACACGCTCGGGGGGAAGATGACATGCTGATTCAGCTCGGTATCACCTTTCAGCGCTCTATGTACAACGTTACCTCAGCGGTCATTCAAGCGCTGCGTGCAGCGCTCAAGTATCCATTAGATGATCCCAACCCCGAACATCTCAAAGCTAACCGCGCCTTTTTCGAGCAGCAGCTGGATCGTTTCAGGCGTCCTGAAGCGAGGCTCCGCGATATCCAGCATCAAAGCTACCGTTAGAGACTACCGCTTCTCTTGCTCTCCCTTTCTTTTGCTCATTCCCTCTCTTCTTTCCCATGCCCAACATTGTCGAAATTGCTGCCTCCACCGAAGGATTCTCTACGCTAGTTGCGGCTGTTCAAGCGGCTTCTCTTGTTGATGCGCTATCTTCTGAAGGTCCATTCACCGTTTTTGCACCTCACGATGATGCCTTTGCAAAGCTGCCGCCGGGTACCGTGCAAACCCTGGTGGATAATCCCCCACAGCTGGCACGCATTCTTAAGTACCACGTCACTTCCGGTGCTTTGAAAAAAGCAGATCTGGCACAGTCTGGTAGCGTGGCTTCTCTGGAAGGGTCACCTATTCCGGTTCGGGTGGATCCGCAGTTTGAGGTGAAAAACTCCACGGTGCTGGCCGCAGATATCGAAGCGAGTAACGGGATTATTCACGTCATTGATACCGTTATTTTGATGGGATAACTACGTGACTTTTTTGCGAAAGTTGGTGTTTTCGTAGTGTAGTTGCTCCTGTCGTTGAGACTGATGTCTGGTAAAAGCTGGGCAGGATCTATGAGGCTGAAAACTGATACCTGCCGGCAGGTGATGATGGTGGGAACGGCGATCGCACTGACCACCATCTTGATCAAGACCACCACTTCACCCAGCGCCCAAACCCCAACCTATCCAACTTTTACACCACCGGCACACCTTCCCCTAGCTGACTGGCAGCTGATATCCATCACGCCAGAATCGGAAACAGAACTGAAATCAAAATTGAACCTGGAACCGGCGCAGCCCACTCAAGGGGTAGCCGGAGAGGTCATTTCAACCCACCATTACAGCTACGAACAAAACAACACTGCCCTAGACCTCAAAATCTCCTACTTGGTGAATACTGACGGCGACTTAAAGACGGGCATTGCAGAGCAAACCCAACAGCTCAGTGTTGCACTCAAGCAAGATACTCATAAAAACCACTACGGTCTTTTTTCCGACGGTCTTTTTTCCAATGGCGGAAATGCCCGCCTAGAAACTTGCCTAAACGCTCGCGGGCCTGCCACCGTAACCAGCGACCAGTTCAACCGAAATCGAATGGTCTACGATACGCGCCTAGCCCGGATTGTTCCGTGGTTCACTGGCCAAGCCACCCTACCTGATCAGCGCTGCCTTTGGCTACAGCTTTCCACACCCCTCGCTCAGTATTCGAGTGAGCGCGCGGCTCACCGAAGCTTAGAGACCGCCTGGCGTGAGATTAATCGCCAAATCAGCACTTTTTAGCAGTTGACGGGAGATAGGGCCATTCTTCAAAATGCAAGCAGCAGGTTTTGTGACATCCCATGCCCATAGCGCTTCGAGAGTTTCTGTCGGCGGTGGCCCCTTTCTTTTTTGCGATGAGTAACACGGTCTATGTTGGGTTGCTGGCGATCGCAATTTTTCTGACCCTGAAACTGTGCCTGAACCGCCGCTTTCGCCAACGCTGGGCGCACCTGACCAAAAGGCTGATGGTCGCTACCTTGCTGGCCTACGGGCTGGCTTGCACTATCCTCTGGGTCATGCAGCCCAGGCTGATATATCATCCGACCCACAGCCTGCAAACCACCCCGGCCTCACACAACCTTTCCTACGAAGATATTTGGATTCCGGCTAAAGCCAGTCAGCCAAACGCTGAGAAGCTGCACAGCTGGTGGATTCCCCATACCAAGCATCCTATCGGCACGCTGATTTATTTTCACGGTGCGGGATTGAATATTGGCTTCAATGTGACCCAGGCATTTTGGCTGCGGCAGCTGGGCTTCAATCTATTGCTTGTTGAGTATCGGGGCTATGGATTGAGCGATGGGCGCTTTCCGACCGAGGCTTCGCTCTATCAAGATGCGGAAACGGCGCTGAAATATGTGACCCAGGTGCGTGACATTCCAGAAAAGAGCGTATTTTTGTACGGGCATTCTCTGGGGGGTGCGATCGCTATCGATCTGGCCAGCAAGCATCCCCACTTAGCTGGTCTCATCGTTCACAACTCATTCACCTCCATGGCAGAGATGGTGAGCCGCTCTCGCTACGCCCAATGGTTTCCCGTACGCTGGCTGCTTACTCAGCGCTTCGACTCCCTCAAGAAAGTAAATCAGCTGAAGGTGCCCATGCTGCTTGTTCATGCCAAAGGCGATCCGCTGATCCCGGTAGAAATGGGCCAGCAACTCTTCCAAAAAGCCCACAGTCCACGCAAGGAACTCGTGCTTGTAGATACCAACGTGCACCACAACGCCGCTGCCATTTACAAAGATGCTCGACACCTGGTGAGAGTGAAGCTGTTTGCGATGGGCGCGCAAGCTCATCTGTAAGTAGTAATTGGGTGATAAAGGCAGCAATTTCCCCATGCTGACCGGTCGGTTCCAAGTCAAAAATTTCTCCGTCAATGAGCTCGTATTGGTTGTCTTTCCCATATTTAGCCAGAAAGGCATCAAAGCCAACAGCTGTCTGCTGTAACAGTCGCTCAGCTGCAAGGGTCATTGGTAACCTCAGCTCAATCAGTGCTTTTAGTCTAATAAACCTCCGTAGAACCCTCGCAGAAACCCCATTAGAAGGATTAATCGTCTGCAAAGCGGGGAAGCAGCCATTGGTAGCGAATGGCAGCGAGGCGAAACACCACAATGAAGCTAATTGCAACTAGGGCTGCGTATGCCTGAATATTGGGTATGGAACTCAGCAAAATATAAATCCACGCACCTGTAAACGAGCACGTCGCGAATAGGGGCGCAGGGCGAAATATACTCGGCACACGATTGCAGATGACATCTCCGATGACACCACCAAAGGTGCCCGTGACAGTGCCCAGCAGTGAAGCAATGAAAAAAGAGGTGCCCGCACCAAGCGCGGCATCGGTTCCTGCAATGGTAAAAAAGCCAAGTGCAAGCGCGTCAGGAAACCGCAAAGCTAACTCTATCCGCTTGGGAATTCGAGGGATGCCAGATGTCACCACAGCGATGATGAAAACAATCACCGGGTAGTGGTGTTCGCGAATCCAAAACAGGGGGTGGCGGTCAAGAAAAAGGTCTCTGAGCGTGCCGCCGCCAAACGCGACAACAAAGGCCATACAGAAGACACCGACAAAATCCATGCCATATCGACGAGCGAGCAGCACACCGTAAACTGCGCTGGCAACCACTGCCAATAGCTCAATAGCTGTTTGCATTTGATAGAACCACACGATATATGGGAGTGTCTTGGCTTTTCGTCACCGTTTGTCACTGAAGAATAGACCGAAGAAAGCAGCCGAAATTAGCTCACTCTGCGCTGTAGTCCACGTTATCAGTAAGCTTAGTCCGCTCGCAAAGAGACAAGTTTTTCTATTGGCAAGGTTCTCTATTGGGCTTTCTATTGCCTGCGGGACTTATCTACAGGGCCATACCCCAAAAATTACAAAATACAGAGCTATAAGATGGCGCTTTCTTCTGCAAAAATTTGGCTAATCGGCATCTTCAGCGGGCTAGCCGCGCTCCATCTCAATCTAGCAGAACACTTTGGTGGAAAGACCGATCTGTCCAGTTCCAGTCTTCTCTTTTGGGTGGCTGCTGCCCTGCTGCTCTGGCAAAAGCGTCATCATCTGAAGCTAAAGAGCGATTTGGTTTCTTCACTTCTAGGTACGGCTATGCTTTCACTGGTGCTTTATAAAAGTCTCTACCTCTTCGAAGGAGACTTCTTTTTACGACTTTCACCACTGCTCTCATTGTTTGGCTGGAGCTTGCTGGCTTCGGGCATTCGAGGGCTCAAACAATACCGGCGTGAACTGTTTCTATTGGGATTTCTGGCCATTCCCTGGGAATTTATCTATCTGTTTGATATCTCTTTACTGACCGCGAAGTTCTCCACTTCGATTCTGTGGCTGCTCGGCTTTGACGTTGTTCGTCAGGGCGTTTGGATTGTTTTACCGGCTGGCTCCATTGAGGTTTACAACGGGTGCTCGGGTGTGAGAATGGTTTTCCAGCTGTTGGGGCTAAGCTGGCTAGTGCTGGCGCTGGTGCCGACGCGCTGGCCGCATAGGGTTTTGTTACCGGTGATGGCGATCTCATTCGGCTTCACCATCAACGCTGCCCGGGTCGCCCTGATGGCGGTGCTGGTAGCCCTCTCAAATCCAGCAGGGTTTGACTACTGGCACGTGGGCACCGGGTCGCTGATTTTCTCTGCGATCGCTGTGCTTGCATTCGGTGGACTCAGCTTCATCACGCTTTCTAAGCAGTCAAGCGAACTATTCAGCTAAGTAAAAACAACGAAAACCAGCGTTCAGTAAAAAGTATTGTTACAAACAAACCCCTATTGCAGAGAAATCGTCAGCTATCACTGATAGCTTGGTAAATTAAGCCATAAAATCTGCTCAAATATGATATAAAGTCTGAGCAGATTTGTGGTTGCTGCCAGGTTATATACAGGTTATATATAGGTAATCAAAAATGACTTATTCAAACATTTCCAATCGGTCAGAACTTAGCAATTTCCTACAGCCTCGCAGCCGCTATCACGGCCAGTTCTCCCCAGAGAGCTTGGCATTCAATGCGAACTTGCAAACCTTCTCAAAGCGGATCGAATTCATTAGCGCTTTGGAGACTGGCGGCAAAATCACCCAGGCCGAAGCCTACCGTCAAATTAAAGCGCTCTGGAAAGACCTCAAGAAGAGCAAGAAATCGCTTGGCATCGGTAAGTCTAATTAGATACAAACCCACCTGTCTCCTAGCTCTTCTTAGTCAGCAGCACGACAGAAAACTTGTGCCAGCGCTTCCGCGCAAAGAACCCCAACAAGAACAGAATAATCAACAGATTCCCGATGATTTCACTGGGCTCTGGGACTGCGGCACTTGGCGTTCCTGTCGTTGGAGATGCCATTCCCTGGGGTACCTCGACGGGTACATCTTCTGTAACCGTTCTGCCCGGTTCTACCCGCACCTCTTCGCTCACAGCGACAAACGCCGTGTACTTTGAGAGCAAATTGTAATCCAGCGCTGTCTCTGTCACGGCCTTCACATCTTTAGGATTTTCGCGGCCATACAGTTCATTCATCAGCTCTTTGATACGCGATCGCCCCCACTGCTGAGCGATCGCACCATTTCCGCCGACCTGCCCAAACCGTACATCTAGCACTTTCTCGTAAGGTGCGCCGCCCGCTACAGTGCCAGTCACGACCAGCTGACCATCGCGCTGATCCTGCTTCCTCCCGTGCAGCACCAAGGGCTGGCTAGCAAACAAATCTGGCGCCGCCTGCGGATAAATCTCTGGGGCTTCCCCTTCCCCTTTCCAGCTCACTTCAATACTGGTCACCACCGGATTGTTGATCTCGCGGAAAAATTTCTC
The DNA here is from genome assembly GCA_038523095.1 of Cyanobacteria bacterium J06626_6. Taxonomy (GTDB): domain Bacteria; phylum Cyanobacteriota; class Cyanobacteriia; order Phormidesmidales; family Phormidesmidaceae; genus Phormidesmis. Next base: position 59,183 of record JBCBJS010000018.1, read on the forward strand.
CGAGATTTCTACCGCGTCATCGTTGGGCGGCACCAGCGTCGTTGTTCCCCGGCCCACTTCTGCTAGGCGGTCCATCACAAACTGGTTGGGCGCAAATCCAACGCTAAAGCTATAGAGCCGGTTGCCAGGCTGGAGGCGATCGCGCACCCGCCCAATAATCTCCTCATCATTGCCAATCAGGCCATCACTGAGCAGCACAATGCTACGCAGTCGTCCATCTTCAGCCTCCGGAAAGCCGAGCACGGTATCAATGCCGCCCATCAAATAGGTACCGCCATTCGCCTGCAAATTGTTGATGTACCTCAGCGCCCTAGCCCTGTTTTCTCTCGTATTATCCAGCGGCCTTCGAGATAGCTTTCTCGACTCGTTGCCAAAGTCAATGATGGTGAACGTATCTTCTGGGTTCAATCCACTGATGAACTGTCGCATTAGCTCCTGGGACTGGGCCAGCGGCTCACCCGACTGCGAACCAGAAGTATCGATTAAAAAGACCACGTCTTTTGGCACCACCTGCTCTGGTGCATAGTCTACCGCCGGAATCAGATAGGTCGAGAAGTGTCCGCCCTGCTCATTTGACTGGGTGAGCACGGTTGCCTGGGTGTCTGCGCCCATCACCTGATAGCGCAGAATTAAGTCTTTATTTGGAATCGTGTCTCCTGCCGCTAGGGTCACTCGGGTTAATGAGCCCGATTTTTGGCTGAGGATATCGTGGGAGGGCGAACTCATCCCCGCAATTTCAACCCCTGCATCAATCTCCACTGTCACATCAATGTCTTGCCCTGAGCGAGTTTCTGGCAAATATGACGGATTGACTTCCGCTGCGATCGCCGCCCCTAGATGATTCATCGCCTCCAAATTACTTGGCGCATCACCCGGCTCAAATCGCGGACCCACCACCATGGGAAACACAAACTCGTAATCGCTCCCCACAAATTCCAAACTGTTGCTGTAGCGAATCACCACCTCAATCGTTTCACCCGGTCGAATATTCGCCACAGACTGGGTAAAAATGTTCGCTCGCTCTTGTTCTAACAGCGCCGCTGTCTGCCCGGCTTCTTTGGCCTCCTGATAGATTTCCTGCGCTTCCTGGCGCTCTTTTATCAGACCGCGAATGATCCGATCGCCTATCCGAATTTCCATATCGTCCACTGCCGCTTCATCTGGCAGCGGAAACTTATAAATCGCTTCCAGGGGCGTGTCATAAGGGTTCGTAAATGTCTGCGTTACTTCCACTCGCGACAGATTCCCCGCCACCCGAGCATCCACCGACGTATGCTCCAGCGGAAAAGAGCGCGATTCTCCATTCTCTCCATAGCTAAACAATCCACCGGGTTCATTGGGCGATCGCTCTACGGGAGATTCTGCCCAATCGTAGCTACTGGGTGTTGTTGTTGTCATGGCCGGGGCAGATACCCGTTGCGACAGCGGCGACACCAGTGCCCGAGCGCCCATCAGGGCGATCACCCCCGTGCCAGCAAGCAACAAGGTTTTACGGACGGTGCGCTTTCTCTTCGGCTGGCGTAAGTCTTTCAAAACATCTGATGCCGATGCATATCGTTTCTTCGTAGCCCCCATCAGCATTTTGTCTAGAACCGTGCCTAGCTGTTCAAGCTGCTTGCGAGAAGTCTTGTTTCTGGCTTTGTTGTTTGCTGAGCGCGGCAAAAAGTGTCGCCAAGTCCAGGTGTTTTCACCACTGTCGAACAGCTCGAACGGGGGTACCTGAGTCAGCAAGTGAATGCAGGTCACACCCAAACTATACAAATCACTCGCAAAAACGGCCTTTCCCCTCACCTGCTCTGGCGCGGTATACGCCGCTGAGCCAATCACCGTTCCTGTTTTAGCTAGCGTCGTTTCCGAGACCTGCTTCGAAGCCCCAAAGTCCACCAGTACCAAAACACCATCCCGTTCCCTTCGGATAATGTTTTCAGGCTTAATGTCTCTATGAATAACCTGGTTGCGCTCATGCACAAACTGCAGCACAGGTAGCAGGTCCAGCAATAGCTGCTGCACCTGCGCAACACGCCACGGCCCCTTCTCTGCTAGTAGCTGGGCCAGGTTTTGCCCCGCTACAAACTCTTGCACAAGGTACTGTCCGTTTTTCTCCACCACATAGTCCAGCAGCGACGGAACTTGCCTATGTGCGCCCATCACTGCCAGCCGCTGCGCCTCCTTTTCAAATAGTTCAGCCGCTTTATCCGCACTGTGGCTATTTCGCTGAACCCAAAACTGTTTGATTGCGCAGTAGGGCCGGGATGGCTTCGATTCATCAACAGCCTTAAATGTCCGACCGAAGCCGCCTTGGCCAATCAGCTCGATAGCCCGGTAGCGATCTTTGAGCAGGAGACTCTCACCGCAGCACTCACAGAGGTTTCCCGACGTCAAATTCTCCGGCTGCTGACAGTCGCGGTTAAAACAGTAGCTAACAGGTCGAGAAGCGATCCGGGTTGAAGACTGTGGCTGAGCGCGATTTTGGGAATTGGCAGGAACGGATGGAGACATAGCGTTCTTTACGGGTACGACGTGAACAGAACCACAGCCTGTACTCGATGTTTTCCTGATGCCTTTGGCAACGGCAGACTAACCCCGACGAAATCCGACCTACCCTTTCCCCTTTCCCTATCTGCGCAGCGACGGCCTGACCAATTTGCGCGACCATGTTTACAGTGGAAGTCACAGCAAAAATTCAGCAGAGTATTCCGCCATGGCCGAAAACGTCCCCAGTTCATCGCAGCTTGTCGAATTTTGGAATGCCAGCGCTACCTCCAAAGAATTTCGCCATCCCCTTCCCAAACGCTTTATCGAAAAGTACTTTCCCGCTGGGGCTAGCGTGCTTGATATCGGATGTGGACAGGGGCGATTGACAAAATATCTCTCAGAATCGGGTTTCTCGGTATCGGGCATGGATATCTCTGCCGCCATGCTGGAGCAGAGCTTGCGGCTAGTCTGGATCTGCCTATTCAAACGGTAAGCGAAATGCTGGATGGCGATCGCGCTTTTGTTGTTTGCACTCTAGAGTTTGTTGTTTGAGATCGCCCCTCTAGGATCTTCCGACCGTATTGCTTTGATTTGCTCATAGAGAGCCCTTTCCTTGTCGCTCAAGTTCTGCGGCGGCGTAATCACCACTTTTACAAGCTGATCGCCTCTGCTTGTATTCTTCTTGTTTGGCCAGCCTTTACCGCGTAGTCGCAAAGACTGCCCCGATTTTACCCCGGCAGGCACACTTACTGTCACGCTGCCATCGGGCGTGGGCACAGAGATTTTGGCCCCTAGCACGGCTTCATCGGGCGTGATGGGTACTTCGCAGGTGAGCTTGTCGCCATCGAGGTTAAAGAAGCCATGGGGCAAAAGACTCACCGTCAGATAGACATCGCCGCGCTGCTTCGTCTGCGGGTTCAGCGCGCCTTTGCCCTTGAGGCGGATCTTGCTACCGGGTTTTACCCCTGCCGGGATGCGGACAGTCACGGACTCGCCGCCAATGCTAAAGCGCTTTTGCGCGCCGCGAAAGGCTTCTGACATGGTGAGTTTCAGTTCTGCCTCTTGGTCTAGTGGGCTCCGGCCCGCGCCTGCAGCTCGCGCCCCAGCTCGACCCGCCGTTCTCGGATCGAAGCCAAAGCCACTCGTGCCAAAGCCGCCCGGCTGCTGGTATCCGTAGGACTGGGCGCCACGGGCACCCGTAGCACCACCAAATCCGCTGGTACCGCCCATGCGGCCAAGTAGCTCATTAATAAAGTCGTCGAAGCTGCCGTAGGCACCAAAGTCGAAGCCGCCTGCCGCCGCCCCCGGACCGCCTGCCCTTGCGCCCGCCCCTGCCCGATCTGCCTGCTGCCAATACTGACCAAACTGATCGTACTTTTTGCGCTTATCGGGGTCGGAAAGAACTTCGTAGGCTTCGCTGACTTCTTTGAACTTTGCCTCAGCAGCTTTGTCATCTGGGTTTACGTCAGGGTGGTACTTTCGGGCTAGCTTCCGAAAAGAACGCTTGATTTCATCAGCCCCTGCCGTTTTGCTGACCCCCAAAATGGCGTAGTAGTCTTTGAAGTCAGTGGCGGCCATGCGGTCTTCTCCTCCCTGTAAATATTCACTAAACAGAACAAACGCTTTACCAGCTTCAGCGTAGCAAAGCCTGTCTAGATAAGAAGTTCGGTTATCGGGTTCGGTTGTCGGGTTGGGCGGTCCGACTGGCTGTCAGCTTGGCTTCACGGGCTGCTGTCAACCCTGCCCGTCTTGGTTCATTTGTCCGGTCTGGTCGCGCGATCGCCCATAGAGTTCTGTCAGCCTTCTCAGCTGAGTACACACGCCGGGCGTCAGCATCGTCTCTACGTAGCGCCACTCCCAGTTGCCCTCGCCAATACCTGGGGTATTCATTCTCGCCTCACTGCCCAGGCCCAATACGTCCTGCAGGGGAGTCACCGCCTGATTCGCCACCGAGCTGAGCGCCATACGAATCATTGCCCAGTGCACGGCATTTGGGTCGAATGCGCCCACAAAGGTGGCCACTCGCTGCTTTTCATAATCAGAAGCCTGCTCAAACCAGCCCACCGTCGTGTTGTTGTCGTGGGTACCGGTGTAGATCAAGAAATTGCGGTCTACGTTGAAAGGGAGATAGGGGTTTTGATGGTCGGAGCCAAAGGCAAACTGCAAGATTTTCATGCCGGGGAAGTCGAAGCGATCGCGCAGCGCCTCCACTTTTTCGTCAATGAGGCCCAAATCCTCTGCCAGGAAAGGCAGCTGACCTAGCTTCTCCTCCACCGTTTCAAAAAAGGTGACCCCCGGCGCTTCGACCCACTGGCCATGCATGGCCGTTTCGTGACCCGCAGGCACCGCCCAATACGCCTCAAACCCGCGAAAATGGTCAATCCGAATGAGATCAACAAACCCTAACAGGGCGCGCACTCTCTTCAGCCACCAGCCAAAGCCCTCTGCCTCCAGCACCTCCCAGTTGTAGGTGGGGTTGCCCCACAGCTGCCCCGTCTCACTGAAGTAGTCGGGAGGAACGCCTGCCATCTGAGAAGGCGTCAGTTTTTCTTCATCGAGCATGAAGTATTTGGGGTTGGCCCACACATCTGCGCTATCGTGTGCCACATAGATCGGCATATCCCCTACGATTTGTACGCCTCGCTGATTGGCGTAGGCTTTGAGCTCTGCCCACTGCCGACAAAATTCAAACTGCATGTACTCGTGATAAAAAATCTCAGCGGCTAGGTCAACCCGCACTCGGTTGAGCGCATCGGTGTCTCGTTGGGCAAAAGGCTCCTCCCAGTCGGACCATGAGGCCCCTGCGTGATGTCCCTTGAGGGCCATAAACAGGCCATAGTCTTCTAGCCAGCTGGCGTAGTCCACCCGGAACTGACTAAACGCTGCCTTCAACTCATCGCTGGCAGAAAACTTAAACCGATCAGCAGCCTTGCGCAAGAGCCCCAGCTTAAAGTCGCTCACCGCGCTGTAGTCGACCCGGTCTATCGGAAAAAGCGGCGTCCGGGCCAGCTCATCATCTGTCAAAAGTCCTTGGGACTGCACCGTCTCAAGGCTAATCAGCATGGGATTTCCCGCCATTGCCGAATAGGACATGTAGGGAGAGTTGCCATGACCGGTTGGCCCCAGCGGCAAAATTTGCCAAAGCTGCTGCTGTGTATCCACCAAAAAATCGACAAATTGATAGGCCTTGCCCCCCAAATCGCCAATGCCGAAACGGCCTGGAAGCGAGGTCGGGTGGAGCAATATACCACTGGCTCTAGGAAATGACATAAATACGTTGATGATGTTGCACAGACTCTATCACGGGTCGCTAGGTCGCAGACCTGCTTTTTGGCAGAACGTTGCTCAAAAAAATAGGGAACAGTGGGAGAATGTCAGGACGCCACAATCAGCCTGCCATCCACCAGCAACAGCGAAAGCCACATGCCCTATCGCAACCCAGCGCCCACCGTTGATCTGATTATTGAGATGGGCGATCGCCCCCACCGACCTATCGTACTAATAGAACGCCTAAATGTTCCCCATGGCTGGGCGCTGCCAGGTGGATTTGTAGACTATGGTGAATCGGTCGAAACGGCTGCTCGCAGGGAGGCCAAAGAGGAGACGGATTTAACTGTTACCCTACTTGAGCAATTCCAGGTGTATTCAGACCCGGCCCGCGACCAGCGGCAGCACACCATTAGCATTGTCTTTTTGGCGATCGCGACGGGCGAACCTACCGCTCAAGACGACGCCAAGAGCCTGGCCCTTTTCACCCCCTGGGAAATCCCTACCGAGCTCTGCTTCGACCACGGCCAAATCCTGCAGGATTACTGGCAGTATCGCCACTATGGCAATCGCCCCCGTCTCTAGCCTAAACCCGCACCAACCCTTAGAATTATTTCCGTGCTGCCCCAGCCAATAGCCACCTTTAAAGAGAGCCCCAAAAGCTTCAAAAGAGCCCCAGCCAAAAAAGACCCCAACAAAGTCTAAAGTAAACATCAGTTGTAAAAACCGTGCGCAAAATTATTCAGACCAATCAAGCCCCTGCTCCCGTTGGACCTTACAACCAGGGCATTGTCGCTTCAGGTGCCATGCTCTTTGTCGCGGGCCAAATTCCGCTAGATGCTGCCACAGGCGAGCTGGTCGGCGAGACCGTTGCCGAACAGACTGAGAAATCGCTCCAGAACTTGGCAGCTGTTGTAGAGGCAGCCGGTTCAGACTTTTCCCAGGTGGTGAAAACGTCGGTGTTTCTTAAGGACATGAATGACTTTGCTGCGATGAACGAAGTGTATGCCAAGCACTTTGGGGATGAAAATGCACCCGCACGGGCCTGCGTAGAAGTGGCTCGTTTGCCCAAAGATGTCTTGGTTGAAATTGAATGTATTGCGATGGTGCCCGGCTAAGGTCTCTGACTAAGGTCTCTGACTAAGGTCTCTGACTAAGGTCTCTGACTAAGGTGTCCGGCTGAGAAAAGCGCTGAGAAGAACGTCTTCAACAAAACAAATTCACTGACAAGCAACGGAAGCAAATACGGAAGCAAACAAAGCTTATGGCTGATTCACTCGCGATCGCAATCCTAGCAGCAGGCAAAGGCACCCGCATGCGCTCCAAGCTGCCCAAAGTTCTCCATCGGCTCAGCGGCCTTACCCTCGTTGAAAACGTTCTCGCTAGCACTTCACGCGTTGCCCCCACCCGCAAGCTGGCCATCATTGGCTACGCGGCCGACCAGGTCAAAACGACGCTTGCAGGTGTTCCAGACCTAGAATTTGTCGAGCAGACTGAGCAGCTTGGCACCGGCCATGCCGTTCAACAGGCGATTCCAGCCCTGGAAGGATTCGAGGGCAATCTGCTGGTTTTGAATGGGGACGTGCCCTTACTGAAGCCTGAAACCATCGAACAAATGGTGAAAACCCACACCGAAAACGGCAATGCGGCCACCATTTTGACCGCTCAGATGGCAGATCCCACCGGCTATGGCAGGGTCTTCTGCGATGCGCAGCTCATCGTAAAAGAGATTATTGAGCACCGTGACTGTACCCCTGCCCAGCGCGAAAATCAGCGCATTAACGCAGGCATTTACTGCTTCAACTGGGCCGCGCTGATGACTATTTTGCCCCACCTAAAGGCAGACAACGACCAGCAAGAGTACTACCTCACTGACGTGATCAAAGATCTCTCGCCCGTCATGGCCATGGACGCCCCAACAACAGAAATTGCCGGGATAAACAATCGCAAGCAGCTGGCTGAAGCCGAAGCCGTCATGCAAACGCGCATTAAGGACGAGCTGCTGCTCTCCGGGGTGACGCTCATCAATCCAGCCAGCATCACTATCGACGCCACTGTGACCGTGGAGCCCGATGTCACCATAGAGCCGCAGACCAACCTGCGAGGGCACTCGATCGTTCGCACGGGCTGCCACATTGGCCCAGGCAGCCTGATAGAAAACAGCACCATCGGCAACAATACCAAAGTTGTTCATTCTGTTGTCACCGACAGTGAAGTCGCCGCTTCTGGCCGCATCGGCCCGTTTGCCCACCTACGCGGGAAGGCCGTCATCGGCGAAAGCTGTCGAATTGGCAACTTTGTTGAAGTGAAGAAATCCACGATTGGGAACAACACCAATGCAGCGCACCTCTCATACTTGGGAGATGCCGAACTCGGCGAGCAGGTAAACGTTGGCGCTGGGACCATTACCGTGAACTACGATGGCACAAATAAGCACAAAACCGTGATTGGCGATCGCACTAAAACCGGTGCCAACAGCTGCCTAGTTGCGCCCATCACCATCGGTGAAGACGTCACCATTGGCGCAGGCTCAGTTATTACTAAGCCCGTAGAGTCCGACTGTCTTGTGTTCTCTCGCAGCCCGCAGCAGTCTATTCCAGGCTGGAAACCCAAGCATCTCAGAGAGCGCTAGCAACGCACTGACCCAAGTCTTGGCGAACCCAATTTGCTACTGACTCATCGCCCTAGGGCGTCTTCTGCAGCTCAGGCTTCTCCTCCGGCAGGATCGCCCCTTCTACCGGACATACCTGCAGACAAATGCCGCAGTCAATGCAGGTATCAAAGTCAATCCAATACCAGCCAGTGCCCTTCTTATTTTTGCCAGGGCCTTCGTCAATGCAGGCCACTGGGCAAGCATCGACGCAGTCTGCAACGCCCTCGCAGATATCGGTCACAATGGTGTGGGCCATTTCACTTTTCTCAAGACAAATTCCTTTTGTTAAGTCTAGTTAACAACCTCGATATCGGGCAAGCCCTCCGCCGAAATCCAGGCGATGCGACTGATGTTTCGCTTCCGGGCGATCGCTCTCACCTGCTCTGCTGACTGGTCCAAATCCAAGCTCATCTCCACCCGCACCACATTGGCCGACTGCCTTGCTTTCTGCGCGTAGGCCAGGGCCGCTGCCGCTGCTGCCTCACCTTTCGGCACGATCAGCCAGTCGCTGGGTGGCGTCTCCTTCGGTAGGTGACCGCTGGGCACCAGCTCCCGGTACAGCCGCTCAATATTTAGCACGAAGCCCACACCCGGGAAGCCTCGGCTATCTGGGTTGGGGTCGTACACCGCCAGCAGGTCATCATAGCGACCGCCTTGGCCCACGCGCTGTCCATTACCGACCACCTCAAAGACAATGCCCGTGTAGTAGTCGAAGGGGCGAATTAAGCTCAGGTCAAGAATTACCGAGGGGACCTGAATGCCTTGCTCTCGCTCGGTTCCCAGTAGATCGATTAGAGACTTGAGCTGCGCTGCGATCGCCTGCTGCCGCGCGTCTAGATCAAACTCGCTGAGCTTAGAGAGCACATCGCTGGGGTCACCCCGCAGGTCCATCAGCCGCAGGGCCAACACCTGCAAATCTTCAGGCAGGTCCAAGGTCTCTAGCGCCACCCGGTCCAGTGCCGCGATGCTGTGTCGCACCTGTTCACGCTGCTTTTCGGGGAAAGGCGCCAGCAGAGAATAGGTCAGGGCGGCTTCGCCTAGGACAATATGCATGTCAGCAAGCTTGAGCGCACTCAGACAGTCTGCCACTAGCAGCAGCACTTCCGCATCTGCCATCAGGCCGCTGCTGCCCAATAGCTCAATCCCCGCCTGGTGGTATTCCTGCTGTCCGCCCTGGCTACCGGTTGCGGAGCGGCGAAAGACGTTGGCGTTGTAGTACAGCCGCTGGGGATAGGTGACTGAGGCGAGACGGGTTACCGCTGCCCGCGCAATAGAAGCGGTGAGTTCTGGGCGCAGTCCGAGCCGCTGGCCGCCCAGCTGGTTCATCTGCAGCTCAATAACTTCAATTCGCTCAATGGCGCCGCCCGCCATCAGCGTATCCATCGTCTCTACGGTTGAAGTAATGATGCGGTGGTAGCCCCACCGGTGAAAGACTTCTTCCAGCCGGTCTTCGATCCATCGCTTTTGGACCACGTCTAGGGGGAGCAGGTCTCGGCCACCCGTTGGCGGGTGGTATGTATTCCCTTTTGGCATCTATCGTTTTTTTCCACCAAACAATCCGCTCAAAAGACCGCCTCCCTTCTTTTTGTCACCTGCTTTCTGACTGTTTGCTGCGTTCTTCTTGACGCTGCCCTTGGCGGCACTGGCCTGCCCCTTTTTCGCGGCAGCCTTTTTGCCACCTTGACCCATCAGCTTAGACTGCACGGTTTGCGCAGTGTTATTTTCTGGGTCAAAGGTGAGGGCTTGTTTCGCGTGAATTTTGGCCAGGGTGGCCTGTCCGGCGCTGAGGTACAGACGCGCCAAGTAGGCGTGGCAAGGGGCGCTCTTGGGATGGGAGGTGATCGCTTCTCGCAACTCTAAAATACCGCGAGAATAGTCCTGTTGAGATTCGAATTCTTGGGCGCGCTTCAGATAGCTTTGAATGATTGGACTCTGACGTGAACCGGTGCGACCCCTTTGCAATCCGGTGGAGGTTTTACCACCGGCTGCGGCGTTGCTGTTGCCTGTATTGTTCTGAGCATCCGACTGGGGGCGGGTCCGACTACCGGATTGAGCACCCGTTTGAGCCTTCTGCCTGGCAGTATTTTCAGCAGACTGCTGGCGCATGAGATACACCGCATTTAGCTCGCTCAGTTCCCCAATGGCAGCTTCTACCCGGCTGAGGTCGTCGAACTGAGTCGCGGCGATTTTGGTGAGGGCAGCGGTGTAGTCTGCCTCTATGGACCTGGCGTTGAGCAGCTTTTTCGCTGCCTCGCTCTTCAGCGTCACGATGGAGGGGTCATCGATTAGCTGCTTTCGCTTCATTTTGAGCAAAATCTTGTGCTCTTTTACCGTCTTGTCCTGGCTGAGTGCTTCGTAGGCTGGGTTCACTTGCTTGGAGAGCAGTTCGCTGGCGAGTTTTCGCTGCTTATCGGAAGCTTCACGAAGGCTGTCTGGATGAAGCTTACGCGCAATTTTTAGGTATCGCTGTCTGACCTGTTTGGGCGCTGCTGCTAAGGAAAAGCCAAGCACTGCATGGTGGTCAGTCATGTCGAGCTGAAAAAGCCCTTCCTGGATGGTCATAGTTGCTTAGGGTCGAAGGTGTCGGACTCAGAATGCCCGCGATGCCTCAGCGCCTTAGCAAAAGTTCTTAGCCATTGCTGAATAACGACAAAGAAATAGAAGAAATGGCCGAAAGAAAGCACCAGAGATAGACATTCAACGGCCTAAAGCGTCGTTTCCTTGAGGTGAATTGCAATTCGACGAATGACTTCTCTGAGCGCCGGAATATCGCCCCCGCCGTCGAGGGCAACTGTGATGACATAGCTTTCCTGGTCGATTTCGACAGCCATAGTCGAAGCGATAACCAGGTTATTTTGACCGGTTTTTTCGCCCAGCCATTTTACGGTGGGTCCCAAATCTTGCGTTGCCTTGTAGCCAAATTCTATGTCTTCCTGGCGGCTCAGGGCGGCCAGAATGTCCAACTCTTCTGGGCGACCCAAACTGTAGACCTGCGCCATCATGGCGGTGATTTCGTTGGTGGTCGATTGGTTAATACCTTCTCCAAAGTCGGCTGGGGCCGTTTCGGCGCCGATCAGCTTGTGGCCAACGGAGGTCTTTGCGTAGCCTAGCTGCTTGAGGGTTTGGTTGATGTAGGGATAGCCCAGATAGTCGAGCAGCTGATTGGTGGCAATGTTGTCACTGTTTTTGATCATCTGCGTCATCACCCGGCGCAGTGAGTACTCCTGGCTCACCTTCAGGGTAAAGCCCACCGCATTTTCAGTGAAATTTTTGGGGTCGATGACGATGTCATCGTCGATGTCGATATTGCCTGTGGCGGCTTTGGCAATCAGGGCGATCGCAATCGGTAGCTTGATCAGACTGGCCGTACTGGCCATAGGTTCATCGCCCTGATAGTTCAGACAGTATTTCACCGGCTGCGCTGACAGGCCACCTTCCCATAATCCATTAGCTGTCTCTCCCGAAGCGCTTCGAGGTCCCGCGCTCAGCTCGCACACTGTGACGTGCAGTAGCGCAGCGTCAACCCCAACGGTTCGAACAATGTCGCCAATAAATGTATCGGCGGCAGCGGTGACTTTGCGCTCAGCAGCTTCTAGCTTTTGCTGGTAGGCAGCTTGCTTGATAGCTGCTCGCTGGTGAAGCCCAGACTGGTTTGAGACTTTGCCCAGAGCGCTGATGGCGCGGGCCCACATCTCGCGTTCGCGCTCTGTGAGGTCTGCATTTGGGGCTTTGTCTGAAGACTGGGCAACCGACTGGGCGATCGCAGTGGCCTGCTCAGCTAGTTCTGCCGCTTTTCTGTAGTGTTCGATATCGGTTGGGCTATTGTCTGTTAAGCCGTCATTTGTGGATGCGGAGACTGTTGGCTGACTGCCGGTTTCAGTACTACTGGCAGTGAGCTCGGTGCTGGCCATGACGCTTCCGATAGGAGCTATAGACAGGATTTTGGACCCTGCAACAATGCCAGCGATCGCACCGGCCGAAACCGCAGCAACACCATATAAAAAGCGCTTCATCCCCAAATACCCATACCAAAGCTACCTAAAGAGTAAGCAATCATGCCTAATAGGCGAATACTACGCTGATTAGGTAACCACAACTGTATGCAATTGATACAGTTATCAACTTATTTCAATAAATTCAACTTTGTGAAGTCGCTATTTCGTAAAACTGCCATCTGGTGCAAAGCGCTCCAGCGGCTTTACCTTCACAAGCGCCTCACTGAGTTCAGCCTGAATCCTGCCATTCGTCGCTAGCAAACGTCCCGACTTAATATCGAAAGGTGTCTGATCGTAGGCGGTGACCTGTCCGCCTGCCTCTTCTACCAGTACGACGCCCGCTGCCAAGTCCCACGCTGATAGGCCTCGCTCCCAGTAGCCATCTAAGCGTCCGCAGGCCACATAGGCGAGATCGATAGAAGCCGCCCCGCCGCGCCGGACGCCCCGAGTCAGGTGGGTCAGATGGCAGAATTCGGCGTAGTTGTTGTCAATAGTTTCTCGGCGGTCATAGCCAAAGCCGGTCACCAGCAGGCTATCAGCTAGGGTCTCTGTGGGAGAAACGCTGATTGGCTCACGGTTGCAGGTTGCACCTAGGCCCTTAGCGGCGCGAAAAAGATGATTGTGTACCGGATCGAAGATAGCGCCGACCGCCGGTTTGCCATCGATCAGCAAGCCGACCGAACAGCCGCAGAAGGGATACTGATGGGTATAGTTAGTTGTGCCGTCTAGGGGGTCAACGGCCCACAGCAACCCATCCGTTTGCGTACCGATGCTGCCAGATTCTTCTGCAAGAATTGCGTGATCGGGTAAGTGACGCTTGAGTACGGCAAGGACTTCTTTTTCAGCGGCTTTGTCGGCCTCGGTGACAAGGTCGCCCGGGCGACCTTTCTGTTGGATATTGGAGAGGTTGCCCCAGTAGTGTTGAAGTACCGCGCCCCCAGCAGAAGCGGCTTCTGTGGCTACATCCAGAAAGCGCTGGAGATCGTCTGAAGAGTAAGTCATTGTTTCTGATGCATTGGGTAAAAGGGCATCGTTTCACTAGTCATCATCAATCAATATTCCAGAGCGCACGGTGCCTTTGCCGAAGTACCGGCCGAACTGTAGCTCGTACACCTCGTCTTCATCTTGGGTTTCGACTTCCAAATCGCTTCTGGGATAGCTCACACACAGTAAGGCATAGCCTTCTTCTCGGAGGTCAGGGGAGAGGCCCATCGCCTCGGGCTGATGTAGCTCGCCTGAGAGAACGCGGACGGCGCAGGCTGTGCAGGCTCCATTTCGGCAGGAATAGGGGAGTTCTGCCGTCTGATTTTCTGCGGTTTGCAGAATGTAGCGATCGCTCGGAACTTGAACAGAATATGTGACGCCTTTTTGCCGATGATGAATGCGAACGGTGTAGGTGTCGGCCATGGCAAGTAAAAAAATTGAGTTCTTAGTTCCTATGATCGCACGGATATCGCGCGGAACAGAGGGAAAAATAGTACTGAGATGCCCCCGCTTTCTGATACGATAGCAAAGCTGTAATGGGCCACTCAAAAAGCCTTGCAGCCAGATTACGTTGAGTAAAAGCCGAATAGGGAGAGATGGCCGAGTGGTTGAAGGCGCAGCACTGGAAATGCTGTAACGGGGCAACTTGTTCGAGGGTTCGAATCCCTCTCTCTCCGTTCTTGTAGAAGCCTGGTCCTTGGTTTAGGGCTGGGCTTTTTGAGTTAGGCTTTTTGAGTTGGGTTTTTTGAGTAGAGGGAAAACGCGCTAAGGCTTGGTCAGTTTCTCTTTTCCGAGGGCGATGCCACCTATGGCAATGAGTGCGATGCCGGTGTACTGAATAATTTCTAGCGATCGCTCAGGCTGAAATCCCCACGTAAGCAGCAAAACCATCACCGGAGTCGTTGCCGCAACAATCCCTGTGCGTGGCCCAATAGCTCGCAAGCTGCTGTAGTTAAACAGGTAGGCCAGCAGCATCAAAACGCCTAGGGAAACCCCCCAGAGAAAGAGGTTTGTCCAGCTAATGCTGACCAGCGTCAGCGGCCTGACCAAAAGAACAAGGCTACTCACCACAGCTACAGAAGAGAACTGAACCACCGCAGTCGGGATGGGATGGCACTGCTGCCGGTAGCTCAAGTTAGTGAGCACGATGTAAAGGCTGAATGCCAGGCCAGCGAATAGACCCAGCCAGATAGCTAATGCATCCACCGGCAGCAGCGGACGAACAGTCAGAAAGCCACCCATGGCGATCGCAATCATCGCCAACAGGCCGAAGCCAGACAGCCCCTGCTCCTGCCGTAGCCCTAACCCCAGCGGGGTCGCAATGAGCGGATACAAAAACAGCAGCGCCGTACCCACTACAGGTCCGGCCATGCCCACGCTCTGATAGAGAAGGACCTGTGAGAAAAAGAGCGCAACGCCACTCCCCACTAGCAAGACCAAGACCCGTTCTCGGTTGTAAAACCAGTCTTGTAAATTTTCCCAGGTGTCTTCGTGGAGCTGGGGAGCCAGCAGTAGCAAGGCAGGCACCATCACCAGCATTCTGAGCCATATCAGAGCAACCATGGGCACAAAGCCCCTACCTAGCTGCTCGACGCCAAACCCTAGCCAGCTGCCACCATTGCCCAGCGCACTGACAGCGCCATAGTGCCAGGCAACCAGCGCAGTTGCGATCGCACTTAAAACAATGCCCTTTCGAGGCGATCGCTTGCGGACCGTGACCAGGGCAACGGGCTCTTTGCGACGGGCATTTCGCCTGCGGCGCTGCTCAGAGGTCGCCGGTGTCGGCAGCTCAATAGAACGGCTCTTTGGCGCAGGATTAAGCGTGGCAAGATGGGCCTCAGCTGGCGGCTGGGCCGCCACTTCTGTTTCTCCTGGCAGAACCGGGCCAGGGGAAAGGGAAATCTTATCGGGCTGCAATGCCCCGTCTGCTTCAGGGACGGAAGGCACCGGCTTAGAAAGTGCTGCGCTAGGGCCCGTTGTCTGCCTGAGCCGTTGCGCTTGCGCATGAAGCGTGACGTAGTCCTGCCTGAGGCCAGAAATCTCACTTTGCAGCCGGGCTTTTTGGGCTTCTAGCTGCTCAATCTCCCGACTGAGCTGATCCGCATAGCGGCGCTGCAAGGTTTCCAGCGGGCTCGCCTGCAGCCCTGGCACAAGCGAGAGTGGCGGCGGTGTGCCCGGGTCTTTTGCCAGGTACTTTGATGAAATCGTTGGATTGACCGGGGTACTGGGAACGTTGACAGCGTCTGTGGAAGCAGCGGTATTTTGCTGTTGTGAATCGTCGCTGTCGGCGGCGGGGCTATCCGGCTTCATGGGAGATTTTCAGGCGTGGGAGGATTTAATGAACGATATAGCAGAGATTGGGCCAGTGGACTGATACTCAAGTTACAAGGGCGACAGCTGACGCCCATGACTATGCAGATTGTGGGCTTACGAATTGCAGGATCCGCGAGAAGGCTGCTCTGCACATTCGGCTCAATCGCCAAAAAGGCTCTAGCATTTGCCAGAGCCCTTGCTTGTCTTCAATTGCTGGCTTTCAACCTTAGCTGGGCGACCCTGGCTAGCGCTACAGGCTAGATAATGGTGCCATCGGGGATGACGGCATTTTTGAGCACTACAACGATGCCGCTGCGAATGTAGTAGCCGTCACCTTCTCTTTCGGCTTCTTCGACGTTGTCTTTGTTGATGATTTTTACGTTGCGTCCGATTCGGGCGTTCTTATCGATAATGGCCCGGCGGATAACGGAGCCTTCACCAATGCCGATGGGAATCTGGTCGGTTTTGGGCACTTCTTTATCGAGGTCCATTTTCTCGTAGTAGTCAGCGCCGATCAGCAGGGCGCTGTCGATTTCGCAGTTGGCACCGACCCGCTGACGCAGGCCGATGACGGAATTGTGGATGCGGCACTGCTTGAGGATACAGCCTTCACTAACGATGGATTCTGTGATTTGGCAATCGAGAATTTTACTGGGGGGAAGATAGCGCGATCGCGTATAAATCGGCGCATCTTCACTGTAAAAACTGAAGGCGGGATCGGCCTGCGTCAGCGGGTCGGTGCCAACTGCGAAATCGAC
>JBCBJS010000019.1:0-70382 GCA_038523095.1 Cyanobacteria bacterium J06626_6
GAGCCTGAGGGTGCCGTCGCTACTGCCACTGACGATGCGCTGGTTATCAGGGCTAAAGGCCACCGACAAGACCTCAGACCCCTGGCCTTCGAGGGATTCGCCGATGGGAGAGCCGGACTGTGCATCCCAGAGCCTGAGGGTGCCGTCTCCACTGCCACTGACGATGCGCTGGTTATCAGGGCTAAAGGCCACCGAATAGACCGAAGACCCATGGCCTTCGAGGGGTTCGCCGATGGGGGAGCCGGACTGTGCATCCCACAGCCTGAGGGTGCCGTCTCTACTGCCACTGACGATGCGCTGGTTATCGGAGCTAAAGGCCACCGAATAGACCGAAGACCCATGGCCTTCGAGCCGGTTAGTCTCTTTTGAAGTTTGTACTGCTCTTAGCAAGCTGGACTGGGCTGCCATCTCTAATGATTTGGCTTGGTTCACCACTTCTACCGATACCAGCGAATCGGACTGGCTGAGTGTCATGCCTTGGGCCATTGTATCAACGGCTAGCACTAAGCCAGACACAGTATTACTGGTAGGGAGTAGGTTTAACACGCGGGCAGCCTGTTCGCGTAGCTGCGCAACCACCGTCTGTTGTTCAGCCAGCTTGGTTTGCTGTTCGGCTAGCTCGGTTTGTTGTTGGGCCAGTTCGGTCTGTGCTTCTGCTCGTCGGGTTTGCGCCTGCGCGAGGGTCGCTTGGGTCTCTGCCCGCTGTCGCTGTTGCTGCGCAATCCCCGCCTGTTCTTCTGCTCGCTGACGCTGAGTTTCGGCAGTGGCTAAAGCAAGCTCTCTCTGCTCATTCGCCGCTCGCTCTTTTTCTAGCGCTTCTTGCGCAGTTGCTTCATTCTCTTCAGCAATCGCTCTTTGTCGTTCTGCTTCCTCAGCACTTTGTTCAGCCAGCTCTGTTTGTTCTTGTGCAAGCTTTTCTTGTCGCTCCGCCTTTAACGCATTTTGCTCGGCCAATTCTGTTTGTTCTCTCGCTTCCCGCGCACTTTCTCTCGCTTCCTGCGCTAGCCCCGCCATTACACCCGCCGAAAGCACCGAAGCCGCCGTCACCGGAACCGCCCATTTCAATACTGGCTTATACCGCTGCCAAAAACTCTCCGGCAAATGCTCGCGAATCCAGTCTTTGCCAAACACCTCCTGATAAATCCGATTCCGCACCGCCAGATGCTTCCCCTCTCGCCGTACCACCCCCGACAGCTTCAAATGCGACTTCACCAAATTCTGTTCTTCATCCAGTACCGGCTTCTTGTCACGATAAATCTCCCGGTAGGTGGTCAACACCTCCTGCTCTAGCCCCTGCGGTGCCCGCTTCGTCAACATATCCCGCACAAACTGCAAGTTGTTATCCTGCTCACTCATCCGCCCGAGAAACGTCTCCGCCACAACAGGATCTATCGCCGCCGCCGTCCATCCTTCCAGTGGCCGATCTCCTAATGTTTGCTCCACCAGCGCCCGACACAGCCGCTGCGTCAGATACGGATGCCCCCCAGTCCAGGCCAACACGCCGTCAAATACTCCGGCCAAAATCTGTTCTTCTTTCTCAGCAGCCAGCCCCAACCCCGCCGCCAACGGCAACGCCTCCCGCGCCGTAAAATCCGTCAAATCCACCCGCTGCCCAATATTAAACGGCGTCCGCTTCGGGTCTCGAATCAAATCCGCAGGCGTCGCCACCCCAATCAGCACAAACGACAGCCGCCGCAACCGCGAATCTGTTGATCTCGCCACATACAAATACCGAATCGCCGCATAAAAATCATCGGTAAAATCCAAACTCAGCGTCGTATCAATCTCATCCACAAATACAACAACCGGCTCCGCCACCTCCGCCAGCACCACCTCCTGAAAGAACCGCGTCAGCCTCAGCGCCAGCCCCGACTCCCCATTCTCCCGCCACCACCGCTTCACATCCGTCGCCAGCATCAGCTGACTCGCCACCAAATCCAAAAAATCGCTATACCACTCATCCGCACTCAGCTGCGTTCCCAGCTGAGTCAAATCCACAATCACCGCCTGCCGCCCATCATCAATCAGCCGCTCCGCCGTGCGAATCATCAGACTCGACTTCCCCATCTGCCGAGGCGTCAACACATAGGCAAACTTAGAATCCTCACACAGCGCCAACAGCTCTCCGTCTGCTTGTCGTGAAATATAGAGGCCGTCCTCGTTGGCCTGAACTGTACCCCCGACGGTATACATACCAGGATTCACAGTGCCAGAACTCATAGTATTGGCCTCCTTCTTAGCCCTACCGTATATGCGTAACTATGAGACGTTGGCTGGTTGCACACGTTGCTGACCCACCCCACCCTTCGGGCACCCCTCCAGAGGGGATCTACTTCAGGCGAGGAGGATAAAGGCGATCGCACTCGACCCCATAACGCCACACAGCCAGAAAAAATCCCCTCTGGAGGGGTGGCCCAGTAAAAAATTAGGTGCGACGGGGTGGGTCCAAACCCCACGTAACCAACCAATCTCAAACTCTCCCACACTCGCACCCACACACCAACCTCCTCAACCATGAAGATGCCTCCCAAAATAATCCGCATATAGCTGGCACCGAGGCACCACCCGCTCATCCGCTCGCCGCACCAGCCCCGCCGCACTCAGCAGCCGCACAATCCGTTCATCCGGACAGCTCCCCGCCCGAATCACCTGCAACAGCCCCTGCGCCAACTCCTGATTGTCATAAATCCGAAACAGGTGATAGCGCAAATGATCGCCAAACGGCCCATTATCCCCATCCGCCTGTGCAAACAGCGCCGCCACACTCAGCTGCCGCCGCGCAATCAGGTACAGCGCCCGTCGCACTAAATACGGATGCCCATTCAACAGCGCCATCAGCGCCTGCTCCTCCTCAGCCGTTAGCACATTCCCATGCCGCCGATTCAAATCTGTCACCTGCGCCGCATCAAAATCTGTCAGCGGCAGCACCTCGCCCACATTGAACGGGCTCTGATTCAAATTCGCAATCAAATGATACGGCTCCGTCGCCGTCACCAGCGCCAGGTCAAACTGCTTCCAAATCCGATTCATCGGTAGCGCCCGGCTATTGTGCCAATTGCGCAACATACTAAAAAAGTCCGATTGATAGTCCGCATCAAACATCCGGTCTACCTCATCCATCGCCAGCACCAGCGGCCCACCCACTTCCTTCAAGATGTGCGTTTGCATATAGCTGGTACAGCGGCGCACATTGCCACTGCCCACCTGCCAATGCTCCGCTACCCGATCCGGCAGGCCGAGCTGCTCCACCATACTCCGGCAAAACTGCGGGTAAAACGTATCGGCAGACTTCAGCACATCCTGATCAAACAGCTGAAAGTCCAGATACACCACCTGTTTCCCCGCCTTCATTGCCCCATCAATCACCTGCATCAGCAGCGAGCTTTTCCCCATCTGACGCGGCCCCTTAATCGTCAGCGTCACCCCTTTGCGCTGAATCGTGGATTGAGCAATGGCATCACAATCCCGCTTCACATACAGCTGCGACTCCGGGTCCATCGTCCCCTCCGCAGGCTCCAGCGCCACAGGTTTAATGGTTACTGGCTGTGCAGAAGGCTGTGGCCGTGGAATTGTTAGCGTTGGATCAGATTGGGCATCTGTCGGGACAACGGTCACCTTACGCTTAGCACTGTCTGAATTGATGGGAAGGCCCGCGCCTGCGATCGCCCTCCGCAACTCCGCCAACAGCCCCGGCGTATCCGTAGGCGTCTCCCACAGCGCCCAGTTAATCGGATTCAAATACGCACTCAGCGGATACACAAAAGGATCTCGATACCCCAACCGCACCGGCAAAATTATCGGTCGCCCCGACGTCTTCATCAGCCGGTGAGCCATCTCCACCTCACCCAGCACCATCTCACTGTGCACCGACTGCGCCGACAGCAAAATAATCAAAACATCCGACTGCTGCAGCGCCTGCTCAATCCGCTCCGCCCAGGGCGCACCTACCGGCATCGTTTGGTCTAGGAACACATCATGTTCCGCACTCAGCGCCTCATACACCTCCCGCGCAATCGGCTCATCCGGCTCCACCCCACGCTTGTAGCTGATGAAAATGCGAGATTTCGTATCCGCTGGGGACGGTGATGTCATCGACTGCGGGTATGAGGATGCCGCGTCAGTGTTTGCAGACGAAGCAGAAACCGCTGTCTCAATGTCCTCAGCTGGTGCCACCCCCTGAGACGATGACGTGCCTACTTGCGCTGTTGATTCCTTCGCCTGCGGTACCCGCTGCGTTAGCCGTTGTTTTAACTGGGGCGTCGCCGCTTCCGGAATCCCCTCTAGGTCAATCGCCGACACCCCAAACTCAAACGCATCGCTATAGGGCCGCCCCGCCCCTAGCCCGTCATAAAAGCCAACCGCAAACTCAATAGCTGCGCGATCGCCAATCGCCTGATTCATCCCAATCACGCAGTCCACATGCTGATGAATCGCCGCCGCCTGCACCTCCGAATAGCAGGCATTCAGCAGCACACACTCCACTTTGTCTTTAAACAGCTTGAACAACCGCGCCAGTGACGGGCCACTCACCCGCTTCATCTGCCCCGCATTATTCTCCAAAATTAGGCCCTTCTCCCCAGCCCCATGGCCAGAAAAATGCACAATCTGCGGCTCATGATCCAGCAGCGCCCGGCGCAAATCATCCGGTCGCACCGCCCACTTAGCAATAATTTCAAACTGGTCACGGCTGCGCGATCGCTGCAACCCTTCCTGGATTTCTCGAACCTCCTCATCCAGCCGCAGCTTGTCACTATTTTTAGGATTGGCAGTCAGAATCAGGATTTTTTTCAAAGTCTTGAAATCCCGGAGCGCGTTAGGTGCCATTAGCATAAGATATTACGCCAATATCACAGTGCTTTTAACCTTGTTGTGCGACTATTTCAACCTATATGTCTTTGGTGTAATTCCGATTTGGAAATACTTTGGAAAAATGCAAAACGAAAATTCTACTGAAGGTCCTTTTTCTGTTCCTTTCCGATCTACTGCTGCTGATTGTTGGCAGTACCATCTTTCTAATACCTCACGTCTTCTATTCCAACGAAGAAATCCTTCTTGGTAGCGATCCCAATTTACTTTCAGAAATCCGTGCCTCTGGCAGACTGCTTTAGAGTAAGACCAGTACGACGGTTGACGGATGTAGTTTATATGTACTACACTGCATGAGTTGCCAGCTCTATCGCACTATGGCTCTCCACAAAGCCCACCAGTCTGTTCTCGATTGCATTCAAGCCTACTGGCAGGACCATGCCATGAGTCCTACCGTACAGGAAATTGAGTCGCAGACTCGGCGATCGCGCGGCAGCATCCAAAACAGCTTAAAGCGGCTCAAAAAAGAAGGCTTCATTACCTGGCAGAAGTACAAGTCTCGCACCATTCAGCTGCTGAATGAAGTCTCCTCGCCTGTTCCTAAAGCTTTTTTAGACTCTGCGGTTTTAGCCCTTCCCGATCTCTCCCAGGGCCTGCCCATTCGAGGTGAGATTGCAGCTGGCTACTGCCACGAACCCTTCACCGACTCTGACGACTACCTAGATATTCACTACGCCGGTCGCAAGCCTACCGACTATGTCCTCAAAATTTCTGGTGACAGTATGGTTGGTGTGGGCATCCCTGATGGTGCATATGTTGGCATTCGCCCGGTCGACGAGGGGTACAGGCCTCGCCCTGGTGAAATTGTCGCGGTCTGGGTAGATGGTCAGGGTGCAACCCTGAAGCACTTCTTCCAAAAAGAATCGATGGTGGTTTTGGAGTCTGCCAATCCCAAGTACGCACCAATGATTTTTGACCTAGAAACGACGACCGTTATGGTCAAAGGGACGCATATCTTTACCCACTGGCAAACCGCTAAGCTGCGCTAGTTGCCTCTGGCTCAGACGGTTTCGACGTTGCCATGCGAATTGTCTTCACGGCCAAAAAGTCGGATGTAGAAATTGGTAGCCAGTCTCTCTTAACTTAGCATTGGAAACACGCACGTTCTTGCGATCGCTCTTTTGCGTTTCGTCCCACTTCACAGGCGTAAACCCATTGCGATCGCACACCTGCTCAATGAGCTCTCTTACCGTAGGTACCTCATCCTGCACTACGTTAAAAAGGCCCGATAGTTGGCATTTTCTGGCCCAGTCTATCGCGGCAACAATGTCGGTAAGGTGTACCCAATTTGTCCCTTCCTCTCCTTTCCCGGGGCGAGTCGTTCCCCCCACCCGGCTGTAAATTTTTGCCAGGGTCCTACCCGGACCGTAGATGCCGCCCAAGCGAAGAATGCAGATTTTGCGGTGGGGGGTGGTAGCGCTCAGTAGTGTTTGCTCTGCTTGTTCAATAACTTTGCCGTTGTCTGTCACCGGCATTGGCGGCATGAGTTCTGTTACCCAGGCGCCAAAGTGCTGCCCGTACACAGAGCAACTGCTGGTGTAAATGAGCTGTTCTACAGCGGTATGTGGCAGCACCGCTGCGATCGTTTTTGCCGTATTGAGGTGGGTGTCTGCATAGCTTCCTCCCCGCTTTGAAGCGACGCACAAAAGAACAACCTGACGATCTTGGAGTGCATTCTGCAGCGCGGCCCTATCGGTACCGACTAGTACCTCTACATTGTTTGCGATCGCCCTCAGCTCGTCTACCCGCTCCTCACGAGTCGTGGTCACAAGTACATCACATCCCTGCGCTTGCCAAGCTTTCGCAACCGCCGTCCCGACATACCCACAGCCAACAATGGCAGTTTTCATCATGCTGTCCCTGTGCCTAGTGCCTAATGCTTAGTGTCTAGGATACCTTTAGCCCAGGATGCCTTCAGACTAGGATGCCTTCAGATTTATATCCTCTGAGTCCACATCTTTGAGCCGTCTGTTCTTAAGGTCCACATCCTTTAGCCTGAAGTAGCCCAGCAGCTCATCCAACGATGTCTTCTCCTCTGTGGGCACCCTGCGCTCCAATGTTTTAATGGTCTTAGGCGTGAGGTGAGTAAAGACTTGTGCTTTAAGCGTGTCAATGGCTCCCTTGGGTAGTCCCTGCAATTCCCTATCTAGCCGGTTCAGCCGACCTCTGGCAAAAGAGATTTCAAACCGGGCCCGCTGTAGTAGCCGCTGCCGAAGATTTTCCCGAAAATTAGCGTCAAAGGAAGCAGGGGCCTGCAAGAAAGCAACGATATCCAAATTCTCTTCTAGTAGCAGCAAGCTTCCTTCTTTTCTGTAAGCGTCTATGCCTTCTATCCCCAGCGTGCCAATATCGGCCAGCGCAATACTGTGCGCTACCAGCGAGAGCGATCGCCCTTGCCGATGTTCCGGATACAAAAGTGGTTGATAAATTGAGCCATCAGCCGGGTCGTACTGGCAAACTGTCGCTTCGATGGCCTCCTGCAGCACGGCCACATCTGCATCTGTAAATGCAGACTTGGCAGAACGATACTGCACAGCCGACTGGTTTACCTGATCAATTAGGCCACGCAAGCGCTCGAAGGTTGCCTTTTCACTGTGGCCACTTTGTCGCTGACGTGGCATGTGGGGGGATGCCTGCGGTAAGAAAATCTGCAGCATATCATGGGCGATTGCGCTCAAATAGAGCAGGCAGCGCTGGCGGTCCCAACTGATCACAGGGCGTTCTTTTTTAGTGTAAAAACGCACAGCGGTATCAAAAATTAGCTGCCCCCTGCGGGCGACGCCATAGACGTGATCTAGCCCGTGATAATAAAGCTGCTGACGTTCAATTTCCTGCTCAAATATTTCAAGGACAAACGTAACAATTTCCTCAAAGCTTTCTGTAGCGGGCTCCAAGGAGGTGTCAGAGGCTATGCCTGCAGGCGATAATGCGCACCCTGGACCGGGCGGAGGTTCAGATGAGTTTTGCGAAAAGCCATCCATTGAAGATAGGCCCTATGCCCTAGAGACAGGAAAGCGAGTGTGCCAGTTGAAACGGCGGAATGACCGCAGAAGTACGCAGAAGTATCGTGAATACCCTTAGATAGAAATTGTAGAGCATTACCTAGATACTCGGAAGTGTTAGGCGAGGGCTTTGCCTAGTTAATGGTCATTAAGACCCGGACTTTCCTCGCTTTGTTCCAATTTCGCATCTACCTCAAAACGACAATAGCTTCAGGGGCACACCGTGCAAATAACCTTCTTGAGGAGCTTTCAGCTCCGACTGATGGCGCTGGTCTTGCTCGGAATTTTACCGCCGTTGTGGGGGACGCTATGGCTTGTGAGCCACCGGGCGACAAGTCTATTCCGAGCCGAAGCGCAAAAAAATATGGCCATCCGAGCCGAGGTCCTCAGCGATCGCGTCGACCATTGGCACCAAGAAACCACCGCCGTCCTCACACAAATTACGACGGAAACTACCGTTGCCAATATGGATCGCGCGGAGCAGCTACCCACTATGCGCTCTGCATTACAGGCTGCTCAGGCAGATATCGATACTGTTGTTACTGTCGATACCCAGGGGAATGTTGTCGCCGAGGTGGTTGATATTGCTGGCGGCGAGCCTAGCTATGGCACGGGTGATAAATCTCGGCATCACCGCAACTATCGCCATCAACCCTGGTTTCAAACGGCCCTTTCTGGTGATGAAAACAGCCGCGTTGATCTATCTGCCAATAACGATCCAACCGTTATTTTTTCAAGTCCTATCCTCGCGAAACCTACCTTAGTCAGAGGCGATCGCACTGCCCAAGTTGCCCAGCTGCAAGCGCGGCTGCAGGCGCTTGGCTACTACCACGGTACGGTCGATGGCATCTACGCAGAAGAAACCGCGCAGTCCGTTCAGCGCTTCAGGCGTACGCACCATCAATCTTGGGTCTCCGGTGATGTGACCGACTCAGTCACTTGGGAGGCTATCCGGTCGGCGCAGCAGGCAATGACAGATACCTCGGGGGATACAGCGGGTTCAGAAATTCGCCCATCTAGCAGCTCATCAAATAACAGTGCCATCGCCGCCCACAACCCATCTAGTCGAACGGTGGGCTCAGACAAAGCTGAAGATGTAGAAGGCGTTGTCATGGTTGAAGCTTCTCTGGACGATATCAGGCAGGCCGTCATGGCAACTGCTGTCTCCGACAGTGGCTATGCGCTTGTTCTCGATGAGAAAGGTCAGGTTCTAGCCCATTCAGATCAATCTGCCGATCATCATGACTTGCCAGCGGCTCTCGAAGTTGCTAGTCAGCCTGTCGCATTACCTAGAGCCAAAGACGCACAGACCAGAGCTGTTGGAAACGCCAAAGCGAATGTGCGATCGCCCCTGCCACAAGCCGCCTCTATGACTTTCACTGAGCGCCCGGTCCAGCAGTTACTTCATAGCGCTGCCCAACAGAGGCCAGCTAATCACAGCCGAGCTCGTCACAGACGAATTGATCATAAGCAAGCTCGTCACAGACGAGCCAATCTAGCCATCTCAGTTCCTGCCGATAGCCCGCTACCAGATACTCAGTTAGCAGATACTAAACAGCGAACGGCAATGGGGCAGACAGTGAGTGCCCTACCCAACCTTAGCCAGTTTCCGCCGGTGACTGCTCTCCGCCACGGCCAGAGCGGGCCGCTTCACTTTGCCGATAGCCAAGGTCAGCACTGGACAGCCCACGGAAAGGCACTTAGCAATGGCTGGAGCGTCATGGTTTTGCAGCCCAGTGCAGCGCTGTCCTCCGGGTCTGGGCTGTTTCAACGGCTTTCTGTGATGACTGCGGCGATCGCATTTCTTACCAGTGCGATCGCCCTTAGCCTGCTCTCTGCCAGGCTCACCCGTCCCATGCATCGTCTCAGTGTAGCAGCTACCGCCGTTTCCCTCGGCCATCTCAATCAGCCCATCCCCGTCGAAAGTCAGGACGAAATTGGCACTTTAGCGACTGCATTCAAGCGAGTGGTGGGTCAGCTGCAGTTCTCCTTTTCTCAACTTGCCGACCAAAACGAATCGCTCAAGCGGCTCGACCGCCTAAAAGACCAGTTCCTCGCCAACACCTCCCACGAGCTAAAAACACCCCTAAATGGCATGATCGGTATCGCCGAATCACTTTTGGAAGGGGCCGCCGGACCGCTCACAGATGCGCAGCAAAAAAATGTAGCCATGATTGCCGCAAGCTCCCATCGGCTTACGGTTTTAGTGAACGACATTCTGGATTTCTCCAAGCTACAAAATCAGCAGCTCTCCATTCAGCCAAAGCCAATCGGTATTTTCTCTAGCGTGAGCGTCGTCCTGGCACTCAGCCAATCGCTAACTAAGAACAAATCTCTAACGCTACACAACCGCGTCCCGAAAGATCTTCCCCTGGTGTATGCAGATGAAAACCGGCTTCAGCAAATTTTGCTCAACCTTGTGAGCAATGCTATTAAGTTCACAACCCAGGGAACGGTGACGCTTTCGGCTGAGGTGATTGATGCTGCTGAAGGCAATCCGCAACAGATTGCGGTCTCTATCTGTGATACGGGTATTGGCATTTCACCCGATCGGCTAGAGCATATCTTTCAGCCCTTTCATCAAGAAGACAACACCGCCCATCATTATGGCGGGACAGGTCTAGGGCTCTCGATTGTCCGGCACCTAATCGAGCTACATCAGGGAGAAATCTGGGTGGAGTCTACCCTTGGAAAAGGAACAACTTTTACCTTTACAGTGCCTACTGCTCCCGCTGCACAAGCCGAAAAGACAACGGTCGGTCTGCTAGCTTCAGGCGATAGCAATACGGCTGAACTGATACAGGTGCGATCGCTTCGTAAGCGAGCCGGACTCTCTGCTAGCCTGGCTGACATTCGGGAATTCAGCAGTCCTGCGCCTGCTGAAAATACGGGTGATGGGACCAGTGACCGTACGCTTAACCCAAACAAGTTCAACATTCTAATTGTTGATGACGAGCCTATCAACGTGCAGGTGTTGAGAAATCATCTTTCATTGGAAAATTACAGCGTTACCCACGCACTGAACGGACGGGCGGCTCTAGATCTACTAGCGCAGCGTCAGCATAGCGGTCAAGTCTTCGACCTAGTCGTTTTAGATGTGATGATGCCGCAGATGTCTGGGTACGAAGTCTGCCAGCAGCTAAGAGAACTGTATCCGGCCCATGAGCTTCCGGTCGTCATGCTCACAGCCAAAAACCAAATTACCGATCTGGTTACTGGCTTTCGGTTTGGGGCCAATGACTACATGACCAAACCCTTCTCCAAAGATGAGCTACTCACCCGTATTCGCTCACATCTATATCTATCCAAAACCAACCATGCCTACGGACGCTTTGTCCCTAGCGAATATCTGCGCTTCCTCAAAAAAGAGAGCATTGTAGATGTCAGCCTTGGCGACCATGTCAGTAAAGAGATGGCCGTCATGTTTTCTGATATCCGAGCGTTTACGAAACTCTCCGAAGGAATGACGCCCCAAGAAAATTTTAACTTTGTAAATGCCTATCTCAAAAAGGTCAGTCCGGTCATTCGCAATCAAAATGGATTCATTGTGAAATACCTTGGTGACGGTATGATGGCCGTGTTCCCTGATGGCGTCGATGATGCGGTGGCAGCAGGTGTCGAAAAGCTGCGCAGTGTAGCCGCTTACAATCACCAGCGGCAGGCCAAAGGGTTTGCACCCATTGCCGTGGGTATTGGCATTCACTTCGGTCACATGATGGTCGGCATGGTGGGAGAGTCCGCCCGTATGCAAGGCGATGCTTTCTCAGATAATGTCAATCTCACTGCGCGCATAGAGAGCCTGACAAAGCACTATGGCGTATCTATGTTGATTAGCGATCGCGCCCTGGCACAGCTCACCCACCCCGAACGTTACCAAATTCACTTTCTAGATCGGGTGATCGTCAAAGGCCGTAGTGAATCTATCTCCCTTTATCACGTATTAGACGGTGAATCTCCCCAGCTAATTCAACAACTTTTATCCATGCGAGAAGCCTTTTCTGACGGGATTTCTCACTATCAAGCTGGATTGTTCAAACAAGCCCATGACTGCTTCAAGCAGGTGTTAGTACAGTTGCCAAACAACAAAACTGCGCAGATGTATTGTGATCGCCTGCAATACCTACTAGAAAACCGTTCAACACACTGTCCAAAACACTGGGATGGTATATGGAGACTCACACAGAAATGAGTGAACTCACACAGAAAAGAGATAATTTTCTTGGGGCATATTGAAGCTATCCTTCAGAAACTACGTCACATTTCCATGAAAATTGTCACGACAGCAGACACCTTCTTTAAGGCGATGCCCACCCAAGCCGCCCAGCTCCAAGAAAAAAATCTTCCAGACCAGCTGGTGAAGATCGACGCGGGCACATCTTTAGATATTGTTGACTACTTTCCCCATGAAGGCCGCCCAGGCACTGCTGATGATCACATCTTTGTGCAGCTGGCCAAGCCGCTGGATGGCTGTCAAGGTATTCGCTGGTTCGTATATGGGCTGCACGCTCAGCTAGAAGGAACAGATTCTAACAACGATCCACAAGACGAACCCGATGAGTCACCCGCTGGTTTAGTCAGTGAGTCTGAAAGCAAGCCTATCGACTACGGCCCCAAAATTTCTATCCCAGGCATTAGCCGTCCTGTGGGTATCTACGAGCCTGTCTATTTTGAACCCACCGTTTGTAACTTTACCTGGGCGGAGCTAACCAAAGGTGGGACTCGCATTCCGGTGAACGCCAGCATCACTCAGCGAATTGTCAAACTCTGTAAGTATATGGACGAAGTCCGCACGTTTCTCGGTAGCCGCCCAATCCGCATTACCTCTGGCTATCGCGATCCGATTACTAATCGCCGAGTAGGCGGGGCTCGCAGCTCAAGGCATATGTCCGGCGATGCTGTTGACTTTTGGGTGGAAGGCATGGATGTTGTCGATGTCTTCAACAAGCTCAAAAGCTATCACCCCAGGGGTGGCTTAGCGGTGGGTAATGGCTTTGTGCATCTAGATCTGCGCCCAGGGGCAGCCGCTAGATGGACTTACCCAAGGGGGCCTCGCGTCAGCTTGTGGTAGCGGCCAGCTCTGCAATATGTGATTTCTATCGAGTTGCTTAGGACAATCTTGTCAGCTGAAACCTCTATGCAGCTATAGGCAACTCGACTGGCCAGGCTCACATATATTCGCACTTATCTATTGCAGTGATCTCTATTGCAGTGACTTTGCCAGTAGTTTTACCCGATACCCCGGAAGACAAGGGAGGTGCTGCTTAGCCCTTCTTCTGGGGTGGGCACCTTAACTACAGCATCTGCTACCTATGAACTCTGGTTAACACTGTGGCTTTGAAGATTTTGCGGAGATTGCTGGGCAGTACAGCAGCTCCTGTGCAACACCGCTTATTAGAAAAGCAATTTAATAATACTAGCCGTGATTGCACCCAAGTTAGGGCGATCGCATTTAGCAGTGCAACAGCAATTTTTTTGATAGTGCTATCAAACATGGGTCTCTTTCAACCCATGGAGACCAAAGCATTTGATTTGCTCACTAGGCTAGCTGCCAAATATGAACACACCTCAGCGCCCGGTGCGGCATTTTCTAATCGGTCTACGGCTGAAAGACTCATAGTCGTTGCGATTACAGAAGAAGATATACAGGATCAAAAGCAGTGGCCACTCTCCGATCAGGTCTTTGCTCAGCTACTTTCGAAGCTGCAGCAGCATTCACCCCGAGTGATTGGCTTAGATATCTATCGCGATGTGCCCCACGCACCGGGGACAGAAGCGCTAGCCAAAGCGCTGCAGAAAGAAAATGTCATTACAATCACTAATCTAGATAGCTTGGGCGAAGTCGAAGTTCCCTCCCCTTTACAAGTGCCCGACAGCCGCGTTGGATTTAACGACTTTGTTGTCGATCCCGATGGCGTTATCCGTCGCAATTTTATGTTTGCAGCACTGGGCGATCGCGAGCTGTATTCATTTTCTTTACGTCTAGTAGATCAGTTCTTAAAAAGCCCAGCGCACCAGCTTACCGCCGAAGCTGATGCGCTGCGAATCGGCACCCTTCGCCTGTCAAGTATCACACCTGATATGGGAGGCTATCAAAAAATCGACGCCGACGGCTATCAGACGCTAGGCCGCTATATTTTGCCTGAGAATGTGGCACGGCAAGTATCGCTGAGCCAAGTTCTAGATGGTGACTTCGACCCTACTTGGATCACCGGCAATATCGTCGTTATTGGTACTACAGCGCCCAGTCAAAAAGATTTGTACTATACGCCATTTAGCGCTGAGGGTAGCAACGATTTGCTCATGTCGGGGGTTGTTCTCCATGCGCAGATGACCCAGCAGTTGCTCAGCGCTGTCTTGGAAGGTAGAGCGCTGCTGCGAGGATTTCCTCAATGGGGAGAATTTGCTTGGGTGTGGTGCTGGGGTATGGTCGGCGGGCTTATCGCCTGGCGATTCACCCATCCCGGAACATTGGCCATCGCCACAGGTGCAGGGCTATTGGGGCTTACTACGATTGCCCTAGGATTGTTTTCAGTCTCTGTGTGGGCGCCTGTTGTTTTACCCATGGCTACCTTTTCAACAACGGTGGCAACCATCATAGTTTACCGAGAATTTCGTAAGAGCTTTTATGATTCACTCACTGGCTTACCCAATCGTGCCTTGTTGACACAAGAACTACAGCGCATGCTTCGCAAGCCGAACCAGTCACCTATTAGCGTCATTCTATTAGACATTGACAGATTCAAAGTTTTTAATGAGAACTTTGGATTGAGAGTGGGCGATCAGCTGCTGCAGATGATGGCAAGACGGCTGAGGCAAAATGTGCCTGCCAAGGCAAAAATCGCCCGAATCGCGGGTGATGAATTTGTGGTACTGCTCGGCTGGCTCTCCCGGCGAGAAGAAGCGCTGTCACTCGCCGAAAATCTCAATCAAAAAATGGCTGAACCCATTGAAATAAGAGGTCAAAAGCTATTTCCAACAATCAGCACAGGCATTGCGTTTAGCCCTTCTTCTACAGATGCACACCATGCCCTGAACGCGGGAGATCTCCTGCGGGATGCACAAACTGCCATGTCCCGTGCCAAGAGTCAGGGCCGCGGACACTGCGAGATTTTTGTGCAGGACATGCGAGCGCACCTCTCGACACGGCTGGGTTTGGAAGCAGACTTGAGAGAAGCCTTACAAAAGCAAGAGCTACTGCTTTACTACCAGCCGATTGTCTGTTTAAAGACGATGAAGCTTGCCGGGTTCGAGGCACTTATCCGCTGGCAACATCCTGAAAGAGGGATGATTTCACCGGCACAATTTATTCCTATTGCAGAAGACACTGGGCTGATTATTCCGATTGGCCAATGGGTTTTAGAAGTCGCTTGTCTGCAAACAAAAAAATGGCAACAACAGTTTCCAGTGGCGTCTCCCTTCATTAGCGTCAACTTATCGGGACGTCAGTTTGCTCAGAAAGACCTCGTTGAACAGATTGGCCAAACGTTGACCGAAATCGGATTTGATCCGGCCAAGCTCAAGCTAGAGCTGACCGAAAGCGTTGTCATGGATGATGTCGAAGCCTCTATTGACGTATTGCTTAGGCTCAAGGCATTGCGTTTGCAGCTAGGCATTGATGATTTTGGAACGGGCTACTCTTCCTTGAGCTATCTACATCGCTTCCCCATAGATACACTCAAAGTAGACCGCTCTTTCGTGATGGAGATGGAGTCGCCAAACGGAACTGCAGAGCTCGTCAAAACTATTGTTTCCCTTGGACACAACTTAGGGATGACGGTGGTTGCAGAGGGCATTGAGACTGAAAGTCAGTCTAGGCAGCTACAGGCGATACAGTGCGAGTACGGACAGGGCTATTTATTTGCGAGGCCTTTACCTCCAGAAGCTGCCGAATCATTACTGCACAACGCCTCGGTGTGGAACCACAATGCTGCCTAGCCTTTACTGGCTAGAAGCGCCGATACAAAAACTAACAGGTTCTCTGGAAGCCATTTTTGTGACTTTAGAAGAACCTGTTAAAGGACGGATGCTATTGAATGAACTGTAGAAAAGAGCACCGAAGATGAGCACGATGCTTTGGTGCTACGGGGTTGTCTCTTGGTTTGGCGTAATCTGTACTGCAGGATAGGGTGTGTCTAGCACGGTTGACAATCCGGCAAAGCTCAAAAGCTGATCCCATTCGGCAGCAATTTCAGGACTATTGGGATCTGCTTGCCGTAGCTCGTTTAGAATGATTGCCGCGTCGTGCCATAGGTTTGCTTGCTGATACAGTGCCTTAGCTTGCTGTAAGCGATCTGTTGAATTCATCAGCTCTAGCGCACTGCTGTTAATAGCCTGCTGTGTCAGCCAAGCTTCACGGTTTACCCGGCGAATATTACCATGAACAACAACATCATTTGCACGGTCACTTGCTTCTGGAATGATGGATAGGTACCAGCGATAGGTCTCGTTCACATTAAGGGGAGACAATGCGGCTACCTCAGCTGTGTCTAGCGCAATCATTCCACCTGCACTTTCTACCTGAAATGTCGTTTCGTAAATTAGCTCATCAGCTTCATTCCTAA
The DNA here is from genome assembly GCA_038523095.1 of Cyanobacteria bacterium J06626_6. Classification (GTDB taxonomy): domain Bacteria; phylum Cyanobacteriota; class Cyanobacteriia; order Phormidesmidales; family Phormidesmidaceae; genus Phormidesmis. The sequence continues at coordinate 16,430 of JBCBJS010000019.1, forward strand.
GTACAAATTCGACAGCCTGATCGGAGATCATCTCAGGAACATAAAACATTAGCTCAGGTCTTTCTGCTGTGGTAATGCTGAGGTTGTCTGGCATTACCAGGGCTGCTAGGTACGCGTAGTCTCTTGCAAAGAGGCGGTCGCTGCGTGTTCCCCCTCCTAGGCGACGGCCCGGTAATCCTTGCCTCAGCGTTCCACTGCCCTGTTCTGCAGCTTTCACCGAGGCATGCTCATTGACTGGATGGGCAATTCCTGATGGTGCATGGGCCAATAGACCTATGCCACTTATTAGTCCAAAAGCTGTAGAAGCATAAGCGAATTTTTTGATAGTCATACCGTTACTTCAATCGCAATTTGCAATAGATCCTGAGGGTTTTCTGGGTAGATTTTTGCCGGGTTCTTGTCGATTTATGATGGGCGCATTACCCAAGCAGTGTTGCCAATGCGACAACGTATTTTGTTTCCGTACCCCTGTATTTTAAAAAAGAAGAAGTGGTTTATAAACAGAGAAGATACCTAAGCTAAAGGCTAATGCAATAATTTTTTGCAAGAGGTTCTATTCTGCTTGAAGACGACTATGTCGTGCGTAGCTCTACCGAGTTTTTGAGGATTTTCTATGCGGCTGAGAATTTAGAAAGCTGCTGAACTGGCTAATTTTGGTTGGTTTCTTGGTAAAAGATAGTGATTGGTTTTTATTTTTCAGAATAAAGATTCGTCTAAATCTACAAGTCTTATATTTTTATTCACATATTCATAAGCACCTTACATTTCTTCTGCGCTGATTCCCTTGAAATTAGGAATTATTGTTACTTGTTGACTGGAGAAACTTCATCTAAAACTTACTAATCTATCCGTAATTCATTGTTTGGGAGTAAATTTTTGACCAATCAAAATTGTTTCTACCGATGTCATATCAATTAAAGCAAGATTAGGATTTTGACTGTAGTTAGCGTGATCTAACGGTTGACGATGGCTACAGTTTTCTAGTGAATCAGGAATGTATTAATGAAGTCTAAGATTGCTCAATTGTTAACAGTTTCGTGTTTGGTCGCAACTGCGATCGCTCTTCCGACTACCGTGAAGGCAGAAATCGAAACGCAATCCGCATCTACCCTTAATGCCACTGCCGATGCGCAAGTGGACGCAGAACCAAACGCTATTGGATGTTTCTGGGTGCCTGGCTATGGTTGCCTTTCCTGGAACTAGCCAGTTGATGATTCGTAGGTATTTTAGATAGCTTTTGTACGGGCTCTAGGTGCTTTCAACCTAGGGCCTTTCTTTGTACCTGCAGCGGTGTATCCATCTCAAAAAGGTAGATGGCGAATCGTAGATAGCCGAGATCGCCCATATGTTCGATGGTTGAACTAATCGGGAAAAATTGATTGTTGTAGGTTGTGTTCTCCAATGCAGAGGCATGCCCAGTGTCTATCGAGATTTTCTTCGGATCTCAAAGGTGCATGCGATTACGATTAGGTTTGGCGCTAATGTTCGCACGCTTCAAAGCGCATAGGCGACCAGCCTGTAAACCAATAGAGTGTCAGTGGGCCAAGGGATGCATAACCTTTGTCTCCTTGCTGGGGCTGTGGCGTTTTGGCATCGCCTATTCCCTATCTGCTCATGCTCAAGCCTTAAGCGTTGTACCTGATGGCACTACGGCGACTAGGTTGCTAGATGGTGGCGACTGTAGCCGTCATTGCACCGTCGTAGGGGGTAGTCACGTGGGCGATAATCTTTTCCATAGCTTTGACCGGTTCAGTATTTCTGAAGCGGTGACTGTCACAATAAGAGATCAGGGCGCTGCGAACATTTTTGCACGGGTGCTTCAGGAAGCTTCTACGATTAACGGCACGCTGTCGATTTTAGGCGACGCTAAGGCTAACTTTTTCTTGATTAATTCGCAAGGCATTACGTTCGGCTCTCAAGCGACGCTGGTCAGTTCTGGCTCTTTTGTCGCAAGTACGGCTGAAAGCATTACTTTCGCCGATAAAACTGACTTTGGTACAGTAAATGCGACAGACACAAGACTGACGGTTAGCGCACCTGCCGGACTGCAGTTTGGCAATCAGCCAGGAACAATTGTCAATCGGGCACAGGACAATCAGACTGGGACAGTCACGCTTTCTGGTCGACCCGCGGGTTTACACGTTCCCAGCGGAGAAGCGCTGGCGCTTATCGGTGGGTCTGTTGTTTTGGAGGGCGGGCGGCTTACAGCAAGTAGTGGCCGCATCGAATTAGGGAGTGTCACTGAAAATAGCCTGGTTTCAGTTTCTAGCGAGTTTGCTTTTGGGTACCAGAAAACCAGTGGATTTGGAGATCTCCAGATAACGAATGGCGGTGGGCTAGATGTCAGCGGCAGTGGCGGATCTGTTTTTTTGCGTGGCCATGGTATCGAAATCTCTGACCGTGCTTTTATTGCCAATACCAATACGGGAGACTTATCTTCAGCGGTGATTAATCTGACGGCAGAAGATGCGATCGCGCTATCTGGCTTTGGTATATTTTTCTCTGCAGACCCGGGTAGTGCGGGTAATGGCGCTAGCTTAAACATCAATGCAAGAGAGCTGACTGTGAGCGACGGCGCGCTGGTGGTAGGCGGGACGCTGGGTACGGGCAACGGTGGCAGTATCACAATCGATACGTCAGAGACGACGACGCTGCGCGGTGTTGGTTTTTTCTCGCCGACGCTAGTCACAACCTCTTCCCAAGCGACGGGACGAGGAGGAGATCTGACAATTTATGCCCGTGAGCTGCACGTCCTCGATGGCGCGCAGATTCAGGCGGTTACCTACGGCAGCGGGACGGGTGGAAGCATTACCGTCAATGCAACGGATCGCCTAAACGTGTCGGGTTCAGCCACCATGGGCTCTGGGACCCTTTCGACGAGTAGCTTGTTAGCCTCTTCGGGTGTGGTTGGGCTGCCGTTTCAACCGGATGGGGACGGTGGAAATTTAACAGTTACGACTGAGATGCTGAGCGTTAGCGCTGGCGCTCAGCTTGCAGTTGATAGCTTGGGCTCAGGTAATTCGGGAGATCTCAACATCACGGCGCAGACCATTTGGCTGGCTGGTCAGGCGCAACTGTCTGCGGCAGCGGCCTTTGGCAACGGCGGGAACATTCAGATAGAAGATGCTGAAACGCTCATACTGCGCCAGGGCAGTTTGGTGTCTACCCGTGCTGGTACGGGGAGCGGTCAGGGAGATGGCGGCAATATCAACATAGATGCCGATTTTGTTGTGACCAATCCTCTAGAAAATACTGACATTATTGCGCAGGCAACCCAGGGAAGAGGGGGAAATATTGCCATTGTTTCCCAGGGCCTATATGGCATTGAAGAACGCGCGGCGATCGCAGGTAACCAAACAAACGACATTGATGCTAGTTCTGAATTTGGCGTTAGCGGCACTATCGCAATCGACCAGTTAATCCCTACGTCTGACCAAACGCTGGTGAGTATTTCTGACCGCGTTTTGGAAGCAGATGCGGCTGTCACACAAGGCTGCCAGACGACAGGGAATCATCTGATTGTGACGGGCCGAGGGGGACTGCCCGCTGTTCCATCTGGCGAAATTGAGGTCTCAAATGCCCTAGTGGATCTCGGTGAGCGCCATCTGACTATGGATGAGACTGCTGTCCTACAGCCCAGCACCCAAGATGTCGCTGGTGCTGGGCACTCTCGATGGCGTGAAGCGCAGGATTGGTGGGTTGATGGACAAAATCAAGTTGTTCTTACCGCTGAGCGATCGCACAGTAATGGCCTGCCCCTTGCTATGGCTGGCGCTAGCTGCGTTAGGTCATGAAGACTCTTTTTAAGCTGGTTGTCGGCATACTCTTGGGACTGGCGATTAGCCTGAGGGGTCTTGATGTTACTGCTGTAGGGTCATTTGCCCAGGCGCACGAGTCTTTCGCAAGCGTTGAGACAGCTGCCTCAGCGTATGTCGATTCAGCTTCTGAAGAGAACGTTGAGGCCCTGACTCGGCGAGGACGTCAGCTCTATCAGAATGGAGAGTATGAAGCGGCGATCGCAACCTGGCAATCTGTGGCTGACTTGCAGTCGGCGCGTTGGAACAGCCTTGCTCAAGCGAGTGCGTTGAGTAATCTATCGTTGGCCTATCAGCAGCTCAGTGAGTGGTCTTTGGCCAGCGAGACACTTTCAGAGAGCTTTCGCCTACTCGAAAATCAGCCAGAAAGTCAGTCGTATTGGCAGGTCTTTTCCCAGGTCTTGACCACCAGAGGACGACTGCAGCTGGCGACGGGTAGGGTTCACTCTGCGCTGGAAAGCTGGCAGCAGGCCGAAGCTCTCTACCGGCAAGTCGGCGACGAAGTCGGGATTGCTCGCAGCCAGATTAACCAGGTTCAGGCGCTACGCGAACTGGGCTATTACCGCCAGTCCTTAGAAAGGCTTACAGATGTTAGTGAGCGTCTCACTACGCAACCGCCTTCACTCATAAAAGGTGTCACGCTGCGTCGGCTAGGCGATATCTTGCGGCTGACCGGAGATCTGAACCAGGCTAAGACGGTATTAGAGCAAAGTTTAGCGATCGCCCGACAGGAAAATAATTTGGCAGAGATAAGCGCAACGTTGCTGAGTCTCGGTCATGTGGCCATTGGGACAGACAATTTGGCGGTGGCAGGAGACTATTATCAGCAGGCCATTTCGCTATGGGGCCATTCAACCGATCAGCCCTTCTCACCAGAAGTGCTCCGGCATGTGCTCCCGGCCGAACTCTCACAATTGGCACTGTGGATTGATAGTGGCAACTGGGAACAAGCGAACACACTCTGGCCGCGCTTGCAAGCTCAACTGGGCAATTTGCCTGCGAGTCGCGGGGGCATTTATCATCAGGTGCACTGGGCACAGAGTGTGATCCGGCTTAAACAATCGGATCTGTCTGCGCTAGAGGTTGCCCGAGCACCTGACTGGCTGACCCTTGCCCGGCAGCTGCAGCAAACTGCCGAACAGGCCCGCACCCTAGGTGACCAGCGAGCAGAGGCCCACGTGGTCGGCACGCTGGGCGAAGTGTACGAACAGACTCAGCAGTGGGCAATCGCCCAATCCCTCACTCAGCAGGCCCTGCATCTTAGCCAAAAGATGAATGCGACTGAGATGATTTATCACTGGCAGAGCCAGTTGGGGAGACTCTGGCAGGCATCTGGCAATCCGGACAGATCGGTTGAAAAGGCGCTAACCGCGTACGGTGAGGCCGTTGAATCGCTCTCGAATTTACGAGGAGACCTGGCGATCGCTAGCGAGAGTGCGCAGTTTTCCTTCCAGGAGACGGTGGAACCTATCTATCGCGAGTTTGTCTCTCTCTTGCTCCAAGCGGCAGAACCCCAAGCGGCAGAACCCAGCTCAGCCATCGGTCCGCAAAATCAGGTGGCGCGCCAGCAGTACTTGACCCAAGCTCAAGGCGTGATCGAATCATTGCGGCTGGCAGAACTCGACAATTACTTCAAAGAAGCTTGCCTCGATACTAAGGAAGTCAATATTAGCCAGGTAGATCCAAAGGCTGGCATTCTGTACACGATTACGCTCAAAGACCAACTGGCCATTATTTTACAGCTGCCTAATCAGCCACTGCAGAAATTTTCAACACCGGTAAATGCGGCTGAAGTAGAACAGATGACGGCTCAGCTCAGGAAAGAGCTAGTCACTCGGAGCCATCGGCGCTACTTGCCCTTGGCTCAGCAGGTTTACGATTGGCTAATTAGGCCTGCCCGCGCAGCCATCAATAGTGCTGAGATTGACACCCTTGTGTTTGTTCTAGACGGCCCGCTGCAAAATATTCCGATGGGTGCACTGCACGATGGCCAGCATTATCTGGTGGAAGACTATGGGGTGGCACTGACGCCTGGCATTACGCTCTTAAATCCGCAGCCATGGGAAAATAGAGATCTGAGCGTTCTGGCTGCGGGACTAACTGAGAGCCGACAAGGTCGTGCGCCGCTGCCCTATGTGGCTGAGGAAATTGCCCGTATTGGCGACATTATTCAATCCAATACGATATTGCTTGACCAGCAGTTCACCTACAACAGATTGTTTGATCGTGTGAAGACAACTCGCTATCCCATTATCCACATTGCGACTCACGGGCAGTTTAGCTCCACTCCCGAGAAGACCTATTTGGTCGCCTGGGATCAGCAGATTAACGTCCGCGAAGTGAATCATATCTTGCGGGCAAATTTGGGCGATCGCAAAGCTATTGAGCTACTAGTTTTGAGTGCCTGTGAAACGGCCAGCGGAGACAAGCGAGCTGCGCTCGGGCTTGCCGGTGTTGCCATTAGGGCGGGTGCTCGCAGCACATTAGGTGGCCTTTGGGCAATTAACGATGAAGCGACAGCGCAGTTTACAAGTGCCTTTTATCAGCAGCTCACGAAGCCAGGGAGTACCCGAGCGCAGGCTCTCCGCCAGGCACAGCTGCAGCTGATGAAGGAGCCGCAATATCGCCACCCGGTCTATTGGGCCCCATATGTACTGCTAGGTAGCTGGTTGTAGCGCGTGGTAGGAGGCATTTGTACAAGCTAAGACTTATCTTGCGAGAGTCCTTGGCGTAGCGAATTCAATTGGGTTTTGGTCGCGGCGATGTCTGACTGGAATAGGGGGGCCTTGCTGGTCGCCTGCAAGTGCTGCCGTTTCTTCTAGGGCGCTGCGCAGGTGCCTGGCAGCATAGATGGACATATCTCGGGGGACGTTGATGCGATCGCGTAGATACCGTAGGGCAATATCGCTACCGGTTGGTGGCTCGTAAGATTCGCCCGTCATTAGGTAAGTCAGCGCGCACCGCAATGCCTCCTCAATCACGGTTTGCTCTGCTGGGTTGACCCGAATGATGTTCTGCCGATGCTTTAGTACCCGCTGTAGGGCTTCAGCCCTTGCCGTCTCTGGCTCAGGGTAGGTTGCATCTGGCAGCCCATTCCAAGGCCCGTGATCGACTCTGTTTCTGCATTCCTGAGTCTGAGGTTCATCGTTGGTGTAGCACCCTCCCATTTGCGGTGGCAAGTCGTGGGCATGGGTATGAAAGTCGCTCTGGGTCCCTTGATAGGTGGCTCGACTCTCCATTGCCTCGAACCAGGCAGACAGTCGTGAATTTTCTTCTCGTAGGGAGTAGCCTTTGTAGTAGTACAAGCTGGCATTCATACGCTCTACGTAGGGCGTAAAGACAATATCAGCCGTGCTAAAGTCTGTCAGAAAATAAGGTCCTGGCGTCTGGGCGAGTGCTGTTTCTACATTCTCCACAACGCTGATAAACTGAGCCCGGTTATTTTTTTCTTGGCCAAACCATCCCCCCGGCTGACACAGCCAGCCGCACCAAGCTCTAAACAACGCTCTCTCTAATTGCCGTAAGGGTAGTACGGCAGGGTCTCTCATGCCGTAACCCAGAGGGCCGAAAGCATCCTCCAGCGCGAGTAAGATATCGTCACTTTCTGTGATGACGCGATTATCTAGCTTCAGGGCCGGTAGCATGCCGGAAGGAACAATGTTTTTGTACCAGGCTTCTTTCGTTCCGTAACAGAACATAGTGACTTTTTCGACCCGGTAAGGGATGCGCTTTTCCTCTAGCCAGAGCCACACTTTCTGGCAGTAGGGACACCAAGCATGGTTGTCCCGATACAGCGTCACGCGCACTGCTGATTCTGCCTGCCCAAATAGTCGCAGACGAGATTGGGCATTGGTCGGTCCGTTAATCGGGTCTGGGCGAAAGTCGGTGAGGGCTTCTAGTTCTGTCCAGGTGAGGGGGGCCATAGGGGGAATGGGGAAATGCGAACGCAGCTTAGAGCTGATAGAGTGCTGACGCTGAAATGACGGGTAGGATTATCGACTCTGAAATATATTTTGCACCATTTGCTTGCGACAGGCAGCGGACGCTTTGTCGAGTTCGTCAACCTCTGCTTCGCTCAGATGCCAGCCAAGGGCACCAACATTTTGCTTTGCCTGCTCTAGGGTTTTTGCGCCTGGAATGGGAATGGTGCCCTTACAGATGCACCAGTTAATAGCGACCTGAGCCATGGTCTTATTCCGTGATGCTGCGATGGCCTTCAGGCAGGCCATTAAGGGCTGAACGCCTGGTAGGATTTGGCCCAGCGCAAATCGCCGGAGCCCTTTGGGGATGTCTGATTTTTGCGCGTACTTGCCGGTCAGCAGGCCAAGCGCCAGAGGGCTGTAGGCAATCAGCTGAATCTCCAGCTCATCGCAGACGGCTTTCAACCCTAGCTGACTGACAGGATAAGTAGAGAGCAGGGAGTACTGCACTTGGAGCGTTTGAATTTTAACGCCCTGTTGGCTTAAGCGCTGATGGGCCCAGCGCAGACGCTTGGGCCCATAGTTCGAAAGGCCCACCCCATCTGCAAGGCCCTGCTGGCACAGTTCGGCTAGGCCATCGAGCAAAGGACCTTCTTGCATGGGTAGGTAGTTGGCGGTAGACCAGTGCATCTGCACAAGATCTAGCTGTCCTAAGCGCTGAGCGGAGGCCTCTCCTGCTACAACCATAGACCGACGAGTCAGCCGCCAAGGGTAAGGAGCTAGCTTGGTTGCTAGGCATATTTTGTCTGCGTTTGGTCCTCCATAGGCGGTGCGAAATCGGCCCAATAACTTTTCGCTCTGACCGTTTAGCTTGCCGGTGCCGTAGGAGTCGCCGCTGTCGAATAGGGTAACGCCATGGCTGACGCAGTAGTCGAAGACCGCGTTGAGGTCGCTATCCATCGTCTCCTGATAGTCCCACAGTAAGCGATTGCCCCAGGCCCAAGTGCCGCAGCCCATCGGTGGTAAGGGCAGTGCGAAGGAAGAAGAGATTGTCATAGTCGGCAGCGGCAAGTAAAGAGATTTAATCAGTCGCTTGTGTATTTTCTCACATTCTTCTGCTCGCAGTTCTGTCCATAAGAAAAAGGGAGAAGACGCTACGGCTAGCTTCCTCTCCCTTTGCTATTCACGCTGACAACTTGAATGTTTGGCTGGTGATACTTACGGGACCTGTTCAGAAAGGTCTGTCCAGAAAGGCTTGCTAAGATAGCGCTGCTTAAAAACAACGTTGCCGAACGAGTGCCTGTAAGTAGGCTCCAAGTGATGAGGCTTAGAACCCGAAGTCAGAACTTACAGTGGCGCCACAGCCTGCGGCATGGGTGCAAGAAGGCATGTAGACCTGAACTGAGAAAGTGCCTTCGTAGGGGGCCGTCACAATGGGGAATGAGTCTACTGCTTCGTCAGAATCTACGAGTACGCCCATTTCGTTGTAGAGAAACAAATCTAGATCCATGCAGTCTTGATCGCAGCTTGCATAGACATCTTCGCCCTGAAGAAAGTATCCCGTGATTGTTGTGTTCTCATTATCTCTTAGCCAGAGAGTACGATCTTGAGCAAAGGCAGGACTGACCAATCCGAAAAAAGCAACAGAAGCGCAAGCTACCGTGCTTGCCAATGCTCGAATATTAAAACGAGAGGACATCATAAGTGCTCCAATAAAACTATTGAGTGAAAATGTGAGTGAACATGAAACTGTTTTTGATAGAAGGGCAGTGCTAATCTGCGCTTCTGTTTTTGCCGTTAAGACAGTGCTAAAAAGTAGCGATTGGGGTTGTCTATGTGGCTGATTTCAGATTGCCTAAATGCCTCGATAACTATCACTGCTAAAAGCGAAAATTCAAACAGAGGCTGCCTTGCTTCCGCACACACGTAACCAAAAATACGTATCAAAGAACAAACGCATCTAGGTATGTCGATGTATGAGAATGATTTCTCTACCCAGGGCTGGAGAGCCTTTTACGTGAAGCAGCAAGTTCTTTCGATACCTTAAATAACAACTCAAGCTGCTCTGACAACCCAAGTTAAAGCTTCTGTAAATGTTGTATTTGAAGAAGTTGTTTCTTTGTCTATGCATTTACGTAGAAATGAGTTTGTTTGCAGGCAAGTCTACGTACATATTCAAAAGTTCTATCTATCGGTTTGCGTTGTTATAGTACGTACCCCCTTTTTTCTGTTCAAAGGGAAAGACGTTGATAGAACGATGTTGGAGAGGTTGATTTTAACGAGATGATCTGTGGCCGCAGCTCCATAATGTCTGCCTGAGTAAAGTCTGCCTGAAAATGAGTTGGATAGTAATTTTGAATCACTTGGAGAAATCGGTACATATTGACAGCAACGGGGTCCGTTATTGAAACTCTGCAGTGTGTGAACTCGCAACTGCCTAAATGCTGAGAAAAATGATGGCTGGAAGCTGCTTGCCTCTACTTGCTCTACGGAGAATTGTGGGGGAGAATCGTGTTGAACGATTAAACTTCTGGTAGGCTGTTCAGCTCTCAGGCCACTGATTTTGCTCCAACCTTAACGCTTGCAGTTTATTGTCTCTGGAGAGTTGTTTGGGAGGAATTGTTTTTGGGAAATTGTTTCGGGGAAACTGTTTCGGGGAAACTGTGTCGGGGGAATTGTTTGGAATTTGCTATCGTCAGATTGTATTGAGAGGATGCAGACATGACAAATACGTAGCGACAGATGCTAATTCGCTGGGGGCAGAACGCCATCAGTAAAGGTGTCTAGCTGTGTAGAGAAATCTAGCTGTAAGAAGGCTGGCTTTTGAAGGGCTGATTTAAGGAACTGTTTTTGAGCTGTTGAGAAATACGGAAATCGGTATGGAACGATGGAACGAACTTATTGCAGGTCACGTCCTAGACAATCTGACTGAGGAGGAGCAAGCGGAACTCTCCCAGGTGTTGGCTGAGCAGCCCAAGCTGATGACGGAAATATCACGGCTGCGCCGAACGGCCACCTTGAGAAGCACTCAGCAGTCTGAAAGCTCTGTAGACGGCTGGAAAGATAGCTGGAAAGCAGGAGCAGAGGGCTGGGCAGATACGGTCTCACAGGCGCTTGAGCAGGGAGATGGGACCTACTCATTTCAAGATGACCAACCCAAGCTGGTGACTAATAGCGTCAATCTGCCCTCACAGCAGCATGGCTGTCTGATAGAGTCACTACCCCAAAAGAGCATTTTGCAGAGCACGAGGGCTTGGTTTGGGCTGGTGCTAGTGGCGTTGATAGCTGTGAGCATCGATAACTGGCGAATGCGAAGACTGATGGCGATCGCACAGGAGCAGATCTTGCAGCTGGAGTCGACTGCGGAATACATCCCTACCCGTTCTGACTAGCCAATACTATAAAATCTGAATGACCGGGGAGTTCTCACTGGAGCTGCGACAGTTCAGGCTGACCCGCTGGGTAGATAGCTGGATTGGGGACCACACGCAAGGGACAAAGATATGACTGAACCCCTTTGGCAGAGGAATCTGCGGCAGGGCGCAGTGGATTTGTGGCAAGGTGCGATCGCCCAATTCAGCCAGTGGATGCCAACGGACGCATCACAGCTGAAGAAAGCCTATGCCAGTGCCCAGACAAAGCTGACCCAAAATGCGCTCAACACATTCAGCGTCAGTGACGAGCGAGTGGCTGACATTTTGGCCCAGGTTCGCGCTGAGCTCCCCACCACAGAAGCTTTGCTAATTGGTAAGCCCCAAGCGGGCAAAAGCTCCATCGCCCGCGGACTGACAGGTGTCTCAGCAGATATCGTTGGCCAGGGATTTCGCCCACACACCGAAAATACGGCTCGCTACGCCTATCCATCAGAGGATCTGCCCCTGCTGATTTTTACCGATACGGTGGGGTTGGGCGATGTGGATAGAAAGACAGCTGACGTTGTTCAAGACTTGATGAATGAGCTGGCACAGGAGAGCCGCGCTCGCATTTTGATTGTGACGGTGAAGGTGACTGACTTCGCCGTTGACCAGCTAAGGCAGATTGTAGAACAGCTGAGAGCCGCCTATGCCGACGTGCCTGCTTTGCTGGCGATTACCTGTCTGCATGAGCTTTATCCCGTTGGCCAAGCAGATCATTCTGAGTATCCGCCGGAAAATGAAGCCATAGAGCGAGCCGCAGAGGCCTTGCGTGCATCGTTCGCAGGCTGCTTTGATCGGTCCGTTCTGCTCGACTTTACCCTTGAAGAAGATGGATTTGCGCCCGTTTTCTACGGTCAGGATGCACTGCGAGATGTGCTGGCAGAGCTGCTACCTGCAGCGGAGGCGAAGGCGATTTATCAGCTGATTGATGATCAGGAGATGGCGAGTGCTCAGCTAGGGAATCTGTACCGGGATGTGGGGCGAAGGTATATTTCAGCGTTTGCGGTGGCGGCGGCGACACTGGCCGCAGTGCCTTTGCCCTTTGCTACGATGCCTGTGCTGACGGCACTGCAGATTTCGATGGTGGGATTGCTGGGTCAGCTGTATGGCGAGCGGCTGACGCGATCGCAAGCAGGGGGTGTGGCCAGTGCGATCGCCGGTGGATTTTTTGCCCAGGCGATTGGCCGCGAGCTCATTAAGTTCATTCCAGGATTTGGCAGTGTGGTGGCGGCGTCTTGGGCGGCAGGCTATACCTGGGCTCTCGGTGAAGGGGCTTGTGCTTACTTCGGTGACTTGCTAGGTGGGAAAAAGCCCGACCCGCAAAAAATTCAGCAGGTCATGGCGACAGCTTTTGAATCGGCCAAGGCCCGGTTTCGCGAAGGGCAATAAGTGCTAAGACTGGGGCGAATCGCCTAGCGCATCTGACGGGATGGCTGGGCAAGGCAAAGGAGTAAAGGCCCCGGTGAGTTTTTTTGTCCGTCTTTTAGAAACCAGTATTCCGCTGGCAGGTTCTGATCTGACTTTGGCGGCGCTGCTGTGGATGGTAGCCTGTTTGGCGATGGTTTGGCTGGCGGCGCGGCTGGTGGCTGAGCTAGTGAAGCGGCTGATATTCAAGCCGATGCGGCTCAACCGGGGACGGCGCGAAGCGGCAGCAACACTGCTGACCTATGTTTTGGTGGCTTTGGGTGCGCTCAGTGTATTTCAGGCCTTTCAGATTGATCTGGCTTCTTTGACTCTGATTGCTGGCACCGTAGGCATTGGCATTGGCATTGGCCTGCAGGCGCTGGCCAGTCACTTTGTCAGCGGTTTGATTTTGCTATTTGAGCAGCCGATAAAGGTGGGGGATTTTATTGAAGTTGATGGCTTGATGGGAACGGTGGAAAAGATTTCTGCTCGCTCGACCATTGTGCGTACTTTGGATAGGGTGTCGGTGATTGTGCCAAACAGCCGGTTCATTGACAACAACGTGGTGAACTGGAGCTATGAAGACCCGCGATCGCGACTGCACATTCCCGTTGGGGTGGCTTACGGTAGCGACATGATGATTGTTACAGAAGCGCTACTGGCTGCGGCCCGCCGTGAATCTCGCGTGCTCAGGCAGCCTTCTCCCAAAGTATGGTTCACTGGCTTTGGCGATAGCTCGCTCGACTTTGAGCTGCTGGTGTGGATCGATAACCCCATAGAAACTGCGCCTATTCGCAGCGCGCTGAACTACGCGATGGAAGCAGAGCTAAAGCTGCGCCGGGTAGAAATTCCATTTCCTCAGACTGACTTGCACATTAAGGATATCGACAGATTGCAGAGCTTGCTGAGGCCAGATGCGATCGCGCCATCTACAGCTGCTGTAGCTCAAACGCTGCCTGCCGCAGCGCCACCGGTTGCCACAGGACTGAGCAACGTAAACTTGAGGGAATTGCTGCGCCGGATTCGCTACTTTGAGCAGTGTCACGACTGGGAGCTGCGCCAGCTGGTGGAATACGGCTACCGTCAATCTTTTAAGGCGGGTGAGGTGCTGTTCAAGGAAGGATCGCCCGGCAGCTCGTTTTACATTGTGCTCTCTGGGAAGGTCGATGTGTATTTGGAGAAACTAGACAACAAGGTGGTGGCCAGTCGGGGTGTGGGAGAGTTTTTCGGCGAGATGTCTTTACTGCTAGATGCGCCGCGCTCAGCAAGCATTCGGGCCGTAGAAGAGACATTGTTGTTCGTGGTGGAGCGCAGCAATCTGCAGCCGATTTTGCAGCGGCATCCGGAGCTGGCAGACCATATTTCTGAAGCGCTTTCGAGGCGTAGCGATTCTCTGCGAAGCCTCGGCGTTTCTGTGGGCAACGGGAGCGCAGAAGAGAATTTGTTGCTCTGGGTTCGGCGGCGGTTAGCCAAGCTATTTGAGCTGTGAGAAATTTGTCTGAACCGCAATCAAAGATAGAGTGACAGATAGACGTGACAAACGACAAAGTGGCATACCTATAAAAGTTGATGAACCTTGCGAAATGGAGAAACAACAACCTGATGTAGAGATTGCCCTCTCTACGCAGATTAAGACGACATGTTTGCTTTTTGCTTTTTGAGTCCCGCTGTTTTGACTCCTTCTGCCTTTGGTCTATCTGCTTCATGCGTTCGGCAGCCCCTTGAACATGCCTTAGCTGAACGGATTGCACACTCGGCTAGATCCTCGATCAGAGACTCAGACAGGCGGGTGCTGACGCCTCCAACAGAATTCCGATGCAGCAATAGAGCTGACCATTCAGGCTCAGGTTATTTTCATCGGAGGCGGCGCAATTGGGTATCTGAGGGTTGGAAGGCGCTGAGCGCTGATGGCAATGGCCTGAACATAGACTGGTCGCGATCGCCAGCCGATGAGCTAGCCACCCTGATAGGTCAATCCAAACTGTTGGAAGGTGGTGCCTTGTCCGCTCTGCAGGGCGGCTACGCTGATATGGCGATCGCTGAATATCAGCTCAGGCTATTTGCGATCGCTGCGCCGACAGACTTCTTGGGCAAGTCAACTGAGCTACAACTCTTGAACCTGTTACTGCTTTTACAGCCAGTTGCCAGTAGCTATTTGCCCATTGGGACGACCCTATCAATCCAAGACCAATACTCGCTGTACGCAGAGCCTTCCTTGCAGTGGGCTAGCGATCCAGTGTATTTATGTACAAGCGTATTTTGTCCTTTGGAAGCGCAGCTTACGGTAGCCGTTCATCTGCCGAATGCGCGCCCTGCTATCCTGCCAACTTTGACATTTCACAGCTGACATTTTACAGCTGGTATTTCATAGCTGGCATTTCTTGTATGGATTTACAGCTGGACAGTATAGCTAGCCATACAACACGCTTGCTAACGATGGCGCTTTTCGAGGCTGCCTCGGGTGACGCCTAGCTGGCTGGAGAGCTTTAAGGATTGCCACAGCGCTTCTCCACTGATCTCTCCTTGTAGCAGCTGCCGATAAGCCGAAAGGGTCTGTGTTACCTGAGCGGGTGATTCATCTAAAAACTCAATGCGAAAAGACCGTGCTCCCTTGTCAATGAAGCGAGACAAAAACTCTGCGCCAGTCTGAGCGCGGCCATTGAAGAGCGTGTTTCGACAGCCCGCATCAGCCTGTAAAACATGCTCTGTGCCGGTGCGATCGCGTAGCTTTACCGCATGCTTCTCGCAGGGTCTGCCACAGTTGGTAAAGTCTGTCCCTGTCGACAAAAATGCGCAGAACACGCAGTGCTCCATGTGAAACATTGGCATGTGCTGGTGCAGGGTAATGTCGAACCAGTGGGCTGGCGCAGACTCCAAAAGGGACTCCAACTGCTGCACGTTGAGGTCGTAAGATGCGCAGAGTCTTTCTAGCTGGAATGTCTGTTTGTAGTAGTCGGCAGTTAGCGGATTTGCCACATTGAGAGAGAAATCCCCAACGCATCGTTCGCCTGCGAAAAAGGCCAGCTGATCGTAGTTTCTGACAAGGTAGCCGCTTGCCCCTGCTTTCTTAACTTGCTCTAAAATGTAGCGCTCGCTGGGTTTTGTGATGCGAGGGGGGGCAATGAACAGCTCAGTATCGTCTTGGCCTAAGCGACTTTCTGAGGCATTAAAGTCTGTAACTCTCTGGACGGCCTCTTTGTAGCGCACCGGATCTTCAAACTCACAGTAGATCGTATGGGGCGTAGCCGCGTCGTGCTTTTTAGAGTTATCAGCATCACTTGGTTGAAAGGTCGGTTGAAAGGTTGGTTGAAAGGTTTGCTGAATTGTCTGCAGAACAGCTTCAAGCTGGGATAGCGTGCGGACAAAAGGGATCAGCCGTGTTGCTTTATTTCCAGTTTGTTTTTCTTCTGATGTTGTAATGGTAGGAAGTAAATCTCGGTGGGAGGCATGGGGGTTGATTGTCCAGGGCTCGAGCTGTGATAGGGGCACTGACTGCGTTGTTCTCTGCTGAATAAGCTGCGCGACCAGCTCTCGTCGTAGCTGATTGAGCGCGCTTACTGGCAGCATTAGGCCATTGGGGAGATAATTTTCTAGCGAGGTTAGTTCGAATGGGGTGTTGCCTAATCTAGAGAGTTGTTGCTGTAGGCGATCGCTTGTCAAAGGCTGGCTGCGGGCTGCCACTAGCGCCATGTCCGTTTTTGCTTTCGCAATGTGCCCCTGTGGATCTTGAGCGGTTGCGACCATCGCCTCTCCTTCTGCCCCGGTAAGAGAGATAGTAATGGGCTGCTTGAACTTGGGCTGGTCGCCGCTGTAGGTTTGTCTGGTTGTTTTCTCCAGCGCAGGGTCGCTGGTTTTCCACAGGCGATCGCCCACCTTTATCCGCTGCAGGTCCAGATCGCGGCGACCAAATCCAATGAAAGTCTCTTTTCTTTTCTTTTCGATGCGATACAGCCTGCCGCCTTGGTCTGCATCTGGATTCCCGCTATCTATAACGACGCCATCTCCAGGTTTGACGGGCAGTTGGGTGACTACACCCAGCAAAGTATCTCTGCCCTGCCTGACGATGCTAGAAATCTGACCGATATAAGCCCCGCGCTTTTTCCCAAAGCGGGCATGGACCAGCCGCTGATTGTCGATGCCTTGGAACCAGCCGGTCGAGAGTCCTCTGGAAAACGACATTTCCAATGCGTAGCTTTCTGCCTGAGAAGGGGCGTAAGAGGCTTTTGGCCGAGAAAATGAGATGTCGGGCGTGTCTGGTATAGTCCTTTTGGCGGGCATTTCAGCGATTGCCTTGTCCAGCGCCTGCCGGTAAACGCGCGTTACGCTGGCCACATATTCAGGCGTTTTAAGCCGACCTTCTATTTTTAGGCTCGTGACACCTGCCTGGATGAGATCGGGAATGACGGGCAGACCAGAGAGATCTTGCGGGCTGAGTAAGTAAGCGCGATCGCCCAGCTCTACTTTTTCACCATCTGAGATGAGGTCGTAGGTCATGCGGCAGGCTTGCGCGCATTCTCCGCGGTTGGCAGAGCGCCCGCCCAGAGACTCACTGGTAAGGCACTGCCCCGAATAGGCCACACAGAGCGCGCCATGTACAAACGTTTCTAACGGGAGCGCTGCATCCTCTGCCTTCATTTGACGCTGAATTTTGTTAATTTCCTTAAGCGAACACTCCCGAGCGAGTACCACTAGCTGGCAGCCTAGCTGCTTAGCAAAAGAGACCCCTGCTGCCGATGTAATGGTCATTTGCGTAGAGGCATGAATCGGAAAATTCGGCGAGAGATGGCGAATTAACCGGCAAAGGCCAATGTCTTGAACGATGGCTGCATCGACTCCTGCTGCAATGACGGTTCTTAAATAGTGGGCAGCTGCTTTGACTTCTTGCGGAAAAATTAGCGTATTGAGCGTGATGTAGCCCCTCACTCCTCTGCTGTGCAAAAACGCCATGAGCTGAGGGAGATCGGCCGCCGTAAAGTTCTGCGCTCGCATGCGGGCATTGAATTTATCGAGCCCGAAATAAATCGCATCCGCGCCGTTTTCTACGGCGGCCTTGGCACAGTCCCAGCTGCCCGCAGGTGCTAGCAGCTCCGGGCAACTGGGACCTGCCATTTCTTCTATCTCTACAGCTGTTTTTGTGTTGGGTGCCTGAAGATTTGGCTGGGTTTCTTCTTGAGAGGATTGAGCGTCGCTAGAGACAACCATAGTGAAGAAATTTAATGAAGAAATTGGCAGATAAAACAGTGAAGAACTTTAGTTGAGAAGACACCGCAGGAAAATGCCGAAGCGCTGAATATTTGGGCGATACAATCTGTTGATGGCAATACCTAAGAGTGTATAGCAAACATCGATTCTAGATGGGGCGAGGCGCACTGTTACAAGATTCGTCCGGGCTTCAGCGCTTGAGTCAATGACCGTTGCTCTCTAGAATTGAGGTGGCATTAAGAAAATCAAAATTTTTTTCGCAAGAATATTCTTTAGGAGGAACCATGGCTGAACGTCCAATCATCCTTGGCATTGTGGGCGATAGTGCTGCAGGTAAAACCACGCTCACCCGTGGTATCGCTCAGGTGCTAGGCGAAGAAAACGTTGTGGCCATTTGCACCGACGACTATCACCGCTACGACCGCAAGCAGCGCGCTGAGATGGGCATTTCTGCCCTACATCCAGACTGCAACTATCTCGACATTATCGAGCAGCATCTACAAGATCTCAGGAATGGTAAGGCGATTCTCAAGCCTATTTACAACCACACCACGGGTGAATTTGACCCGCCTGAGTACATCGTCCCAAAGAAATTCGTCGTCGTAGAAGGGCTGCTGGGCTACTCTACCAAGACGGCCCGCGATGCCTACGATGTCAAGGTATATTTGGCCCCGCCAGAAGATCTGCGCGCGAAATGGAAGATCAAGCGGGATACCCGCAAGCGAGGCTACACCGATGAGCAGGTGCTAGAAGCACTGCGCAAACGTGAGCCCGATTCGGAAGCGTTTATTCGCCCTCAGCGTCGGTGGTCTGATGTGATTGTGTCTTTTGTGCCGCCGAGTGCGGAGGCTGATCAGGGCAACGACCTGCTGCTGGATGTGCGGTTGGTACTGCGGCCTACGCTGCCCCACCCCGACTTTACGCATATTTTGGATGATAAAGGCAATGACCTAGGCGATGCCATTCGGCTGCTGCTAGACCGTGATATGGGTAAGCCTGTAGACGTGCTGTCAGTCGATGGTCGTGCTACTGAGGGGCAGGTACAGCAACTGGAGAGAATTTTATGTAATGAGGTGCCTTACTTGGGGCAGTTCTGTAGCCTGGAAGGTAATCAGGATGTGGGTAAGTTGGTAGGGACGACGGGGGAAACTCTACAGAGCTATCCGCTGGCGCTCACGCAGCTGCTGATTACGTATCACATGCTGAAGGCCGTCGATCGGACGCAGAAGAACAAACGCTAACTGTTTGATTTTGCTGGCTTATGGTTTGCGATCGCTACAGCTAGGCCACAGCTAGGCCACAGCTAGGCTTCTACTAGATTGGTTTAGTTGTTGCGTGAGTGATTTACTTGCGTGAATGATTTAGCTGGTCGAGCAGACCGGTAGATTCTCGGGTGGTGACGAGGCTGTTGGCGCAAAGGATGCCACTGGCGGCGACGGCGGGCACGCCGATGCCGGGAAGCGTGCTGTCGCCTACTAGATAGAGCCCTTTGATGGGGGTTTTGCAGCTGGGAAACCGGCCTTCTTTGGCTGCGATCGCAGGTCCATAGGTGCCTTTGTAACGGCGTAGGTACCGGCTGTGGGTCAGGGGTGTGCCGATGAGTTCGAGCTCGATGCGATCGCGCACATCTGGAATAATTCGCTCTACTGCCCTGAAAAGAGAGGCCGCATGCGCGTGCTTTTTCTCTTGGTAAGTAGCGCTGTTTGGCGTTTCTTGTTCCCAGTTTTCGTAGGGTTCTAGGGTGTAGGCATGGACGGTGTGGTAGCCGCTGGGAGCCTGCTGCGAATCGAGCGCGGTTGGGATAGAGACCATACAGGTGTTTCCTGGCGCTGCGATCGCTGTATTGTTGTCATGAACAACAACGTGATGGATGGGCACATCTTCTAAGCCTGCTGCGCGAATGCCCAGGTGAAGATGCATAAAGCTATCGACCGTTGGGGTCTCTAGCGCTTGCTGACGGTATGCTGCGGGTAAGTCTGCAGGAGAGAGCAACTGCTGATAGGTATCCCAGAGAGTCGCGTTGGAGATGACTGTTTTGGCGCTGAGCTGCTCTCCATTTTTCAGCTGGACACCGGTTGCTTTTCCGTTTTCTGTGATAATGCGAGAGACATGGGTACCCAGGCGAAGTTCACCGCCCCACCGCTTCAGGCCTCGTACCAGAGCGTTAACCAGTGCGCCACTGCCGCCGACGGGATAATCAATAACAGAGTTAGCGCGTTCTCCGAACATGAAGGCCATTTCCGGGGCGACCGTTTCGGAGCACATCATCCCAGAAAGCAAAAAACACTCTAGGTCTAGCAGGCGCTTGAGCCAAGGATTTTGGACCGTGTCGGCCATAACCTCGCCCATAGAGCGGTCTAAGTCGCGTAGAACGGGGATCAGTTGTGCGATCGCCTTTGGATATCGCCTGAGCAACAGCGGCAGCAGCTTCAGGTCTGCCCTCAGCGCCAGGGTCGGAATGGCTTTGAGCGGCGCGTAGATTTTTTGCAGCCGAGCGTCTAACGCGGCCATCTGAGCGGCTGCGCCCGGGCTAAATTGTTCTATGGCCTGCTGATATTTTTTTGAGTCGCCAAAAACGGGTAGCGTGCCTTCTGGTAAGTGATAGTAGCCAAAGGGTTCGTAGGCGATCGCTTCAACAGATTCACCCAGCACAGCCAGCACCTGACTGAGCGGATTTGCCGAAGCTGCCTCACCGAGCCCGCAATAAAAAGAAGGCCCTGAGTCGAAGGTGAATGTTTTCCCCTGGTGCTGCCGGGTGAATGCATGGGCCGCGCCACCCGGCAGTACGTGGCTTTCGCACAGGATGACGCTACGCCCGTAACGTGCCAGCAGTGCCCCGGCAACTAGGCCCCCGAGCCCACTGCCGATGACGATGACATCGGCAGTGGTATCAGCTGTGCCGATAGCTGCGGCATCAGACATGTGAGTAGATGTGGCTAAGCGCACTGTACTTGCATCAGCGTTCGCTCAATATCAGGGAGATACTGCTTTACGGCGGCCTCTTCATCAGGGGCAATGTTGGTTAATGTCTGCAGTCGCCAGGAGTTGGCACTGCGCAGTTCTTCTAGCTCTTGCCTTACCTTTTCGCGCTCCTGTTGCTTGGCGGCTTCAGCGAGTTCCTCAGCAGATTCTATTTCGCTTAGGCGCTGATTGAGTAGGCCCGATTCTCGCTGTGCAAAGGCTTGAACAGCCTCCGTCTGGGCCTGTACACCCCCCGACTTAACGACAGAGTAAATCTCCATCAAGCGATAGTAGGCCTTGAGATAGGCCTCGTCTCCTTTGGGCAGTGTGGCGCTCAGGTGACTGCGCAGGGTAGCGACTCGCTTGCGCTGCTGCCACCACTCGAGTAGCAAGGGCACAGAAACCCCTGTAATGGTGGAAGGGCCAAGTGTGGAAGAAATAGGTAGAGGCATTTACGATCTTCTCAACTGTGAAACTTATAGGGCAGGTTGAGACGGTAGTCAGAAACTCTTTGGTAACGATTGCGTTTGCCAATGAAAGCGGTGTAGCTAAAACCGGTGTAGCTAAAACCGGCGTAACTATAGCCGGTGTAAAACTATAGCCGGTGTAACTACGGCGCAGCCGTAACAGTCCGGTGTTGACCGAATGACTATGACGTGCCAGTCGTCGCCATCTAGCCTTGGCAATGCGGCGTTTCTTTATCGCACTGGTCCTTATACTAGGACGCGACGTGACCTGATCGTCCCGCTTTTACGAAAAGAACTCACAAACTTGACGTTCGGCCAGCGCTTGACTGCACAAACCCGACAAAACGTACACCGTACTTGGTCGTTATAACCTATACGTAGTCTATACTCCGTACGTTGCTGGGACATCCGCTGTATGGCTTAGACTCCTGTTACATTAAGAAGCATACAGGTTCATAATGGGTAGGTCGGCCAGCGTCAACTATGGCTCTTAAGGTTGTTTTGTTCAGCTTCAGCGGTGTCATCATCAATGATGAAACTATTCGCCAAACGTTAAGCAATCAGCTTTTGCTGGATGAGAACCTGCGCCCGGATGAGGATGACTACACAGAAATGTGTTTTGGGAGGAGCGATCGCGCCTGCTTGAAAGGCTTGCTCGCGCAGCGGGGTCGCATTGTGAATGACCACATGCTCGATAAGCTGCTGGATAAGAAAACAGCTGGCTACCGGGCTTGGATAGAAGATGTAGATAAACTACCTCTCTATCCTGGCTTAGACGATCTGATATTTCGCTGCCGAGCGGCCGATATTAAAATGGGCATCGTAACGGGTAGCCAGCGTCAGCAGGTGCTGGATGTACTCACTCGCGCTGAGCTAGTAGACCATTTTCAAATTATCATTGCCGGAGACGATGTCGCTCCTGAGGGCAGTAAGCCATCGCCGGATGGATATACAAAAGCTATTGAAGCGCTAAATAAACTGGCGCCAGACCTGCAGCTAGAGCCAAAGGATTGCATTGCTATCGAAGACTCCTTTGCTGGCATCGAGGCGGCGAAGGCAGCTCAAGTCCCGGTAGTTGGGGTAGCTCACATCTACCCTAATCATATGCTGCAGCGCCGGGCTAACTGGGTTGTTGACTATCTGCGAGAGATTAAATTTGACTGGATTGGAGAGCATGCTGGGGGAGATCGGCTAGATGAAAAAGACGGTCAGGCCCTAGAAGAAGAGAGTGAGAGATAGTTGGAAAAGAAGATGTCATAAAGCTCTCTGATTTACGTGGACAAGATCTACGCAGACAAGATTTATGTGGGACAACATGGTCTCAATGTGACAAGGATACTAATCAGCGACGTTTTGATTGAGCGCATCTTTCACAGTTTTCGGATTCTCAATAGATGCTTTGATTTCCGACTGTAGCCGCTCCAGCGTAGAATCTGTTTTAGCCTGGGATAGGATGCCCTGCATCACCGTGTTTACGCCTGTTGCTCCCCAGCTGCAGCCTTGTTGAAGATAGATTTTGGCGGCCTGCCCGACCGCATATGTGCCATAGCCTGCCGCGCCAGCTTGGGCCGTCATCGCGCCAGCAAACGCGGTGAAGCCCGAGAAGCTTTCGAAAGCGCTCCAAATGGCTGCGCCACTTTTGCCAAAACCCAATATGAGGCTGGTGCCAAATTCGCTGAGTAACAGAGTGCTTGAGCTGCGGATAATAGACTGCCAAAGCTTGCTAGCTTCAAAGCGAGTCATGGGGAAGCCGTACATTTGGGATAGGGCTCGAATCATCACTAAATCTGACCCAATACCACCTAACATGTCGAGAATTGCAACAGGATTGAAGGCCACTGCGATCGCTTTGTACTTAGCGTATTTCCAAATCAGGTCATCGGCATTGGCCTGGTTGAGTTCAGCGGTCTCTTCGGCCAGCTTTTTTTCGATGATGCCTGCTTGCCTGAGTGCGTTTAGCGCTATGAGCGTCGGCCCTTCTTCACGCACCGTCTTGAGCAGCGCTACTCTGAGCTGCTCAACTTGTGCTGGCGGGCTCTCCCACGTTTCACTGACGCGACCGTCGGGCCACTCAGTGCGTACCTGAATTGGCGCAGGCTCAGCGGAGACCATGATAATGTCATCGACTAGGCGAGCACCTTGGGGCAAGTCTGCCCTGCTCTCGGCCTGCTGCCAGAGCAACTGTAGATTGCTGGCAACGGAGCTTCTGTCTGTTTCTGGGTAGAGGTCGACTTTGTTAAATACCAGCAGAAGAGGTTTGGAAGTGGCGTAGAGAGATTGCAGCGCTCTGTATTCTGTGTGGGTGACATCGCCGGAAACAACAAACAAAATGAGATCGGCCTGCTGTGCGATATCTTGAGCAATTTTGCCCCGCGCTTCTCCTTCAATTTCATCGAGCCCAGGGGTGTCTATGAGTTCGATTTTAAGTGGTTCTTTTTTCGGGTTTGACCTAGAAGCATCTGATTGAGATTTGTCTGGTTGAGACTTATCGGGCATCCAGTAAACTGACCGCGGCCACTGGGTTACACCGTTAAGCGGGCCGGTTTCTAGGATTTTCTCTCCAAGTATGGCGTTGATAACTGCTGATTTCCCCCGGCTGACGAGCCCAAATACCGCGACGCGCAACAAAGCACTGTCTAGCTTGTTTTTGAGAATGGTAAGTTGGTCAATCCCGCCTTTCACAGCAGCCTGACGACTGAGTTCCTGGGAATCTAGTCGAGTTATTTTGAGCTGCGGAATGTAGCGGTCGATAGCCTCGCCTATGCTGGTGCGAGCCTGTTCAACGATGGGATTGGGAGTCAGCTCGGATGGGGGCATGGCACCGCATATAGAACTTTACTGAACAGTCGCGGCTTTCGGCTGTACGGGTAAGTGAGAAAGGGTTTGCTGAACGAATGCCTGAAGCCCGAGGCCCTGCTTGGTCGCTTTGAAGATGGTTTGTAGGCGATCGCCCATCTCGCCAAAGGCAAATTGCTGTTTGTCAGCAGGTAGCAGGCTCTGCTCCTCGAAGAAATCAATTAGGCTGAGGCCTACCATCCGGGTGAGGTAGGCTGCACTCACACCTTGCATCGCTCCGCCCGCAACGTAGGTCGCAAAGTGAGCTTTCAGCAAGCTCCCCAATGCCTGGGTAGACAGCTCCACGAGGCCAAGCTTTACGAGCAGCTCAGCTAGTGTGCCCGCTGCTTTTTTCGCCTGCTCCAGCGAAAAAGACTGGCCATAGACCGCACCCAAATCGACAATTAGCTGGGCATTGATTGCGGTGGAAGCGAGCAAATCCAGGCTTGGCAGGGGACTTGCAAAGGCACTACCAGCGGCAATCCACTGCATCTGCTCGACGATGGGCAACGCGCGCTGGCGGCGATGACTGTTCAGCGTCTGCTGAACGCTTTGCAGCAACGCTTTGGCTTGTCTGAAAGCTGTCGTTAATATCAGCTGCTCGGCTTCATTGGTGACTAGATAGGTTAGTCGATCAGTGAGACTCTTCACCTGCGCATCCGGCTGCTCAGCAGATTCCACAATCGTTCCATCTGCTTGATGACGACGAACTTTAATTGGGTTGGGTTTTATGGAGACTGCGCTTACGTCAATATCTAACCCTTCTGTGCGGGTCTGAATGCGCTGTAGGACAGATTGTCTATCGGCGGGAACGAGCTGGTCCTGCTTGTTGAAAACAATCTGGGTGCGATAGCCCGCCTTGAGTAGGGTTTGAATACGCTGCAGCTCTGACTGGGTGAGGTCGCCAGTGGTCATAAATAGGACGAGATCTGCATCTGTGGAGGGGAGTGCTGTTTCTCCGGCGACTTCTGTGATTGCCGTTACGGTTGGCTGACCAGAGGGACAGTCAGATTGCCAATGATTTTCGAGATAAGTGATCAGGGAAGACTTGCCGGTAGATCTGTTGCCGATGACTGCAAAGGAGAGCGTCTCTCTTTTTGTGCTCGTGGTGATCTGTGCGATCGCTTCTTTCTGTTTTTCTATGTCTATCCAAGCAGCATGCGTCTCATCAGCTTTGGTTTCTTCTGAAAGCTCTGAAACTAAGGTCCCCAGGGTTGCTTCTATTTTGGTAAGGACAGACTCGATAGCGGACTTCTCTACAGTGGCAAGTGCCAGGGGCGGTTCGGCAACAATATCTGTAGATTTGCCCTGTCTGAAGAACCAGAGCCCGGCACCGATAGCTAGCGCACCCATCATGGCAGAGCCATCACCTAGGGCATGTCCCACTGGTGAGTGGCCAACAAGATTGAGAAGCCAGAGACTGGCTGAAAGACCAAGACCACCGACCAAAATAGGGCGCTTCAGTTGCATGGGAAATTTACCACTAGCTGCTGCAACCATTGTATATAGCTAAGTTGGATTGGGGAAGTAGTGAGAACCGGGTAAGGGTGGTCCCCAAACCTGGCTAGACTGGCTGTTTCGAGGTGTCACAAGTTTTTGTAGCCGTCGCTCTTTTGAATTATTCCTCTGAATTAGCTCTAAAGTTGTCTTGAAGTCAGTCGATAGATGAGCTGGTTGGTGCCACCTGCGGTTTTTGTGAGCCCTTGGCTGACGAGCTGCTTGAGGTCGCGCTAAAGCGTGCGACGAGAGAGCTGTAGGCACAATCTCTCAAAGGTTTGGATAGTGTTTGTCCGTGCTGTTTGATGGGTGAAAGGGCGATTTCCTGGCGGGAAGTGAGTTGTTTTTCTATGCATGCGGAGGGGGCTACGAGCTGATTATCGTTGTTGCCCTTAAACTTGCGACATTCTGCGTCGCAAGTTTAAGGGTCGTAAGTTGTCAGATAGTTGATAAGCAGGCGCTGTATCAAGAGCTTCAGCGCCTGCTGGTAGTCGTGCTCACTATTCAGCGCGCGGACGAAGATAGCATTGAAGGTGCGATGGCAGGTTTCGGCGATGAGTTCACTCTTGGTAATGGGCAGCTGTGGATTGCGCATTCGTATGAAAAATTCGTTGACCGGGGGCATCAGTCGGAGGCATTTATAATGAAGTGGGCATGGATTGGGTAAAACGAAATTTTGATCACTGGCCATCGACTGTTGAACTAAACCTATCAAGGTGATTTTCTCCAGGTGATTTTCTCTAGGTGATCTTTTAAAAAGTTCTGTTAAGTCCTAGAAAGTGAGTATGCGTTATGCCAGAAATTCAACAGCAAGCAATTCCGCAGCCAAGTCTTCCAAATCCAGTTGCGCTATCCAGTATCCGACAGCTCATCAACTGGATTGCTCGTCCCTATACCTATTTGGATGAGTGTGCTGAGGCCTATGGCGATACGTTTACGATGCGTATTTTTGGCTTTCAGCCGATTGTCTTTTTTAGCGATCCGCAGGCTGTAAAAGACATTTTCGCAGGCGGTGCTGACCAGTTTGATGTGGGGAGAGGGCAGGGCATTCTACGGCCCCTCTTTGGGAACAACTCTGTGCTAGTCCTCGACGGCGAGCGCCACAAGCGAGAGCGTAAGCTGCTCATGCCTCCTTTCCATGGTGCCAGGGTCAAAGCTTACGCCAAGGCGATTTGTGACATCACTCAGGGCATTAGTGATGTTTGGCAGCCCGGAGAGACCGTTCTGATGAGTCAGGTCATGCCTGACATCACTTTAGAAGTTATTTTGCAAACGGTGTTTGGCCTGAAGGCGGGCGATCGCTACCAATCGCTGAAAACGCTGCTGATCCGCTGGCTCGATCTGACGGGGTCTCCCCTGGGTTCTAGCCTGCTGTTTTTTAGGTGGTTTCAGCAAGATTGGGGGCGGTGGAGTCCCTGGGGAAAAGTGATGTATGTGAGGCAGCAGATATACCAGCTGCTGCAGACAGAAATTGATGAGCGGCGCGCGCTAGGAGCGCGCGCATCAGAGGACAATTCTGCAGAAGAGAGTGGCGACGATGTGCTGAGCCTGCTGCTACTCGCGCGTGATGAAGCGGGTGAGCCGATGACCGACGAAGAGATTAAAGATGAGCTGGTGACTATGCTGGCGGCAGGCCATGAAACAACAGCCACAGCCCTAAGCTGGGCGATGTATTGGATACACAAGCTACCGCACGTAAAAGCTCAGCTGATGGAAGCGCTCAACGAGCTACCAGAGGAGGCTGACCCAATGACCTTTGCAACACTGCCCTATTTGACAGCGGTTGCCTCTGAGTCACTGCGAATCTATCCGGTCGCGCCTATTACAGCGCCTCGAATTTCAGACCAAGCAATTACGATTAACGGTCAAACCTTTCCGCCGGAAGTCTTCCTTGCCCCTTCAATTTACTCGGTGCATCACCGAGAAGATCTCTATCCTGAACCCAAAACGTTCCGCCCTGAAAGATTTTTAGGGCGACAGTTTTCTGCTTCAGAATTTATTCCCTTTGGTGGCGGACACAGACGCTGCATCGGCTACGCCCTAGCAAAGCTAGAGATGAATCTCATTCTGGCGACGCTGCTGAAGCGTCACACCTTTGAATTGGCCACTGATCAACCCGTCACCCCACGCCGTCGGGGTGTCGTTATTGCCACGAGTAATGGCGTTCCTTTGACGGTGGGTGCCAACTGATTCAAAAGTGGCAAATAGATCAGCTTCAAATGTGAACAGTGAAGGATATGACTGATATAGACAAAGACAACAGCTGGTACAGCTGGTACAAGACCTTTGATAGGACTCACCAGCCGGGCACTCGCCAACAGTGGTACAACGCAGTCGCCCCCATCTACCTCTGGGCAAGGGCCCACTACCCAGATGAGATTGTTGATAGGACAGTGGCAAAAGCGGATCTCTCAGCGGGAGATTCTCTTTTAGAAATTGGCTGTGGTCCAGGTATTGCCACAGCCCCTTTTGCAGCCAGAGGGCTGGTAATGACCTGTGTGGAACCAAGTCCAGCAGCTTGTGAGCTGGCGCAGAAAGTGGGGTGCGATCGCGGACAGGTTAAAGTCATTAACGCAACGTTTGAAGCATATGATCTGGCCGGGCAGCAGTTTGATGCGGTCTTGGCAGCAACTTCTTTTCACTGGGTATCCCCCGAAATTGCCTGCAAAAAGTCAGCAGCAGCGCTCAAGCCTAGGGGAAACCTAATTTTGCTGTGGTCAACGCCGCCCCAGCTCAATAAAGAGATTTGCGACGGCCTACAGTCTGTGTATGCCCAGTATGGACTGGCAGACCTAGGTGAAAAGCAGTGGCGATCGCAGACCTACTATCAAGAGAATTTCGAAATGTTTGCTGAGACGGTGACGGCTTCTGGCTACTTTGCCTCAACCTCAGTAGATATCACGCAGTACCAAGGAAGCTACAGCCTCGAGAAATACCTTGCCTTACTGTCCACCCTGTCAGACTACATCGCGCTAGCAGATGAAACACGAGCAGCCCTGATGCAATCGATAGCCCAGCGATTACGACAGCATCAATCAAACGAAGCGTTCGCAGTCACTCACTGGATAGCCTCACAAGTTGCGCCTTTAACCAGCTGCTAGCAGATCAGTCTCTAGCTAAGTTACTTCACTCAACTTTGCAAAAGGTAATGATTGGTTGTAAGAGTTCAACCGTATGGCAGCATTAAGGATGTGCCGAACACGCGCGTCGGTACCTATCGAGTCACACTGTCACACGGTCCCATGGAACAGTCCCAAAGTTCTAACGTTATTATCACTGGCGCTTCTTCCGGTGTCGGTCTATATGCTGCCAAGTCCCTCGCTGATCGGGGATGGCATGTCATTATGGCCTGCCGAAATTTGCCAAAAGCGGAGCGTGTCGCCAGAGAAGTGGGAATGGTCCCTGGCAGTTACACCCTTCTCAATCTAGATTTGGCTTCTTTAGAGAGCGTGCGACAGTTTGTAGAAGACTTCCGCGCAACGGAAAAATCACTGGATGCCCTCGTTGTAAATGCAGCTGTGTATAAGCCTAGCCTCAAGTCACCGGAGCGCAGCGAGGATGGCTATGAAATTAGCGTGGCGACGAACCATCTGGGGCACTTTTTGCTGTGCAATCTGCTGCTTGAAGATATGAAAAAAGCTGCCCATTCGGAGCCCCGTTTGGTTACGCTCGGCACGGTGACGGCAAACCCCAAAGAACTGGGTGGCAAGATTCCAATTCCTGCACCTCCGGACCTAGGCGAGCTCAAGGGCATGGAGCTGGGCTTTAAGTCGCCCATTGCCATGATCGATGGTAAAAAGTTCAAGCCAGGTAAGGCCTATAAAGACAGTAAGCTATGCAACATGCTGACGATGCTGGAGATGCACCGTCGCTTTCACGACGATACGGGGATTGTTTTTAACGCGCTATATCCGGGCTGTGTCGCCGAATCAAGCCTGTTTAGGGATGCGCCCAAGCTGTTCCAAATTATTTTCCCTTTCTTTCAGAAGAACATTACCGGAGGCTATGTCTCTGAGGAAGAGTCAGGCGATCGCGTCGCCCAAGTCGTGGCCGCAGAAGGTTTCAACAAGTCGGGCGTATACTGGAGCTGGGGCAACCGACAGGATAGAAATCGCGAGGCCTTCTGTCAGGAAGTTTCTAACGAAGCGGCAGATGCCAACAAAGCTGACCGTCTTTGGGAGCTGAGTGAAAAGTTAGTGGGGTTAGCGTAAGCGGTGTTTGACCATCTTTCTATTGGGGTTGCAGACTTAGCGCAGAGTCTGACATTTTACGATGCGGCGCTAAAGCCATTAGGCATTAGCCGAATGTTTGCGATGAGCGATCGCGGCATTGCCGCCTATGTAGGTGGGAACCAGGCCTCTTTTTGGCTGTATTCAAAAGATACTGCACAGAACACTTTGCAAGACCTGCCCAGCCCTCCTAGGTTTCATCTGGCTTTTCGCGCGGTAGATCGGGCTGCGGTAGACAGCTTTTATGAAAGTGCGATCGCCCAGGGCGGTAAAGATGAAGGTCCGCCCGGCATCCGGGCGCATTACCATCCCAACTACTATGCAGCCTATGTCCGAGACCCGAATGGCTACAAGATAGAAGCCGTCTGTCAGCAGTAGTTTATCGCTCTACGGGGGTATTTCTGCTGTCTGCTATTCGTTGTTTCAATGAGGAAGTGTCCTTACTTTCGGCTGGGTAACCTATCTATATGAAGTTCGCTTATTGTGCCGCTGGTCGGTGTGGAGCCGACTGTAGATGGAGCCGTAGATGGAATCCTCAGCTACTTTCACTGACTACGACAATATCCTGCAGCAGCAGCTACTGCAGCTTGTGATGGATAGCATGCCGCAGTGCATTTTTTGGAAAGATACCCATAGCCGCTACCTAGGTTGCAACCAAAAGTTCGCCGAGGCCGCTGGGCTGGAGCGGCCTGAGCAGCTGCTTGGAAAAACAGACTACGATTTGGTCTGGAAAAAAGAAGAATCTGACGACTACCGTCTGTGCGATCGCCGGGTGATGGAGAGTGGCAAGGCAGAGATGGGCATCATCGAGCCCCAGCTTCAGGCTAATGGTAAGCAAGCTTGGTTAGAAACGAATAAAATCCCTATGTTCGATAATGTGGGAAACGTTATCGGTATCATGGGCAGCTTTCAAGATGTGACCGATAGGAAAAAGGCCGAGCTAGCGCTACAGCAATTAAATGAAGAGTTAGAGCAGCGGGTAGAAAATCGCACTGCCGAACTAAAAAGAGCCAAAAGCTTTGCGGACGCGGCTAATCAAGCCAAAAGTGAGTTCTTAGCGAATATGAGCCACGAGCTTAGAACGCCGCTCAATGGCATTCTGGGCTACTCGCAAATACTAGGACGCTCTCCACATCTTCCCGGCGAAGCTCAGCACGGTATTGACATCATTCATCAGTGCGGCAGTCACTTGCTGATGCTCATCAATGATGTGCTTGATCTTTCTAAGATTGAAGCGCGCAAGCTGGAGCTAGTTCCACGGCCGCTACATCTGCCTTCTTTTCTCCAGAGCGTGGTCGAAATTTGTAAGATCAAGGCAGAGCAAAAAGGGATTGCTTTTGTCTATGAACCGGCAGCCGAACTGGCAGAGGGAATTTATGCTGACGAAAAAAGGCTTCGTCAAGTGTTGCTCAATCTTCTGGGCAACGCCATCAAATTCACAGACAAAGGCAGCGTAAGCCTGTTGGTTACCTTTGTAGAACAGACCAAGCAGTCAAATCTATGTACGCTACAGTTTCAGGTGATAGACACGGGTGTTGGCATTGCGGCGGTGGATTTGGACAAGCTTTTTCAAGCCTTTGAGCAAGTAGGCGATCGCAAGCGTCAGGCAGAAGGCACCGGGCTTGGGCTAGCCATTAGCCAGCAAATTGTGTCGCTGATGGGTGGTCATATTGAGGTTAGCAGCCAGCTGGGAGAAGGTAGCCAATTTTCTTTTGAGGTTACCTGTCCGGTTGCGACAGACTGGGCACAGCAAAGCACGCTTCGCGATGGGCGTGCCATTGTCGGCTATGAGGGAGAATCTCGCCGCCTTTTGGTCGTCGATGACCATTGGGAAAATAGAGCGGTGCTAAAGAGTTTGCTGGATCCCCTAGGCTTTGAGATCGAAGAAGCTGAAGATGGTGAAGAGGGACTAGCGGCTGTGCATTCTTTTCAGCCTGATTTGATCATTACAGACTTGGCGATGCCCGGCATGGATGGCTTTGAGATGATTCAAAAAGTGCGATCGCAAGAGAGCCAAAAACGCCAAAGCATAGTTGTTTCTTCTGCCTCGGTTGCCTATGCCGACCAGCAAAAAGCATTGGATACAGGTGGCGATGCCTTTTTGCCAAAGCCCGTGGATATCAGCGAATTGCTCAGAATCGTTGCCGATCAGCTGAACATTTCATGGCGCTACGAGGACCGCGCCGATATCACTACAGACGAGGAGAAGGCCTTAGTTACTGACGCATGTCCAGATGCTGTCACCGCGTCTGCAAAGGCGAAGACGCCGCCGGTTGCCATCATTGAGTCTTGGCTATTACTGGCTCGACAGGGCAAACTACGCAAGCTGCGCCAGTCGCTAGAAGCCCTCGCCTCAGAAGATGTTCAATACGCCCGCTTTGTAGAGCCTGTGCTTTCCCTTGCAAAGCAGTTTCAGGCAGAAGCCATTGAAGACTTGTTACAGCAGTCGTTATTTATCGAGGTCTAAACCGTGCTGAAAGGGGAAGTTCTCGTTGTCGATGATACCGCGGCCAATCTAGAAGTGATTGGCCAGGTATTAGAGGATGCAGGCTGTGATGTCTCAGTGGCGCTAGATGGCGATCGCGCCCTCAAGCTGGCTCACATGCACCTACCCGATCTTATTTTGCTAGATATTCAGATGCCGGGAATGGATGGCTTTGAAACCTGTAAACGCCTGAAAAACAACGCCCAAACTGCTAATATCCCGATCATTTTTCTGACGGCGCAGGGCGATACTCACAGCAAGCTAAAAGGCTTTGAGATAGGCGCAGTAGACTACATCACCAAACCTTTTCAGGAGCAGGAACTGCTCGTACGCGTAAGAACCCATCTGCAGCTGCGTAAATGGAGTCAGCAGTTAGAATCTCACGTTGAAGATAGAACCCTAGAACTACAAGAGACTCTAGGAAAATTGAAGCAGTCTCAACTACAGCTGATTCAGCACGAAAAAATGTCAGCACTGGGCAGTCTGATGTCTGGCGTTGCCCATGAATTAAACAATCCTCTCGGCTTTATCGGCGGCAGTGTTCGCCATGTTAAGTCTCATGTGAAAGACTTACTCGACCATCTATCTCTATACCAGGCCTATTACCCTGAAGCTGAAGACGCTATTCAAGAAGATGCAGAGGAGATAAATCTCAGTTTTTTGATAGAGGATTTGCTCAAGATGCTGGACTCTATGGAAGAGGCAACCTGGCGAATGAAGTCTATGAGCAACAGCTTGCGAAACTTTTCGCGGGCAGATGCTGAACAGGCTGTGCCTGCAGATATCAATGCCAGTCTTGATAGCACGCTGATGCTTTTAAAGTATCGGCTGAATGGCAATGATACTCGCCCGAAAATCACGGTGAGACGGGACTATCAGCATCTCGATGAGTTTGTATGCTTCCCAGGGCAGCTTTACCAAGTGTTTATGAACATTTTGGCAAATATGATTGATATGTTTGATGAAGTGGCGATCGCCCCCGTAGAAAGTACCATACAGCAATACCCACCAACAATCACCGTTCGAACCAGCCAGCTGCCCGCAGGTGAGGTAGAGATCAGCATACAAGACAATGGCAAGGGCATGCCATCTGAGGTAAAAGCACGTATTTTTGAACGGCTGTTTACCACTAAGCCGGTGGGCAAGGGCACTGGCCTAGGGCTGGCAATTGCGCATCAAATTGTTGTCGATGTGCATCAGGGAAGCATTGATGTCTTTTCGGAAGTTGGCAAGGGTAGTGAATTTGTTATTCGGCTGCCGCATTTGGAGTAGCGTTCTCTCTTCTCTGAGGTAGCCCGGATCGAACTATTGAGGGCGTAGATTGTTAATTAAGACAGCAAGAGAGAGGCGTGTGAGCCATAGGTATAGTAGTGCGATCGCGCCCATCAGCAGTAGGAGGAAAAATTTGCCTGCCACCAGCGCAGTCCAGGCCCAAGCGCTGAAGCCAAAGGCCACCGCATAGTTGCATAAGAGCCCAGAGAGTAAAATAGCGCACCGCCAAAAGCGTCGCCAAAAGGAGTCGGGCCGTCGGACAGACCATTGAGCTAGGCTACCTAGGACAATCCCTCCTAAAACCAGTCCAAATACCACCCAGCCCAGTTTTTCTTCGCTGAACACGCCGAAGGTAAACAGACCCAAAATTGCGCCTGAAAAGGAACCACTGACTGACTGCAATCGCTTCTGCCAAGTAGAGAAACGCTTCAGTCCCTGTAATCCAGTCAATAGCCCTGCCAAAGACAGCAGGCCGGTAAGCGACAGTGCGTAATGCCAAGTCGGACTGCTCGGACCCAGACCCATAACTGCAAACAGCAGCGTGCTCAGGGCATAGAAGATCGGCAGGGCTATGCCAACCAGAGAGATTAGTAACCATAAGGTGTGCGATCGCCCCTTTACAGGCGGGCCTTGCTTAGGTGGCGACTGGTTAGGCGGCAAAGAAGACATAATGTGAAAAAGTCTAATGTGAAAAAGCTTTCGCCTGCAGGATACGAAGGACATTTCCCACCATGCCAACCTGGACAAAAAGGCTGCAAGAAAGTCTCATTTGGGTCAGCCTACTCCTGCCCATTGGAGCCTACGGTAGCACCGTTTTACAGCGTCCGCCCCGGGAGGCCATTCCTAAGCGGCCATTATTTCAGGGCATTGCCTACAGCCGCCAGATTCTGAACGAACCTAGGCCACAAGTTATCCACATTCTAGAAGTTGACTTGACAGCGCCAGGTATCGAACCCTTTGCGACAGCAGGTATCGAGAATACGCCCGTCGATGACGAATCTTCACAGGTCAGAGAAACGAGGGTTCAGCGCACGTCCAATTTTTTGGAGCAGCATCAACTGCAGCTAGCTGTGAATGCCAACTTCTTCTACCCTTTCAGAGAAATGACACCCTGGCACTACCGCCCAAAGGAAGGCGGACCGGCTAGCTTAGTCGGATTTGCCATGTCAGATGGTCAGGTAGTCTCGCTACCCCATCCTCGCTATTATTCAGTTTGTTTTCTTACCCAAAGGGTTGATTTCGTCTGGGAAAATGCCTGCCCATTAGGTACGCAGCAGGCCGTATCGGGCCAGCCGATTTGGATTAGCGATGCTCCCCCACCCAAAGCGCTACAGTTTCTCTCAGAAAAAACACTTTCTAAAAGGCCGTATCCGCTGACCTTAGCTGCGATAAATGAAGCGGGAACGCGGCTGTGGCTACTGCTAAGTGATGGCAAGCAACCGCTGTACGCGGAAGGCACGTCGCTAGATGAAGCAGCTTCAATGCTACAGGCGCTAGGCGCAACTCAGGCAGTGCAGCTCGACGGTGGCGGCTCAACCACAATTGCCATAGAAACCGCAGGTAAAGCGAAAACTATGAACGCGGTCATCCACGCAAAAATTCCCGGTTTCGAAAGACCTGTTGCGAGCCACATCGGCTTTTATGCAGAGCCTTTGGAATAGGGAACCCTACCGTTACTTTGGGGGACTCAATAAAGACTTGATAGTTCTCTAGCTTCGCCTTCAGCTTTGCCTCTGTCCTCTGCGAGCCGTTCTAGACTGGTCACGTAGGGCATTGTGCGAAACTCCAAGTGAACGTTACAGCCCCAAAGCTGGTCAGAAAAATGGGTAGGCCTCCAAGTGGCGTTTCCATAGTTTGTGTGTTCTATTGGGTCACTTAATGAAGGTACTGATTTCCTGTGAGCAAAATGTTCTTGCTAAAGATCGCTAATAGAAAAAGAGTGCTTTGTCGAATGCTGTTGAGCGTTGTGGGGATGTTTTGGGTGCTGGCGATTACCTTACACTTCCCTGCTCGTGCCGAGAGTAGCTCCTATGAAGTGACTGGAACAGGTGGCGCGATCGCAAGCGTCGATCAACAAGCTACACAGGTTGGCATTGACATCTTGCGCAGCGGCGGTAATGCGGTTGATGCGGCCGTCGCAACGGCAGCAGCACTGGGCGTTGTAGAGCCTTTCTCGGCAGGGATTGGGGGCGGTGGTTTTATGGTGATTGCACAGCCAGATGGAGCCGTGATTACGCTAGATGGGCGAGAAGAAGCACCGGCAGCTGCAACGCCCGATCTCTTTCTAGATCCTGATAGTGATGCGGGCGAGCTCTTGCCTTTCTTCCCAAATAGAATCAGCAGCGGGCTGGCGGTCGGCGTTCCTGGGACGCCGCTGAACTGGGCAACGGCTGTAGAGCGCTACGGAACACGGACGCTGGCAGAGCTGTTGGAACCGGCGATCGCACTTGCAGAAGCCGGTTTCACCGTAGACGAAACCTTTGTAAAGCAAGTTGCCGCCAATCAGAGACGATTTTCAGCTTTTTCGAGTACCCGAGAGTTGTACCTGCCAGCGGGTGATGTGCCTAAAGTAGGCAGTCTCCTTCGAAATCCAGATCTAGCAAGCGCCTACCGGCTGCTCGCAGAAAAAGGCGTCAACTCCTTTTATCGAGGAGAGATGGCAACTGCGATCGCCCAAACTGTTGCCCGGCCCCCCGTAGTTGCCCGGCCCCCTTTTCCGGTTTGGCCGGGTCGCTTAACGCTATCAGACCTAGACCGCTACGAGGTGAGAGTGCGCCCTGCCGTCTGCAGTCAATACCGGGGCTATGAGCTTTACGGGATGGGGCTGCCTAGCAGCGGTGGCATTACCATTGCCGAAGTGTTGCACTTACTAGAGGGGTATGACTTAGCAAATATACCGAGGTCGCAAGCCTTACACCATCTCATCGAAGCTGAAAGATTGGCCTACGCTGACCGCAATGCCTACTTAGGCGACCCAGAATATGTCGATGTTCCGCTTGCAGGGCTATTGAGCGCCGACTATATCGCTGAAAGACGGTCTGCAATGGCAGCCCAACCACCTGAAAACGAAGCTGACTATCGCGCAGCTGCTGGCAATCCGCTTCCTTACCAGCAAGATCCGAGCCCTAGCCTGACGGTGGTTCCTGTGTCTGTTTCTACCGAAGATACAGAAGGGATATCAACGACCCATCTGACGGCTGTAGACGCTGAGGGTAGAGTTGTTTCCTACACGCTAACCATTGAGATGACGGGCGGTTCCGGCATGGTGGTGCCTGGCTATGGATTTATTTTGAACAATGAGCTGACGGACTTTAATGCAGAGAGTCCCCATCCCAATGTGCCAGAACCGGGAAAGCGACCGCGTAGCAGTATGGCACCTACGATAGCCATTGGACCTGATGGGGAGCGGCTGGCCTTTGGTTCTCCTGGCGGCTCGACGATTATTACGACAGTACTGGGGGTTGCGGTTAATGTGGTGGATTTTGGGATGGATTTGGCGAGTGCGATCGCTGCGCCCAGACTCTCTCAGCGAAACCTTGGCACAACGCTAGTAGACAGCAACTTCAGCAATACGAAACTCGGTCAAGCCCTGACAGGTATGGGCCACACGCTAGAAGGTACCGAGGAAATCGGTGCGGCAACGGGTATCGTGCGAATGCCTGACGGGCAGATATTCGCTGCGGCTGAACCCAGCCGTCGGGGTGGGGGGTCTGCAATGGTTTTGCAGACGGCTGCTCTACAATAATGCGGTCCGAAGTGGGTTAGTCCGAGATAGGTCAGTCTGAAATGAGGCGGGCCGAAAGGGACAATCCGAAATAAGACATTCCGTGACTGAAGCTTTCTTCTGCAAGCTACCATAACCCCCATGCCCAAATCAGAGCCCAATCCAAAACGTCAAAAAAGATGGATACGAGGACTGTTGTTCTTCGGCAGCCTCTGGCTGGTGCTGATGCTGTGGCAGGCGCCTCTGATCTCGCCGGTACGCACTAACCAGATTCGTGGCGTGTGGATGACAAACCTTGGCGCGTCAATTTCTTACTACACGATGCGTACCGATGAGGTGGTTGCCAACTTGGCCAGACACCGCTTAAATACGCTGTACCCCTGCGTGTGGAATCGCGGGTATACGCTGCACCATAGTGAGGTGGCCGCAGCTGCAGGGGGGATGCGAAAAGACGTTCTGACGGACTTCCCGCTGTGGCCCTTCGACGATGCGCTAGGCGGATTTGTGCGCCAGGCCCATCGTCAAAAAATGAGAATTTTGCCCTGGTTTGAATATGGGTTGATGATTCCAGAGAGTTCTGCGATCGCACGTACCCATCCGGAGTGGCTAACTGTCAATTTGGCAGGAAACCGCATATCAAACTCGGCAAAGCCCAACTCATTTCTTCCCAAGCCGCTACAGAATTTTCAGCTAGAAGCGGCAGGCGGCAACTTAGCTTGGCTCAATCCTTTTTTGCCAGAAGTTCAACAGTTCTTGACTGACCTGATTATAGAAGTTGTTGCTCGCTATCCGGTCGATGGCATTCAGCTAGACGACCACTTCGGATTGCCGGTGGCTTTTGGCTACGATGCTTACACGATTGACCTCTATAAGCAGGAGCACAACAACCTAGCGCCTCCAGAAAATAAGAACGATCCGGAATGGGTGGCCTGGCGAGCAGACAAAATCACCCAGCTGCTACAGAAAATTACGTTGGCTGTGAAACAGGCGAATCCAGATGCAATTGTTTCTGTTTCTCCGAATCCTCCCCGCTTTGCCTATCAGAAATATCTGCAGGACTGGCGGCGATGGGTGGATGAGACGCTAGTCGATGAAGTCGTTGTGCAGGTGTACAGAGACGATCTCTCTATCCTTGAAAATGATCTTTACAACAGCGGCTTCTACGACGTTAGAGAACAGGTACCAACGGCAATTGGTCTATACACCGGGCCTCTCTTAGCGGCTAAGTCGATTGAGCGATTGGATAAAGAGATTGCATCTGTGCAGGCAGCAGACTACGGCGGCGTATCTTTTTTTTGCTGGGAGACAACGCTGTGGGCGTTTCAAGGGAGCCCTGCTCACAGAATTCGTCAGACCCTAGTGAACAGATTTGGTTTTTCATAAGTTGAAACAACACTGTGGCCTCAAGCCGCCAAGCTTTCTAGAGAGACTTTGCAGCAGACAAAGCCAATAGCTGCTGAGTGGTCCAACCGGCTTTGCGAGGTGCCCGGCGGTAATCCGCAGTCATCGCACCTGCGCCGTAGGTTGCTTCAAGTATCTTGCCTAGCTCAAAAGCGTAAAGACATTTGATAAATTCGCTGTGAGAAAGGTTGCTGGCTGTCGGTTTCATAGGCTTCTCCTTGAAAGGTATCGGTTTGAACATCTTTATAGTAAGAAACGGTAGCTAAAGATACCAAAAAGCGATCTCACCTTTCGTATGCGAGCTGCTCATGTAAAAGGTGGGCGGTCTCTAGAACCCAAACGGAGCCTGAAGGTTAAAGACGTACAGGTCTGGATTGTCGCCGAGGTTATTGACGTTAGCCAAACCTGCAGCGAAACGGTATCGGCACCACCACAAGCGACAGCATGCTCATGCTAAGTCATCCTCTCCTGCTGCCGTCGCTGCCTGTATTGCAGCCTGAAGGTTATCTTACACCGGGCTATTTGTTAGAACTTACTAAAAGCTCGCTTCAGCTGCCGCGATAGGTGCTGTATGACCAAGGTGAAACCAGCAGCGGTACGTGATAGTGCGACGCTACATCCGAAATGCCAAAGCAGATAGGGACAATGCTTAAAAATGGACGGTCTTTAGACAGTGTGTCGTCTAGCTTTGCAAAGTAATCACCTACTGAGAAGATAATCTCATAGAAGCCAAGCTGCAAAAACTTTCCTTCCAATAGCGGTGCATCTGTTCTGCCGTCATTATTCGTTGTCACAGTTTTGATGTACTGAAACTCTGGACGGTGTTCCTCTCCTTTTGACTCAGGGCCATCCATTCGCCACAGCGTTAGCTGCATCTTTGCTGCCGGAACACCATTGGCCGTATCGAGTACATGGGTCGAGAGCCAGCCACTCATCCCAACGGCCCTCCTGTAATGATCTTCTCTAGCGCATTAATCACATCTTCGGGATTCTCGTCGCTTAGCTGCCCGTACCAGTCTTGCGTGACTTGCTCATCTTTGCCGTAGATGGTGTCCGTTCGCTTACGAGCTTTCATCACCAAGTCAGCGGTACGCGCCTTACGTGCCTTTTCGTAGCGCAATAGCGCATCTTCTACGCTGATAGTTGTCGTGATCAAATAGCGGGATAGCATCAGCGCATCTTCCATCGCCTGACAGCCACCCTGACCCAATGTTGGTGTCGTCGCATGCGCGGAGTCGCCCAGTACTGCAATGCGACCTTTTACCAATCGCTCTGGCGGGTCAATGTCGCAAATTTCCAGCCGATTAGTCTGAGTTGGGTCGAGCGCTTCGATTAAGGATTGAACGGCTGTTGGCCAGTTTGCAAAATGCTCAGATAGCTCCAGGCGGCGGTCTTCTGGTGCGGTTTTAGTGCCTTTTTCCATCGGCACGCCAAAGAAAAAGTAGAAGCGATCGCCCCCCACTGGCATCATCGAAGCTCGCTTTCCTTCACCCACATACAGCACCCAATTATCCGCCTCACACAGCACTGGGTCGTTAGGGACCAGTCCATTCCAGTTCACGTAACCCGCGTAGCGCAGGTCAATCTTTTTACCCAGCACATAGCTGCGAGTAATTGAGTGGATGCCATCTGCGCCAATAACCACATCACCCGTCGCGCTGCTGCCGTCTTCAAAAGTTGCCGTCGCGTCTTTCTCAGTTTGCGACACTTCTACGCATTTCATGCCCAGGTGAACCTTGTCTTCGCCAAATGCTGTCAGCAGCATTTTTTGCAGGTCGGTTCGTGCTACCGGGTAGGGCCGCTGCCCCACTTTTTCAAACAGCGGCTGCAAGGGAATATTGGTCAGCGACTTGCCGGTGTGGCTGCGGTATTCCATACGATTCATCTGGCCACCAATCGCTGCCATCTCTTTGCCTAGGCCGAGCTGATTGAGCACTTTGACACCGTTAGACCACAGCGAAATGCCTGCTCCTGCCGGGCGCAGTTCGCGCACGCGGTCATAGATGTCTACTTCGTAGCCGAGCTGCTTGAGGGCGATGCCTGTAGTCAGTCCACCAATGCCAGCGCCAATCACAACAACTTTTAGATCTTGCATAGAGCCGGGGATGTGGAAACAATGCTATCAGAGTAACGACAAAGCTGGTTGGGTTTTGGTAGCGATCGCAACATTTCTCCGCCGTAAACCCTACAGACCTCACTGTGACTGTCGAGAGTAAATCCCCGCTTGGGAAAACGCACTACAAGCGCCAGGGAGCAACTTGGCGCTTGCTTAGCACGCAGCGACGGGGTAAGTAGGCAACGTGTAGGCCACTAACCAACATCTCGCACTTATCTCTCTCACTCTAAAATCCGGGCACTTCAAGCGGCTCGCCAAACCATTCTTGAGACAGCGCATCCAGCTCACCTGAGAAGCGCTTATTGCGAACAAACACATTCACCCATTCCAACATATCCAAATCGCCCCGACGCAGACCGATATAGCAAGGAGAATTTTTCATCACAAACTTGTTCTCTATATTTCGATCAGGATTGTCTTTGATTACTTCACCTGCGATCGTATTACCCGTGGCAATCAGCTCGACCTGATTGGACAGCAGCGCCGAAATCGTCACGCTGTTGTCTTCAAAGCGCTTGATGTCGATACTTTCAGGTGCTTTGTCAGATAGCTCCAAATCTTCTAAAGCGCCCTGAGTGACGCCCACCGTCTTATTTGCTAAGTCTTCATAGCTGGAAACCTCTTCGCTCGCGGAGCCGTAGATGCCAGAGAAAAAAGGCGCGTAGGGAATAGAAGAGAAATAGATAGACTTAGCCCTTTCTGGCGTTGCGCCCAAACTGGAAATCACTAAATCCGC
Organism: Cyanobacteria bacterium J06626_6; assembly: GCA_038523095.1. GTDB lineage: Bacteria > Cyanobacteriota > Cyanobacteriia > Phormidesmidales > Phormidesmidaceae > Phormidesmis. The sequence goes on from JBCBJS010000019.1 coordinate 57,910, forward strand.
CCGGCCCGTTTGTAGATAGGGGATGCGGTTGGTACTGGTGACCGGAATCAACTCAATGTCAATTTCTAGCGCTTCAGCAATTAGCTTAGCCACTTCGACATCGTAGCCCTGGGGTTCGCCATCTGTACCAACAGAGCCAAAGGGTGGAGAATCTTGCGGTACTGCGATGTTGATGATGCCAGCTTCTAGCACTCGGTCGAGCGTGCCACCGGCAACTGTCGCAGTGGGCGCGCCATTGCTACTGGCACCATCTGCGCTGCCCGACACTTCTTGAGAGGTGATAGATTCACCTGAGCAGGCGACAACTGTGAATGCTAAAGCACTCATAAGGATGAGCGCTAACAGTCCTCTTCCAAAAGTTCGGCGCAGAACAGAGCGTAAAACGGAAATAAGCATGGCTATTTTCTAGGATAAAAGATTCGGAACAGAGAAAACTAACTACTCGTATGAAAAGCGACTCTCTAAAGAGCGGCTCCACAGCGATAGTGGAAAACACAGACAAAAATAAATGACAGCAGCGATGGAGTAGACCAAGAAAGGCTCGAATGTCACGTTGCTAATAGAAGAGGCCGAACGTGTCAGCTCAATAAATCCAATGACAGATGCCAGAGAGGTTCCTTTGATAACCTGCACGGCAAAGCCAACCGTCGGCGGAATAGAGGCCCTGATAGCCTGTGGCAAAATCACCTTCTGGAGCTGCTTAGCGTAAGGGAGTCCGAGTGATTTGGAGGCTTCCCATTGGCCAATTGGGATGGCCTGAATAGCGCCACGCCAAATGTCAGCGAGGAAGGCACTAGTGTAGGTGGTTAGCGCGATCGCAGCCGCCGCCCAGGTAGATAAATTAATATTGAACAGAACCGAAATGCCAAAGAAAACAAGAAATAGCTGCATCAGCAAGGGAGTTGCCTCGAATAGCTCAATGTAAAGCATGCTCAGCGTCTTAAGAATGCGATTGGGAGAGATGCGCATTAGCATAACAACAAAACCGACAACGCCACCGCCAAAGAATGCGATCGCCGAAAGCGCAATTGTCCACCGGGTCGCGAGTAGAAGGTTGGTGATGATTTGTGGCAGACTGAAGTCTTGCATTTTTGGAGAAAAAGAGGAAAGAACTAGCGGCTGTACTGGGTAAAAGCGAGGAACTTTCTTTGGATGAGGTATGCGATCGCCTTAATCAACCAAACCATCGCCACGTAAATCAGCGAGATTGTCAGATAAATTTCAAAGCTGCGAAACGTCCGCGACTGCAAGTAGTTGCCCACAAACGTCAGCTCTTCTGCCGATATCTGAGAAACCACGCTGCTAAATAGCACGGCAATCACGATTTGGCTCACTAGCGCCGGATACACCGCACCCAGGGCAGGCAATAGAACAATATGACGAAATATCTGTAAATTCTTCAATCCCAAAGACTTTCCGGCCTCTATCTGTCCCTTGCCGATGCCCTCTATGCCTGCTCTGATAATTTCTGTAGAGTAAGCGCCAAAGTTAATCGCCAGTGCCAGGACAGCTGCTTGTCCTGCGGACATCGTAATGCCGATGCTGGGCAGGCCAAAAAAGAAAAAGAAGAGCTGAATTAAAAAAGGGGTATTGCGAAAGAATTCGACGTAAAGCCCCGATATTGCCTGTAAGAAGCGATTGCCAGAGGTGCGAGAGAGTGCGCCCAGGATGGCTAGAATGAGGCCGAATGCGATCGCAAAAACAACAATCCTCAGCGTTAAAAAAGCCCCCTGCAAAAAGAACCCAAGATTGTTCCACACAACAGAAAACTGAGGCGTGTATTCCATCAAATTGACAGGCATCCAATAGATGGACATCAAAGTGACGGGTAAGGTAGTGAAAAGACCCATGCCAACACTCCCCTCACCAGCAGGTGCCAGCGATAAAACTGTTTGCAACCTAAACCAAAGGCGTGACCCTCATTTGTGCCTTTTAATACCGTTGTCTTAACTGCGTAGCGATTCGATTACAATTCTTCACCAACGCCTGCACATCTACAGTGGGCAACAGCGGGTAACCGGATACAGATAGTCGCTCGCAGTCGTGCAGCCAGAGAGAAATTAGCTCTGCTGCTGCCATCTGAGTGCTGGCATAGATGCCTTTGGCGTCCCCACCCCCTGCCCTCTACTCCACATTAAAAGCGTGATTGTCCTTTAGCCACTGTTTCTGTGCGTCTGAGAGGCCTACTGCGCCAGTGAAAATAGCTTTGCGAACGTTGCAACCTTCAAAGCAAACACCTGTGAGCTGAGTGTCTTCAAAGTTGGCTTCTCGCAGATCTGCGCCGGTGAAGTTGGCGCCGGTGAGGTTGGCCATTCTAAAGTCGGTGTTGTATGCGATAGCGCCTTGCAGCTGGGCTTTGGTCATGTTTGTATTTGTGCAGTTGGACCAGTCTAGCTGCGCATCTGTGAAGGTTGCTTCGCTGAGATTTGCTTGGCGAAAGTCCGCGTTTAGCGCGTTTGCTTTTGAAAAATTGGCCTGGGTAAGCCGCGCTTCGTCGAAGACGGCTTGCTCTAAGTTGGCCGTTGTGAAAGAAGTGCCAGCTAGGCTCGCTTCGTGCCATTGGGCGCGCACGAGGCTGGCTCCCTCAAAGCTTGCACCGTCAAAGTTGGCGCGGTTGAAGGCCGTACTGTTGCAGCTAGCGTTTGGAAATTGCGATCGCACCCCGTTGGCTTCTCGAAAATCTGCCTCATCTAGCATGGCCTCTGCCCCAGTCGCGCCTGCTAGGTCAGTGCTGTAAAATTTGGCCCCTCTCGCCTGGACTTGTTGCAAATTGGCCTGGGCCAAGACCGCATTCGTCAAGACCGCATTGACGAGTTGCGCAGCTTGCAAATTGGCTGCTTGCAAGCTCGCAAAAATCAGCGTAGCGCCGGAGAAGTTCGCTTCCTGACAGGAGGCGTTTGTCAGCACCGCGCGCCTCATGTAGGACTCTGAAAAGTCTCCTTTGTCGAGCTGTGCGCCTGCCAAATCAATGGCGCTAAGCTCCTTGTGCTGAAGGGAATTACTCGCCTGGATGTGGGTTAAAACTTCTTGAGCCGTTAGCTGAGTCATAAGAAAACCGACACGGTACGCTGACAAGCATTCTATGCCACCGCGTTCTGTGATGGTGTGTTTTGCCAATCAGTTTGGGCTTACCGTATTGTACTGGGCCCCGCAGTGAATTAGGCGCTTACAGTGAATTGGACACTTACCGTGAATTGAAGCCTATATCGAGGCAATGACAGATCTCAAAAGCCGGTAGCAGTTTTGAATCGCACCCAAATGGGCGATTTCATAGCCGTGGGTGTTTTCGGTGGGGAAGGCGAGGCAAGCGCCTCTGGCAACATGGCCAAATTTCATAGCGATGGAGGCGTCACTGCCAAAGCCGCTGATGGCAGCAAACTGGAGCGGAATGTGCGATCGCGCTGCCGTATCCATAATTTCTCGATTGAGCCCTTCGTCGTACAGGCCGTAGCTATCCTGCGAAAAGAGGGCTGGCGCGGGACCATCAAATAGCGGGTACTCCTTAGAAAGGGGGCAAATTTCTAGGGCAATCAGCTCATCTAACCGCTGCCTTTGCGTGAAGTACAGCGCTCCGATGGCGCCCACTTCTTCCTTGGCAGAGGCGACGAGGTATACATCGACGGGCGGTGAGGTCACCGTTTCTGCCAGGGCCAGCAAAATAGCTAGAGAAGCCTTGTTATCTAGGGTGTAGCTGGCAATGTGGTCGCCCATGCGAAAAGGGCGCTTGCGGTGCTTGCCAACGACCATGCGCGTGCCGGGCCGGACACCAGCTCGTAGCAATTCGCGGTCAGAGAGCTTGGTCTCTACCCAGGCGTGGGGCCATTCTACGGCTTTACCCTCTTGCAATACCTTTTGGGGTGACTCGTGGGAGACATGGCGAGAGCCAAAGCTCAAAATGCCGCTGACTGTGGTGCGATCGCCTAGCAAGTCCACAACCCCTTCACCATAAACCCAAGGATAGGCCCCACCCAGCGCCCTCACCGAAAGCCGCCCGTTTGGACCGACGCGCTTCACAATGCCCCCAATCTCATCCTTGTGAGCAGTGATAGCTAGGCTGCGTTTGCGTTTCCCGGATGGTTTGGTGTCGGACAAATCAGTGTCGGACAGATCAGCGTCGGACAGATCAGCCTCAGGCGACTCAGCCGCCAACCGAATAACGATATTATCGGCTTCATCCTGCCAATGTTCTACGCCTATCTCGCTCAGCCGCGCTAGCAAGTAAGTATTGACCTCACCTTCTACACCGCTGGGTGAATGCAGCATCACGAGTTCTGCGATGGTGCTAAAAAACCGATCGTCGCTCCAGTGATTCTGCGGGTCAGCCTCAGCCATCGTCGTTGGTCTCTTCCTCGCTATCGGTAGCCCCAGCGCCACTGCCTGCGCCGCTATTCACACCCCTGACCTCGGCAGCGGTAATCCCCTCTGCCGGATTGCCAAATCGCCAAAGAACTGCCGCTGTCTCGGCGCGGGTGGCTGCCTTATCTGGCTGAAAAAGGGTCGTGTAGCTAAAGGCGCGGCGAATGTTAGCAAAGTCACCGTTTTGATAGTCTGCGAGCACGGCCTGTAGCGCTCTGGGCGGTATTTTTTCCGCATCTTGGAATCCCCAGGCCTGCTGTACTGCAGAGATGGATGCTTCGGGCAGCGGTTGGCGGGTATCGAGAGGCACTTTCCAAGTGAGCAGGTCTTTGCGGGTGAGCGGTGCATCTGGCCGGAAGGTCAGCGTTGTGCTGCTGCCGGTGAGCGGGCTAGGAATGATGCCTGCTTCTGCCAAGCCCTGAATGGCCGCAAAGTCTGGATCACCGATAGGGACATCTTGAAATACGGGTTGGGCGCTGGTGACGCCAGGTCGAATTTTGCGGGTGCGATCGCCCGAATAAAATTGATTGTTGGTGGCGAGCAGCCAGCGCGCGTATTCTCGCCGGGTCGTGGCTTGATTGGGCCGAAATTCATCTGGGTCCGGTGCCGGTGCGGCAGCTGCCGGCGTGCCGTCACTATTGGCTGTAGGTGGCTTGGCCGGTGGCCGCACTTCTAACAGGTCTAGCTCAATCAGGTCCACAAGGTAGGGCTGGATTTCTTCAGGTGCTTTGCCTAGGTCGGTGTAGTCTCCCGCGACAACTTCGGGCTTGGCCGCGCTCTGCTGGGTGGGTTTCTTGTCCTCAGCGTTGCCACCTGTTGTGGGTTTTGCACTGTCGGTTGCGCTAGGCTCGCTACTGGTTCCGTTCGAATTGCTGTTCGAATTGCCGCTTGCCGCTCCCGACGAGGGATTTGTTGCAGCCGTGGCGGAAGAACTTGTCTCACCATTGCTGTCATTGTCTTGGCGCACGACTAGCCCATTGGGATTGTCAGCTAGCTGGGGGTCGGGCTCTAGGCTTTTGCCAACGCTCTTGCCCAGCTGACTGCCTTCACAACCTGCAATCACTATCAGACTAGAGATCAGACTAGAGAGCAGAGAAAATCTCACAAGCGAGGATCTAGCAGGTATTTGCCAGGCGAGTGCTTGCCAAGACAGCTCTTGCCAAAAACGATTCATGCAACGATTCATGTTTTGGGGCGGCGCATCGATAGCGCTAGAAGAAGGGCTAAATTTCAAGAAACTGTTGAAGAAACTATGCAATATCCTTTTAAAAGCAAGCCTTACGAGAGGCGGATTATTGACAACATGGCTCCTAAGCTAGCGTAAAACGGACCACCCTTACTACAGATATCTATGCCAGCGCCCATCATTGTCGATTGTGATCCAGGGGTAGATGATGCGATCGCACTGCTGCTTGCCTTTGGTCTTGAGATGCCGGTTGTAGGGATCACCACCGTTGCCGGAAATGTGCCCTTACCGCTTACCTACAGCAACGCCCGCAAAATCTGCGCCCTTGCGAATGAGTCTGATCTCCCCGTACTGGCAGGCTGCCCCCGTCCGCTTTTGCGCCCCCTGGAAACTGCTGAAGATATCCATGGTGCAACCGGTTTGCAGGGCGCCAAGCTGCCTGAGCCTGCCGCTGCTGTATCGGCGCAGCACAGCGTGGACTTTCTCATTCAGCAGCTTTTGGCTGCGCCAGAGCCGATGATGATTGCTGCGTTAGGACCGCTGACGAATCTAGCAGTTGCCCTGATTAAGTGCCCGCAGATTGCCGATGCGATCGCTGAGCTCGTTGTTATGGGCGGTGCCATGGGCCAGGGCAATATTACCTCATCTGCAGAGTTCAATATGTATGTGGACCCTCACGCGGCTCACGTCGTGCTCAGTGCAGGCATTGCAACTACGCTGATCACCCTAGATACGACCCACCAGGTTTTAACAACGCCTGACCGCCTAGATGCCATTCGGGCGGTGGGTAATCCGGTGAGTGAGGCCGCAGCAGGCATGCTGTCTTTCTATGGCCAGTCGGATTTAGCTCGCTATGGCTTACCTGGTGGTCCGCTGCACGATCCTTGCGTGTTGGCCTACCTCTATAATCCGGCCCTGTTTACCACCAAGCGTGTGAATGTCGCCGTTGAAACCGCCAGTTCTCACTCGCTTGGACGCACCGTGGTCGATTGGTATGGTGACGGCAGTGCCTCGACTATTCAGGTCGTTGAAACGGTGGATGCGGATGGATTTTATGCGCTGTTGTTAGATGCATTGAGACGATTTTCGTAGGATAGAAGGCCTCGAACCTGTGGTGTTCAACTCGCCTGTGCGACCCTTCTTCAACTCGATGTAATTGTCACTATCTTCTCAACGCTTGAATGTGGCCAGAAAGTCAATGCTTACGGTTAGATTTTGCCAGTGCTAGCGCCAAGCCTTCTTGTTAAAATTGCGGATGAATACAGCGAAAGCTGGTTGCACCTGTTATTCGGGCATTCATCTGGCTACCCATCCCTAGCGAGCTATGGCTTACACCACCGCGCAGCTGTTAGAAATCCTAGATGCTGAGATGAAGGCTGCTGTGCGAGGCGATCGTCTCCTGCTTACCCCCGATAGCCGCATCGACGATCCTGTTATTGCCAAAGCCATTGGCCCCCAAAAGCTCAGCCAGATATACGCTTTTCGAGATTTTCGCGACCAGATCCACCAGTACCAGATTGCTGAAGGTGTTTCCGGTATTGTCTGGCGTGAGTGCCACTTCGGGGGGCACAGCATTCGCTTTCCTGAGATTCATCCTCAGCTCACGGCCACTGCCGAAGATAAGCTTCGCCTGGGCGCGGCAAAGGGCGCTGTGATTGACTTCTGGACGCGAGCGATCGCAGGCCTCGACCTCTGGCGAGCTGGCAATCCACCCCAGCCTATTGCTCCTCACCAGGTACAAGAGCTAATAGACCATGCCGAGTGGGCAGATGTAGAAGCGACCCGCAGCGAGCTGTATTTGCTGCTGTGTTGGGGAAATCCGAAGGAGAGCTACTATGCCTGGGCCTACCCAGAGTCGGGCTGCGATCGCGTGATTGCCGCTCAGGGTTGGCCAAGCGGGATCAAAGTGTAGCGGGCAGAGAATTTGGGTTGGTGTGAGCGATCGCGGTACAATCGCGGAGCCAAGCGCCATCCTACAAACACGCCATCCCATGCCCATTGCCGTTGTCACCATCGAAACCCATGGCTTTCCTGCCTCCCTCGCCGCCGCAGACGCCATGGTAAAGGCAGGCCGCGTCACCCTAATCAAAATCGCGCCAGCCGACAGCGGCCACCAATACGTCGTTGTTCGTGGCCCCAATGCCGAAGTAAAACGCGCCTTAGAAGCAGGCCTCAACGCCGCCAATGCCTGCCACGGCGACGGTGCCTACGCCCACACCCTCATCCCGAACCCGACCCCAAACGTCATCAGCACCTTAGAGCTAGACTTCACCGAAGACGCCACCCCCTTCGCCGAACAAACTGGCCTTCTTCCGCCTCAAAGCTAGTTCAAAGTCGGTCTAGGGCTAATTTCTAGGGCTAATTTAAAGCTAATAAGGCGCCTACTCATCTTTCAGAATTCATCGTTCTGCGTTCCAATTGAGCCTGTTCCCCTTCTCCCGTACAATCGATGATGGAATAGATAGCGTAGTCATCGCTACCGCTTCAGAAACATCGTGTTGGAGAGTTTAGATGCCACAGGCAGTTGGATCGCTTGAAACCAAAGGGTTTCCCCCCGTACTTGCAGCCGCAGACGCCATGGTAAAGGCCGGTCGTGTAACCCTGGTAAGCTACATTCGAGCGGGCAGCGCCCGGTTTTGTATTAACATTCGCGGCGATGTTTCTGAAGTGAAGGCAGCGATGGAAGCAGGCGTAGAAGCTGCGCAAAATGCACCCGGTGGCGTATTGGAAACCTGGGTGATTATTCCTCGGCCCCATGAGAATGTTGTGGGTGTGCTGCCCATTCAGTTTGATGAAAGCGTTGAGCAGTTCCGCGAAGCCGTAGAAGTGCCGGTCATTCCGGGTAGCAACAGCGGACGTCAGCCTTCATAATTTACCTGTTTTATGACCGCAATACTCACCAACAATACGCCGGATACCTTTCCGCTCATGGCCGTGGTTGGCCAGGATAGCATTAAGTTTGCGCTGCTGCTATCAGCTGTAGATCCGGGGCTGGGTGGCGTGGTGATTGCCGGACGGCGCGGCACGGCTAAGTCTGTACTTGCCAGGGCACTCTACCAGCTGCTTCCCCCGATTGAAATTATTGAAGATTCCTGCAACTGCGACCCGACAGATCCAACCGCGTGGGACGATGAAACCGCCAGCCGCTTTTCAGCGGATACGCCAGGGGAAGATCTGCCAACAAAGGTTGTGAAAGCACCCTTTATTCAGATTCCTCTCGGCATCACGGAAGACCGACTGCTCGGCTCTGTTGATGTTGCTAAATCTATTCGAGAAGGCGAAACGGTTTTTCAGCCTGGGCTCTTGGCAGAAGCGCATCGTGGCGTTCTATATATCGATGAGATTAATCTTCTTGACGATCAGATTAGCAATCTGTTGCTTTCTACCCTGACAGCAGGCCGAAATCAGATTGAGCGTGAAGGTATTAGCTTTCAGCACCCATGCAAACCGCTGATGATCGCAACCTACAATCCGGAAGAAGGTAGTTTGCGAGAACATTTGCTAGATAGAATTGCGATCGCGCTCTCTGCAGATGCCGAACTCACCCTAGAAGATCGGGTCGCTGCTGTTGAGCAGGTCAACAGTTTTGCAAGCGATCCAAAAGCGTTTCTCGCCGAATTTGAAGAAGAGATAGATTCGCTTAAAACGCAAATTGTCCTGGCTAGAGAGTGGCTCAAAGATGTCACTATTACCACAGAGCAAATCAACTACCTGGTCACAGAAGCCCTTCGTGGCGGCGTCATGGGACATCGCGCCGAGCTGTTTGCCGTGCGGGTTGCTAAAGCCTGCGCCGCGCTAGATGGGCGCAGCAATGTTGTTGCCGATGACTTGCGCAGCGCGGTTGAGCTGGTGATTGTGCCACGCTCTAGCGCTGTGCCGCCTCTGGAAGACGAGCAACCACCGCCACCACCACCACCGCCGCAAAACCAGCAGGAAGACGACACCGACGACAGCTCTGAAGATAATTCTGACGACGAGGATGACAGAGACGAGGATCAAGAAGAACAGCCAGAAACGCCACCTTCTATCCCAGAAGAATTCGTATTTGATGCTGAAGGTGTAGTGATGGACCCGGCGCTAATGTCTTTTGCCGAAAGCACCAGCAAGCAGGGCGCGTCCGGTAAAAATAGCGTGATTTTTTCCGATGAGCGAGGCCGCTATATCAAGCCCTTTATCCCACCGGGTCAGGCTCGCCGGATAGCGGTAGACGCCACGCTTCGGGCGGCTGCTCCCTATCAAAAGGCAAGGCGCGATCGCTTCCCAAACCGCAAAGTCATTGTGGAACAAAGCGACATCAGAGCCAAGCGCTTGGCCCGCAAAGCCGGTTCTCTGATTATCTTCGTAGTAGATGCCTCAGGGTCTATGGCGCTCAACCGCATGCAAAATGCCAAAGGCGCAGTCCTCAGCCTACTGACAGATGCCTACCAAAATCGCGACCAGGTCGCTCTCATTCCCTTTCGGGGAGAACAGGCCGAAGTTCTCCTGCCGCCCACGCGCTCTATTACAGCGGCTAAGCGCAGGTTAGAAACGATGGCCTGTGGCGGTGGCTCTCCTCTAGCCCATGGATTAATGCAGGCTGTGCGGGTGGGAACCAACGCGCAAAAATCGGGAGATGTGGGCAGTGTGGTCATTGTGGCGATTACCGATGGGCGTGGCAATGTCCCGCTGGCCCGCTCTCTGGGCGACGAACCAGACGAAACTGCGGAAAAGCCCGATTTGAAGGCTGAGCTGATAGAAATTGCGGTCAGTATTCGTTCTACTGGCTATCAGATGCTGGTGATTGATACCGAACGAAAGTTTGTTTCGACAGGGTTCGGTAAGGAATTGGCGAAGACGGCAGGTGGGAAGTATTACCAGTTGCCCAAAGCGACTGACCAAGCGATCGCAGCCATGGCTCGCGGTGCCCTCTCCGATACAAAAGCCTAGTGATACAAAAGCCCAGTGATACAAAAGCCCAGTGATACAAAAGCCCAGTGATACAAAAGCCCAGTGATACAAAAGCCCAGTGACGACTGAAAGATGACCTAAAAGAGTTTAAGCAAGCACGAGTCGTTAGAATAAAGCACAAGGACAATATTGTGCGACTTCGTTTATGGTACTCGCCAAAGATCTCGAACCCACTATTACTGAGCAGACAACGGTAGCTTCAGATGCCGTTGAACCGATCGCTGTTGAACCGTTTGAGGCTGGGACCGATTATTTCCCGCCTCTACCACCTACAGAGCTTTACAGTGATGAGCCTCCATTGGAAAGCGATTTACATCTGCGTCAAATTTTACTCCTTATCTCCAGCTTAGAATGGCTTTGGAAAGACCGACTTGATTTCTTTGCTTCGGGCAACCTGACGGTTTACTTTAGTCCTAAGCAGCTCAAGTACAGAGACTTTCGTGGGCCTGATTTTTTAGTCGTTCTAAACACTGAGAGACGTTCTCGCAAAAGTTGGACAGTGTGGGAAGAAGATGGCAAATATCCCAACGTGATCGTTGAGATTCTGTCAGACAGTACGGCTAATGTGGATAGAACAACTAAGAAAGCGCTGTATCAGGATACTTTCCGGCTACCCGAATATTTTTGGTTTGATCCAGTCAGTCTAGAATTTGCAGGGTTCATTTTGGTAGGAGGCCAGTACGAACCGATTGCACCAAACGAGGAAGGTCATCTGTGGAGTCAACAGCTCGAACTGTTCTTGGGGATTCACGAGGAAAAACTTCGATACTTTATCGGTAGCGGCACGCTAGTTCCCTCGCTCGAAGAAGCGGCAGAGTCAGCCCAGCAAGCAGCAGAGTTAGCCCAGCAGAAAGCCGAACGATTGGCTGACAAGCTGAAATCGCTCGGTGTAGATCCCCTGATACGCTCTAGTTTTATGTTTGCGCGCTGAGTAGGCTGCTCTTTTTATTAGCCCGATATAATGGGCAGCGTGAACTTACGTGGGGTGCTAGCTGTATGAATGAGCAAGCTGGAGGGGCTGCTACGAGCATAGCCGGTGAGCTACCCAAGCGTGAGTTAGCCAATGAACCAGACGGTGGACTGGCCAACAAATCTGCTGACAACCCAGCTGATGCCCTAGCCGACGAATTAGCCGACGAGTTAGCCGATGAAAGTTCGTTCCAGTGGACTAGGCAGTGGTATCCGATGGCCATTGCCGCCTATCTGGACCCGAAGAAGCCCCATGCTATGCAGCTTTTAGGTAAGCATGTAGTGCTGTGGCAAGATGGCACCCAAACCTGGCGCTGCTTTGAAGATGCTTGCCCCCATCGGCTGGCGCCGCTATCTGAAGGGCGAGTAGAGGCAGACGGGACTTTGCTGTGTGCTTATCATGCCTGGCGGTTTGATGGGAAGGGGCAGTGCGATCGCATTCCCCAAGCCAAAGATATAGAAACCGAAGCCAGACATCGCCAAAACCCAAAGGCCTGTGCAATTGCCCATCCAACCCAAGTCAAACAGGGGCTGGTATGGGTGTGGGGCGATTCGGGCGCAGCGGCGTTTCAGGAGAGTCAGCAGCGTGCACCCCGCACTATCCCAGAACTAGACGACACCTCGGGTCGCGTCGTCAAAAACAGCTGGAACTTTCGCGACCTGCCCTATGGTTGGGATTTTTTCATCGAGAATGTGGCAGACCCTGCTCATGTGCCGGTGACCCACCATGGCCTAGTTGGCAATCGCTACACCGGTGCGAAGTATTACGATATGCCCCGGTTGCGAGAGAGCACCACTCAAGACGGCTTTGCCTTCGGTATCTCACCAACGCCTGAACATGTGGTGATGGCAGGGCACGATTTTCAACCGCCCTGCCTCATGCGGATCTCGACCGAGTTCAAAGATGGCGGAGAGTTTATCTTGGTTTTGTATGCGACGCCGACGCGGCCAGGATGGTGCCGCCATATCGGGCAGCAGGTACTGGTGAAAAATACGGCTGGCAAGGTTCCTAAAG
>JBCBJS010000020.1:0-70298 GCA_038523095.1 Cyanobacteria bacterium J06626_6
CGTTGCTTCAATCCCTTGTTATACTCTGACCAGTTACGGATGCGGTAGCTCATGAGTCTCTCGGTTTTGTGTGGTAACTAAACCTTAACTCATACCCCATCCGTAACCCCTATTGGTGCAACAACGCCTGTGGATAATAGGAAATTTTGAATATTTTCGGGCTGTTGTTCCAGAATCTCTTCAACCAGATAATCCAGTACAAAATAATGACTACCGGAGAACGATTTGATAAAGCTGGCCGTGTCCTGATGTCCTTGTAAGGATATCGCTGCTAATTGTAGTCCGGCAATCCAACCTTCAGTGCAGTTTTCAAGTGCAGCAATCTCTTCTGCCGAAAGATTAAGATTCATCGCCTGGTTAAGAAATTCGGTCGTTTCGACTTGGGTAAAGCGCAAATCGGGGGCGCGCAATTCGATCAACTGACCGCATGCGCGCAGTCGTGCCAGGGGCAGCGGTGGATCTTCGCGGGTAGCAATGACAAGGTGCATGGAGGGTAGCGGCAGGTGCTGGAGCAAAAAATCCAGCGCCCGATTCACCGGTTCAGATTCAATCAGGTGGTAATCATCAAGGACAAGGATGAAGCTTTCGGAAACAGCCGTAATTTCATTGATCAGTGTTGTCAGAATCGAATCGAGCGGGGGCGGTTGGGGTGATTTTAATGCGCTTAAAACCCCCTCACCGAGTTGAGGAACCCCCTCGACTTTGCTTAAGGTAAGCGTTTGCAATGTAGACACCAAGTAAACCAAAAAGCGAGTTGGATCGTTGTGCTCCTCATCTAGTGACAGCCATGCAACAGGCTGTGTGCAGACTGAAACCCATTCGCTGAGCAACGTTGTTTTGCCAAAGCCAGCAGCGGTAGAGATAAGGGTTAGTTTGCGGTGCAGCCCTGCATTTAGTCGTTCAATCAGGCGCGGGCGCAGCACAGTATGAGGCCTTAGTGGAGGGATATACAGTTTGGTTGCTAAAATCGGCCAGTACATACCTGAATCATATCTTGCGATCGCACCTGGTGTAATCGAAGCAAACTTTCGCGCGCAGCTATTGCAAGATGCTACATTTCGCCATGAGCTAGAGTCGGCGACTGCATTGAAACGGACAGGACAGATTGACGATGTGGTAGATGTCGTTGAGTTTCTCGCATCTGCTGAATCTCGCTGGATTACGGGTCAAGTTATTGACGTTTCTGGTGGATGGAAAATTTAGAAAGCGGATGGGAGTGCTAGGTGCTATCACAACCGAAGATTGAGATCTAACGTCTCAAATCTTCGGCAAGCAACCACGAACTTAGCACCAGCAGTTCTCAACCGTCCACTGCATTTGAATCATTAGGCTGCGTCACGATTGTTTCTTGTGGCATCGATTTTATTAACGCTCTTAACACATTGTTGACCGACTCTGGCGTTGTAAAAACTTGAGCGATATCTTCATTGTTTTTCCAGTCGCCATAAATCTACATACGCTCTTTCTACAACGTAACGCGAACCTTGTTGCGAAAGAGATAAAGTAGCTAGAAATTCATCTTCCGTTTTCGACAACCTTTGTTTCCAATAAACATTGACAAGTTTTTCATGCCGGGTTGTTCCCATAAATTCACGATCCGCAAAAATTCCTAGTTTACTTAGATAACCTTGACATTGCTTTTGAAAATCTTCTTTCGTGAAATTCTTCTTTATCCTGTCGGAAAAATCTTTTGTATGTTTTTCAAAATCAATGTCTGTCGATGCCTCCATGAGGTTATTCATTATCGGATTAGCCACTTTCAGTATCTCACTATCTGATTGTTCGGCCAATTTCATCTCGATTCCCTCTTCTTCAAACTGTATGTTGCTGATTATTATAATCTGTTGACAGGTATACGCTAGTCTTCTTGATTAGCAAAGCAACGGTTGAACGTTAGCTCAACCTATACTGCCTACATTGATACAAGTTCATAAAATCGACCGCTTAAAGGCACTAATCTTCCGTTATGCCGCACTCGCTCATGCTCATGTTTTAGAGAGGCGTCACAAAAATAACCGTACTGTGCATTTTTGTGAGAATGATAATCATTCTTATATGTTTAGTGATACGCTATTGTCGTCCATTTGGAGATGCCTTAGTCGGAAATTTGCAACATGCCAACCCAATCAGTCTCTTCCCCGAGTGAATCTGTTATGACAACTGCACCAGCAGCTGATGTGAAGCTGACTGACTCTGCTGCCACTAGTTCTTCTAGCTCTAATTCAGCTAATCTGCTGCATCGCCCGCGTCGGCTACGGAAATCTGCTGGCTTGCGTCGAATGGTACGAGAAACGGTCCTGAGCGCGGCTGATTTTATTTATCCGCTGTTTGTCATGGAAGGTGAAGGGCGTAAAGAAGCTATTCCCTCTATGCCGGGCTGTTTTCGCTATTCTCTAGATTTGTTGTTAGAGGAGACAAAAAGTGCGAGAGATTTGGGCATTGGAGCAATCGCACTCTTCCCCCTCATTCCTGACGAGCAAAAAGACAACGCAGGCACAGAAAGCTATAACCCAGAAGGCCTAATTCCGCGTGCGGTACGCGCACTCAAAGAAGCCGTGCCCGAACTACTCATCATCACCGATGTCGCCCTCGACCCCTACAGCAGCGAAGGCCACGACGGCATTGTAGAGAACGGTCAAATTCTGAATGACGAAACGGTTGCACTCCTAGTCAAGCAAGCGCTGGTACAGGCTGAAGCCGGGGCTAACTTTGTCGCTCCCTCAGATATGATGGATGGCCGAGTCGGTGCAATTCGCAAAGCCCTCGACTTGGCTGGATGGATCAACGTGGGCATTCTCGCCTATTCAGCTAAGTACGCATCAGCTTATTACGGTCCCTTTCGCGATGCGCTAGAGTCTGCGCCCAAATTTGGCGATAAAAAGACGTATCAAATGGATGCGGCCAATGCGAAGGAATCTATAAAGGAGGTCGATCTCGATATCGCAGAAGGTGCGGACATCGTCATGGTGAAGCCTGCCCTGGCCTATCTAGACATTATCTGTCGCATCAAGCAGCACACCAATGTGCCCGTAGCGGCCTACAACGTCAGCGGCGAGTACGCCATGATCAAGGCTGCTGCTCAGCAGGGCTGGATCGACGAGCAAAAGGTGATGCTAGAAACCCTAACCAGCATCAAACGGGCCGGAGCAGATATGATTTTGACCTATTTTGCTAAAGAGGCCGCTTCGCTGCTTCAAGAAAAGTAAGCGACCATCATCAATACATTTTTGGCTCAGGGTGTTATCGACAAAAGAGACTCAGTTTCTTCGAAGAGTTAAGTTTTTTCGAAGTCTACTATCAACCACTGTCAAAATTCACCTGCTTTCTAGGAGAACCCCGTGCTGCGGTCACTTATCTGTGCTCGATCTTTTCATACTGCGGCCCTGAGCTGTCTGGCTACCGTTTCGGTGATGGTAGCCCCTGCTATTGCCAGCAGGTACAACTACTCCCCTGTTACAGCAGGTGATCGCCCCATTCGATACCTGCTGGACTCAAACACTCAGGGCGATCAGGTTGGTAGCGTGCCTAGTCTGCCTGCGGGTTCTTTAGAAGGTTTTGTGCTCTCGGGTATGGGAGAGGCGACCTTTTGGTCTAATCCAGATGCGCTGACCTATCCAACCGCGATCAATGATTTTCGCCAAGTAGTCGGGACAAACATTCCACTGGCGGGAGGGTTGCCCCAAGGATTTGAGCGCGATGCCAATGGCGTTGAAACGCCGTTTAACTTTCCTGGCGGGCTTGGCACCGTTCCGTTCGGCATCAACAATAGCGGCACTTACAGCGGGTTTTACATTACGCCTGAAGGGCGGCGAGGATTTGTTGCAAACTCCTCTGATTCACTGTTTCGTAGCGTCGAGTTTCCAGATGCTGCCGAGACACAGCTATTTGGCCTAAACAACGCGGGGCAGGCAGGCGGCGCTTACTACGACCAGCAGGGAAGTGCCTTTCCGTTTATCTACGATATCGATAGCGAATCGTTTGACCTGCTTCCTCAGCCAACCTCTGGAAACTATGTGGTGACCAGCCTCAATGATGCCGGTGATGCCGTTATTTTTGGCCTGCGAGATGTGACCGAGGGCTACGCAGATTTAAATAGCTTTGTGTTTGATGCGGCGCAGGGAACGACCACCCAGCTTCTCTATCCCGGAGCCCTTGAAACCTACGGTTACGATATCCGCGATGACCAAAGTGTGATCGGCTACTACCGAAATCCAGACGATACCTACGGTGGTTTTCTAGCCACTGCCGCCGTGCCTGAGCCAACCTCGTTAGTCGTTTTGGCTTTGGTGCCAGGGTTACTTTGGCTGCAAAAGCGGACCTGATCTAGCTAAAAGGCAGGAATATTCTCTATGAGCCTCGCTCTCTACAACACACTGACTCGCCAAAAAGAACCGCTCACACCCATCTACGCCGGGCAGGTGTCAATGTATTGCTGCGGGGTGACGGTGTATGACGATTGCCATTTGGGCCATGCCCGCTCTTACATGGCTTGGGACGTGCTGCGCCGGTATCTGCAATGGCAGGGTTACAAGGTGCGCTATGTGCAAAATTTTACCGATATTGACGACAAGATTTTGAATCGGGCGAGAGCAGAAGGAAGCACGATGCAGGCAGTGAGCGATCGCTATATTGACGCGTACTTTCGAGATATTCGCCGACTCAACATTCTCGATGCCGATGAGTATCCCAGAGTCACAGCGCATATTTCAGCAATTCGTGAGTTCATCCAGGCGCTTATAGACAAAGACTACGCCTATGCCGTTGAGGGCGATGTTTACTACAGCGTGCGGCAGTTTGCAGACTATGGCCGACTTTCTAAAAGAGATCTGAGCGAAATGCAGGCAGGGGCAGGCGGACGGGTTGCTGCGCCAGATCCAGGCCAAAAGAAAGGAGACCAAAAGAAGCGCGATCCGTTTGATTTTGCGCTGTGGAAGGCGGCAAAGCCGGATGAACCCTCATGGGAGTCTCCCTGGGGCGCAGGGAGGCCGGGTTGGCATATTGAATGTTCTGCGATGATTCGCGCTCGGCTGGGCGAAGCGATTGATATTCATGGCGGTGGCGGCGATTTGGTGTTTCCTCACCATGAGAATGAAATTGCCCAGTCAGAAGCTTTGAGCGGGAAACCGTTGGCCCGTCACTGGCTGCACAACGGCATGGTGACCGTGGGCGGCGAGAAAATGTCTAAATCTCTGGGAAACTTCACTACGATTCAGGCATTGCTAGATGGGCAGTGGTCCCCGTATCCGCAACCAGTAAATCCGATGGCGATTCGACTGTTTGTGTTGCAAGCCCACTATCGCAAGCCGTTAGATTTTACTGCGAGGGCGATCGCAGCCGCAGAAAAAGGCTGGCAAACCTTGCACACTGCGCTTACCGCAAAGTTATCAATCACATCCAGCGCAGTCGAGCAGGCAGTCAAGCAGTTAGATACTGAAGCCGTAAAACGCTTCCAAACTGCAATGGATGACGATCTCAATACTGCCGCTGCGCTAGCAGTTCTGTTTGAACTGGCAAAGTCCATCCAGCGAACAGTGAACCTGCGGCAGCATCAGACCAAGAAGCAAGCAGATCAGCAGCTATCCGATCAGCAACTGCGCACCGCACAGCAAACGCTGACCCAGCTAACGGACGTTCTAGGGCTGGAAGCTACTGCGGAACCGTCACCGCCGCACGCGGAGCTGGATGTCGCCTGGGTCGAAGACTTGGTAAACCAGCGTCAAGTCGCCCGCCAAGAGAAAAATTACGCTGAGAGCGATCGCCTGCGAACCGAACTGCAAACAGCAGGCATCACCGTCGTCGATCTTCCCGATGGCCAAACAGAGTGGCATCGCTAGGGTTAGCGGCTAAGTTTACAGCAATGACCTACAGCAAGTTTGATTTTTTGCTGTAGGATGATAATGATTATCATTCTAACTTTTATAGATATGAGTTCTCCTACTCAAACCCTATCGCTATCACCATTGCCACCGACATCGGACGCCGCTAATGGTTCCCAGAAGCTGCTGCGCATTCGGCATACCTGCGCCCATGTTTTGGCCATGGCGGTACAAACCCTATTCCCTGAGACTAAGGTTGCGATTGGCCCCTGTACGGAGAACGGATTCTACTATGACTTTGATCGCGCGCAGCCATTTACCCCAGATGACTTAGAGCAGATTACGGCAGAAATGCGGCGGATTATTCGCGCCAACTTGCCTATCATTCGCGAAGTTGTCGAGAGAGAAGAAATTCAGGCAGAAATTGTCGCCCTTCAAGAACCTTATAAGCGAGAGATTCTCAACGGCATTTCAGCAAGCGAACCCATCACGCGCTATTTCATTGGCTGTGTAGACGCTCTCCCTGATGGCGCAGAAGCATCTTTATTCAACGTCTCTGCTGACAAACTAACCCAAACAACAATGGGTAAAGACTGTTGGTGGGACTTGTGCGCAGGGCCGCATCTGAATTTTACAGGCGACATTAATCCAGATGCATTTGCCCTAGAAAGTGTTGCCGGGGCCTACTGGCGCGGCGACGAAACCAAACAACAGCTGCAACGCATTTACGGCACGGCTTGGGAAACCCCAGAAGACCTGCAGGCCTACCTGCACCAAAAAGAGGAAGCCAAGAGACGCGATCACCGAAAGCTCGGTCAAGACCTTGATTTATTCAGCATTCAAGAAGATGCAGGCGGTGGTTTAGTCTTCTGGCATCCCAAAGGCGCAAGAATGCGACTGCTGATGGAAGATTATTGGCGTTCGGCCCATCTATCCACAGGGTATGACCTGTTGTACACGCCCCATGTGGCCAATCTCGACTTGTGGAAAACCTCTGGGCATTTCGATTTCTACGGGGAGAACATGTTTGACCCGATAGACATTGAGTCGCAGCAGTATCAGCTCAAGCCGATGAACTGCCCGTTTCATGTGCTGACTTACCAGAACAAACTGCACTCCTACCGGGAGCTGCCCATCCGGTGGGCAGAGCTGGGCACGGTTTACCGCTATGAGCGCTCTGGTGTATTGCACGGACTGATGCGGGTGCGGGGCTTTACCCAAGACGATGCCCATATCTTTTGTTTGCCCGAGCAGGTTTCTCAAGAGATTTTAGGCGTGCTGAATCTCACAGAAACCATTCTCTCGGACTTTGGATTTACTGAGTACGAAGTCAATCTCTCAACCCGCCCGGCCAAGTCAGTGGGTACCGATGATATCTGGCAGTTGGCTACTGATGCTCTGGTAGATGCCTTGAATACAAAAGGGTGGGACTATGTGACTGACGAAGGCGGCGGCGCATTTTACGGACCTAAAATCGATATCAAAATCAAAGATGCGATTGGTCGGCTGTGGCAATGCTCTACTATTCAAGTGGATTTCAATCTGCCGGAGCGATTTGATATGAATTACGTTGCAGCGGATGGATCGCGCCAGCGTCCGATTATGATTCACCGGGCCATTTTAGGATCACTGGAGCGATTTTTTGGCATTTTAGTAGAGAACTATGCGGGTGATTTTCCGCTGTGGTTAGCGCCTGTGCAGGTTCGCTTGCTGCCAGTGAATGACAAGCAGCGCGACTATGCTGAAGCTACAGCCCAACAGCTTGGAAAGCAGGGTTTCCGCGTAGAGGTAGACGCCAGTGGCGATCGCCTTGGCAAACGAATTCGCACAGCGGAATTAGAGAAAATTCCGATTGTTGCCGTCGTCGGTCAGCGTGAGGTAGACGGGCAAACCCTCAGCGTCCGCGCGCGCCAATCGGGAGATTTGGGCGCACTGCCAGTGAGCAACCTTTGTGAGAAAATGCAGATTGCGATCGCACAAAAAACGCGCTTCTAAACAGTCATAACTCTATTAAAAAACACCGCTCAACCTAAACTTGTAGACGTCTATGCCTGATTCTAAGACTCCCGGTCCCCCCGGCATCACCTTAGTCGCTGGCCCACCCGGAATTGGTAAAACGACCTGGATTAGCCAGTTTCTCTCCGATTCTGAGCAACCGCTGTTCTATCTTTGCCCAGGAACAGGAGCGGGCACAGAACCGATAGATCGATTGCGCGTCAGCTATTGCTTTCCACACGTGACGGTGATAGACGACAGCCAAGCCGCTGAGCTACTGCTGAATCTACCCGACCGAGCACAGGTTTATGTAGAGCTGGGGTTTCATCTCGATTTAGCAACACTGCCCTTTAATAGTTTGCCTTGCCGCAGGGTAGCAATTGTTCCACCTGAGCTAGCGCAATTAACCGCGCAGTCAGAATGGCACAATTGGGCAGACGAATTGGTGGCCGGTAACAATGTTCAGGTTCCGGAGCCGGATGGCATGCTCGATTTTCGGCGTATGTCGCTCACCGAGCAGGTATTTGATCCGCCCAGCTTAGAAGTGTTGTTGACTGAAATCACAGGCGGTGCTTATGGCCCGACCATTCGACTCAAAGGTGTTTTTGAGCTGCCAGATGGGAATGCCTTTTATATTGACTTTATGGAAGGGCTAGAGGGGATTGAATATACCGAGCTGAAGTTGGCGCGATCGCTCAGAGGACGCCCCACCCGTCTGAGCGGGCTAGAAGTAGCGGGCTACAACTTGCAGCAGAAAGCAATGGCCGAAACGATGCAAGTATCTTGCCTATCAGATGAACTGTTGGCTCAGTACCAGCGGCAGTATCGACAACATTACAGAACAGCTGATTCAACAGATAATACAACAACAAACAATACACAGGAGAGTGTGGCATGAAACTAGCAGTCATTTCTTGTATTCACGGCAATATTGAAGCGCTAGATGCAGTCCTTTCTGACATCGATAAGCAAAAAGCAGACGAGATTTATTCCTTGGGCGATCTGGTGGGCTATGGCCCTTACCCGAACGAAGTTGTGGAGAAAATTCGCTCGCTCAACATTCCCTCCTGTCAGGGCTGCTGGGACGAAGACATCGTAGACGGCCTAAACGCTTGCGAGTGCAGCTATCCCTCTCAGCTTGCCGAACATCGAGGACGCCTCGCCCATGAATGGACAGATAGAGAAATCCATCCCGAAGTGCGTGAATATTTGGCAACGCTGCCGATAACCCTGAAAAAGGACAATCTCTGTTTTGTGCATGGCAGTCCTAACAGTCAGCATGAGTATTTGTTACCGAGTATGGATGGCTTTGCGGCGTTGGAAAGAGTGCTATCTGCCGATGCAGATGTGTTGTTTTGCGGTCACACCCACGTTCCCTACGAGAGAA
This sequence comes from Cyanobacteria bacterium J06626_6, assembly GCA_038523095.1. Lineage (GTDB taxonomy): Bacteria > Cyanobacteriota > Cyanobacteriia > Phormidesmidales > Phormidesmidaceae > Phormidesmis. Next base: position 9,199 of record JBCBJS010000020.1, read on the forward strand.
AACTCGAAAACGCAGCGCTGTCAGTGAAAGTGAGCGTAGCGAAAAGCGATGAGAGTGAACAGCAGTTTAAAGTGCCGCTGAAACGAATTATCAACGCTGGGTCTGTAGGCGAGCCTCGCCACGGTCGTCCCAATGCAACCTATGTTGTTTACGACACTGACACTGCCGCAGTGACGCTTAGAGAAGTCGAGTACGACTACGAAAAGACCTGTCAAGCCATCATCGACAAAGGGCTGCCGCCCATATTTGCGTGGCGGCTGGCTAAGGGTCTGGAGTTTGCCGAACGTGCAGACGATCCAACTCATGTGTGCGAGCGTTAGCACCTAGGAGGCTGGCAGGAGGAGAGCTGAAATCGGAGACTGGCAACAAACTATGCAATGGGCAATTTTAAGTGGAATTGAAGGCAATTTAGCGGCCTACGAAGCAGTGCTAAAAGACCTGCGGCAGCTGCGTCAGTCGGTAACAGAGCTGTATGTATTAGGCGACGTGATTGGGCTGCAAGGGAAGAATGAAGGCGATAATAAAGCGGTAATTCGACGACTGAGAAAACCTGAAGAGGGAGAGCTGAAACCCCAGGTCTGTATAGGCTGGTGGGAGGAGCAGTGCTTCAGCTTGCATGGGATGAGCGGGGTGCCCGATGCGCCAGAGCTGATGGCAGCGGTAGGAGGCGACGGGGTCAAAGCGCTGTGGGAGTCAGTGTCACGTAAGCAGGTAGAGTGGTTGCGATCGCAACATTTCGGCTTTCACGAATTCGACTGTCTTCTAATTCACGGCAGCATGGCAGGCTACGCCGACGAGCTAACACCCGAGACGCCAGCGATTGAGTTGTGCGATCACCTCATTCGCGCCGATGCTAACCATCTCTTTTGCGGACGCTCAGGCCGCACCTTTGAATGTTGGGTCACCCCCACCCATTTGGACTCCACCGTCACCACTCTAGACGGCCCCCAACCCACCCAGGACCAAAGCAAATCATCGCGCCGCATCATAGGCGTCGGCTCAGTCGGACGCAACCCCGGAGAAGCGACTTACACTTTGTATAGTCCAGGCAGCAATCAGCTCTCGTTTAGAACCGTGAACTATGAGCAGGTGAGACACGAGAAAGCAAAGCGAGAAAAAGCAAAAGGGTTCGGTTCCCGATAGGTTTCTTGCTTGAGTTCAACGATATAGCCTGACTCAAACAGCACATCGTAGCTGTATCCATGCGAGAAACTGATATGTGCTGCTCCATCGACTTTTTGGCTAGCGTTGCTAAAGATACAAAACCATCCGTAAACCCTCATCTATCTCCTCTTGCAAGTAGTCAGGTATCGAACCAATACACTCAACCAAAAATGTCTTATCGAGCGTAAGAATTTGAGAGACATTGACCACAGAGTCTCTTGGCAAACCTGACACTCCATGGGGCAGTAGTACGTTGCCCGGTGCTTGAGCTAACTGAGTATTTGAAGTGATGATAACAACAATAACCGTGCTAATCCGGCTCTGGGTAAAAGTATCATCCTGAATGACCAAGACGGGACGGCGATAGCCGGGTTCTGAACCAACTGGATCGGGTAAGCTCGCCCACCAAATCTCTCCCCGATACATCACCAATCCTCACGGGGTAAAGACATAAATTGCATCCTTTTTATCGCAGGATCGAGGCCAGAGGACTCTTCAGCGTAAACTTGGTTTAATTGGAGCAAGATTTGATTACGATCGTACCTTTTCAGATACGCCTGTAACGCTTTTTTATAAAGCTCACTGCGCGACATCCCCAACTGCTGAGCAAGTGCTTCCGCCTGTTCAAAAATTGGATCTGGAAGCGAAATTGCAGTTTTCATAGCGATCTTAGATTAGAGTTCTATCTCTGGTTGTACCTTAGTTATACCGAGATCACAAGAACCAGAATACTCAAATCCCAGCAGATAGCCTTGCTGTATGTGTCCTAATCTGGAAAAACGGAGACGGCTAACGGCTACGGCTAAAGTGAGCGGCAGTAGATCAGAGCAAAACACAGCAGCGTAAAGACTCTACCCTGCCCGCTCCACAACGCTAAGGTTTAACAAGTCCTTTGAATAAAGTCCTTTGAAAAATGAGGCAAGTTGTTTGCTCAAACCTGGGTGAATGGCCTCAATGTCGGCATAGCGTGCAATGGCAGCAGTAGGGTCATTAGCGCAGACTTTTTCAATGTCGTTATTAGCTTGATACCATTGTCCAAACTGGTTAATCTGCGACTGGTTGAGTTTTGCAAAAAGACAATAAATATCCAACGTAAGATTAACGTTGCTGTTCAACGGCGGCAGTAACTCTAGACTCTGCCTGACGATTTACGCCCCGCCGTTGCAACGCAGTGTTAGCTAGGTGGTGGCAACAACCTTACAAAACCCTCCTGCTCAAAGTGACGGTCAGTGATCAAAAAACGAAACCGATGAGCCAATACCGCATCCGTAACTGGTCAGAGTATAACAAGGGACTGAAACAGAGAGGAAGTCTAATTGGGAAGTGAAAGAAAAGACGGGAAAACCGGGAGCTACAGCTACCTATACGAATCAAGCTATCGTAACGATGGTAAGTCTAAAGAGCGTGTTTGGGCTCCCAGGTCGTGCGCTGTGTGGCTTTGTCGAATCTATTTTTAAGCTGATGCAGGTGGGTCTGAGCGTACCTGACCACACCACGATATCAAGACGGCTGAAACGCTTAGAGGTCAGGCTTCCTGTCAATCCGATGAGTGGCAAACGCCATGTGGTCATCGATAGCACAGGCGTCAAAGTTTATGGTGAAGGTGAGTGGAAGCGGTGCGACCCCGCGCGTCACACGGCGCTAGGGAACGCGCAACAAGACAGACTCGTCGTCGGTCATTGGCTGAAACTACGATGTTTCGGTTTAAGACAGCCTTTGGTGGCAAAGTCTCATCACGCAAAATGAAAAGACAAGTAAACGAATTGAAGGTGCACTCTCTGGTGCTCAACCGTATGCTTCAAGTCGCTAAGCCGGAATAGCTTCAACTCTCAGACTCTTCACGAATTCGACTGTCTGCTAATTCACGGCAGCATGGCAGGTTATGCCAACGAGCTAACGTCAGTTGGCTCAAGCGCTTGAGGAAGCGAGCTCAGTGAAGATGAGCCGCCGCCATCTACGACGCATCCTCAAAAAAAGATATCGATGGAAGCGGCCTCGGCAAAGCCATCAACAGCAGCAAGACCCGGTGGCCAGAATGAGGTCATGGTGATTTGAACCCGTTGAGTCAGGCAAACAAAGGTGAATCCGGATCAGGGAGATGACCGTACAAACAACGAGTACTGAAATCAGGGCTTATTCAATGGTCAACTTAATTATCAAAGGAAGTGCTATGCACAATCTGACAAAAACACTACCCAAAACGCTACGACGTTTGCTGTTGGGAACAGTCAGCTGTCTATTGCTCTCAGGTCTAGTTAGTCCCGTCGTAGGAAAGGCCGTGGCAGCTATCTCTGTTCATTCAACACTTAGCCCCGCTGCCCAAGTTGTAGAGGCTGACAGGTTTCTGGGTCAGGCCCTGACGGCCAGTTTGCAGGAGGCTCAAGCAACACTCTTAGCACAAGGCTCTAGCAGCGGGATACAGTCGTATGTGGCGGTTATGAGTGAAGAGAACGTTGTCCCCAATTCACCAGATACCAGGGCACGTGGCGCAGCTGGTGCTGCACTGTCATCGGACAATCGACTGGTGATTCGAGGCAGATTTAGAGACTTGTCGAGTCAGATGCGTGACTATGCAACTGACCCCGTTAACCCGCCCAATACCAACATTACCTCTGCCTTTCACATTCACCAGGGTGACCTAATCGAAAATGGTCCATTTCAGTATGCGCTTGACGTCACTGTAGATGATACCGGTCGTGACGGCAGTGCAGCTGGTGAATACCGACTGACTCCGGAACAGGTACAGGCATTAGCTGACGGACGCCTCTATGTAGATATTCACACCACCCAGAATCGCGGCGGTGAGCTGCGGGCGATTTTAATGCCCTACTAATGGCCTGTCAACGCAACTTATTTGGTTTAGAACGACTCCCTAGAATTTAGGTCGGTGGGCAATCGAAGGGATCATCTACCCTAAGATTTGCCCACCTATCTTGATTTTTACATCTACAATCTGTAAGCCCTATCATCGCTACTGCCATTGACAGTAATATAGAGCAACAATATCCGTCTCGGGTGTACCTTGCATCTATGGAGTCGACCCCCTCAAATCCAATCCCATCACAAATAGATTCCGAACAGGTAGATGCCGAACAAGAATTAACCGACACGGCACTTTGGCAAGCGGTGTGTCGAGGCGACACGGTTGCCCTAGGTCAACTGTATGATCGCCACGGTGGTTTGGTGTACAGCATTGCGCTAAAGCTGTTGGGCCAGCCGGAGGCGGAAGATCTGACTCAGGATATTTTTCTGAAGATCTTTTCAGGCAGAGGGTACGATCCATCACGCGGCTCGTTGCGGACTTACCTGGCTATTTTGACGCGCTCGCGCGCGATGGATCGGCTCAGAGGTCACCAGGTAAAGGCCCGATCCCTCAAGCGACTACAGCGACATACACCGACTAGCAGCACCGATGTAACCGCTGATGCTTTGTTTACAGCAGAACAATCGGTCGAGGTGAAGGCTGCACTAGCAGAGCTATCAGACAGTCAGCAGGAGATTCTGCGCCTGGCCTATTATGAAGGCTTAACCCAAACTGCGATCGCACAGCGGCTCAATAAGCCGCTTGGTACCGTTAAGACCCGAGCAAGACGAGGACTACTAAAGCTACGAGAAATGTTACAAGACTATTGGGACTGATATGGCATGACTGCGTCAAAGCCTACTGAAGAACAGCAGCTCTTGATAGCTGGATACGTTTTGGGTCATCTCGATGCTGACGAAGCGGCGGCGTTTTCGCAGCAGATTGCGGCCCATCCAATGTTGCAACAAGAAGTCCAACGGCTTCAAAACTCCTTGGAGACTGGCTTTGCGCCAACGGATATCCCACCGCCGCCCCATCTACGAACGGAGCTTTTGAGTCGCGCTCGGGCCCAAACCCGGATCGAAAGCCGCCCCGTTGCACTGCAGGCTACGACTTCACTGCCGACATGGGTCAAAGGGCTCGGCGCGATCGCAGCCCTCATGATTGCCGGACTTTCCCTTAGCAACTTCTTCCTTTGGCGATCTGCACAGAGGCTACGCTTAGCCTTAGCATGGCAGCCCACGCTCCAAATCGCCCTAGAGCCCACACAGACTAACCTCCAGGCCAGTGCCACGATCTCAGTTGACCCGAATCGTCTCCAGGCCACGCTAGCGGTCGAAAATCTGCCACCCCTACCAGCAGATAAGGTTTACGTACTCTGGACAGTATTGGAGGCTGATGCGGTTTACACCACCGACGATAAGAACGCCATCTTAACCGAAGTATTTACGGTCAACGACCAGGCGCAGATGCCAGAGCAAATCTTAGTCCCCAGAGCGTTTCGTGACGCTGGCATAGTCAAGGCAGTGGCCATTACCGTCGAAGACGCTGAGGCGCCTCAGCGCCACGAATCTGCTCCAATTTTAATTAAGCAGTTTTAGCCTGTCTTCGCACAGGCTAGTGTTTCGTCAGCGCACTATACCTCTTGCCTGATGATTGGCTTTGACTTTTATATTGCATCTGCAGAACTGATCCAACCATGCCCGTTTCGATATTTGTCGCTTTTCTGCAAAAGCAAGGCAGTAAAGAGCGGGCTAACTATTTATTAGAAAGAATTTTTCTACATAATACGCACATATGTCAGATTAGGTGGAAAGTTTCAGCATAATTACCCCGCTTGCTTAGATTTAGCCTGACGTAGGCTTTATTTACTTTACGAAGCCTATTTTGACTTCATGCAGCCTCTTCAGCCTCAACCCAAAGAGCTGCTTCCTCAGGTGCGTGAGGCGATTCGCGTTAAGCACTACTCCTATCGCACAGAAGAACCCTACGTACAGTGGATTCGACGTTATATTCTTTTCCATGACAAGCGCCATCCAAAGGATATGGGCGTTCCAGAGATTGAAGCCTTCCTCACTCATTTAGCAGTTACAAAACGCGTAGCCGCAGCCACTCAAAATCAGGCATTTTGTGCTTTCATCGATACAGAAACGAGTGAGCTGTCATACTTTTAGGCATAGCTTTGCAGCTCACTTGCTGCAAAATAGATACGATATTCAAACAACTCAAGAATTACTGGATCATAAGGATATTAAGACAACGATGATTTACACTCCTGTACTGAATCGAGGTGGTCAAGGAGTCCATAGTCCCCTAGACGCATAAGCAAGAAGAGCTATCTCAACGGGCGACTGGCTTTAGTCAAAAAGTGACTGTCACCAATGTGTTTGAGTCAGGTTTATTTTTGGAGTGGGAAAGCAAAAGGGTTGAGGGCTCGCTAGTTTCTTTGCCTGAGTTGGAGGTTTGCTACGTAGTCGGTAGAGAGGTAGGGGCGACACAGTCTTCCAGCATTTGTTGGATTGCGCCTTGGTTTATGTTTTTGCCAATGAATACGAGCTGGTTGCTACGCTCGCCGGACCATCTGTCTTCTTCGAGCTGAAAGCGTTTGCCCGTAAGCTGGAAGAAATGTCTGGCAGGACTTTCCTTAAACCACAGCACGCCTTTGGCGCGAAAAACATTTTCGGGTAGCTTATTGTCTAAGAACTGCTGAAAATATCTGAGAACGAAGGGGCGATCGCACTCGAAAGAAAACGACATAAATCCATCATTTTCTAAATGGTCAGAGTGATGTTTATGACCGCGAGAATGACTGTGGTCATGTGAGTGGGGGTCATGTGAGTGGTGGTCATGTGAGTGGCTATGCTCGCCATGACGCTCATGAGAGTCGACTAGGTCAGCTTCTCTGTCTTTCTCTTTTGCCTTTTCTTGATAGGCACCAACCTCTCCCACCCTAATATCGATAATCAACGGCAGCGGCACTTTCCCCTGTTCGGCCCTTAAAATTCTAGCTCCAGTCTTTATGTTGCGAAGATTTTCTTCTAAAAACTCGAGGCGATCGCTCGTCACTAAATCCGTTTTGTTGAGAATAATAATATCGCCATAGGCAATTTGACTGTACGCCGCCTGACTCTCAAAAATATCCGGCGCAAAAGACTCCGCATCTACCATCGTCAGTATAGAGTCGAGCCGGGTCAAATCTCGCAGTTCTGTACCCAAGAAGGTAAGCGTAATTGGCAGCGGATCGGCAACGCCAGTAGTCTCTACAACCAGATAATCAATCCGCTCACGGCGGTCTAGAATTCGATAAACCGCATTGCGCAAATCGTCATTAATACTGCAACAGATACAGCCATTCGTCAGTTCAATCATGTCTTGTTCAACTTGAACGATGAACTGGCTATCAATATTGATATCGCCAAATTCATTTACCAGCACAGCGACTTTAGAGTCTTTAAAGCTCTCTAATATGTGATTGACTACAGTTGTTTTTCCACTGCCTAAAAATCCTGTGATAATTGTGACGGGCAAACGCTTATCGTCAATAGCTACTGGCATCGTACTAGCAAAATCTGATGCTGAAGAAAGGGCCATAACTGCCTCCTTATTATTGCTGAATTGTTTAATCTAAACTAGTTAACTGGTTAAACAATTGTTGAGCTGTTGATGAAGCTGTAGCGGATTGAGCTGACGACCAATAAGCACAAGCTGATTTTGGCTGGGGCGCTGCTGGCTATCAGGGGAGAGATTGCACCGTTTGCCCGATAGCTGAAAAATGTATCGCTGCGGCTGATCTTCAAACCAGAGAATGCCTTTGGCGCGAAAGATATTGCTGGGAAGCTGCTGCATGAGAAAATGCTCAAACTTGGTGAAATCGAAGGGGCGATCGCTGCGAAACGGAATAGAAACAAAGCGATCGCTCACCATATGCTCAGAAAGTTCTCGCTCTGAAAGCCGATAGGTTTCAGCATCCGCTAGGCCCACATCTAAGATTGCGGAAAGCGGCAGCGCAGCAGCAGTTTCTGGAGAGGCGGCCAGACTACATCGCAACATTCGCGCCCCGTCCTTCAAGCTGTGAATTTCAGATTCTATCGACTGCAAGCGCTCGGCGCTCACCAAATCTGTTTTGTTGAGTAAAATGATGTCGCTGTAAATGAGCTGATTTTCGTAAACAGAACTCTCAGAGAGATCGGCGCCAAAATTATCGACATCGACCACCCCCAAAACAGAATCTAGCCGGGTAAAATCCCTTAAACTCGTGCCAACAAACGTCATCATAATGGGCAGTGGATCGGCCAGCCCGGTGGTTTCTATCACCAGATAATCCATCCGCTCTTCACGTTCTAGCACCTGATAAACCGAATCCACCAAGCTGTCATTAATCGTGCAGCAAATGCAGCCATTGCTCAGCTCCACCATATTGTTTTGCGTGGAGACAATCAGCTGAGCGTCAATATTAATATCGCCAAACTCATTCACTAGCACAGCGACTTTTAGGCCCTGAGCATTATTCAAAATATGGTTGAGCAGCGTAGTTTTGCCACTGCCCAAGAAGCCAGTGATGATAGTGACGGGCATCCCTTTTTTGGGAATCTTGATAGCCGAATCGTCTTTAGATAGATGGGCTTCAGACGGATGCCCTTCAGGAATCAATGCCATAAGACAATAATGATTATCATTCTCAAAATATTACACCCTCAATGAAATCGCACAGAAATAATCTGCTAGACTTTTCCAGTATGCGATAATGATTATCATTCATTGGTATGTTAGCGGTTCAAGACCTGTCGGTTAACTATCGAGGCATTGAGGCACTTACAGCGGTTTCGCTGACATTGCTCCCAGGCGAATGGGTCGGGCTCATTGGACCCAACGGTGCGGGTAAAAGTACCCTGGTCAAAGCAATTTTGGGTCTGACACCCTACAGAGGTCAAATTTTACTGAACGGGGCCTCGCTGAAACGACAGCGGTGGCAGGTTGCCTATGTACCACAGCGATCGCAAATCGACTGGGACTATCCCATCACAGCCTGGAACGTAGTGATGATGGCGCAGACAAGAGCGCTTGGCTGGGGCCGCACTCCTGATGCTAAGGCAAAGAAAAGGGTGAGTGCGGCGCTAGACCGCGTAGAAATGTTACCCCTTAGGCATCGGCCTATTGGTCAACTGTCCGGCGGTCAGCAGCAGCGAATCTTCTTAGCTCGCGCCCTAGCACAGCATCCCGACTTATTTTTGCTAGACGAACCCTTCAGCGGCATCGACAAGAAAACCGAAGCCATCATGCTGAGCATTTTCGCCGAGCTTAGTGAACAGGGCAAAACGCTACTGGTTTGCAGTCACGAGTGGGGCGAAGCGCTCAATCGCTATCATCGCCTGCTACTGCTCAACCGCCGCGTACTGGCTAACGATACGCCGCAAGCAGTCATGACAATGGAAAACATTCAGCAAGCATACGGCACGAATATTCAAGCGGCCTTGCACAATCAAAACGTCATTCCTTTCGCCTGTTAGCCGAATATTCACTCCGTAATTCCGAAGATTAAGTTTTGGCTCGCCCTTGGCTGCGCGTCAAAATTCCTTGATTAGCGCTGAACAACAATGCCGATAGAAAGCAGGCAAAAAGCGTCAGCGCGATGGCGTAGCCTCTCTTACAGAGATAGCTCTTTCCTATGGAAGACCCAGGACGATGTCGTCAAAATAACTTTGTGCGATACTATATCTTGACAATGATAATCGTTATCAAAATATAGATACAACGTCACATAGCGTCATGCACAAATCACTACGCCTTCTGTTACAACTTACCGCCTTATCCCTAGTGTTAGGTGCGGCCAGCTGCACGCAGCCCAGTACTGACCAAGCCCCAGCTGGCAGCGATCAGTCGTCGGCAGAAACCTCAGCCGAAACGCCAGCAGAGGGCAGCCTTCAGGTTGTTGCCTCCTACAGTGTGCTGTGTGATATGGCCGAGCAAATTGCCCAGGATACAGTGGACGTGGCCTGTTTGATTGACGCAGGTCAAGATCCCCACACGTACAGCGCTACCCCAGCAGATCGACGAACGATTGAAGAGGCCGATCTGGTTTTGTATGGTGGCTACGGGTTTGAGCCTGCAATTATTCAAATGGTTGAGGCGACTGAGACGCCTGCACCCAAAGTTGCTGTGTCAGAAGTCACCGTGCCATCCCCACTACTAGGCGAAGCGCACGACCATCACGCTCATGGTGAAGCACATTCAGAGGAAGCGCATCACGCCGAGGGCGAAGCTCACTCAGAAGATGAACACCATGCTGAGGGTGAAATGGTAGCAGACCCTCACGTTTGGCACGATGCTGAGAATGGGATAGCGATGGCGAAAGCCGTTCAAGCTCAGCTCAGCGAACTTTCACCAGGAAATTCTGCACTATATGAAGCCAATGCCGAAGCTCTAATTGCCCAGCTAGAACAGCTCGACACCTGGATTCAGACACAAGTAAGCAGTGTTCCTGCTTCTAGCCGTACGCTAATTAGCACCCATGATGCGCTTGGCTACTACGCCGACGCTTACGGTATCGAAATTGAGCCTGTGCTCGACAGCTTTAGCACCGAGGCGCGCCCTTCCGCAGCAGATATCAAAGAACTGACGGCAGTTGTTGAGTCGAAGAGCGTACCGAGCATCTTTGTGGAATCTACCAGCAACCCAGATTTGATTGAAACTGTTTCTCGAGAAACAGATGTTACAGTCTCACAAGAGCCCATCTATGCCGATGGACTGGGTGAAGCTGGAACAGCAGCAGCTACATATCAGGGAATGCTTGTTACCAACACTTGCACTATCGTCAATGGCCTAGGCGGCACTTGCGACCAAGCCGCTGCTCAAGCTCTACTGCCTACTCAATAGCTCAGGACTGTACGGCTCAATTATTGGACAGATATGGATTGAAGCGGGTGGGGGGAATCGAACCCCCATCATTAGCTTGGAAGGCTAAGGTTTTACCACTAAACTACACCCGCAAAGGTTGCTACTCATATTAGCCCAAGTAACTTATCACGGTTCTGCGCTGATCGCATATTGGTAAAATCTCTTAAGAATATGAACACACTACAAACATGCTGAGCTACTCCAGCCCAGACTCGATAATGTCAATTGCCAGAATTAGGTTGTCATTTAAAACGGGCTCGCCATCCGTCGTGGCAGGTGTGAAGCTCAACCCTGCTGAAACTAGCAAACAAGCGATCGCACTCTCCTCCTCACTGAGCGATCGCCCCTCAATGCTCCCCGTCCAAGGCACTGCCGACTGCAGCGAACCATCCGGGCGCACCACCACCCGATACATCACCTGCCGCTGAGCAAAATCGACCTGCCCGCAGCCAATATCCCTGGGCTTTAGCGTCACCGACGTCTCCGCCTCATACATAGGCGCTGGCGGCGTATCCGTCACATCCCTCAGCAGCTCTTCCGGAACGTATTCGTGATTCACAATGTTGAGATACGCCTGCTGCTCCGTCCCATCCCCCTCATCACTAGCTTCAGGCACAGGCAGCGCGTCCTCACCCGGCACCACCGGCGGCGTATCATCCTCCTCTGGAATGGGAGCGGGTGATGGTGGCTCCACCGCAGGTAAGTCAAATTCAGGCAAACCCGACTCGTTAGGTTCCGTAGGCGCATCCGGTAACGTCGGCTCTATCCCAGGCGAACCAGAATTTTGCGCATCCTCGGGCAATTCACTGGGCAATTCACTGGGCAATTCACTGGGGGAAGTCGCCTCCGGTTCCACTGGCAGCCTGTCCTGATTCGCAGACTCCTCAACTTGGCCAGCACTAGGCGGATCCTCAGCTTTTGCCACCACCAGCTGGTCATCAGCGGTCAGTACATTACTATCAGCAGAACTAGGTGGCGTAGATGCAGTAACCGGATTCGATGGACTTGTTTGCATCGGTTGGGAAGTAGCACCTGAGGTAGGAACTTCAGCAGTAGATTCCGCAGTAGAGACCGGCCTACTCTCGGGCTCAGCACTGGATTCCACAGAATCCACACTGTCAGCCATATCCACCTCAATCAGCTCAATTGGAACAACTGCCGCAGACTGCACACCGCTGGGCTGCATGAGCGTGAGTATATAGGGCAGAGATAGGCCCAGAACACCCACATGGGCAACCACAGCCAATCCACCCAAGGCAGGCCATAGCCCCTTTGGCTCACGATGGGTCCAGGTTTGTAGCGGAGAAACCATCCGTACGGACTAAGAGAAATCGGCAGTGCTAAAACAGTCTCTTGAAACAGCATCCATAGCAGCAACACTCACAAACTAACGCCAAAACAAACCCTCCGACAAGGCGGTAGGTCACTTGATTGATAGGCCAACGGAGATAATGCACCAATCTACTCAACCCACAGGGGCGAGAGCACCTCACCGACAGGCCAACAAAAATTATTTGATAAAAAACGAACAGCGCATCAGCTCAGACGAAGCAACCTAACGCCCCACCTGAAGTCCATTTCCTCTGAAGGGGTACCCGGAGCGCAGCAGTGGGGAAAGATGGGTCTCCACCAACATCGCCCACTCCCAACCCTTCCCAACCGGCTTACCTACAGCCGCGTCTTCACCCCGAAGGTCAACACTGTCTCATCAATGCCTTTGAGCTGCAGCGGGTCAAACTTCAAAATTTCCTGCTCATCCAAATAGTCGGCCACCGCTGCAGATACCAAAATCGTCTCCGCCGTAGCAGCTTCCTGAATGCGCGCTGCGATATTCACAGCCGGACCAATGGCTGTGTAGTCCGAGCGTTCCGCACTGCCAAACATGCCAACAACCGCCGTACCCTGATGAATACCGCAGCGAAACTTTACTGGACCAATGCCCTGTTCAGCCCAGCGCTGATTTAGCCTGTCAAGGTCCTGGTACATCTGCCGCGCCGCTGCAATAGAGCGCCGCACCTGTTCATTAGGACTCATCTCCTCCGGCGCGCCGAAGAGCGCTAGCACCGCATCCCCCATGAACTTATCCACCGTACCGCCATTGTTAAAAATGGCATGGGTCATCGTTTCTAAATACTCATTGAGCAGTTCTGCCACACGGCGACTTCGCAGTGTATTGCTCAGCTGAGTAAAGCCCACAATATCACTAAATAAAATCGTCACGAGGCGAGGCTCAGGCCGTAAATCCAGCTGCAGCGCCCCTTCATTTGCCTTCTGAACCAGCGAAGGCGGCAAAAAGCGCTGCAGCACAGACTCCGTTAAATATTGATTGAGCTGGGCAATTTTGCGCTCATTGGATTTCAGCGCCAGTAGGTTGCGCACCTCAGCTAGCAGCTCACGATCGTTAAATGGCTTAGAAAGGTAGGCATCAGCGCCTTGCTCCACCCCTTCTAGGCGCGTCTCATTATCTACCTTTGCCGTCAGCAAAATAATCGGCGTCCCCTGCAAAACCGCATCCTTACGAATCCGCTCGATCATCTCCAGGCCATTCACTCCGGGCATCATCAAATCCGTAATGATCAGGTCAGGACCATAGCTAGTAGCCATCTCTAGGCCAGCCGCCCCCTGCTCCGCCGTCCGCACCTGATAGCCCTGCCGCTGCAAAACGCTCGACACATACGCCCGCAAATCTGGATTGTCATCCACCACCAAAATCTGAGATCCCTCCAGCGAGACCCGCTCAGCCTGCGCACCTTCTATCTCTGGTGGCAGCTCTATACTGCTATCTGCCGTCGCCGAAGCCATCTCAATATCCGATAGCTCGACAGCGGCTCGTCCCTTCTCTGTAGATAGGGCCTGCTCTAACACCTGCTCTGCCGGCAAATGAGCCGACCCTAGGGGCAAATCAATCGTGAAGGTTGTGCCAGACCCATACTCTGATTGCACAGACACCCGGCCGCCATGCAGCTGCGTCAGCTCCTGCACCAGCGATAGACCCAGACCTGTGCCTTCGTAATGTCGGTTTGCAGAGCCGTCTGCCTGGCGAAACCGCTCAAATAAGTGGGGAATTTGGTCTGCACGAATGCCGATGCCTTCATCCTGCACCTGCAGCTGTGCCCTGCCGCTAATCTCCTTGAGCCGCACCGTAATTGACTTACCCGACGGCGTAAACTTCATGGCATTGGAGAGCAAGTTGTACAGCACCTTGTCAAATTTCTCCATGTCCAAATACACCGGAGAGCAGACATCAATATCTGTAGTGAGGGTAATTTGCTTGCGCTCGCAGTAGCTTTGAAAAGCCTCTACGACTTCCGTCGCAAACAAGGCCAAATCACACGGACGGAACGTGGGCTTCATCTTACCCGCATCGAGCTTCTGCAGGTCCAGCAGCTGATTCACCAGTCGTAGCAGTCGCCGCGAATTTCTCAGCGCGATCGCTGATTGCTCCGCATCCAAACCCTCACCCCGCTCCACCGCAGATTCCAGTGGACCAATCGTCAAGGTCAAAGGCGTGCGAAATTCGTGGGAGATATTTTGGAAAAAAGCATTCTTCTGCTGATCGAGTTCCAAGAGCTGCTCAGCTTGAAGCCGACTTTTTTGATAGAGCTCAGCCTGCTGTACTGCGATCGCAGCCTGATTGGCCACTGCTTGTGCCAAAGCTACCTCATCCTGCTGCCACTGGCGATCGCACGACAGCTGCTGCAGCACGATACAGCCCGTAATCTTCGAATCCGCCAGCAGAGGCACCGCCATCAGCGCCTTCAACCCGTGCTGCGCGTGCTTATCTACCAGCCCGCTAGCAGACGTCATTACATCGATCACCACCGGCTGCTTTGTCTTCAGTAGCTGTGTCAGAATCGGGTCGCCCGCAATCTCTACCGTCGCCTCCGGCAAAGTTGGCGACGTCTGCACATTCATGTCGTAGCGGCCTACGCACTGCGCGTGGGTCTCCGTCCATAGCGACAGCGTACAGCTGTCTGCATAAAGCGATTCGCCCAGTTTCTGAGTAATCGCCGCAAAGATTTCGCTCGGGTCCAGGCTCGCGTGCAGCGCCTGGGTAATCGTATTAATCAGTACTTCGCGCTGCGCTAAAGACTGCACCCGCTCGTAGGTCCAAGTCTGTGAAAGCGCCAGAGCAGCCTGGTCAGCCAGCGTCGTTAGCAGCTTTATTTCGCTCTCTTCCCATGGCTTTTGATGAGAGCATTTGTGCAAGGCTAGCACCGCCAGCACATCCTGCTTAAAAGTCAGTGGAATCAACAAGCTATTGTGAATATCCAAAGCCTTGTAAGCCGCTTCACTCTCAGCATTCTGGGCGGCGATCGCAATATCTTCAGCAGACTCTAAGTGCTGCGTGAGCAGCGTCTTCCACACGGTCTGCTTGAGCGCTGCAAGCGATTCAGGCAGCAGCTCGCGACCAGCCCCCCCAGACAAAAGCATCTCAGCAACAGCCGTTCCCACATAGTGAAACATAGGAGAATTCAGCTCCCCATCCGACAGCGGCTTCACAATGCCATAATCGAGTTCAAACGCCGTTCCCAACGTTTCTACAATCGTCTTCAACATCTCCTGCGAAGACTGGGCACTGCGAATTGTATTGGTGATCGCATTGAGCAGCGTCTCCTGACGGACAACCCGGTTTAGCTCCTGGGTCCGCGCCTGCAATACGCTATGGGTGTCCACCGCCTGGTTGACCACTGTCCTTAGATCTTCCTCTTCCCAAGGCTTAGTGACGTATTTGAATACCTTACCGGCATTAATAGCCTCCACGAGATCCTCTACATCGGTATAGCCAGTCAGCATAATCCGAATAGAATTAGGATAGCGATCTGCCGTCAGCCGCAACAGCTCTGTCCCGCTCATGCCAGGCATTCGCTGGTCAGAGATAATAACCGCGATATCGCCTTGATCCGCCAGCATATCCAAAGCTTCACGACCGCTATTGGCCTTAATCACTTTGAAATCTCGATAGAATGTTCGGTAGAGCAGATCCAAATTATCGGGTTCGTCATCTACCACTAAGATTTTGTGTTTAGATGCTTTTTTCCGTCGACTACGCTCTCTAACTGCCATGCATCAATCTCTCATTTGGGCCGAAATATCCATCCCGGACACGTTATTTCGCGGTAGCGAACAACAGGTCAGCTCGATTGCCCGAACTGAACGAACCGTGCGTTAAGAAGCAGAGAAACCTCTTAAGCACTGAGGCCGCTATGCAACGTCTTACATAAAGTTCCCACCCTCTTTCGAGTTTTTACTATGTCCCAGGCTAATGCCGAGCGCGCCTCGTCCCCCGACTGCCAACGGGAAGACACAGGGCAGTCCTTTCGCATTCGCGCCGCCCAGCGTAAAGATCTGCCCCAGCTTGTCAGCGTGCTATTGGCCAGCTTTTACCCCCAGGCTCAAACGACACAATGGCTATACTGGCTCATGCACATCGGCATAAAAGAAGACATCAAAACCCGCCTCAATACGCCAGCCAACCAGTACGCTTGCCTGGTAGCGACCGCCGTAGAGCCTAGCTCTGGCAAAGCAAAAGAAGTTATCGGAACAGCCGAAATTTCTCAGCGTCCCTGCGAAAGTCGGCGATTCTTCCCCCCTAAGCGAGCCTACCTATCAAATCTTGCTATCAGCCATACCCATCGTCGCAAAGGCGCTGCCAACCAGCTGCTGGGCACCTGCGAATCTATCGCCTTGGGCTGGGGCTTCCATCGCATTTACCTGCATGTCATGGCCAACAACGCCGCAGCCCAAGCGCTCTACAAACAGGCAGGCTATCGCCCCTGCGAAGTCAGCAATCCCATCCTCTCTGGACTAGGACTACGCCCTGAGCGGCTGCTACTCTCCAAACACCTGTGCTGAGAATGCGTATTGATCGGGATACAGCAAAACAATTATTCTTTCTTAAAAAAATCTAAACCAGCACTGCAACAGATGAATAGGGAAAGGCGCGGACCTATCTTCTGTTGGTCCGTATTGTCCTCGAATCGCCCTGCGTGAACACTGTGATAGAAAAGTTACAGACCGAGTCAATTACATACACGTAGGCATCTGGGACGAAGCGCAGGTTTTGTGTACCAGAGGTGAAGTACTGACTGCCTTGCCATAAAGAATGAATAAAAAGCACTTGTTCTTTCGCGATCTGCAAAGGATTCATATCACATTAGGAGGGTCACACTTTGATGTGCAAAATCACGCTAGAGTGAACGCCTCAAGATATGGATCTCCCGGGAGCTACCGAGTCAAATCTCAAGTCCATTGTTTTACCCGCTCAGCCGCTCAACGATACTGCTAGGCGCCGGGCCAATTGTGGGGTATCCAATAGCTCTGATACCATCGTTTCTCATCCGCTCGTTTCTACGCCGCTCCGGGACCAAGCAGACAGCGTCAAAGCTTCCATCAAGCAGTCTTGTTCGCAGAAGGCCCCTCATACAGCGGGAAACTGGAAGTTTTTTGGGGCATCCGTGAATCAAGACTCGAAAGTTGACAACGTGGTTGAAAAATTGGAAAGTGGCCAGCTGTGGGTCGTAAACAGCCGCCGCCGAAACGGGCTAATTGTTTTACGCGAGTTTCACGCCGAGTTTGCGGGGCCAGGCGCAGCCGTTGGCGGTAGCCTAGATGAGAATATTGTAGAGGTCATTCCCATTGGCAATCTTTCACTCCTAGAGCCCGACTCCCACGAAGCGCACCAGAACGCCATCAAAATCCGGCTACAGTGGATCCGCCTCACACAAAATTTTACTGACCAGCCCGAACCTGACGACCGGGCACGCATGATTCTAGAGCAGTTCAAAACCTATTTTGACCAAGCTACGGTGGATCTGGTCCCAGATGAGGCTTTTGCACTCCTTGTAGGTGTTTTGCCCCAAACTATCCGGCGGGTTCGCTCTAAATTTGTTTGGTGAGTCGCTTGCCTGGTCAGCCGCCTGTCTGAAAATTTACTTTTTAGACTCAGACAGCAGAAACAGGAACTGACGAGTGGGTAGGGTCTACTGTTTTAACAGCCTTGCCGCGGCTTTCTTGCTTACAGCCTAATACCTGTTGGAGGTTTGCCAGCGTCCGGCTATTTTCAGCAGCCGTGCCGATGCTAATGCGTAACCCACCGCCGGTCAGGCGGATGAGGGTACCGCTAGCGCGCAGCTGCTGAAATAGGTATTCCAATCCCTCTGCCTGGGCTTGAAAGCCCAAATCTGCGATGCCCAAATCGCTCAGCCGAGCGTAAACAAAGTTACTGTCACTGGGCCACATTCGCAGATAAGGATGGTCGGCGAATGCCTGAGCTAACTGATTCCGCTCGGCTAGGATATCTGGAACTTGCGCCAATAGCAGCTCACTATGGTCAAGTGCTGCTTGAGCTGCTGCCTGGGAGAAGCTTGGCAAGTTGTAAGGTAGTCGCAACTTCTCCAGTGCAGAGATGACGTCTGGATGAGCGATGCCGCAGCCCACTCGGTGCGCGGCCAATCGAAACGCTTTAGAAAATGTTCTGGTCACTATCCAGTTCGGGCGGTTGAGCGCCTCGGCTAGTGTAGTGTGTCCACTGAATTCAAAATAGGCTTCATCGACAACAACCAGTATCTCTTCGGGTAGCTGCTTCATCCAAGACAGCTCTTTCGCGGTGAGTGCATTACCCGTCGGTGAATTGGGATGCACCATAAAGACGACCCTAACGGGCACATTGGGCTTGTTAAGCTGGCTGTTGGACTGGCTGTTGGACTGGCTGTTGGACTGGGCGATTGCACTATCTGCCGCCACCACATCCACTTCAAACGTATCCTCATCACGAGCAATCCTATACACCGGCACGCCGAGAGTTCTTGCCAAGATGCCGTACATAGAAAAGGTCGGCTCATTCACCAAGATTGACCCATGTCCCCCTAGGCAAGTCGCCATGATGATGGAGCGAATCAGTTCATCAGAGCCATTGCCTAAAGTAATGTTTGCCAGCGAGATAGCGTCGGCCGAAATCTCACTTGAGCGTACAGCATAGTCCAGTACGGCTTGCTTGAGCCGACGGTGTCCACCATCCGGGTAGCGATTAGCTGGGATCACCTGTTCGTATTGCTTTGCCAGAGTCGCTTTCAAGTCATCCGGTAAGTCAATCGGACTTTCATTGGTATCGAGCCCGTCTAGCACTTGCGCCGATTCATCTCCAGGATGAGGGGCACTGTAAGCGGAAAATTGTGCTAGGTCGGCGCGGAGGAAAGACATAAAACTCTCTAAGTAAAAGCGTCGGCTTGCAGAACCAGCCAGCAATGCCAAAAGCGCAGCTGGAAAAAGCCAAAAAAAGGTCCGTTGAAAGCAGCAGTTAAAAAGCTAACTGAAAAAGCTGTATGAACGCATTTTACAGTAGCGCATCAGGAAGATCGGCCATCAGGTATTATGACAGCCGAAGCTGACCACCTTATACTTTTACACACCTGATTATGTCCGAGCCTATTCGCATTACCCTACTGCCCGGAGACGGCATCGGACCCGAAATTATGGCTGTGGCGATCGCTGTTCTCAAGCAGGTTGGTCAGCAGCAAAATATCACCTTCGAATTTACAGAGGCGATGGTCGGCGGTGTAGCCATCGACGCGACCGGTTCGCCACTTCCAGAAGAGACACTGGCCGCCTGCCGCCGAAGCGACGCTGTACTCCTCGCGTCTATCGGCGGCTACAAGTGGGACAGCTTGCCCAGAGCGCAGCGCCCCGAAACCGGTCTGCTTGGGCTAAGAGCTGGATTAGGGCTGTTCGCCAATCTCCGGCCTGCCACCATTCTGCCGCAGCTACTTAGCGCTTCTTCCCTCAAGCCAGAAGTCGTAGAGGGGGTCGATATTATGGTGGTGCGCGAACTCACAGGCGGCATCTACTTCGGCCAGCCCAAAGGCATCTTTGAATCGGAAGATGGCCAGAAACGGGGCGTGAGCACGATGGCCTACACCAGCGGCGAGATTGATCGCATTGGCCGAGTGGCCTTCGAAGCGGCACAGAAGCGTCAGGGAAGGCTGTGCTCAGTCGATAAGGCTAATGTACTGGAAGTCTCTCAGCTGTGGCGCGATCGCATCACCGACCTCAGCACCGACTATCCACAAGTTGAGCTATCTCATCTCTATGTAGATAACGCAGCTATGCAGCTTGTCCGCGCACCCAAGCAGTTCGACACCATTGTTACCGGCAACCTATTTGGTGATATTCTCTCCGATGCTGCGGCAATGCTCACAGGAAGCATCGGTATGCTACCATCTGCCAGTCTGGGCGAGAGCGGACCTGGGGTTTTTGAACCGGTTCATGGTTCAGCGCCCGACATTGCTGGGCAGGATAAGGCCAATCCGCTCGCCCAAGTGCTAAGCGCAGCAATGATGCTACGCTACGGGCTAAACCAGCCCGCTGCCGCAGACCAAATAGAGAAAGCTGTTCTCACTGTGCTCGACCAGGGCTATCGGACCGGAGACATCATGTCCCCCGGGATGACAGCTGTGGGATGTCAGGGGATGGGGCTGGCCCTCGAAAAAGCGCTGGGCTAGTCAGTCGTGAATAGTACAGCTGTATAGTACATTTGAACCGGAGTGAATGCAAAGCCGAATGAGCACACTAACTATGTCACCTGAAATGTTGCACGGTACGAACAACAGTACAACTGAGCGCCTCGCCTTCGGAGATGACTCAGTGCTTCTCAATCCAGAACTGATCAAAGCAGCACGGCAAATCTATCGCACTTTTTATGAAGTCCATCCTGAAGTAATGCAGCGGCCAATCGGCGTTGCCATTGGCCGCTTCAACCATCGCGGCAAGCTGGTATTTGGGGACAAACCTGTCTTGCTGCCGCAGGAATGCTTTGTGCCTTTCAGCCAGATTGAACCCACCTTAGGCTAGCTCGGCGTTCCGGGACTAACGAGACATCTCGTACAAGCCCACTTAGTTAACTCATATCTAGTCAACTCGACTTTAATCACCCTGTATTTTGAATTATCTAGCCTTGAAAATCCTTTTAACCTAGTCAAGGCTAGATTTTTGCTGTCTGCGCGTGCTACTGGGCACCTCATGGGCACCTTAACCGTGGCCGCCTCACCGACGCGCTACGCCTGCGCCCAGCGTCATGGACTTTGCCATAGCAGATGCACCCATTCCCAGTCTTATTGTTTTTATCCTCGGCGCCGCCGTTGGTAGCTTTCTCAATGTCGTAGTTTACCGGCTCCCCGCAGGGCTATCCTTGCTGTACCCGCCCTCTCGCTGCCCTAAGTGCGAGCGGCGCCTCAAGCCCTATGACAACGTCCCTGTGCTGGGCTGGCTTTGGCTAAAAGGCCGCTGTCGCAGCTGCAAGCGCCCTATCGCGGTTCGCTACCCCATGGTGGAATTCGCCACGGGATGTCTGTTCGTTGCCGTCTTTGCGCTCACAGGCACGACCTGGCAGACGCCTGGCTACTGGTTATTTGTCTGCTGGCTGCTGGCTTTAGCCCTAATCGATTTAGACACCATGACCCTGCCAAATAGCCTGACCGCATCTGGGCTGCTGCTAGGCTGGGCCTTTCAAGGCTGGATCAGCTATCTGAGAACACCTACGCTTGTAGGTGTTCTCGGCGGAGTGGTGGCAGCAGTCATCGCTAGTATCTTTGGCCTATGGTTGTTTGAACTAGTCGGCATTGCTGGGAGCCGAGCCTTTGGCAAGGCGGCGATGGGGGGCGGCGATGCCAAGCTAGCGGCGATGATGGCCGCTTGGCTGGGCTGGCCAGGACTCTTACTGGCCACTTTTCTGGCTGCCACGATAGGTGCCCTCACCGGCAGTAGTGCCCTTGCGCTAGGTATGCTCAGCGCCAAGCAGCATATTCCTTTTGGGCCCTATCTTGCGATAGGCGCCTTGTTTACGCTGTTTTACGGCGACCAGTTGATCAGCACCTATCTAGCTATTTTCTTTCCTATGAGCGGGTAATTGCGCAGGTAAATGCCTGGAAAATTCTTGGCAAAATTTCCATGTGGGGGTGCAACCCAGTAGGATGAAAGGGAATTTGCCTGACGAAGTTGCCCTGTTGCATGGGTTCAAACTTAAGGCAGTTCTTATGGCGAATGTTCCGATGCGAACATTGGTTGCTCGGGTTGCTTTGCAGACTGTCGTTTGTAGTTTTCAGAAGTGTCGTCAGCAACTCGACGAAAGCTACAGACGCAATTGATGAGCAAAAAAATGTCCCTCTTTGACTGGTTTGCCAATCGCAAAAAAACTGGCCTCATAAGCCAAGATCGGCACGAGCGCGAAATTGCGGATGGACTGTGGACCAAATGTGAGCGCTGCGATGTTTTGACCTATACAAAAGATCTTCGCGCCAACCAGCAAGTCTGCCCTGAGTGTGGCTACCACCACCGGGTATTCAGCGTTGAACGCATTGAACAGCTGATTGATGAGGGGACTTGGACGCCTTTAGATACACAAATTTCACCTCAAGACCCGCTGCGATTTCGCGATCGCAAAGCCTATGCCGACCGCATTCGCGACACCCAAACTAAGACCAAGCTCATCGACAGTGTCCAAACGGGTCTCGGAAAAATAGAAGAGCTGCCCGTTGCCCTTGGGGTGATGGATTTTCGCTTTATGGGCGGCAGCATGGGCTCAGTCGTCGGTGAGAAGCTGACCCGGCTTATAGAAAGAGCCACGGCCGAACAGCTGCCTGTGATCATCGTCTGCGCTTCCGGCGGCGCGCGAATGCAGGAAGGCATGCTCAGCCTCATGCAGATGGCCAAGATTTCAGCTGCTTTAGAGCGCCATCGGTCGGCCCATTTGCTTTACATGCCTGTGCTCACCCATCCCACGACAGGCGGCGTCACCGCAAGTTTTGCGATGCTAGGCGATATTATTTTGGCAGAGCCTGAAGCAACTATCGGCTTTGCGGGGCGGCGAGTGGTCGAGCAAACCGTTCGAGAGAAGCTGCCCGATGGCTTCCAGACGGCTGAATATCTGCTGAACCACGGCTTTGTCGATAAGATCGTCCCCCGTACACAGCTGAAGCAAACCGTAGCCCAGCTGATCGAACTTCACCGACCCGTAAAAGGCAAAGTGCCGATTGTTGCTAAGCAGGTAGAAACAGTTCTCAATGGCGCAGAGTAGAAAGCTTGGAGCAAGCTGAGCAGCCGAAGGGATCAGAATGGGGCAATAATGGTCCTGCCGTCCTATTCATGGCATGATAAAGGCATAATTTGATTCAAACTGTTGATTTGAACGGTGTTGGATCACTGCTGTGTTGCGTGGCTGGAAAGCAAACATAAAAAATGAGAAGTATATTTGAGAAGTGCACCGGTTTGGTGGCAGTCGCTGTCTTTCTGCTGATAGGGCTACTTGGTGTAGGCTCTTTTGCAGGAGATGCGATCGCAGCTGACTTAGATGCTACAACCCGTACTATTCCGCTCAATACAGCGGGGGATACGGTGACCCTTTCAGTCGAAGAATTTACCCGAGGGCAGCGCAAGTTCAATCAGGCCTGCGCAATATGTCACCTGGGCGGCATTACTAAGACCAATCCCAACGTTGGACTAGATTCAGAATCCTTGGCAGGTGCCTTTCCCGATAGAAACAACCTTGAGGGTCTAATCGACTATCTCCACAATCCCACAACCTACGACGGCCTCATCGAAATCTCTGAGCTACACCCCAGTACTCAGAGCACAGACATCTTCCCGAAGATGCGTAATCTGACCGAAGACGACCTCAAAGCAATTTCTGGTCACATTTTGCTAATGCCTAAGATTCGCGGTGACCAGTGGGGTGCTGGAAAGACCAAGTCGCTGTAATAGAATTGCCGCTAAGGTCCGCCCTACGGACAGGAAAGCAGGACAAGCAAAAATCGGTTTGGACACTGAAAAAGAGTCTCCAAAGGACTACACTTTAAGCGCAGGAGGGAATCCCCTTCCTGCGCTTTATCGTTGCGATGCAAGCTGACATGATCACTCGAAGAACGCTGCTGCTAGGAACAGCCAGCCTGGCAGTTGGCAGCACGCTCACGGGCTGTAGCCCCAATGCTGATGCGCTCCGCATGACATTGCTAGAAGGCGCTATTCCACCTGAAGTGATTAAAAAATTTCGGCAGCAAACGTCTGAATCCGTCAGGCTGCAAACCCTAACGCAGATGCACCGGGCGTTTCAACAGCTCCAAAGCTGGCAACATTCTCCTGAAGACACAGCGGCGCTCTGGAGACGTTTAACCCCCTGGCGTCAGGACCAAACCCTCCCCCTTGCTGACAGTTTGGTGAGCTTAGGAGACTATTGGCTAACAGAAGCGATCGCCCAAAACCTCATTGAGCCGATTTCCCTGTCTGAAGAAGCCTGGGAACATCTGCCAGTTCAGTGGCAGCAATTTGTCAATCGAGATAGCCAAGGGCAGGTCGCAGGACAAACACCCGATCAGAACAGCGCAGAACTTCAGCGCTGGGCGGCTCCCTACAAAATTCAAGCTCTGACAATTGTCTACAGGCAAAGTCTCACTTCTGGTCAAACTGGCTCAGCCCTTCCTTACCAAACTTGGCAAGACTTATTCTCCGCCCCACTGAAGCAGCGCATCGCCCTCCCCAGCCATCCAAACCTTGTGCTTGGACTGCTTCAGAAAATACAGTCAGGCAGGTTTAACAGTAGTTTCGACAGCGTAGTAAACAGCAGCGCCTCTATTCCACAGCTCACCGAACAGCTCACTGAACAGTTCACCGAGTCATTTCAGCAAGTGAACCAGCAGGTTAGAGCCTACGACAGTAGCACCGCCCTCAAGGCACTCATCAATGGGGATGTGCAAGTAGCTGTCGCGTGGTCCGGCGATGTCGTCACCGCGCTACAGCGATATCGCGATCTGAGAGCGGCAATCCCGGCTGACGGTACCCTGCTGTCAGCAGACATGTGGGTCCAGCCTAAAGGGACTGACCTGAGCGCAGCTGCTAAGCAGTGGATAGACTTCTGTTGGCAGTCTGGGCCAGCCACACAGATATCAGTATCGGGGCGGGGCATATCGCCTGTTTTCTTGAGCGACCCAGTCGCCCTCCCAGAGGTGTTGAGCGGAAATTTTATAGCGACAGCAGCTCTGCAGAAGAGCGAACCGCTCTTGCCACTGCCCGACAATCTGCAGTCAGCTTATTTTTCTGTTTGGCAACAGCTGAGAAGCAGTTAGGAACATGCACTTAGCAGGCATATGAACAGCAGAGATGTCGACAACGTTACGCACAGCGAATGTATTGATTCTCGAATTAATCGTCTGGCTAGTTGCCAAATATCGGGCTACTGCAGAATGTAGGTACGACAGGATACCAGGCTAGGTGAATCGGCCTGCCGCAAGCCGCAGAGGTAGGCTCCACGTAGGACAACAACTCTAGGCGTCTGTAAGCCTTCAGCAGCTCTCGCGTCGCGGCAGTTGCTCGCATCGCCAGTGTGAAATACCCGTAGATGGTAGCCATCCTTTTGAGCGGCTGTGCCAAACTGCGAGACAAAGGCATAGCGACGGAAATATCCCAGCTGTTGCCAATCGCCCTCATTGACGACGACATCGACATAATTTAGCCCTACAGGCGTTCGGTAAGCCTGCCACTGAGCCACTAAGTTGTTCAAGTCGTAGCGGCGACTGAGCTGATCTTGTATCCAAAACAAGCTGGGCTGGCTCAAGTTAGTAGCAGACAGCTGAGATTCAGTAGTCACCAGCTCGCCTTGATTAGTCGGTAAAAATAATGAGAGCTGGACCAAGTCTGTCAGGGGAAGCTGTGCTAACGCTTCCCGCTGTAGTTGGGGAATACAAAGCGCTTCTGTAGGAGTCGCGTTGGCAGAGGTCACATCGGAAGTCTCGTTAAGAGGAGTCCCATCAGAAAAAATCGCGTTGGGAAAAATCGCACTGGAGCGGAGGTCCGCGCCAATATCAGCAGCAGCTTCAGCGCTAACCATTGACTGGGGGTTTACACCCATCGCCAAGGAAACGACTACAGTGCAAGCGCTACTCAACCCTCCATATCTCGTCAGGTTATTTCGCCAATTCATCGACCGGTGCCCCCTTGCAAACAGCACTCAAATAGCACTCACAAATAGCGTGTCTATTTATCCAGTACTAACTGAACCCGGTGAATGTGGCCGAGCCGAATCACTTGAGCGCTCACAGCCTCCAGCATAGCGACTATGCCCCGGGGCCGTAGCAGGGTACCATCGTTCCGGCAGCTACCCACGTAGCGAATCGTGCGCTCTCCCGTTTCGCTCAATCGCGATCGCACAGCAGCTGGCAAATCCGGCAACGAGGCCAAATCGACCACTGAGAGTTCAAAAAGGTGCGATCGCAAGTTCACCTGCTTTTGTTTTCCTGACTTCGTCGTCTTTGTCTGCAAAATTTCTTTAGCAGCCAAAATGTCAGCAACCCACTGGGTCCAATCTGCGCTGTTAGCGTCAGTCTTAGCCGCTAACAGGTATTCTGCGCGGACTAAGCACTTAGTGGCCGAGGGCAGCTGCAGAGAAATTTCAGCCACGTCATAAATCGGCACTTCCGCTGGCAGCCGCGCTTGCAAACGGGCCCTAAAGTCAGCCGGCTCAACCGGCTCAGTCAGCTCAAAGTCGATAATTTCGCCCGTACTCGTCAGCCCTAATGACAGGGCATTGGCAGGAGATATCCGCGGGCCAGGGTGGAATCCGCCCGTAAATGCAATCGGCAAAGACGCCCGACGAATCGCCCTATCCATGAGCCTCGCAAAGTCCAGATGCCCGATCAGCGACATGTCTCCAAGCTTTCCAACCCAGATACGCAGGCGCTGAGCGCGGGTCTGATTGGGCTTAAAGTGACCGGTAAAAGAAGGAATAACCGGCGGGGGGACAACAATATTGTGACCGAAGTCCGGGCCACAGATACCGCAGTGGGAGCAGCCCTCAAAAGAACAATCTGGCACGACGGCAGCCTCCAAAGCGCGCCTGAGATCGTCTTGCAGCCACTGCTTTTCGATGCCGGTGTCGATATGGTCCCAAGGAAGCGGCTTTTCTAGCACAGCAGTCATGGCATCGGTGACGCTTTGTTCCCCTTTCGCCTCATTGGCAATGCTCTCATCTAGGTTCCACTCGCCGCTTTCAACCTGACGGTACTGCCAGTCTAGTCCGGCATCGGCAATCGCCTGTGTCCAGGCACCAAACGCCTTCTCTAGGCTCTCCCACCAAGCATCCATCCCTGCGCCTAGCTCCCAGGCCCGTCGCACCACTGCTGAAAGTCTGCGATCGCCCCGCCCAACAAAATTTTCCATCGCCGAAATACGCACATCGGTGAAATTTGCCTTTACACCGCGAATCGTACTCAGCTCGCTCTGCAAAAGGGCCTGCTTACGCTTGAACTCTTCTGTAGATACCGAATGCCACTGAAAGGGCGTGTGGGGCTTTGGCGTCAGGTTAGAAATCGTGACGTTAAACTTCAGCGCCCGGCGACCCTTGATAAAGCACTCGCGTCTGAGCCAGCGGATTGTTTCGGCAATGCCCAACACATCCACATCCGTCTCCCCAGGCAGGCCAATCATGAAGTACAGCTTCACTCGCTCCCAGCCCTGTTCGTGGGCGGTCTTTACACCTCGCAGTAGCTCTTCGTTTGTCAGGCCTTTATTGATAATGTCCCGCATTCGCTGCGTGCCAGCTTCTGGCGCAAAGGTCAGCCCCGTCTGCCGCAGTCCGCCTACGATGTTGGCAATATTTTCATCAAACCGGTCCACCCGCTGACTGGGCAGCGAGAGGTTGATATTGTCATCTTTTAAGCGATTCTTAATTTCTACGCCCACGGCGGGTAGCGCCAAATAGTCAGAGCAGCTCAAAGACAGCAGTGAAAATTCGTTGTAGCCCGTCTCGCGCATACCGCGCTCAATCGTATCGATGACCTGCTCAGGAGGCACATCCCTGGCAGGACGGGTTAGCATCCCCGGCTGACAAAACCGACAGCCTCGGGTGCAGCCCCGCCGAATCTCGACCGTCAGTCGGTCATGAACGGTTTCCACATAGGGCACCAGCCCAATCGAATAGGCTGGCATGGGGGGCGCCACCCGGCGCAAAATTCGAGCTGGGACATCGTCGCGATTCGGATACACCGAACCGTCGGGGGCCCTGTCATAAAAACGAGGCACATACACCCCAGGTACCTGTGCCAAATCCAGCAAAATCTGCTCACGGGTGAGGCCTGCCGCCTTACCCTCTTCGAGCACCAGTCCAATCTCAGGCAGCAGCTCTTCCCCATCACCTAGCGCGACAAAGTCGAAGAAGTCAGCATAGGGCTCGGGGTTAGAGGTTGCCGTTCCCCCACCTGCAAAGATCAGTGGCCAGCTGCCCGATTCAGTATTCCAAGGACCGGCCGCGTCGCGCTCACGCCACATCAGCGGGATCTGAGCCAGCGACAGCATTTCCAGAATATTCGTAGCGCCTAATTCGTAGCTCAGGCTAAACCCTAAAATATCAAAATCAATTAGCTGGCGGCGAGACTCCACGGCAAATAGAGGAATCTTGGCTGTTCTGAGCTTTTGGGTGAGGTCAGCTGCGGGCAGGTAAGCGCGATCGCACAGCTGCCGGGGCTGCGCATTCAATATGCTGTACAGAATAATATGGCCCAGATTGGAAGCGCCCACCTCATATATCTCTGGGTAGGTCAGCACCCAGCGGACCGCTGCTGTAGCCCAGGGCTTATGAACCGCGCCTTGCTCGTTTCCCAAATATCGAGCAGGCCGAGCAATATCTGCGTTCAACAGCTCGCCAACAGACATATTCACAGCATCAGACGCAACAAAATCAGACGTAACAGGTGACACGGGTAGATTCAGCAATACAGCGCAGCTACAAAATTTCTTAGGCCCTCACTATAGCAAGTGTCTTAAACAACTCGACGCTAGCTAGCAAAGTGACCGCACCCTGTAGTCGGAACAGGGCCGCACGACAAAGCGCCCTCCTACTTTGCAAGAAGGCGCTTCTCAAATAAGACTTTTAACTCTTTGCCAACCCTAGCTTTCCCAACCGCAAGTCGTCCGATTTAGAATATCTGACCCATGCCCAACCAACCTAGACCACTGAAATGCAGCTCATTAGAAAAACAGACCCTTAAAAAGGGGAAGCACCACAGATAGTCTAGGCAGCAAGCGCAGGCGTCTGATCAACCATAGTGAAAAGACGATCAAGCTGCGTGAGCTCAAACACGATCTTGATAGAGGGGGGAGCAGAACAGATGCTGAGACGCTTGCAGCGAGGCTGAGCCGCATTTAGTGCGGACATAAACGAAACCAACCCCGCATTGTCCAAAGATTCGACTCGGCTCATGTCTACGACTAGTTCGCTAGCGTTGCCTCCGCTGACAGCGGAGAACAACTGCTTCTCAAAACTGGAAGCACTTTCAGCATTCAAAACGCCAGAAGGGCACACCACAGTCACAGGTGCATTAATGGTTGCCATATCACTCTTTCCTCAGTCGGCTTCTAATGAACTTTTAACAGTCTTTCAAATGTCATCAAACAGCAAGCAAACTGCTTAGATGAACGCTTTTCTCGGTGTCTTAAAGCGTATGCTTACAAACTTAACGACCTAACCTAGAAGGGGACAGAATATGACAGCGCATTTGTCTAAATCTTGACCCGTCCTCAGACCTTTTTAAAGTTTTGAGTAAGTAATCCCACTTAACTTTAAGCAAACCAGACTCTTCAGTGTTAATTGATACAAACTGTATGGATTCATAGGTATTTTATTTTCAAATCCAAACAGCCTAGGGAACCCACCCCGTAGGGTACCTGCTTGGCCCTCCAAAATTTCAACCTGAAACAGATTCAGACAGAGTCTGATATGTCTCCGCCTGCAGGAGTAGCAGCGTAGCCTTTAGAGCGTACGTCTATACAGATATGCTGTGCCAAATTTTGTTCCCAAAATGCGAGAAATATGCCCTCCATTACTGACGTATATTTTCAGTATTTTGGAAGACAAATTACGTTTAAAGATGCGGTCTTGGCTGGCACAAAGTCACAGCCAATTCCCAGACTTCCTCCTAGGACTCGGCCCTGGATTTTCACCTGTAAAAATTCATCCAAAAAGAAAACAAGCCAGGACGTTTTTGTCTTTCCTTTTTCCTAAGAACGATTTCTTCATCGAAGAAGTACAGGTCGGCTCGCCGGCCACACAGTCAACATATCGGCTCACAGCTAAGTACCCACGCAGCCGGCAACCACCACAGCCGGTCCCTGCCAACATATGAGGTTTCAAGCGAGCACCTCAAGCGGTCGCAGCCACCTCAAATAGAGTCACACCTATGCTGTGTAAACGCTGCAAGGATGGTAAGCAGCGGGCTAATTGCAAGGCCGGATCGCGCCACCGGGTCAAACCTGTGTCAGCGGCAAAGCATCTCTGTGGCTGTACCAGAAGCTTCGAATGAAGTCGTTAAGTTGCGCGGTACCACCGAGCTGGTCAGCCCCATTAGGGTTCATTTTGAGCTGAACTAACAAAGAGAAGAAATCGAGGTCGTAGGCCAGCTGAAAAGGAGCTAGGGGCCAAATTAGGTCCGGAGCCCCTTTGAGATCGTAAAGCTCTAAGGAAGAACTTGAAGGGTGTTGAGCAGCCTCGGCAATAGCTGCCTGTCTTCTGGAGGCCGAGTCCTCAGGCAGTCCCGCAATCAGAAGTGTTGGGCGAGACCAGCAGAGTTTGCGCGTGCTTATCACCTGTATCGCTTCGGCATACAGACGGGATGGGCCATGCTCTAAGTAAAGTATCTGAGAGGGAACAACGCTCATATGCTCCTGGCAGGTTGTATTTATAGGTGGCTTTGAATCTTGCGATCGCCCGACAGCTGTGAGCTAGCAAAAGACGTAACAGGCCCAGAGGCATTACAGGGGAATTATTCCAGAGGCATTTTAAATAACTAAAAATGCCTGGACCTGCCGACAAGACGTTTGAAAAGGCCTTTCTAACTAACTGAAGAGAAGCTGACAACGAGAGCAAGACTCGCCAAAACATTTATTTTGGCTAAGATATATTAAAATTCTTTAACATTTACTCATTCTACCACTCCATCAGAAGCGTTTCTGAATAGCACTACACAATTTAATCCAGGCTGTCACTGCCGTCTTGATTCACCGCTGTGGCAAACAAGTTCATAATTGGTAGTGTTATCTACAGGGGGCCATGGAATAAAACGTCTAAGTTTGATATTTACCGGGCCTTTGGCATTCTGCCTGGCGCAGTAAAGCCGTAGTCATCGACAGAGAATCAGCCAGAAAAGTCAACATCAACACCATGTCTACTTCTATCGGTACTATTGAAAAAACAACGACATCCACCGTCCGTAAGATTGCACCTCGCTACCGAGTGCTCTTACACAATGACGATTTCAATGGAATGGAATACGTCGTTGAGTGTTTGATTGAAACAGTTCCAAGCTTGAGTGCGCCCCAGGCAATCGACATCATGATGCAGGCGCACAATTCTGGGACGGGCCTAGTGATTATCTGCGAACTAGAGCATGCTGAATTCTATTGCGAGTCTCTTTGTAGTAAGGGCCTGACAAGCACTATTGAGCCTGATGAATAGGCGCTCAGCATGACAAAAACTGCCGAGAGAATAGCCCGCTGGGTAAGCCCTCAGGGCGCATGGCTTAGAATTGGCTGCTTTTTAGCGTTACTGTTAATCGCCTGGTCACCGGTAGCAGTGTTAGTGTATTGGCCCAGAGGGTGGTTTTACGGTTCGAATACCGCCGAAATCATTGCTCTGGCGCTGCTGTACGTTGGCTTTCTCTGCGGACTGCCCATGTGGGGCAGAAAAGTTCATGGCTGGCAGCATCCTTTTCAGCGCTGCGGTCTCTGGTTTCAAGCACAAACACTTCGCGATGGGCTGCTAGCGCTTATTATTGGCGTTTTTGCTGTGTTCTCGCTCTTTGGGCTGGAGGCGATTTTGGGCTGGGCAACACCGACTCAGCCCAGCCCTCGGCTGGCTAGATTCGTGGTCGAAGGATTGATGATGGCCGTCGCGGTCGGGTTAGCAGAAGAGCTGCTGTTTCGAGGCTGGATACTGGCAGAGCTGGAAAAAAGCTACACAGCAAGCGCCGGACTACTGATAAATGCCGTATTCTTCGCGAGCACTCACTTTATTAAGTCATGGTCAGAGATTCTGCGTACGCTGCCGCAGTTTTTTGGGCTGGTGATCTTGGGGATGGCTTTGGTATGGGCCCGCCGATCGCCGACCGGCACTGAAAAGCACACCCGACTCGGCTATCCAATTGGGCTCCATGCAGGACTGATTTGGGGCTACTACATTGTGAATGTTGGCGGGCTAAGTGCCTACACGGGTCGCGCCCCTGCGTGGGTCACCGGCATCGATAGCAATCCACTTGCTGGGCTTTTGGGGCTAGTGCTACTCGGCATCATTGCCCGACAGTTCGCCAAAACAGCCCAACCCAAAACTCAACTGGAGAAAGGTACGTAGCCGCTACGGAACGATCCCCAAAACCTCAGCCAGCAGGGCCTGCTGCGCATGCATCCGGTTTTCAGCCTCGTCCCAAATGCGTGAGTGAGACCCCTCCATTACCGATTCCGTAATTTCTTCACCTCGGTGAGCAGGTAGGCAGTGCAACACGATGGCGTCTGAATGGGCGATCGCCAGAGCCGCATCGTTAATCTGATAGGGCTCAAAAACAGGAATCCGAGTTTCTGCTAGATCTTCTTGGCCCATACTTGCCCAGACATCGGTGTACAGCACGTGAGCGCCTTCAGCCGCCGCTTTGGGATCTTGAGTCACTTGGACCTCACTTTTTCCCTGGCTGATAGCTACCGCCGATTTTACGGTGGCCTCGTCTGGGGCATACCCTTCAGGCGTCGCAACGCGAACATCCATTCCCACCAGCGCGCAGCCCAGTATTAGAGAGTGAGCCACATTATTGCCATCACCGAGGTAGGCCATCGTCAGGCCTTGAAGCGACCCAAACGCTTCTTGCACGGTCAGCAGATCAGCCAAGATCTGACAGGGATGCTCTAGATCCGTCAGGGCGTTGATTACTGGAATACTAGTGTAGCGGGCGAATTCTTCAACTTCGGCCTGCTCATAGGTACGAATAGCCAGCACGTCGAGGTAGCGGTCGAGCACGCGGGCCGTGTCAGCCGTGGGTTCGCCGCGGCCAATTTGGGTCAGGTTAGCGTTGAGGTCTATTACCTGTCCGCCAAGCTTGTACATCGCAGCCGAAAAGCTGACACGTGTACGCGTAGAGGCTTTTTTGAAGACGAGGCCGAGTATCTTTTGTGGGCATTGGGGATTGATCTCACCTGACTTGATGCGGGCTGCGGTGCTCAGCAGCTGGGCCATTTCGTCAGGTGTAAGGTCCGCTAAGCTTAGAAGATTTCGCCCTGTAAGTGCCGCCATATGTTTGCCTACTACTTGCCTGCTGTTGTTGCCTTGAGAATCCCGCCTAATCAGACTAAAACGCTAGCAGATGTTTTGAGAATAGGGAATAGCGCATACCCGATAGCATGGAATAAATAGCAGCAACATCAAGCGACAAAAACGCTCTAAATAGACCATGAATATCTACTCACAGCTCATCTTCCCGAGACTTCTGGAACTAACCATGTCCTCTAAGTCCATGGCAAGCTACCGCCAGCAGTTGCTGAGCAGTGTGAGTGGCGATGTTCTAGAGATTGGATTTGGCACCGGATTAAATTTGCCTCACTATCCAGATGCGGTTACCTCGCTAACCGCTGTAGATCCCAATGAAGGCATGAGCGCGATCGCCATGAAGCGAATCGATGCCAGCAATCTTCCACTTCAGACAAGGGCGGTCAGCGGTGAGTCGCTCCCCATAGAAAACAATCGCTTTGACAACGTCGTGTGCACCTGGACACTATGCAGCATTCCCAACGCCAAACAGGCGCTCCGAGAAGCCTACCGGGTTTTAAAACCCGGCGGTAAATTCTTCTTCGTTGAGCATGGACTGAGCAACGAGCCCAGCATACAAACCTGGCAAAATCGACTAACACCCGTTCAGCGAGTCATAGCCGATGGCTGCCATCTCAACCGCCAGATCGACCAGCTGGTCGAAGAAGTATTCGACAGCGTCGAAGTAGAAACCTTTTATGCGTCGAGCCTGCCCAAAGTCATGGGCTACTTTTACCTGGGCACAGGGCTCAAGAATGCAACGCCAGCAGGCTAATCAGCACTTACTTCTTCTTGCTGGGTGGATTCAAAGCATTATCCAGCACTTCGCGAGCAGACTCTGCCTCGTCTTTCGCATCACGATACTTAAGGTTGGTCTGAGCAAACGTCTTCAGTGTTTTGAAGCCACTGTTAAGCTCCTCAACCTGCTCCTCTTCAATGAATTCGTCTGTAAACAGCAGATCAATTAGCTCACGGACTTTGAGAGCATCTTCGCGGGAGCTTTGGACCTTTACTTTCAGCTTTGCCAAGTTGCTGAGCGTCTGCACCGCGTCAACAACGGCATTTTCCTCTGCGGACGGCTCTGTCTTGGGCTCTTTCACTTCAATAAATTCCTTCGGGTTAAAACCATCGTCAAGCTCAGTGGGGAGCTTACCATCGTCCATGAGGGCCATCAACTGGTCCATAGCCTTTTCACGCGCTTTGTTTGAATCGCGACCAGGCACGTCAATCAAAACTTCAGGACTTTGAGCAAGGGTGTATTGGACCATGGCTTTGTTTAGTAATTTTGTACCAATATTTTAATACGATCCCTGGTCAGGACGGCAAAATAATTGGAAGAAAAGAATAGAGACGGGCCGACTAGTAATGAAAATCCTAATTCGACACAGGCGTTATTTTTTTGAAAGACCGTCATGGTGATACTTAGTACGCCTTTTTGTGACGATATGCAAGCTATTTATTGAAACAATTGAGAAAAACAATTGGAAAAATTACATAGGGTTTCGGGTGAATAGTGCCCTTGTTGACAGTCAGAAGCGCCGTTGTTCAGCACAGGACGCACGGAAATCACTGGGTGAGTCAGAACAAACCGATAAAATTTTATAAGTGCGTGTACGCAGCTTATGGCCGCACAGCTTCATTTCTTATAGACGCATTGATACATTCGTGAAACACTTTGAGACTAGCTGTTTGACTGCTCAGTCGCCCGCTGCCCTGCAGCGAGGCACCGTGTCGCGATGGATTGGCACTCAATTATCTGCATTTGTGATCGCAAACCTCACCACACTATCCCTAGGCTCCCCAGCGGCCCTGTCAAATCCGCCATCCGAGAACTCCGCTATAAGTCCACAAGTAGAAGCAGCTGAAACAGCAGCAGACACCCCCAACTCTGCAGCCAGCAACCTGTTTTCAGGCACCTCGCAACACGGGGATACCGAACGATTGCGCCAGTATCTACAGCGCTTGCGCGGTACATCGGAAGAAACCTCTCCTACCGCAAACTCGACGGCAAATAGCCGTCTCGCTTTCCCCAGCTTGGGTAGCACCGTATTCAATGAGCAGCTAGCCAGCTACACCACCTACATCGAAACGGTGGGCGTACCCGACGTTTTGATCGTGGGCAGCTCGCGCGCACTGCAGGGAATCGATCCAGAAGTGCTCCAAGACAGGCTCATTCAGCAGGGATATGAAAGCCCAAACGTTTACAACTTCAGCGTCAACGGGGCGACTGCACAAGTGGTGAATTTCATCCTCAGTGAGCTGCTGCCAGGAGAACTGCCCGGGGTGATTGTCTGGGGTGATGGGTCTCGGGCCTTTAATGATGGGCGGCGCGATCGCACTTGGGAAAGCCTGGTCGCCTCGCCCGGCTACCAAGCTATTCACCGAGGAGAAAAGCCAGCTGCAATACCGGCCAGCATCAGCGTGGAGGAGAGTGAACCAGCCGCGAATTCGGCAGTGATCGCAGATGTAGGAACAAGTGCAGGAACAGAAGAGCCGATTCGGCCTGGGGCTTCCGTCTCGGACACAATAGATGCCTTAGGGTTTTCGGCAGTCGGTGATCGCTTCGACCCAGCCATTTACTATCGGCAGTTTCCCAGGGTCAGCGGCCAATATGACGGTGCCTACTCTCCCTTCACGCTCTACGGCCAGCAAACTGCTGCCCTAGAACAAGCTGCTAGGTTTGTAGAGAGCCAAAATGCCCAGCTTATCTTCGTCAACCTGCCGCTTAGCAGCAGCTATTTAGACGATTTTCGGCTATATCACGAAGGACAGTTTCAAACCTTTCTCACAGCGAAAAGCGCAGCACTCGGTTTTAGCGTCGTCGACTTACTGACTCAATGGGAAAGTCAGCCAGGCTTTTTTGCCGATCCTAGTCATATCAATCAGCATGGCGCGGCAGCGATCGCGGACCAGCTCGCGCAAGACCCTAAGCTTCTGCTAGCGCTTACCGCGCCCGATGCCGCACCGACTGAATCACTCCCTACCACTAGCCCCATCAATACAAGCGCCCCAGAGCTCGACACCTCTGACACAGGCATCGTGGACACAGGCATCGTAGACACAGGCACTGACAATTACGAAAACTGAGACTCAGTACAAACCAAAAAATTGTTGCATAGAGCACAGCGGTATCCAGTTGAGGCTTTTATATTGGCATCACTGCTCCGGCTGAGACGGCGATTCTCCGACGTTGGGTGACAGTGGCACCACAGCTTGGCCAGAGAACTTTTCTAAGGGTTCACGCCCTTAGCCTCTTAAATAAAACCCTTAAAGGCAACTATAGATCAGACATTTAATCATTCATGGAACCCTCGGGCTCAGCAACTGCTGGGCTCTTTTTTTTATTCTTGGCTTAGTTACCCCTTCCCTGCAACCTTTCCCGCTATGCCTTCTGGCCTAAAACTGTTCGATGGCGGGGGCTGTTGACGGTGATAGTCGGCGTTTTGAATCCAGCCTGCTCAAACGATTCGGTCATATCCAGCGAAAAATATTGGTCTAGATAGGGCTCGGTGCTTTTTAGCAGCGTCAGCACATAGGGCGGCATCGCCCGATAAGCTGCCGACGCTGGGTTCATATCCATGACCGCAAAGTGACCGCCCGGGCGGAGTATTCGATACGCTTCCGCTATCACCTCACGGGCTGCTGCCGCAGGGAGTTCGTGAAACACTAGGCATACAGAAGCCAAGTCAACCGACCCATCGGGTAAACCCGTTTCTTCAGCCGCTGCATGCAGCCACTGAACCTGACTGCCGAGCTTCGCGGCCTGATACTGGGCCACTGCCAGGAAGTAGGCTGAGAGGTCTAGGCCCGTTATGTGAGCCTTGGGGAAAGTCTGTTGCAACGCGAAACTGCTGGCACCTGCGCTACAGCCCAAATCGACAATGCGCTTAGGCACTGCGGATAAATGCGCCTTCAAAATCTGGTGAAAGCTTGACCGCAGGCTGGCATCGCCCTGCACACCTGAGCGAGCGTCTCCCTCGGGCCAAATGCGAGCATGCACGGCACGAGCGGCCACATCGACTTCCATCGCAGGGAGCCAGCCAAGATTGCCTTCTTCATAGGCGTGAAAGCTCGTGGTGTAATAGCTCGGATAGTGGATGTCAGGATTGGCGATCGCGGCTAGCGCCTCTTCCCAACCAGGATTTACCGCTGTACCCTGATGTGCGCGATCGCCCCGTGTCTGGAGGTGCTTTACCTCATCGCGCCAATACACGCCCAGGCTTTCGGCCCGGTCCATCATCATGTTGCGAGCCCGATGCTTTGCAAACTTTGCCAGCGGCTTAATGCGCAGCAAACCATTCACCATAGAAGAGGCAACATTATCCATACCCACCCCCTGCTCGATATAAGCGTCAATACAAGTGCTGGTCGCATTATCCCAAACCCTGTCTAAACTATGACAAGGTACGCACAAACCCTTACATGCACACGCCTATTTGACACGGGTATTTGATGCGAATTTTTGCTGCTGGGCATCCCCATAGGCATTCACAGAGTTTCGGGTCGTCACTGCTCCCCAAAAAGCGCTACTTTAAGCTGACACAGCCTCACGATTCTCACCATGGAAAATATCTACGAGACCTTGCTCGATCAAGCCAACCGGAAATCTTTTGAGTTGCCCGGTGCCTACCCACACTACAACCCTGATCGCCCCGGTCAAGTAGAGCATATTGCCCTAGACCTCATTTTTGACATTCCCCACAAACGCTACAGTGGGACCTGCACTATTCAAATCAATCCCGTAGTTGATGGGGTTAGTAGCCTTCAGCTAGATGCGGTAGCGCTCGACATTCAGAGCGTAAAAGTAGGCAATATCGAGCAGACTTTTGAATACGATGGCGAGCAGCTACACATCACGCTGAAGCAGGCAACCAAAGCCAGAACGCCCTTCTCGCTCGTGATTAGCTACGCGGTAGAAAATCCACAGCGAGGCCTTTACTTCATTGGACCGGACAAAGACTATCCCGGCAAACCCGTGCAGGTATGGACCCAGGGAGAAGATGAAGACTCGCGGTTTTGGTTTCCCTGCTTCGATTACCCAGGCCAGCTAGCCACATCAGAAATTCGGGTGCAAATCCCCAAGCAGTTCAAAGCTATCTCAAACGGTGAGCTAGTCCACACAGCGCAAAAAGGAAACGACACCATCTACCACTGGAAGCTAGAAAAAGTTCATCCTAGCTACCTGATGACCCTCGCCATCGGCGAGTTTGAAGAGATTACAGACAGCTGGAAAGGAAAGCCCGTTCGATACTTCTTTGAAAAAGGCCGTCAGGTAGAGGCCCAGCTAACCATGGGCAAAACGCCGCAGATGATGGCAGCGCTCAGCAAGTGGTTTGGCTATGACTATCCGTTTGCTAACTACGACCAAGTCTGTGTCAGCGACTTTATCTTCGGTGGCATGGAAAACACCACCACCACCCTGCTAACCGATCGCTGCTTGATCGACCAGCGGGCCGCCTTGGACAATCAGCGGGCAGAGCCACTGGTGGCCCATGAACTGGCCCACCAGTGGTTCGGAGATTTGATTGTGATCAACCATTGGTCACAGGCCTGGGTGAAAGAGGGTGCCGCGACTTACTCAGAAGTGCTGTGGATTGAAGAGACCTTAGGACAAGACGAAGCTTTTTACTATCACCTAAACCACGCGAGGGCCTATCTCAGCGAAGATCGCAGCCGATACCGCAGACCGCTAGTTACTCACATCTACCGGGAAGCCATTGAGCTGTACGACCGACATATTTACGAAAAGGGCTCCTGCGTGTATCACATGATTCGCATGGAGCTTGGCGACGAGCTATTCACGCGATCGCTCAGCACCCTCCTTACGGACAACGCCCATCGCACCGTCGAAACCATCGATCTACTCCGCGCCATCGACAAAGCGACTGGACGGAACCTACGCTTCCTATTCGATCAGTACGTCTATAGAGGTGGCCACCCCGACTACAAGGTCAGCTACAGCTGGGACCCCGATAGCAACCTCGCAAAGCTCACCATCACCCAGACCCAGGTAGAAGATGGCAAGTCCCAGGTACAGGAGGGACTCTTTGACCTCAAAATACCCATCGGTTTTGGCTATGTTCAGCCAGACGGGAAGGCAGGTAGAAAGTCAAACAGTAAGAAAAACAGCGGCAAAAGCGCACATAAGCCTGACATCAAAACGTTCAAAGTGCGCATCCACGAGCGAGAGCAGGCGCTGTACTTTCCGCTAGAGAAAAAGCCAGACTTCATCAGTTTTGACATCGGCAACCACTACCTCAAGACAGTCGAGCTGGCCTACCCCATCGCTGAACTGAAGGCCCAGCTAACCCACGATCCCGATCCTATTTCTAGGCTGTTTGCCGCCGAAGCTCTGGCCAAAAAAGGCAGCCTCGAAGCGGTCAAGAGCCTGGAGAAAGCGCTCAAGCAAGAGGCTTTTTGGGCAGTTCGGGCAGAGATTGCCAGGCAGCTAGGGTCGGTAAAGCTGGCTCAAGCAGAAACAGCCTTGCTCAGCGCCCTTAAAGATAAGCATCCCAAAGTTCGTAGAGCGATCGCGACTGCCTTGGGAGATGTGAAAACGGCTGACAGCTACAAAGCACTTAAAACCATCGTAGAGAAAGGAGATGAGAGCTACTACGTAGAGGCCAGCGCCGTGCGATCGCTCGGCAAAATTGGCATGGCCCAGATTGACGGTAAGTCAAAAGAGAAAAAGACGCTGAAAGTCATTGAGACCACGCTTAAAGATCGTGCAGGCTGGAACGAAGTTGTCAGAAGCGGTGCAATTACTGGGCTCAGCCAATTCAAATCATCTGAGCCAGCGCTTGATTTGCTCATGCCCTACACCAATCTTGGGGTGCCTCAACCCTTGCGACTAGCCGCCATCCGCGCCTTGGGCACCATCTCCACCGGGCAGCAAAAACCCGTCATCGACCGAATTTTAGAACGGCTAGATGCCCTGTCTAGGGAGGATTTTTTCCTGACTCAGGTGGCCACCGTCAGCGCCCTTTCGCAGATGGAAGTGCAGGGTGCTATCGACATCTTGCGCAGCTTAGCGACCCACAGCCCTGACGGGCGCGTTAAGCGCAGAGCCGATGAAGCCGCCAGACGGGTACAAAAAAAGGTCGGCGCTGACCAGGCGATCGCCGATTTGCGTCAGTCCCTCGATGAAGTACAAAAAACTAACAAAGAACTCAAAAGCCGTCTGGAAACCTTGGAAGCGAAGGCGAAGTCATAAGTAAACCGACAGACTAGACCGACAGACTAGACCGACAGACTAGACCGACAGACTGGAGCAAGTATCAAAAGCTGCACCATTGAAAATTTTATAAATCTGGCCCCCATCGGATCGGACCTATCCAATAGCTAGCCAGCAGGTGTTTACCCCAGGTCATTGACGAAACTGCCTTGATCCATAGAAGCTATATTAAATTAATTGAGTATGTTTCCAGTAAGAAAATAAGCTAGAGAAACAGGCTGAAAAATCAGTCAAAAAAATCAGTCAAAAAATCAGCCAGTAGCTCAGTGGCACCAATGAAGTTCCTTCGTCTGACACAAGCCTGAGTACTGTGATAGAGCGGTGCCTATCTTGATTCATGTCCACCTGTCGTATCGTTCCTAGCCCGACGAATGAGCACCCGGATCCTAGAAAATCGCTTTGAGCTAGAAAAAGAGCTGAGTCAGAACGACTTCAGCACGGTTTATTTAGGCTGCGATCGCAAACATTTTCAGCGGCCACAATGTCTGGTTGTTGGCGTCAACTATCGCCAGTCCGAAATGCGCTACCGGCTAGAGCGCGAAGCTCAAGTCTTAGAGCGCATAGGACGGCATCCCCAGATTCCAAAGCTGCTAGCCTACTTCAATCAGCCAAACACAACCGGCCAAAACCATTCGGAAAACAACCCCAAAACCGACCCCCAAAACGCCCAAACAAACATCTTCTACATCGTTCAAGAACATCTGTCGGGCCATCCGCTCAGCCAAGAAATCACCCCCGGCAAAAAACTGAGCGAAAGCTATGCCACCAAGCTCCTACACGACATCCTAGTTGGACTATGTGCTGCGCACAACCAGGGCGTTGTCCACCAAAACCTGCATCCTCGGCATATTATCCGCCAAGACTGTGACGGCCAGATCTTTCTCACCCACTTCGGGACCCTCTACCGGCTAGCTACCAGCGAAATCACAGCTGATGGCACCCTCCAGAGAGTCAACCCCATCACGCCTCATCCGTACCTAGCCCCCGAACAGCTGCAGCCAGGCTACGAACAGCAACCCCAGGCCGCCAGCGATCTCTACACCCTGGGGCTGATCGCCATCGAAGCGCTCACTGGAAAACCGCACTATCACTTTACCTACGATCCCAACAAGGGCCTTTTGTGGCGAGAGGGAGTAGATGTCAGCCTGCCGATCGCAGAATTTATTGATCGACTGGTCCGGCACCATTGGCAGGATCGCTTCCCCAATGCTCAGGCAGCGCTAAACACACTAGGGCTAATCTGCGCCCGCCATCAGGTCGCCCACGACAGCCGCTTGCCCACCGTCGTCGCAGCACCCGGTGGCCGAATTTCCGCCGAGACCCGCCCTGGCCGCGTTGCCACCTTTTCCTTCGGCAGCGAGGCTAGCGCTGTCTCATCGCGCCCATACCCAGCCAGCAAAGTGAAGTCATTTGCCCCGACCAATCCCTATCTGCTGAAGCTCCTCATTGGCAGCTTAGCAGTGCTGATCGCACTGGGAATAGGTGTTAAAACTTACCAGTGGGGGCAACACAGACTCACTCAGCTGCCACAGACCTGGGAAAACTGGCAGACGCCAAGCACAGACTATCCCGAAGCGACGACTGAAGAACTCGTAGCATTGCTAGAAGATGGCAGCATTTTGCTCCGGCCAGCTGCTGCAGAGGCATTTTGGGAAATGGTCGTGGCAGCACGGCAAGATAGCATCGAGCTCTATCCGCTATCGGGCTTTCGAAGCGCAGCCGATCTCGCCGAAGCAGCCGGTCTTACAGCAGCAGCCCGTCAGACCGAGGTAAATGATAAGGGCACTCACTCAACTGACGCAGCCAAACGTGATTACTCAACCGGCTATGCCGTAGATATTGGAGGCAAAGACGCCTCTACAGACTGGCAGATGAGCTTTGCCCAAACCGCCGCTTTTCAATGGCTAGAATCTAACGCAAAGGCCTACGGATTCGAGCTGTCTATCCATGAAGAGGGCTTCCCCAGTGCGACATCCCTTGAGCCTTGGCACTGGCGATATGTCAACGATACTCAGAGCAGAGAAACTTTCGGAATCTCTGAGTAGTCTATTTCATTAACATTAAATAGCCTGTGCATCTGTCTGATAGCTTCATAGATTTAAATTGGCCAAGCCCGGCCATGGCCTAGAAAGACAAGCAAAAAGAATCAATCATTAAGTTCTTACACAAACAGCTAGGTACGGACTGAATTTATTTATACATCGACACAACAAATTCGGTACTTCAGTGATATTCTCCATGCATGAAGTCTGCAGATCGTTTAGACATGGGGAAATGACAAATAAATAAGCATCACCACATCAAAGATTTTGGCATGGGTTCAGACGCCGCCTTCAAAACACTTCCATGTCCTAATTTCCTCCCCGTTTCCCAGTTACGGCCGTCTGCCGACTAGCTGCCCGAAGTCTTACCACCACGTTAGCGACAGTCAATGTTTTAGCGATAAGGATTTCAGCGATGAGAATTTCAGCAAATAGTGTTTCCTCGGCAACGCTTTAAATCAGGTCTTTAAAGATAGCTTTTCCCTTAGGTCTTCTACTTCTGTTCCATTACCTTCGCCTCTCCAGCGTCACCCCTAACAATTTCCATGCAACCCAACAGCTCTCAGCAGCATTTGACGGCTCACTACAAGACCACATTGGGTATTTTCTTTGTCGTTAGTGGTGCAATCATCCTTATTTTCAGCCTGTGGTCTGCGCTTCAGGGCCAGTTCTCCCCAGCCATAGGGATTTTAGGGCTAGTGCTGTTCATATTTGGGTTCTATTGTCTGCACCGGCCCTATTTCTTACTGGAGCCTCGCCAGCTAACGGTTTATAACCTGCTCGGCATGGCCACCAAACGATACACATTTGAGTCCTGGGACTTTGTAAAAGCCGATAGCCGTCGCATTTATATAGATGAGGATGGCATCACCCGCAAGGTCCCCGTGGCACCCTGGCTAGTGAAGCCTGACGACTGGATGAGAGTGCGCAAGCTGCTGTAGTCAGACTTGAGGCTCCTTAAAGAATCGCCTGAGTTTTGCTCAGGCGATTCTTTGGTTATGAGGCTTTTCTCATTTGACAGGTTTCAGATGACAGGTTTCAGAAAAAAACAGCCAGAGAGGCTCAGTAGGAAAGCCCTAACTATCCAGTCCACGCTTAGACTGTTTCAGCCTCTTTTGCCAAAAACTTCTCTAGTTCAGAGAGCTTGTCTGCGTCTA
Source organism: Cyanobacteria bacterium J06626_6 (assembly GCA_038523095.1). Taxonomy (GTDB): domain Bacteria; phylum Cyanobacteriota; class Cyanobacteriia; order Phormidesmidales; family Phormidesmidaceae; genus Phormidesmis. The sequence continues at coordinate 52,814 of JBCBJS010000020.1, forward strand.
TCTTGGTTTGCATTGGGCAGAACTTAGGTCCACACATAGAGCAAAACTCTGCGGTTTTGTAGATGTCTGCAGGTAGGGTTTCGTCGTGATACTCACGGGCGCGCTCAGGATCCAGCGACAGTTCAAACTGCTTGTTCCAGTCAAAGTTGTAGCGGGCGCGCGAAAGTTCATCGTCGCGATCGCGTGCACCCGGACGATGGCGAGCAATATCTGCCGCGTGGGCCGCAATCTTGTAAGCAATCAAACCGTTGCGCACATCTTCAGCATCGGGCAAGCCCAAGTGCTCCTTTGGCGTCACATAGCAAAGCATCGCCGTACCGTGCCATCCTGCCATCGCAGCACCAATCGCAGATGTAATGTGATCATAGCCAGGCGCAATATCTGTCACCAGTGGACCCAGCACATAGAAAGGTGCTTCAGAGCACTCTTCCATCTGCTTTTTCACATTCATCTCAATTTGGTCGAGGGGCACATGGCCAGGTCCTTCCACCATCACCTGCACATCGTGCTGCCAAGCGCGGCGAGTCAGGTTGCCCAGGGTTTTGAGTTCGGCAAACTGAGCTTCATCAGACGCATCGTGCTGACAGCCAGGCCGAAGAGAATCACCCAGGCTAAACGAAACGTCGTAGCGCTTGAAAATCTCAATGATGTCGTCGTAGTGGCTGTACAGAGGATTTTGCTTGTGATGATGCAGCATCCACTGAGCCATGATGCCACCCCCGCGAGACACAATTCCGGTCAGGCGATTTTTTACCAGTGGTAAATGCTCCATCAAAATGCCCGCATGGATTGTCATATAGTCAACGCCCTGCTGAGCATGCTTTTCAATAATGTGCAAAAAGTCCTGCGCGTCCAGATTTTCTATGCTGCCATGCACGCTCTCCAGCGCCTGATAGATCGGCACCGTCCCAATTGGGATTGGCGAATGATTGATAATGGCCGTGCGAATTTCATCTAGGTTGCCACCGCCAGTGGAGAGGTCCATGAGCGTATCTGCGCCGTATTTCACCGCGAGATGAAGCTTTTCGACCTCTTCATCAATATCAGACGAGTTGGGAGAGGCCCCAATATTGGCGTTGACTTTGCACTTGCTAGCAATGCCAATGGCCATAGGCTCTAGGTTCGGATGGTTAATATTCGCTGGAATAATCATCCGACCACGGGCCAGCTCGTCTCGAATTAGGCTAGCGGGTAAATTTTCCCGGCGCGCCACGTAGGCCATCTCTTCAGTAATAAGCCCCTGCCGCGCGTAGTGCATCTGGCTCACATTGGAATGGCCTTTGCGCTTGGCGATCCATTCAGTACGCAGGGCTGAGCGACCAACAGACGAAGTATCGCTAGCAGGAAAATTGCTTGACTCGTTGGTTCTGTTTTGAGGAGAAACGATGGCAGCAGACTGCTCCGGAGATAGATTGGCCGCGCGTTCACTGGCTGCAGCAGAAGGTAAAGAAGATTGCATACGCTTAAACCTCGAATAGATGTCTTGCAGTTGATAGATGTCTTACGGTTGAAACTAGATCGATTGAAACAGTGACGAAGACCCCATACGTCATCGAGCACGTCATCAAAACAGCTGGGTCCAATGACTTACAGCGCGACTTACAGGTAGGGCTTTATACGACTGAGCTCGCTGTAGTTGAAGGGCTTAATAGCGTTTTTATTGAATGTTTTATCCAGGGCGTTCCATGCCACGGTTGTAACAGCGGAGATAGCTAGGGCAACCGCAAAGCTATTGAGCAAATCACCCCCCCCCGGCACGTTCACCAGCGGCGAAAAGTCAGGCTTTGGGAAAAATAGCAGCCCTGACACGATGCCGGCCAGTGAGCTTACAAAAGCATTTGCAGAGGTTTGATAGCGGCTATAAAGACTCAGAACAATAGGTACCAAGAGGGCTGCGCAAATCAGATCCGCAATAAAAAACAAGTAGAGCACGCTGTATCCCTGAGCCGCGATGAAGACAGCAGGAATGCCCACAGCGATCGTTAAGATGCGTGAAAGTGTTAGCACCTGCTCAGGCTGATGGGACAGTCTGAGCAAATCTACGGTAAAAACAGCGCTGATGCCGTTGAGTAAGGTGTCTAGGCTGCTCATTACCAAAGCCACCGCCAGCAGGACGACCACCCCAGGCAACCAGCTAGGAACGTTCAAACTGCTCAGCAGATCAAAAAAGGCAGTTGCGCCGCTGAAGTCGTAGCCAGCAGCAATCAGACCCAGCAAGCCAGACAAAAACAACAGCGGCAAAATCACGAGGGAAGACCCGAGGAAGGCACGCCGGACCGTCGGAGCGTCCTTGCAGGCATAGACTCTTTGCCAGTTGCCTTGGTTGAACAGCTCAGCGGCAATAATCGCGATGATTAGCGTGGCACCAAATCGCAGTCCACCGACGTTTGACAAGGACAGTAGTTCGGGGAACTTTTCGACTACGGGGGTAAAGGCAGAGTCAAAGCCCCCCAGCCAGATGACCGTGGCCACAGCGCAAATCAGTAACAGGGGAACAATCAGAGCAAACTGTAGTGCATCCGTCAGGATAGTGACCTTTAGCCCGCCATAGGCGGTGTACAAAAACACCGCTGCAATGACCACTGTAGACGTCAGCAGCAAGGGGACATCAGCCACTAGCTGAAGGGTTTGAGCGATCGCAGTCAGCTCTGCCGCCAGATACACAAACATGTACATCAGCATCACGCCGACCGTTAGCCAGTACATGGCCCGTCCCCAGGGATCGTAGCTGCGGCGCGCGCCAGGGTATGCTTTGCCAGAAACTTTAGGAGCACGTCCTATCCAGCAATACCGGTGGCGCACGTACTCATTTAGCGAATGCCCCCAGGGCATGATCTGTCGCAGTCGCGGACCGACAATCACAAAAACTAACACCGCAGCAGCTGAGCCGATACAGTACCCAAGAATTGCGCTCAGCCCCCCGAAGGCAGAGCCCGCTTCCACTGGGCTATAGAGTATCCAGGCACCAAGCGCGGAAGCCGTTATGGTCGCCAGCGCCATAGGTCCGCCAATCTGATTGCGGCTCACCATGTAATCTTCTAAATCGATTACGCGTCGACCCAGCTGAGATAAGCCAACCAGCATAAAGGTGACCGCTGCCACCACCATGACAACGACACTTAAACCCATGTATCCCAAAAAGCTTTCATGCTTTCCTCCGCTGGCATTACCCAGACTCAGGTTCCGAGGGTATGTTCTCAGCCCGGCCCAGCCGTCATATCAAGACCGCTGACAGCCTTGAGATAATGACGAACCAGTAGGCGGCGGGCACCCCTAGCGATTGATTGAAATACTAACACCCCTTCAGGCCAATTACGCAGAGCGAAATATTTTGATCAAATTCGATCACAATAGCGACACGATAAAAACACTTAAGCGGGGCTGCAGCTAGCCGATCTAGATGTTTGCACAACATGTTCCGCAAAGGGCCTCCATCCTTCATAATGAAAAGGTTTTATTTTTGGTACTCTTTACCTGCCTGTTGCCATGCGTAGCCTTTATTGCGGACAACTTCGAGCCGAGCACATTGAAAAAACGGTCACGCTCTATGGCTGGGTAGATCGTCGCCGAGACCATGGCGGTGTTGTTTTTTTAGACCTGCGCGATCGCACAGGCACCGTCCAAATTGTTAGCGACCCCGAACGCACACCAAGCTCCTACCCCGTCGCCGAAGAAGCCCGCAATGAATATGTGGTCAAAGTCGTTGGCAGAGTGACCCAGCGCCCACCCGAGTCACTCAACGAAAAACTGCCCACGGGTCAAGTCGAGATTTACGCAGAAGCGCTCACCATTCTCAACGCTGTGCGCAAGCAGATGCCCTTCCAGGTCTCCACGGTGGAAGAAGAAAACGTGAGAGAAGACCTGCGGCTGAAGTATCGATATTTGGATTTGAGACGCGATCGCATGGCCCGAAACATGCGGCTGCGCCACGAAGTCATCAAATCCATTCGCCGATTTCTCGAAGATCAAGAAGACTTCATCGAGATCGAAACGCCTATCCTGACGCGGTCTACCCCAGAAGGTGCCAGAGATTTTATATTGCCATCCCGGGTCAACGAAGGCGACTGGTTTGCGCTGCCCCAGTCCCCCCAGCTCTTTAAGCAGATACTGATGGTGGCCGGCATGGACCGCTATTACCAAGTCGCTCGCTGCTTCCGCGACGAAGACCTGCGAGCAGACCGCCAGCCAGAATTCACCCAGCTCGATATGGAAATGAGCTTTATGGACCAGGAGGAAATCCTGGCCCTCAACGAGCGACTGATTGGCCATATCTTCAAAACAGTCAAAGGCATCGACATCGCCACGCCTTTTCCCCGGCTTACCTACGCTGAAGCCATGGACCGTTACGGCAGCGACAAGCCTGATACTCGCTACGGCATGGAGCTGGTCAATGTGTCAGACATTGTCAAAGACTCTGGCTTCAAAGTGTTTTCAGGCGCAGTGGCCAGCGGCGGTCAGGTGAAGGTTCTCCCCATTCCAGGCGGTAATGACGCCATTTCAAATGTTCGCATTAAGCCCAAGGGAGACCTGTTTAAGGTGGCCACTGATGCCGGTGCCCGGGGCGTGGCCTACATCCGCGTTCGAGAAGGCGGCGAGGTTGACACCATTGGTGCCATCAAGGACAACCTGACCGCCGAGCAGAAGCAAACGTTGCTAGAGCGCACAGGCGCGCAGCCAGGTCACTTACTGCTATTTGGCGCGGGTGATGCGGGCACCGTCAATGCCACGCTAGACAAACTGCGACAGGCGATCGCCCAAGAACTCAACCTGATCGATCAGAGCAAAATCAACTTGCTCTGGGTGACTGACTTTCCCATGTTCGAGTGGAATGCCGACGAAAATCGCTACGAGGCCCTGCACCATCCTTTCACAGCGCCCCATCCCAACGACCTCGAAGACCTCACTACAGCCCGAGCAGTCGCCTACGATATTGTGTACAACGGCTACGAAATCGGTGGGGGAAGCCTGCGCATATATCAGCCCGACGTTCAAGCCGACGTTTTCGAAACGATTGGCCTTTCCAAAGCAGAAGCCAACGACAAATTTGGCTTTCTGCTTGAAGCGTTTGAATTTGGCACACCGCCCCATGGTGGCATTGCCTACGGGCTGGACCGACTGGTGATGCTGCTTGCCGGGGAGCAATCTATTCGCGATGCGATCGCCTTCCCCAAAACGCAACAGGCCCGCGATTTGCTCACCAATGCACCATCTACAGTAGACAACAAACAGCTTAAGGAACTCAGCGTTGCCTCTACTTTGAAGCCCAAGGACAAAGAATAGGGATTAGAGAAAAAATTCGCTAAAAAAAAGCGCGGGCACAGCGAGCTGCGCGCAGCTTTATGCAGCCCGTCAGAGAAAAATTTTCCTGCCAGGGAATAGACGCGTTAGGATTTGAGCAAGCGTCCCAATCTCGATTTTTCATGCTTATTGCGCTGATTGTTGTCATTGGCTTGATTCCCGCCCTAGTCTCTTTGATTTTAGGCCTCTATGCTCGAAAGTCTTTCCAATCCAATCTGCAGATTGCCGCAGACTACGCTGCCCGCGAGCGACTGCGACATATCTCTACCCGCCCTCGCCACCCAGAGGCACACTACGTCGATGGCCTAGGCCTAATGATTGGCGACATCACCTGTCAGCTCAACGCCAAATCGCCCTTCATCCGCTGCGCCGCCAACCCGATGGGGCCCTGCAAAGGCTGCCGGGACTACGAAGGACGTGACTACGGTGAACTCTCAAATACAGATTGAGAAACAGATTAAGAACGGGGAGGTGAAACGAACTCATTCACCCGCGGCACCGAGGATATCAGCGACCCGCTCCAACAAAAAATCCACCTCTGATTCCAGGGTGAAATAGTGCACGCAGGCTCTCACACAGCTAGGTGATAGCAGCGTCCGCAGGTAGATTTTTTCGGCCTCTAGCTGCTGAACAAGATGGCGATGGCTTTGCGAGGCAGAGACACCTTCACGCCCTCGAATCTGAAAAGAAACCAGGCCCGATGGCGGCGGCGCATCGCGAAGCAAACATTCAACCTGTGGCAGGTCGCGCAGCCCCTGCCACAGCCGAGCACTCAACAGACAAATGCGCTCGTAGCGAGCTTGGCTATCTCCCCAAGTGGCCTGCACAGCCATCGACTGCCGCAGCCCTCCCCACAGCCCGTAGTCAGAAGTCGCCACCTCGTATCGGCGAGCGTCCGTCTCCCAACCCGTAGGATTGGCCTGCTCATCTACTTTCACACCGCGCCATCCAATAAAGGTAGGCGCAGTCTCATCTAGCCGATCTGGCCGAATGTACAGAGCGCCTAGTCCTGCCGGGCCACACAGCCACTTATGACCGGTGAAGGCGTAAAAGTCGACACCCGTCTCCGGCAGTTGTGAACCGGGCGGGTCTAACGGCAGCGTACCAACCGACTGGGCCGCATCTACCAGTAGCCGAGTGTGCGGTGCGTGGGCGTGGCAAAGCTCCGCGATCGCCTTCAGCGGCAACACCTGTCCGGTATTCCACAAGATGTGGCTCACGATCACCAGCCGGGTCTCCGGTCGCAACCCTTGGGAGATCACCGTCACTGGGTCGGCCCCCGCCAGCAGACTCGACAATGCGCACGTACTGACCGTCACGCCATATCGTCGGCTCAGCTCACGCACAGCAGCAACGACACCCGGATGCTCGCAGTCCCCCATCAAAATATGGTCGCCCGGCTGCCAGGGCAGTCCCCACAGCGGAATATTGCAGCCAACGGTCACATTCTCGGTCAGCGTAATCGTGTCGGGAGAGGTCCCCAGAGTAACTGCGATCGCGCCCCGAATGAGCTGACTCTCTGCCTGCAACCACTCATACACAGCGCCCGCAAAAGGACCATCACGCTGAATTTTCTGCTGCGCTTCCGCCATAGCCACAATGGCGCTATCGGCCATCGGCCCCTGACCGCCATAGTTGAAATAATGCTTATTTGCCAACGATGAAAACTGCGCCCGATGCCGTTCTACCGTTGATGCCACCGAATCTATCTGCCGGTCAATACTTTCAACCATAAAGAACTCGTTGAATTGGTATAGTGATTTTCGCTGATGCCGTTCGAATGTGTAAAAACCAGCCTAACGTTCCATGGCTGCGATCGCTTTACAGCATGCCGCGATAACGCCGCCCGCCTATGCCCTCACCTAGCCTTTACAAAAGCAATAAAACCAGTAGAACCTGCAGAACCCATAGAACAAAAACAGCTATCGCGCTCAGTAGTCTGATTCTTTTTGGACTCGCCAGCTGCAGCGCCAAAGTCTCCCAGTGCAACGCGCTCATATCTACTATTAACGGCGCGCAAGGCTTTAGATCGGAGTATGAACAGGCTATGGGCCAGTCGCTTGAGCAAATCTCCAGCGCCCAGAACCTAGCAGAAACAAAGTCAGCTGCCGGTCAATATGTGGCTGCCGTCGAAAGTGCCAGCGCTAGTACAAGCCAGCTCCTACAAGCCCTCGGTAATCTCAACCTCGCCGATGAGCAACTCGTCGAATATCGCAACCGATACAGCGCGGTCATCACCCAGTGGACGACGGCCCTCACCTCTGCCAAAGAAGCCATGCAGCTCTTGGCCACAGCAGATACAGAAAACGCCTTCCGAGACGATTTTGATCAGTTTCAAAAGCAAACCAATAGCGCCTACAGTACGATTCAGGCCACCGATGCTGAAGAGAGCAGCCTGATAGAAGGCATTAACGCCTACTGCGACTCAGCCGCCCGATAAACGGAATGCTAATAAACGGGATGATAGACGGAATAACGAACGGTATTCACTGATATGACATTTCTAAAGCTGATCGACCAGCCTCCCCACAAAACGCTAGAAATTGACGGTAGCCAAAGCGGGCCACTGACAGGCACCATCACGGTTCCAGGGGACAAATCCATCTCACATAGAGCCCTGATGCTAGGCGCGATCGCTCAGGGAACCACCAAAATCAAAGGCCTACTGCTCGGAGAAGATCCCCGCAGTACGGCCGCCTGCTTCAGCGCGATGGGCGCAAAAATATCGGACCTAGAATCAGAGTGGGTCACCGTAGAGGGAACCGGCGGTCAGCTACAGGAGCCCGACGGCGTGCTAGATGCGGGCAATTCTGGAACGACGCTCAGACTCATGATGGGCCTATTGGCCTCCCAGCCAGGTAAGTTTTTTGCAGTAACGGGCGATCGGTCGCTGCGATCGCGGCCCATGAAACGGGTCATCGCGCCGCTGACCGACATGGGGGCTAGCATTGCGGGAAAAGCTCACAACACCCTCGCACCGCTCGGCGTGACCGGACAGGCGCTACAGCCTTTTCACTACCACTCGCCCATTGCCTCTGCCCAGGTAAAGTCTTGCCTGCTGCTAGCGGGTCTTTCAGTCAGCGGTGACACCACCGTGACCGAACCTAGCCTCTCTCGTGACCACAGCGAGCGCATGCTTAAAGCCTTCGGCGCTAGCCTTACCATCGATGCTGCGACCCGCAGCGTGACCCTGCACGGCCCGGCGATACTCTCAGGCCAGACGGTCATCGTTCCAGGAGACATTAGCTCCGCAGCCTTCTGGCTGGTGGCAGCCGCCATCACCCCCGGGTCAAATCTCGTCATTGAAAACGTCGGCATCAACCCCACCCGAACCGGTATCCTCGATGCCCTCAGAGAGATGGCAGCAGATATTACCCTGGAAAACGAGCGGGATGTCACCGGTGAACCGGTTGCCGACTTACGCGTTCGCCATAGTCAGCTCAAGGGATGCCACATCGGTGGCGCGCTCATTCCTCGCCTCATCGACGAAGTGCCTATCCTTTCGGTAGCGGCCCTCTTTGCCACCGGCAAGACCACCATCACCGATGCCGCTGAGCTAAGGGTCAAGGAAAGTGATCGCCTAGCGGTGATGGCAGCCGCGATTGCTCAGCTCGGTGGGAGCATTACCGAACATCCAGACGGATTAGACATCACCGGCATGGGTTCAGAGACCCAGCTCACAGCTGCCCAGCTAGACAGCTACACCGACCACCGGATTGCGATGAGCCTAGCCATTGCAGCGACCCGGGCTCCTGGGAAAACGCGAATTCGAAGGGCCGAGGCAGCTGCCGTCTCCTACCCCAGCTTTATAGCGACACTGGAAACAGCAGCCGCCAAGACATAACTTTTTTTGAACGGCTTTTCTGAGATGTCTTTTCTGAGATAGCTTTTCGGGAGCGCTTTTTGCCTTTTTCTGGGATAGTCTTGCAACTGTTCTTGTTCTCAGACAGTTTTGCAACCGTTCTTGCGCACGTTTCCCCTACGTCGGGCATTCTAAAAACACGTCCACAGCCCCGATCCCACACCTTTTGGAACAAATTACCCCATGAAATCGCACTGCGTAGTCATTGCGCACGATTGCGAGCTATTTCATGAGCTGTTCCGTAAATTGATGTAAACCCTTATCAATACATTTGCGCAGAGATCCTAACTTAAGGACGCACGTACGCTAGTTTATTGCTAAGTTTATCTACTTACGGACTAATCAGGCCAATCAGGGTACTTTCTTTAGAACGACCTTTGGAACAACGACAGGTGTGTCTTTTGTTTGCTTCCTTTATTAACATCCTTCGGGTTTACCCAGGATGCGAGGGCTAAGAATCGTCCATGCAAAAAATCTTAGTCATAGACCCTCCCGACCCTAGGCGCACCGAACTGGTGGAGCACTTAGAGTCTGAGGACTTTTTAGTTGACACAGCAGACGATGGGCCGTCAGGTATCCATGCCGCCCGCAGACATCGACCTGATGTGATTCTATGCAGTTGGGCTCTATCTGCACCAGATGCACCTGGATTGAATGGCCATCAGGTGCTAGAAGCCATTCGTCAAGACGGCGAATTGCTGCTAACCCCCTTCATACTCATTACGGACGAAACAGAGCGATCGCACACCCGCCGGGCCATGGAAAACGGCGCTGACGACTGCTTAGTGCGTCCCGTTAGCCACGCCGATATTTCGAACACGATTGCAGCTCGCATCAGCCGTCTGCAGGCCACAAACGAGCTATACGTCACGACGCTGCGCAATACTGCCGAGCAGATCAACCGGCTAGCCCATTACGACAGCCTCACCGACCTACCCAACTACCGGCTGCTGCATCAGCGGCTGAGTCAGGCCATTGTGGCAGCCCATAGCAGCCAGCAAACCCTAGCATTTATGTCTATTAGCCTAGATAGACTCAGACTGGTCAATACCGTACTGGGCTATCCGGCGGGCGACGAGCTGCTCAAGGCATCTGCCAGGCGCATGGAAGCCTGCTTACCCCAGAGTGCCACCCTGGCGAGACTCACCGCCAACCAGTTTGCGGTATTTCTACCCAACCTGGAGCGCCCTCAGCAAGCCAGGGAAACTGCCGACAATCTCATCGACGCACTCAGCCGACCCTTCTCACTGCCTGGGCAGGAAGTCTTTGTCACGACAAGCATCGGCATCGCTTTTTTGCTGCACCAGAGCGAGGACCTCTCCAGCCTGCTGCGTCAGGCGGATGCTGCCCTTGAATTTGCCAAGAAGCAAAAGAGTAACTACTGCCAGTTCTACCGATCTGACATGCCGGTAGCCTTTAGCGACCAAATCACTATGGAAACCTGGCTGCGCTACGCCTTAGAGCGCAGCGAATTTGAGGTTTACTACCAGCCACAGCTAAACGTTAGAAGCGGCAACATTGAGGGTAGTGAAGCACTCATTCGCTGGCTTCATCCAGAACATGGCTATATCTCACCAGCCAAGTTTGTCCCCTTAGCAGAAGATACAGGACTGATTGTAGAGATTGGTCATTGGGTGCTAGAAACCGCCTGCACCCAGGCCAAACGGTGGATTAGCCAGGACTGGGGGATGAAGTACATCTCGATTAATCTCTCTAGCGTTCAGTTCAATCAGCCCAACCTGATTGACTCGGTGAAAAATACGCTGGCGACCACTGGCCTAACCCCGCAGAATTTGGAGCTGGAGGTCACCGAAACCGCTTTGATGCAGGATGCGGAATCCGCGATCGCAATCCTGACTGAGCTAAAAGCGCTTGGCATCCGCATCGCCATCGATGACTTTGGCACGGGCTACTCTTCCCTAAGCTATCTGAAGCAGCTACCCATCGATACCCTAAAAATCGACAACTGCTTTGTGCGGGGAGCCACCCACGACCCCAAAAATCAAGCCATTCTACAGTCCACCATTGAGCTTGCCCATCGCCTCAATCTCAAAGTGGTCGCAGAAGGAGTCGAAAATCAAGCCGAACAGGGCTTGCTCAGCCAATATCAGTGCGACTATCTACAGGGCTATTGGGTGGGTAGGCCAATGCCCGCAGCACGCATGGAAGGTGCCCTGAAAGAATCCCGGGAAGAGCAGGCATCCTTGGTGTGATCGGTTGAGCGTAACTGGTTGAGTGCTATTAGGGGATGTAACTGGCGGATGTCATTAGGAGAGTGTAACTGGGCGAAAATCATCAATAAAAGTCAATAGATATCATTGAAACATTCTTTTTATTTCCGTAAGGACGTGTCAAAAAGCACCGTAATTTCCCTAGGGTAAATGGGCATATTAGACACACAACGCCTTAACGGTTTCTTCGGGACCGCGCTTTTTCTATGATGAATCAGCTCAACAACTGGCTTTGCAGCATACGTACATATGCTGACTTGAGCCCCGACCTCACCATTCGCCGCCAGATCAACCAGCAAATGAAGGACTGTGGCCGGTCCATGCTAGGCCTTTCGGACTGGTGCACTCTTTTCTCTGCAAAAACTTCAAGTCGCCCTGTGCTTGCCTTTGTCTACTGGCAGTTCAGCGAGTATTCCGGTATTGAGTTTGGCCGCGTTAGGCCGGGTGATCAGCTCATTGCCGACCTGCAGCTCCCGCTGGTGTGCTGGCATGACTGGGCGATAGACTTCTGCGAAGACTTTTGCAACCAGTTTCAGGTTGACTTGAGCGATCGCTTCGACGAAACCGACTTCGATACCGTGGATGAGCTCGTTGCATTCTTAGTTGAGCAGGTATCCACAGGCGAGCCTGTCAGGCAGGAAACTTTCGCCATGGCGTGCGTACACTAAACTGGCGTCTCAATCAACGGCATCCCTCAGTACATCCTCAGTACACATTGTGAAGCTACTGAATTTAGGCAGCATTGCATGCAAGCTGATGCGTTCAAATATCCGTTCAAATGGCAGAGCGCTCACATGCTGAAGCGTTTAGACATCGTTAGATTACTTAAAAATCCATTACGTTTCAGCGATCATATCCACAACAGTTTGATACGCTTTGAAAAAGCCTATCAAGCCGTTTAAGTGCGGGGATTTCTAGCGAGGCTTCAGAAGAGATTTCAATGCCAAGAACTCAGAAAAACGACAACTTCATCGATAAATCATTTACGGTGATGGCCGATATGATTTTGAAGATGCTGCCTGCTAAGCAGCAGGCAAAAGAAGCCTTTGCCTACTACCGCGATGGTATGTCTGCCCAAGCAGATGGCGAATACGCCGAAGCGCTAGAAAACTACCGAGAAGCCCTCACCCTAGAGGAAGATCCCTACGACAAGAGCTACATTCTCTACAACATGGGCCTCATTGAGGCGAGCAACGGTGAACACCAAAAAGCTTTGACACTCTACCAGGAAGCTATCGAACTCAATCCCAGGCTGATCCAGGCACTGAACAACACTGCTGTGATTTACCACTACCAGGGCGAGCAGGCAGAAGCGGCTGGCAACAAAACCGAAGCCAATACGCTGTACGACGAAGCGGCTCGCTACTGGATGGAAGCCATCCGAATTGCCCCCAATAACTACATCGAGGCTCAAAACTGGCTCAAAGTGACCGGGCGAATGAAGCTAGACATGATTTAGCAGTCGAGAAAGACTTGTTTGAACTGGATTTTGGTTGGTCGAGCTCATCGGCACTTCGACTTCGAGCGTTCAAGCATTGGGCATAAAGTTCGATACTATAGATGACGTCGCTAACCTTTTTCTGCCCAAAGGGGTGTTGCCCAAGTCATGATTGATATCGAACAGGTTCGCAAAGTGGCCAATTTGGCTCGGCTAGAACTTAGTGAAGCAGAAGAAACGAAGTTTACAGAGCAGCTAAACGGAATTCTAGAGTACGTTCAGCAGCTGAATGAACTAGACACAGACGACGTACCACCCACGACCCGGGCGATTGAAGTCAGCAACATCACTCGCCCAGATCGGCTAGAAACCTTCACTAACCGGGAGGCCATCTTGGATAGCGCGCCTGAAAGGGAAGAAGATTTCTTTAAGGTGCCTAAGATTCTGGGCGGTGAGTAGGCTCTGATGAGAGCTTTAATTATTAGGCTCTTGGACTCTGCCCAAAAAGCCCTGTCTGTATTTTTTTACGGACAGGGCTTCGAAGTGTCAGTAGCTATATGGCATTGACACAACAGATATAGCAAACGTCCTGATGCATTAGGACATTTGCTCAGAAGAGTTGCTTATCTGCTAGGGGTTGTAGCCTTGAGCAAGTGTCTTAAGCAACTCTTCGAAAGCTATAGGTGGCAGGGAGTCTATGACTTTGCCACGATGTCACTGCTTCTGATAGAGCGCTAGAAAAATAGACAGCTTAGACCACAGCAGCTGATATAGACAGGTTTGCAAGGTCGCCCTGATATCCAGTGATATCAACAATGGCATCTGTGCTAGCAGAAAATCCATCAGCTCCGTCATTTATCGCTAGATAAGTACGGGACCCTACGGTGAAGGTCGCAGCAGTATCTTCTTCAAAGATAGCTGCCGTCAAGACGCCTTGTATCTCGCTTTCTCTGAGCTTAGCGACAGTGCCTAGCTGATCGATTGCCGATGCGGCCACCGCTGACACACCCTGAATGGTGTCAGTGCCAATTTCAAGGTCACTGATGCGATCGCGTCCTGCCAGCAAAGAATCACTTAGAGCACTGTAGACAAAAGTATCCGAGCCTAAGCCGCCTTTCATCGAATCACTGTCGGCGCCTCCTTCAAGGGTATCTGCGCCATCATCACCATCAAGGCTATCTTTTCCTGCGCCCCCAAAGATATCGTCGTTACCTGCTTTACCTCGTAGATTGTTCTGGTTACCGTCGCCCATTAAAACATCGTCTTGCTTTGAACCCACAACATTTTCAAAGTTTGCAATGGTCTCACCTGCGTCAGCACCAGATACGACAGAAGTGGCCAGATTGACCATCACACCTACTGCAGACCGCGAGTAGATAACTGTATCAAAGCCGTCTCCTCCGTCTAAAGTATCAGCACCTAGCCCTCCGCTAATAGCATCATTGCCATCGCCGCCAGAAATTACATCGTTACCATCTAGGCCAAAAAGACGGTTATTCCCAGCATCTCCCATGAGTACATCATCACCATTGGTCCCGACGACGTTTTCAAAGTTTGCTATGGTCTCGCCTACGTCATCGCCGCCTGTAACGATAGAAGTATCTAGGTTTACGGTCACGCCAGCCAGGGAATCACGAAAATCAACGGTATCTACACCGTCGCCGCCGTCAAGCATGTCGACACCTGCCCCGCCCCTGACATAGTCTTTACCTAAGCCACCGTTGATATTATCGTCACCCAGACCACCGATAAATCTGTCATTACCCATTCCACCGGTAACGGATAGTGATGCCGTAAGTTTTTCGGCATTCATCTTGTTTTTACCATCACCCAAGTTCACGACAATGGGGCCTGTCCATTCGGAATCTGCGACTTCCACTTTGTGCATGTCTACGCCGGTTGCCCCCTCACCAGGAATCAAGTTCTGGTCGCGAGACGAGATAGTGACAACGCCATTTTTTTGCGTCAATTTGATTCTGTCGTTTGCACCACTGGTGGCTGTGTCGATGCTTAAGGTGCCACCGGTAGCACCTACTGTGACATCGACCGGTGGTGCGGTTATGTGCTGTACGCCGCTGCTGCTGTTACCGCTGTCATCGGTAGCGGTCCAAGTTCGTTCAATAAGACCAGGAATTGGAGAGCTGTCGCTAAACGAGATATCAACACTGGGGTCTACATTGTCGGTGGCGGTAGCGGTACCTGCAATCGGAGGTGCTGATGAAGCGCCTGGAAGAAGAGTGATATCGTCTGGCAGCGTCAGGATAGGTGCGATTTCATCAATAACTGTTACGGCCGCATTCGCTGTAGCACTGTTACCACTGGAGTCTGTTGCAGTTAAGATGACAACATTGTTGCCTAGGTCTGAACTGTCAAAATTTGTTTGAGAAACAGAAATAGAGGAGACCACTACATTATCGGTACTCCCGCCGTCAACATCGGCTGCAGTGATTGAAGCGACGCCATTGCTATCTAGCTGAACGGTGATATCCTGAGCGATCGCAGTGGGCGCTATGGTGTCTTCAACCGTGACCGTTGCATTCGCCGTGTCGCTATTACCGCCTACATCTGTTATCGTCAGCACAACAGCATTAGTACCAAGGTCTGAACCGTCAAAGTTTGTTTGAGAAACCGAGGCAGCTGCGATGCCTGCGTTGTCAACGCTACCCCCATCAACATCGGCTCCGGTGATAGTTGCTTGGCCATTACTATCTAGCTGAACAGTGATGTCTTGAGCGATCACAGTCGGTGCAATATTATCTTCAACGGTGACTGTCGATATATCTGTTGCACTATTGCCGTTGTTGTCTATTACGGTGAGCGTAACGGTATTAGGCCCTAAATTGCTACCATTGAAGCCAGTCATTGAAACCGAGCGGCTAGCAATACCCGAGGCATCGCTGCTGCCGTCATCAATGGAAGCACCGGTAATTGTTGCCTGGCCGTTAGCATCAAGCTGTACGGTGATGTCTTTAGCATTGGCATTGGGGGCTGTCACGTCTTGGATAGTCACCGTGGCAGTATCTGTTGCTGTATTACTACTGGTATCTGTAACGGTTAAAGTGACAGTGTTTTGGCCAACATCTGAAATGTTGAAATCCGTTTGAGACACAGACAAAGAAGCGATCCCTATGTCGTCTGTACTGCCATCGTCAACGCTCGCGGCAGTAATACTGGCGTTGCCGGAGGCATCAAGATTTACAGTAATGTCTTTAGCTATGGCGTTGGGCGGCGTGTTATCTACTACGACGTCTCTATTTTCAAAGTAACTCGGGTTTGATGCACCTGTGCCAGCGATAAAAATATCTAAATCACCGTCATTGTCAATATCACCCGTGGTTGGCGTTGTATAGAGATGGTTGAAGTCTAAAATATTAGACCCAACAGGATTACTCCCACCTGTTCTTTGCACAAACACAGGATTGCTGGCACTACCTGTATTCTCGAAGTAGTCGAGGTCATCTGGACCATCAACATAATTCTCAAATCCCAAGAATAAGTCTAGGTCACCGTCTGAGTCATAGTCAACCAGTTCCGGGGCATGCCACAAATGCGTGTTAAGACTGCTAAAAGGGTTGTTGCTGCCTGTTTGTTTACTGAAGATTGGAGTGCTAGCACTTCCAACATTTTTATAATAGTGCAGCTCATTGCGGTCACCTACAATAGCATCAAGGTCTCCATCATTATCTAGATCAGCAAATATAGGTATAGCGCGACTAGCTAAGTCAACACCGTTAAAAGGGTGATTTTCACCAGACTGCTTGACGTAGTTGGGCGCGCTAGCTGTGCCATCATTTCGGTAGTAGTTCAAGTGGCCATACACATTTCCTACTAAAAGGTCCAGATCCCCGTCTGCATCTATATCTGCTAGTGCGGGCGCTTGGTCATAGGCCTCGTTGACAGTATGAAAGGGATTATCGGTTCCGTTTCTTTGGGTATAAACAGGGTTTGCAACTGTACCAGTGTTTTCAGCGTAGCCAACTGTGCCATCGTCCCGACCGATTACAAAGTCAAGATCGCCATCAAGATCCAAATCAACAAGTCTTGGAACAATCTCGTGCGTAAAGCTCAGACCATTGAAAGGACTGCTGCCGCCTGTTCGTTTTATGAAGGTCATTATTACTCTTTAGTAGTATAAGAGAAGGAATTATCTGATGATTCTTTTTCACAACGAGAGAACAGACCCGAACATTTATCTGTATGCAGAAAACTTGGCGCAGGCATCTTCATTTGGGAGCACTTAAGAGGAAATTTTGCTCTCTCGTCTTCTGTGAGCTAGAAAAATACCCGTTAGGTGTTTTGTAGCCAGCTTATCTTGCCCATTGATTGACTTTTCACCTTACTTTGTTGGTTGGTAAATATGCCTAAATTCGAGAAACCAAAAAAGCCGCCCTCCTGATTACAGAGAGCGGCTTCAATCAATTCAAACTGACTTATGTTGTTTTATCGGGCCGTATCCCATACGGCAGTTACAAAGACACCAAGCAGGCCTGCTACGAAGATATATGGGATGGCGGACTGAATGATTGGGCTGAGACTTGCCCAGAGAACTTCAGGCGAGAATGCGATCGCAGAAAATGCAGCCAGCGTAATGCCTGCGACCACAAGCGCTAGAAACTTGGGAACAGCACTCAAAGAGCGATCCATCCATCCAGGGCG
>JBCBJS010000021.1:0-68490 GCA_038523095.1 Cyanobacteria bacterium J06626_6
TGTATTTTTGGGGGTCGTAGCTAACCGCAACGATCCAGTGCGGGTTTTCGATATGGGCGCAGTCAATGCTGTCTGTGTCCTGAAATCCCTGACTAAAGACATCAGCGAATTCTTCTCGGTTGAGCGGGTGAACCTCATCTTCTAGCAGGGCGAAGTTGTGGGAGAGCAGCATCCTAGCACCCAGCCTAGTGCTTGTATTAGCGCTTGGAGCATTGGGGGAGTTATCTGTCATAGTGAAGGCTCAGTTGACCGGATAAGGGGATTCGCATGTCAAATTGACATCGCTAAAATATTATCTGCTTTTGCCGGTTATGGCCTCTACCCATTGACTCCACCCGCCGTGAGATCGCGCCCCGTGAGAAAGCCTGCGACCAAGGGATCCCACTTTCTGGCGTCCCTATTCCGGTCCGATGTTCCGTTTGCACCTGCCAAGTTCCCGATTTTCTACGGATGGGTGATTGTCGTCGCTAGCGTGCTTGGTGTCCTCACCAGCATTCCAGGACAGACGATTGGGGTGAGTGTATTTACCGACCACTTGATTGCGGCGACAGGGCTGTCGCGGCTGCAGCTGGCAAATGCCTACCTGATAGGGACGCTGACCAGTGGGTGCCTCCTGCCCTTTGGCGGGAAGCTGCTAGATCGATTTGGGGCAAGGCGGGTGGCCGTGCTGGCGGCAATGGGGCTAGGGCTGACGCTGTGCTATCTGGCACTGTGCGATCGCCTATCCTTTCTCCTGAGCAGCTGGCTACCACTAGCCTCAACGACGGTGGCGGCATTACTGCTGGTACTGGGCTTTGTGAGCCTGCGCTTTTGCGGGCAGGGAATGCTGACCATGACCAGCCGAACCATGCTAGGCAAATGGTTTGACCGGCGGCGAGGGCAGGTTTCTGGTATTGAAGGTATTTTTGTAGCGTTTGGCTTTTCGAGTGCGCCGTACTTTTTTAGCCGGGCGATCGCTCAATTTGGCTGGCGAGGCACCTGGCTGCTGACCGCAGCTATTGTAGGCGTGGGCATGAGCGCAGTGGGCTGGCTGCTGTTTCGGGATAACCCAGAAATGTGCGGTTTGAAGATGGATGGCGAAGCGGTGTCAGCAGCGCCATCGGCGGCGTCAGAACCAGCGGCAGCATCGGTGCTGGCAGAGAAAGACGTGCTGTGGGGGATGACCCGGCGTCAGGCCATTGGCACCCTGGCGTTTTGGGCGGTGACGCTGGCCTTTATGTCGCAGGCGCTTTCAATTACGGGCATCACGTTTCACATTGTGAGTATCGGCGCAGAGATGGGCGTAGCCGAGGCCGATATGGTACGGATTTTTTTGCCCATCTCGGTGGTGTCCACTGTGGTGGGCTACGGGGTGGGGGTGGCGAGCGATCGCATGCGAATACAGCTGATTTTTATGTTCATGATGGTGGCGCAGGCGGTTGGGATTGCAGCGATCGCAAACCTCAGCCGACCTGGGATGATAGTGCCAGCGGTCGTGGGCTTAGGTATCAGTGGCGGCTGCTTTGGCACACTGACAACGGTTGTCTTACCGAGGTTCTTCGGACGAGCCCATCTAGGTGCCATCTCTGGGATACAGATGATGGCTATCGTCATTGCCAGCGCGCTCGGGCCATCTTTGCTGGCCAATTCAAAGTCGTTGACTGGGTCCTACGTCAGTGGGCTGTATGCCTGCTGCCTATTTGCACCAGCGGTTGTGATTTTGATGATTTTCGTACGGTCTCCAACTAGCGAAGGGCGATTGTGAGCGCTAAGCTTGGCTAAGCTTGAAAAGCATCGCTGACACAGAGCTGTTGACACAAATCTGTTATGGCTAAGAAAAAGAAGACTCGACCTCCAATGGGAAAAGGATTTGGCCATCCTAGGCTGGCAGATGGACTGCGCCGGGCCGAAGCCTACATGGCAAGACAGGAGTGGAAAACCGCATACCCCATTTTAAGAGCGCTGAGTGAGGCCTACCCGCAGGAGAAGCAGGTTTGGAGTCTGCTCACTGACGTCTGCCTCCAGCTGAGCAAGATGAGGGCCTACCAGCAAGCCTGTGAGCGTTGGGCACACATCGACCCCCAAAATGGCGACGTACTGTACATCCTCGGGTTCGCCTATCTATTCAATCAGCATCCGCTGCTGGCGCTGTCTGCGTTTCGACGGGCGCTGACCTGTGAGCTAAACGCCGAGCAGCGGGAAAAAATTGAAGAAGCCATGCCGAACCTAGAGGAGCTAGCAGCGGAGACAAAGAAACGTTTTGAGCCGGAGACGGATGACTGGTGGGAGATTTCGCTGCTCCATGAGCGAGGACAAACGCAGCTCGAAACGGGCGACTATGCCCAGGCCCGGCAGAGCATGGAAGCAGTCCTCCGCAAGCGGCCAACCTATGAACCAGCTCGAAACAACTTGAGCATGGCCTGCTGGATGATGAATGATGGAGAAGCTGCAATCGCTTCCTGCCAGACCATCTTGGAGACATCACCCGACAGTGTCCATGCCCTCTCAAACCTCGTGCGATTTCTCACGCTGCTGGGCAGGGAAGCCGACGCCTCACCTTACGCAGACCGGCTCAGAAATATAGAAATCCCCGAAGCGTGGAATTTCTGGACGAAGCAGGTAGAAGGACTGAGCTATCTTGCCGACGATACTGGGGTAGTTAGCACCTATGATCATTGGCGAAAATCAGACCCCCCTGAAAAGATTTTTGATCCGCTGTTTTTTCATCTTACGGCAGTCTCACTAGCCCGGTGCGGCCGGGAAAGTGAGGCAAGACGGCAATGGCAAAAAGCACTGGAGATTCGCGCTGGGATGGCCATCGCCCAAAAGAATCTGCAGGAGATGGTACTCCCCATCGACCGGCAACACGGGGCCTGGCCATTTTCTTTGGATGATTGGCTCACGCCCACCGCATCTCAAGACATCCGGCAGGTGGTAGCCCTGATTAGAGAGTCTCGCAGTTCGGAAAGGATCGCGATCGCATCACAACAGTTTTTTGACCAGCATCCTGAAGTGGGTGTGCTGTTACCTCGGTTGCTGGAGCGAGGCGGCCCCGTGGGTCAGACCTGTTTTGTGATGATGGCGTCGTATCTGCGATCGCCCGATTTTGTGGCAGCGATTAAAGCCTTTTCCCTGGGTAAAGACGGTACCGACGAGCTGCGTCAGCGGGCAGCGGCGCAGGCAGAGCGGGCCGATGTGCTAGCACAGGATGAAGCGACGACATCGGCCCAGCCTCCCGGCCCCAAAGCTTAGCTTTCACAGGACAACGCAATCCTTATGCAGGTGCCTTGGCCCAGCTTGGATGTGCAGGTCAAGGAGCCTCTGTGGAGTTCGGTGACGATTTGGTAGGCGGTAGAAAGGCCAAGCCCCGTGCCCTTCCCGATGGGTTTGGTAGTGAAGAAGGGGTCGAAGATTTTGGGCTGAATCTCTGCGGGAATGCCGCTGCCATTATCGGCGATTTCGATGGCAATAGCGGTTTTGTCCGACTGCGTAGTCAGTTTCGTAGACAGGGTGATTTCTGGAGATTTGATTTGTTGGGTCAGGGCGTCTACAGCGTTGGATAAGAGATTGGCAAAGACCTGATTGAGTTCTCCGGCGTGGCAGTGTAAGGGCGGAAGCGAACTGTCGTAGCATTTGCAGATATGGATGGCGGGACGGGTTGCGGTGGCTGAGAGCTGCGATCGCACCATCAATAGAGCACTATCGAGCCCTTGGTGAATATCGACAGCCTTAGTCTTTGCTTCGTCTAGGCGAGAAAACACCCGCAGCGACTGGACAATTTTTTGAATGCGGGTGGTTCCATTGGCCATAGAAGAGAGCATGTCAGGAATATCTTCTGCCAAAAACTCAAGGTCGATATCTTCGAGTTTGTCTTCGAGGGCTGGCGTCAGCGGAGAATAGGTTGCTTGGAAAAGCTGAACCAGCGCTAACAAATCTGAAAAGGCCAGCTTCGTATGCCTGAGATTGCCATGAATAAAGTTGACTGGATTATTGATTTCATGGGCGATGCCAGCCACCGTTTTACCCAGGCTGGCCATCTTTTCGCCATGAATAAGCTGGGACTGGGTGTGCCTAAGTTCTTGCAGCGTACTCTCTAAGATTTGGGCCTGCTGCTGCGCTGCAATATTAGAAGCCTTTAACTCCTGTTCAAACTGCTTGCGTGAGGAAATATCTCGAAAGACGGCGACGGCACCTGTTGTTGTTTTTGATGTTGGCGCTGACACGATGGGCTTAGCATTCACGCTGAGCCAGCAGTCCTTCTCATTGGCTTGGGAGACAACTCTCATTTCTTCTGTCTCAACGGCATCTCCTCGAAGGGCCCGTACCAGTGGCCGCGCCTCTAGAGCATAGGGAGTTGTGCCGTCGCCGCAGAAAAACCGATGGTGTTTTCCCCAGTCTCGGAAGGACTCATTTATTGTTTCAGTTTTTAGTAGCTGTTTTGCAGCCGGATTGATAAACAATCCACGCCCTTCTGTATCGACGACAATAACCGCATCGCCCATACTGTCTAGAATGCATTTGAGGGTTTGCAATGTTTCCTGAGCATGTTCTAGCTGCTGGGCTCTTTCTTCTAAAGTTTTAAGGGTGCTTTGCAGCTGCTGCTCTTGGGCAACAGCAGATTCTTCATATAGCTGCAAGAGTTCTTCTAGGGTGGCAACTTGTTCTTTCAGGTCACTAATTTCTTCGGCTTGGCGCGTAAAGCGAGCGCCGTCTACAGTATTAGGCACTGTTTGAGGCGTAGTTAGCATTGTGGTTTTTGCATTGTGGTTTTTATGTTTGAAAATACTAAGCGGGCTGCAGTGTTGTTAGCAGCCAGTCCTACGCAGGCTGCAGAGGTCGAAAGGCATCTTTCTTGAGGAAAGGGGCGATCGCCATTTTTATATTCAGCGGCAGGACTTTGAACAGCTGAGCCGTTTGAGCGGGTACGACAACTTTGGTAAATAAGATGATGGCAAATAGCTCACCGGAGGGCAGCATGCCACCAAAGCCAATCACAGAGCGGATACCATAGGGTTCAACAAAAGTTTGCTGGGCAGGAATGAACTCGCTGCCGAGGGCATTTGGGATGTGGAAGACGTTGCAGGTTTTACTCTCTAGCGCCATCAGCAGGTGGGGGTCTGGCGCCAAGACGCAGCTAATGTCTAGATCAAAGGCCTTAATCAGCTGGGAAATCATGGGAATTTGTTCGACGGCTTTTTCGCTAGTGAGGGGAATGGCCTGATGACCTTGTGAACGAGTGCGATCGCACCAGTCAGCCTGGTCTCCTGCCGTGCCCATCAGGGTAAGACATTTCACCGGATCGAAGATGGGCTGGCCGATCAGGGTTTGAGCAGTTTGCTGCAGATCGCCAGGCAGCTGGCCGTAGCTGTAGGTCTTGAAAAAGCGACTCAGGGCGCAGGCAGATTCTTGAGTAGCGGGGTCGATAAAGCACTCACGTAAGTATCGAACGCAGCGGTCAGCAACCGTTTCTAAACTGTCAGCTTCCTGGCCGAGTTTGCGTAGGTGGCTACCGATTTCTGTGACATCTTGAAAAGTTAGCTGGGTGAGGTCGTACATGATGGGTGTGCGCTGTGGCTGCAAGCAGCGGATGCTGTTAGCTTGCCCGCAGTGAAAGGATGGCAAACTAACAGCACATAAACACACATCACATAACTTCAGCTGGCTATATGGCAACCGGCTCTGGAATAGGCGCATTTGTCCAGTAGCGGTTATGCATGCGATCGCAATACGCCACCAAATTCTCAAACCCCAGTGTGTAGTCCTTCAGCCGCGAGTCTATCGAGACACTTATCAAGTTCGCAAGCATACCGTAGCCCGTAGCATCTAGGCTGGTCGGCTGGTCGCCCATTAGGTAGGAGCGATCGCTCAGAAAGTGACTAATCGCGCGGATATTTTCACAGCCAAGCTCAAAGACTTCATCGGCAGAATGCCGTCCAATGCCCTGACCATAGAGGTCGCGCATGGCACTGCGACGCACTAGAGTAGGCACAAACAGCCGAAAGGGCATCGGCACTGTTTCAAAGAAGACTTTTTTAATCACCTGCCAGTTATTATCATCTGCCCAGCGGTAGTAAAACGCAATCCAATACAGGTGCTCTTCTATCAGTCGGCGCATGCCTAGCATCGCGCCCTGCGGCTGAGGACTGAGATGAGCATCCAGCGGATCGCCATAGGTCGCCTTCAGATAGTTGATAATGAAACCTGAGTCTGCCACCACCTTGCCATCATCTACGATGTAAGGCAGCTTCTTTTTGGGAGCTTTGAGCACATTTGCATTGGCAGCGACCTGATAGGGCAGCTCCACCATGCGCAGGTAGGTTTCTAACTTAAGACAGATAGGGCTAGGACAGCGAATGCCCAGCGAAGGTTCAAACTGATACAGCGTGATCATGACGTCAGATTCGGTAAAAACTGCTGACATCACAGTAATCGCATCTGAAGAGATATCAGCCACTGATTAGCGAATGTGATGTGTAGCAGAACGACTGTATGTCCGCAGACATCGAGATTACGACGTTTGTATGTACGCGCGCACCTGAGCGATTAGCGTTTGGCATCGCTTGGTAGGGCACGCCACAGAAGATGGGCGGGAATGGCCTTGGCTGTTACCTCCAGTCCATCTGGAGACTCAGCCAACGAGATATCAATATCGTCAGGCAGGCAGTCGTCTAAGAAATCTAGCACCGCAGTTTCGATGTCGGCGCTCCCTTTCACTTTCCTGCGTCCAACACCGATATCGAAGGCATCTTGGCCTGCGCTAGCGCCAGAGACCCTGTCCCCAGCCTCTAGATTGTCAAGACCCACTGACAACGCTTGGAGCCGAAGCATATTGTCTTCCATGTTGCCTCCTCGCCTATCTTCCTTCTGGGCTTGTCTCTTGTCTCCTTTCTGGCCTTTCTTCTGGCTTTCTTTCTGGGCATTATTCACAGCTGAAGCATTCTCCTGAGCAGCGGCTTCTCCAACTGCTCTGATCTGGACTTTGCGGCTATCGCTATCAACACCACTGCTCGGGTCAGCACTCAGAGAATCGAGGGCAGCTGTGACGCTGGCAGTCATACCCAGCCCAGTAGTGGTCACTTCATGAGGAGCGCTCCTACTGTCGATCAATAAATAAGCCCTATCGAGCACTGCACTAGCTACCGTATCTTCATCGCCACAAGCGGCCACTGTCATATTCCTCAAGCCAAAGCCAAGCAGACAGTCAGGTTCTTCAGCAGGCTTCTCAGAAATCTCTGGAAAAAGAAAAGACTCACTTAAGAGCGCATCACTTCCCCATGTACTCGCCTGTGTTCCTGAAAGTGTGGGCATCGTGCAATGATCTATCAGGGATAAATCGAAAAGGACTGCAAAAAACTGCAAAGAGGCTAAGCTTCCATAGCCACCGCTCTAACGCCACAGCCGCAACACCCTAGCTGCAAGCTCAGATGCCAGCTGCGTATCTCCTCTTTTTGATTGTACTTTTTTAACCCAATAGCTGCATGTTTATACGTAGTTCCGCACAAAATTCCCTACCCACCTTTCTGGTCGATTGCCAGCGCCTGCTCTAGGGCAGCTTTCTCCTTTGCTCTCTGCGCATAAGCAGCCAATGATTCTAGGCTCAGTCCAGCCAGAATGCTCAGGTTCTCCAGGCTCATCCCCTTCATCAAAAGCTCTATGCACCAGGTTTGGCGAGCCTGAAAGGGGGTCGCTGACTGGCCAGTAGGTTGGCTAGCAGAGGGTGGCACATCTTCTGCAAAGGTGCGCCATAGGCTGTCTATGTCGTTTACAGTCAGGGGGTCTCCGGCTTCGGAGAGAAATACTTCTGGGCGCTCATCTTGACGGGTCTTGAGCCACTGCGTCAGCGGATTTTTGGCATAGGTGCCATAGCGATAGCCCATAATCCAGCGGTTGACCGGTACTTGGCGGGGGAAAGAACCGGTAAGGGTCAACAAATGCTGGGTCTTGCTGGCAAAAACGTGCGATCGCATTAGTCCCGCGCATTCTTCTACCCGTAGCCCCGCGCCGAATAGGACATACGCCAAAGCATGGGCCTGCGGGCTGGTTTTCTTGGCTTTTTGAAACAGCGATCGCACCACTTCTGCAGATAAATCAGCCACCAACTGAGCCGTGCCATCGCCCGCCGTAGAAACAGCAGCATCTACAGCCGAACGGGCCGAGAACAGACGATTCACTGCAGATAAGAAGTCTGACTGGCCAGGCCAGATGCTAGCCCCACCACTACTGGCTTCGAGCACGCTGTAGCCCACCAGCAGTGTGTTTAGCAAGCTAGCGATCGCATCTACCGGCAAGTCAGGCACCTTCACCTGTGCCCCCTGCAAGTAGCCAACGGTCTGCTGATTGGCCTGACGCAGCGCTTGACCTAGGGCCTGACGGTTTTCGAGCGGGGAGTCTCCCGATTCTCCAATCAGCGATCGCACCAGCTCCGGCACCCGACCTAGCAGCTCTAGCCCAGCAGACCCATAGGCACTCACCGGCTCGTTTGCACCAGAGATATCTGAGAGTGCCGCTTGCATCGCGCTCAGCAGCGGCGCCTCCTGCAAAACAGACAAAAGCAAGCCCTGCTTGCTGCCAAATTGCCGAAATAAAGTGACCTCATTGACGCCAGCATTTTCAGCAATTTCCTTAGTGGTAGTAGCCGTAATTCCCTGCCTAGAAAACAATGACAGCGCAGACTTCACAATTTTTTCCCGGCTAGAGAGCTTTCCTTCGGCCATCTGTCCTCCTGTCCATTTCACCTGGCAGCACAAGCCTGTGTCACAGGGCTCACCAGAGACAATTTGCAAGTGTCACTTGCAAAAATAAAAAAAGCGGGTTAGGCTTCTAAATGTAAGCGACACTTGCAAACACAATAGCGTGTTCAGGACAATTATGACGACTGGCAACCTGCTTTCAAAACACCCTGTGCGGCCTTCGCTACGGACGAAAAACTCATCTGCTGAACCGACCAATCACAAAATCAGCTGGGCGACCGTCGGATTTTTTGCGGCTATTCACGGCGTTGCCCTATTGGCTCCTTGGTTCTTTTCGTGGTCTGCGCTGGGCATCGCGATTTTTCTTCACTGGCTGTGCGGCAGCGTTGGTATCTGTCTGGGCTACCATCGCATGCTCAGCCACCGCAGCTTTCGCGTTCCGCAGTGGCTGGAGTATCTGATAGCCACCATCGGCGCACTGGCGCTGCAGGGTGGACCTACTTTTTGGGTCGCCGGGCACCGTCAGCACCACGCCTTCACAGAGCACATCGAAAAAGACCCCTACTCGTCTAAGCGGGGCTTTTGGTGGAGCCACATGCAGTGGATGTTTTACCTGAAGCCAGAAGTATTTGACCGCAAGGTATATGCCAAGAACGCGCCCGATATTGCTCGTGACCCGTACTACACCTTTTTAGACAAGTACTTTCTGGCGTTGCAAGTGCCTCTTGCAGTTGCGCTCTACGCCATAGGTGGCTGGTCGTTCGTTATCTACGGTGTGTTTGTGCGGGCGGTATTGCTCTGGCACTGCACCTGGCTGATCAATTCGGCTGTGCACATGTGGGGCTATCGCAACTTTGACAGCGAGGACAATTCGCGTAACCTCTGGTGGGTGGCACTGCTGACCTACGGGGAAGGCTGGCACAACAATCATCACGCCTATCCCAAGATGGCCAGAGCAGGCCTGCATCCCTGGGAAATCGACACCACTTGGTGGCTGATTAAAGGCCTAAAAGCAGCTGGGCTAGCAACCAAGGTTGTGATGCCGCCTGCAAAAGCCCGAGAGCAGCTAGGGTAATGACTATGTTTGGGGGTTGATTTGCTTTACCTGCGCTTACCTACAGCAGGGTCCCGCAAGCGAGGCGGGCACCGCCCCCACCCAGCGCTGCCGGAGTATCGGCGAAATTGTCACCCTCTGCATGTACCACAAGCGATCGCCCGTTCACATCTTCTGCGCTCAGCCGAGGTGCGAGTACGGGAGTCACCACGTTGCCCGTAGCGTCGGCATACAGGGGCGGCAAATCACCTAGGTGACCGGTGGCGACATAAGGCCCCTCGTGGCTCTCTGTCTCCTCCGGGTCAAAATGTCCCCCGGCAGCAAGACCAGGCACAGTTTCCCCTTCTAGCTCACCGGGTCCGCAGGCGGCATTGAGGTGAGCATGGAAGCCGTGAATGCCAGGCGCAATGCCGGTTAGGTTCGGCGTCAGCAGCAGTCCGTATGGAGTATCTTGCAGTGCAACAGTGCCAACAGCTTCGCCAACGCCTTCAGTATCAGTCAGGCTCATGGCTACGGTAATGGGCTCTGCAGGCGCTATCTCCTCTACAGCAGGCGGTTGTTCTACAGGTGCGCGTTCTTCCTGTGCGAAGCCTCTATCGCTTAGGCTAGCAATCGTAGTCAGTAGGACGGCGGCAGCAATAAAGAGAAGATTGGCAATCCGATGGGTAAGTCTCATACAGTACTCCGTGCGCTATCTGACATTGTATTGAACAGGGTGTTGAAGAACACTCAAGGTAGCGCGTACGAGAGAACCTATTGTTAATGAATGGTGAGTTATGAAAAAAAGGCAGCTCTAAGAACTGCCTAAAAGATAGAAGCGTACTGTGCGGGTGGGGTTCAATAGTTCTTCTGATTGCTCGACCGGAATCGACCCACTTCGAAGCTTCTCTTTTTTGCATGCTTTGTCTTTCTTGCGGTGACCCGTTTGCGCCACATCTTAAAGCTCGACGGCTTCATGTAGCGCCGCATGACGGCAATGACGTCTTTCTCCTTTAGGCCAAACTGCTGCTCTATCACCTCAAACGGTGTTCGGTCTTCCCAGGCCATCTCTATGACGCGGTCAATCGTTGCCGTATCTAGTTCGTTAGGCTTCATCTTTCCTCTTTCCGTTGACCATGGCAGACGCTCAAAATATCTGCCATGGCCAATAGTTCAATATGCATTTCTATCCAATTTACTTCTAACCGAGAGAATTCGACAGTACGTCTTGTCCATAAAGCCTTAAACAATACCTTAAGCATTGAGGTCAGTTTCAAAGCAAAGCGCTACAATCTTTGCGGACATTCTAATTTTTACAGCGAGTGCCTTAATCCATTCAGAAAGGCAGCAAGGTCCTTGGGCCGCCCATTCGCAAGGCGACCGCACCTCACGTCTTACCTACGGCGGATCTTCATTTAGAAAAACCTCTTTAAAATTCAAGAAAATTCTTTACTCCTGATTATTTGAACATTATTCGTTCTACGAATAGTGAGCTGCAGAGAGCTGTCGTACTCTAAGGAAAGCGCCGTGTTCGAAAATTTACTGCCACCGCTTAATAATCACAACCTGCCCTACCCAGATACCATCCACCCCATCGTGGTGCACTTCGTGATCGCGATGGTTCTATTCGGGGTTGTGTGCGATGCGATCGCCTACTTCACCCAAAACACCCGGCTGTACGAAGTCGGCTGGTGGAACATGGTCTTCGCGACGATTTCCATCTTTGTCGCCATCATTTTTGGTCAGGTAGAAGCTGGGCTTGCCACTCCCTACGCTGCCGCTGCTGGCGACCTCAACCTGCATACGCTCCTCGGCTGGTCGCTCTCAGCAGTACTGGCAGTGATTACCGGCTGGCGATACATCATTCGCCTCAATTCACCCGAATCTTTGCCCGATGCCTACCTGGGCGTCAACGCTGTCCTTACGGTGCTGGTCCTTTTCCAAGTGTACTTGGGCGACAAGCTGGTGTGGGTATACGGGCTGCATACAGAAGCCGTCGTTGAAGCGGGCCGCCGGGGACTGCTGCAATGATTACCCAGGTACTGACACCACTGCCTATTGCACAAACTATTGCACAGACCGGCAACGGATTGCCCTACAGCATTCCTATCCATCCCAACCTCGTACACCTGACGTTGGGGTTATTTATCGTTGCGATCGCCTTCGACATCGTCGCTGCTCTCTACCCGCTAGAGAAGCCCATTTTCAAATTCCTCGCCATCCCCGTCAGCAGCGCCGGCCTCTACGACGTGGGCTGGTTCAACATGGTCGCAGCCGCTATCATAACCTTTTTCACAGTCGCTGCTGGGTTCTACGAAATCTTGCTGGCGAAGCCCCCTGAAAACATGGTCAGTCCCTGGGGATTGAGCTCTACCGACACCATGGTGTGGCACGGCGTAGGCGGTGTTCTGCTGCTCGCGCTGATCGTTGCTATGACCATATGGCGAGGCTTTCAACGCTACCTATGGCGAGAGGACCGCGCCCGTCAGGTAGAGTGGCGCTACCTACTAGCGGGCCTGCTGATCTTTGCGCTAATGTTCGCCCAAGGCACCCTTGGCGCCCACCTAGGCGGGGACTTCGGCGTTCATGTCACCGCAGATCGGCTGATCAGAGCCGGCATCGATCCCAACGACCTTACCGCCAAACCAGTCGTCCGAGACACCCATCTCACCCAACCCCCACTTGCCGGCTCTAGAGAAATAGGCCCACAAGATTAGCCAAAGCCCCCCTCTTACTTCTCCCCCCGTGACTACTGAAAACAACGGAACAACCACCGAAAGAACAACAGATCTCAGCCGGGTCCTGAACCGCCGCCGGGCCATCAACCTGACGGCGCTTGCCACTGCAAATCTCCTCATCAGCCTGTGGATGGGCCAGCAGGCCTACAGTTGGATGCCGCCCCAGGCATCCGCTGAATCTGTCCTGGTCGATAAGCTCTTTAGCTTTATGACTGCTGTTGGCACCTTCATTTTTATCGGTGTGATTGGCACGTTGCTGTATTCCATGCTGTTCCAGCGGGCGGCCAAATACGACGATAGCGATGGCCCACCTATCGAAGGCAACGTCAAACTAGAAGTGGTTTGGACTGCGCTGCCGGTCCTGCTAGTGCTCTGGATTGGCACCGTCAGCTACAAAACCTACGACCAGATGAGCATTCTTGGCCCCATGGCACCCAAGGTCATGAGCACTGCCCAGACGGTACCACTCGAGCCAACTAATAAAGTCAGCGCTGGCACAGCAGCCACCGAGAGTGAGCCGCCCATCGAGGTCGTTTCGCAGCAGTGGTCTTGGAAATTTCGCTATCCTGCGCAGAACGGCAGAGGCGAAGTGAGCAGTACAGAACTGCATCTGCCTGTCAATCAGCGGGCTAAGTTCAAGCTCATTTCCAGAGACGTGCTCCACGGCTTCTACGTCCCTGCCTTCCGAGTCAAGCAAGACATTGTGCCAGGCAAAGAGATCGATTTTTCCTTCACACCGATTAGAGAGGGCCGCTACCGCCTCCGAGATTCGGAGTACAGCGGCACCTACTTTGCCGCCAACCAAACCGACGTCGTCATCGAATCCGAAGCAGACTACCGGCAGTGGCTCCAGGCGGCGGCCAATATTGCCCCGGCCCCGGCTGAAAATGTCGCCTACGAAGCCTTCAACCGGGCCGCTCAAAAATCGATCAGCCTAGGCTGGGCAACGGTCAAACCGGCTGAGCCACCCATCGTCAATTACGCACCCAAGCCTCCCTCTCCCAACACGGCCAAAGCAACGACAGCCCCCTCAGCGACAAATACGCCAGAAGATAGCTATGAGTAACGCTTCCCTAGAAACGCGATCGCCCGCGCTTCAGCCCAATCCGCAAAATAATCATCAGCCCGGACCCGGCACGCCCGGCAACTGGCGGCAGTTCTTTTCTTTCAGCACCGACCACAAAGTCATTGGCATTCAGTACATTGTCACGGCCTTTGTTTTCTTTCTCTTTGGCGGACTGCTGGCCATGGTCATGCGCGGCGAGCTGATCACCCCCGATGCCGACCTGGTAGATCGCACCGTGTACAACGGTCTCTTCACCATGCACGGCACCATCATGCTGTTCATGTGGACCTTTCCCATGCTGAACGGACTGGCCAACTATTTGGTGCCGTTGATGATCGGGGCGCGGGATATGGCCTTTCCGAGGTTAAATGCGATCGCTTTTTGGATGGTCCCAGTTTTTGGCGTCATTCTCATCGCCAGCTTCTTCATCCCCGGCGGCCCGTCCCAATCGGGCTGGTGGGCCTATCCCCCGGTTAGCCTCCAGAACCCCACCGGCAACTTAATCAATGGCCAGTCTCTGTGGCTGCTCGCCGTTGCGCTTTCCGGCGTCTCTTCTATCATGGGCGCGGTGAACATTGTCACCACCATTTTCAGAATGCGCGCTCCCGGCATGGGCTGGTTCAAAACGCCTGCCTTCGTTTGGACTGTGCTCTCCGCGCAGCTAATTCAGCTCATCGGCTTGCCCGCCCTCACCGCTGGCGCCGTCATGCTGCTGCTCGACCTTACCGTAGGCACCAGCTTTTTCGATCCCACCAAAGGTGGCGACCCGGTTCTATACCAGCACTTCTTCTGGTTCTACTCACACCCGGCGGTGTATGTGATTATCCTGCCGATTTTTGGCGTGTTTTCAGAAGTCTTTCCGGTATATGCCCGAAAGCCCCTATTTGGCTACAAAGTTGTCGTCATCTCTTCGCTGCTGATTACCGGCCTCAGCACTATCGTCTGGGTGCACCACATGTTTGCCAGCGGCACACCTGGCTGGATGCGGATGCTCTTTATGTTCACCACCATGACCATCTCTGTCCCTACCGGCATCAAAGTCTTCGCCTGGGTAGCCACCGTGTGGGGCGGCAAAATCCGGCTGACCAGCGGCATGCTGTTTGGGCTAGGCGGGCTGTTCATGTTCCTCTTCGCAGGCATCACCGGTATCATGCTGGCCTCAGCCCCATTCGATATCCATGTGAACAACACCTACTTCGTTGTCGGACACTTTCACTATGTGATCAATGGCGCAGTGGTGATGGGATTTTTTGCGGCCATCTACCACTGGTTCCCCAAAATGACAGGCCGCATGTATTACGAGGGTCTGGGAAAGCTGCACTTTGCCCTGACTTTCATAGGCGCAAATCTGATCTTTTTGCCCATGCATCCCCTTGGTCTCCATGGCATGCCTAGGCGAGTCGCCTCCTACGATCCAGAATTCGCCTTTTGGAATGTGATTGCGAGCCTCGGCGGCTTTTTGCTCGGGGTTTCTATCCTGCCTTTCATTTTGAACATGCTGAGTTCTTGGACGCGGGGAGAAAGGGCTGGAGACAACCCATGGCGGGCCATTGGCCTTGAATGGCTGGTCGCTTCACCGCCGCCCCACGAGAACTTCGAAGAGATTCCCGTTATCGTGTCACCGCCCTACGGCTATGGCAGCAGTGAACCACTGGTTGCCAACAACCCCGGCGGGCGCCTCTCCGAAGCGCCCGCCAGTACGCCAACCGCCAATCTCGCAGGAGGTGCCAACGCATGAGCAGTCTCGATATCAACCCCGAACTCAACGCCAAAGCGCTCGGAGACCAGGCAGAGGAGCATGAAGAAGATCACCGAATGTTCGGGTTCATTGTCTTCTTGCTCTCTGAGAGTGTCATTTTCTTTAGCTTTTTCGTCGGCTACATCGTCTACAAAACCAACGCACCGGACTGGCTACCCGCGGGCTTTGAAGGTCTAGAAGTCAAAGATCCGCTGGTCAATACAGTGGTGCTGGTTTCTAGCAGCTTTGTTATCTACTTTGCCGAAAGGTTCTTGCGCAAGGAGAATCTTTGGGGCTTCCGGGTCTTTTGGCTGTTGACCATGGCCATGGGCAGCTACTTTCTCTACGGCCAGGCGGTGGAGTGGCAAGCCCTTCCCTTTGGCTTCAAAGACGGTGTGTTTGGAGGAACGTTTTACCTGCTCACAGGGTTCCACGGGCTGCACGTGCTGACCGGCGTGCTGCTGCAGGGGCTCATGCTGGGCCGATCTTTTCGGCCAAATAATTACGCAGAAGGAGAGTTTGGCGTCGAGGCGACTTCTCTCTTTTGGCACTTTGTAGATGTAATTTGGATTGTGTTGTTTTTGTTGATCTACGTTTGGCGATAGCGCATGATTATTGATGACCAGCACTACGACATCATCATTGTTGGCACGGGCGCAGGGGGTGGCACGCTGGCGCAGAAGCTGGCCCCTACTGGGAAGCGAATTTTGGTTCTAGAGCGGGGCGATCGCATGGCCCTAGAGGAACAAAACCGCGCCGATGTAGACGTCTTTAAAAAAGGCCGCTACCGCTCCCCTGAGCAGTGGTACGACCGCGAAGGTGAACCCTTTTCACCCCAGATGAACTACGCCGTCGGCGGCAATACAAAAATATACAACGCCACTCTGATGCGAATGCGCGATCGCGACTTCGAAGCGGTCACCTATCAGGATGGTATCACCCCCGAATGGCCCCTAAAATACGCCGATTGGGAACCTTACTACACCCAGGCAGAGCAGCTTTATCAGGTACATGGAGATGCTAGCAACGACCCCACAGAACCTGCTCACAGCGCCGCCTACCCCTACCCAGCGACCGACCACCCGACCCTGATGAAGCCTGTCGTAAAACAAATAAAAGCCGAAGGACTTCACCCCACCGTCCTACCCACAAGCCTCACCCGGCAGTCAGACGACCCCACTGGCGACGCCGAAGTCTTCGGCATCGACAAAGCGATCCAGCACACCAACGTCATCCTCAGGACATCCGCCACAGTCACCGCCCTGCACACCAACCCTACCGGCACAGAAATTAGAGGCGTCCAAACGGTCATCAAGTCCGACACTAGCGAGCAGACCTTTTTGTTCAAAGCAGACATTGTTGTACTTGCCTGCGGCGCTGTCAATTCAGCCGCCCTCATGCTAGATTCTGCCAACGAAAAGCATCCTAACGGGCTCGCCAACCGCTCCGACCAGCTCGGCCGCAACCTCATGAAGCACCTGATGACGGTCATCGTAGAGCGAGACACTGGCAAAAACGACGGCACCTTTCCCCCCAGCATCAGCGTCAACGACTTTTACTGGGGCGATCAGCGAAACTACCACTACCCCATGGGCCACATCGAAAACAGCGGCGGCCTCCTGCAGGATCTGATCTTTGCAGAATCGCCGCCCATTCTCTCGGTCTTGGCCCGCTTCCTGCCAGAAGCAGGACTCAAGCAGCTCGCCACCAGCTCTATCGGCTGGTGGGCCCAGACCGGCGTCCTGCCAAATCCCAACAACCGTGTGTACTGGCAGACCCGCTCCCGCTACGGTCGCGCCAAGAAAAAGCTGCGCTACGAATTTACCCCCAATAACCTAGAAGCCCACGACCGCCTGGTATATCGCTGGATGGGCGTGCTCAAAGACATGGAAAAAACCGGCATGGGCCTCAGGCAGAGCACGGTATATCCCCGCGGAGAATCGCCCATTCAGGTCACTGGCTACCAGTGCGGCACCGCTCGCATGGACACCGACCCAGAAACCTCCGTTCTAGATATAAACTGTCGCACCCACGAAATTGATAATCTCTATGTCGTTGACAGTAGCTTCTTTCCCTCCTGTGCTAGCGTGAGTCCAGCCCTGACCATCATGGCCAATGCGCTCCGCGTAGGAGACCATTTGGAGCAAAGACTCCAGGGAAATTGAACACAAGCCAGTGAACGTAGAAAAGTGAGCGCAGGAAAGTGTTCGGTAAAACATTGTTTGGTGAATCAGGATTCGGTAAAACAGAAAGCCGTTACCGTATGTCGAGTATTACGCCGAGTTCGCCTGTTGATCCTTGTCATTATCTTAAGTTTGTTCGCAAGCTTTGGTCTACTCTTATCGCCTAGCTTTGCACAAAGTCTTCCACAGAGCTTTGCACAAAATACAACAGATACGCCTGCGCCCACCGCTGATGTCGTAGTCGATGGCCGCGTACTCTTTCGGTTGGGTAGTGTGGATGGATTCGCCGCTGAAAGACGGGCCAATAGCGTCAACCGAGATCTGCAGACTGCGATTGAAACAACCCCGCTCGACCAGCTGATTCGGATCAATATTGCTGAGCAAGATGCGCTCACGACTATCCGGCTCAACAATCGACATTTGCTGACGGTGACAGACAGTGACTTCATGAGAGGGGTCACGCACCAGGAACAGGCTGAAGAGTGGGCTCCCCTCCTCAGAACTGCCTTAGCTCGCGCGCAAGCAGAACGGCTGCCGAGCTACAGCCGAACGGCGATCTGGCGATCGCTCATTGGGCTGGGAATTGCGATCGCCCTGCACATCCTCATCCGCTGGTTTAGAAGCCGCCTGTGGCGACGCTGGGCCAGCAGGCCGAAGCGACTGGCCTACAGCCGTCGGCTGCTTATGCCCATGTTGCTATGTCTGCGAGGCGCGCTCTGGCTAGCCTTCTTGCACTACCTTTGCAGCCTGTGGCCAACCGCTAGAACCACCCGCTACCAGACTTTCCAGTTCTTAAACCGTTCGTTTAACAACGACATACTCACCCTGGGCGAGCAGGCCTATTCCCTGCTGGATATTTTCCAGCTGATTCTATTCATCATCGCGCTGTGGATCGGGGTACGCGGGCTGACAGCAGCCATCAAATCTCGCTTCCTGCAAGCGGCCATCCCCGATCGCAGTATTCAAGAAGTCATCGCTACCCTGACTCAGTTTCTCCTGATGGCGCTGGGTCTGTTTATCTCACTTCAAGCTTGGGGAATAGACCTGAGCGCCCTGGCTATTTTTGCTAGCGTTCTAGGTGTCGGCGTTGGCTTCGGCCTACAAGATATCGTGAACAACTTCATCAGCGGTTGGATTTTACTCATTGAAAGGCCAGTACAGGCCGGTGACTTCATTCACGTAGGCGATCTTGTCGGTACCGTAGAAAGAGTTGGCGCACGCAGCACAGAACTGAGAACCCCCGACCGGATTTCCATCCTTGTGCCCAATGCCGAACTGGTTCAAAACAGAGTCGTCAACTGGAGCCATGGCCGCTCGGTCTCCCGGCTACACTTGCCCCTTGGCGTCGCCTACCACTCACCCATCGACCGGGTTCATACCGCCGTTATCGAAGCGGCCCAGACCCATCCCTACGTGCTCCGCTACCCCGAGCCCCGGCTACGTTTTCTGGGCTTCGGCGAAAGCTCCCTCGACTTCGACCTGCTCATTTGGATTCGCGATCCCCGCCAGCAGTACGACATCAAAAGCGACGTGTACTACCTTGTAGAAGCCAATCTCAGACGCTACCAAATCGAAATCCCTTTCCCTCAGCGCGATATCAACCTCCGTCCCCACCAGCTACAGGCGTTAATCGAAAGTCAAGCAGCGCCAACATCTACAGCCGCAAACGACAACCACGCACGACACACCGCAGCTGAGAGAACAGATCCAACGCAACAAATCAACGCACATATCAGCGCAGCGCAACCTCCTGCTACCGCTGTCCGCACCCGGCAGCCCGGCCTCAAGAAACAGCTACTCAGCGACATCACAGCATACTCCGCCATCCTGCAAGCCCCCAAAAACCTATCCACAGATGAAGTCACCCGCCTCTACGAACAGATGCGCGGACCCGATGGCATCGACATCGGGGACCATCGCTTCTGGCTGACAGTCTATCCCAACAGCTTTGTGGGGAGTGAAGCCGTCACCTGGATAGTAAAAACACAAAAAGCCACGCGAGAAGCTGCCGTTCGGTTGGGTCAGCGGCTCGTCGAAAATGGACTGATCCACCACGTCACCGACGAACATCCTTTTAAGGATGAATACCTGTTTTATCGTTTCTACGAAGACGAGTCTTAGACCTTTGAAATGAGCAGCCTTACAGCACAGAACTCAACTAAACTTCCGCGCCATTCGCTTTCTTGAGATGGGCCTGAACTTGCTGAAGATATTGCGGAAACAGGGATAGGGCAAAGGCTATGGATTTATAGACGATGGCATTATCAATATCGTCGTAGTCATCTACGAGGCGGTTTCGCAATCCTGCAACGGGCGCTAGCTGCTGAGCTAAGTCGCTGGAGAGCACGCCCATTTTCCCGAGCAACAGGAAAGAATCTCGATAAGTATCGGGCGGGGTCTGATCGCTATTAACAGCAATGTGCGAATTGATATCCGCCGCAGATTCGACCAGCAGATGCAGTAAGCGTTCCACGACCAGCTGTTGTTCAAAGTCCTCAGCATAGTCAGCCCTACTCAGGTTTGCCTTTGTCTGTAGCTGAGCTAGATACTTTTTTATATTGCTAAGCTTACGAAGAATGACATTTAGCTCAATTCGAGTCACGACAGCGATTCTCCCAGCTCAAAGCTTAAATATCTTCCAGACCTAGATACACCCTGTGCAACCGACGAAATTTGGCGGTGTCGGCATACCTTTTGAAGGCTTTTACTTGAAACCGATGAAATGTAGCGGGCTGCCTTTCGTAAAGAAGTTTGCCTTCACAGGCGATCGCAAAACCCAGCAGCGGCGAACAGTAGCGAAGATCTACCAAATCAATATCGTCAAAGGAGAGGTTCAAAATCTCTCCAATATCTGCTTGAAGAGAGAATATTTGCAGGCCTTGATAGGCTTCTGGCGAAGGCAAGACAGCCAGATCCCAATCACTTTTTGAAGTTGCCTTACCCTTTACCCTAGAGCCAAACAAAACTGCCAGCTGCACATCGGGAAGCCGCTTCTCGAACTGAATACGACCTTGCTCAAGGTTGGATAGAGCGCTAGGCACCATAGGAATGCAAACTTACCAAGCCCTATCATAGCCTCCTATCATGCAGCCCGTTCACGACTAGGCCAATCTTCTGCGGCAAGTCTTCTACGGCAAGTCTTCTGCGGCAAGTCTTCTGCGGCAAGTCTTCTAGAAATTCAGCCTGCGGAGAAGCACAAGACACTTAAAGTATAAAATTTCACACGAGCTCACGCTATTTTCACTAGTGAGCAGCGTTAAGTAAGAAAAGAGGTGAATTTCCTGCAAAACTCGAAAATTTTATTGAAGCCTACCACTCCCACAGTAAAAATAAAGTACCTTGAATTCAGCGCAGGCACATTTAGCTGGGCTCTAATAATAGGTTTTGCAATGGATTTTTGGAAAAAGGTAACGGTGAATAAATCCGTGAGCAAATGCCTAACGCGTCTAAAATACATCTTACTGGGCGCTCTTGGGTGGCTTTTGTTCATCAGCATAGTGACACTCTCCCCGCACCAAGCACCCAGCCTATTCGCGGTATTTCCAGCCCAGGTGGTCAGCCATTTCTCCAGCAGTACAGCAGCGCAGGCTCAAGCCCCTCCCGCACAGCCCGCAAGCACAACCGATACGCCGGTTAGCGCACCCGCTGCCCCTGAGGGTGGTGAAACCCGAGGTCTGGAGAACTTTGCCACCCTGACCGAAAGCCTAGAACAACAAATAGGCCTCTTTACGGTTTATAGCGATCTTCAAGCCGGAAAATCCTATCTTGCGATCGCACCAGAACAGCTCAACCAAAACTTTCTACTCATCACCACCCTCGAATCCGGCCTGGGCGAAGCCGGTCTCTTCCGAGGCTGGTCTATCAACGACCTGATGATCCAGTTTCGAGAAGCCCCAGACAATCACCTACAAGTCGTTGTTCCCAACACCACCATTCGGGACACCAGCGGCCAAAACCGCCAGCAGCGTCTCATCGACAGCTCCTTCAGCGATTCCGTGATTTTTGCTGTCCCCGTCGTCAGCACCGACCCAAATAGCCAGGCCAAGCTAATTGATCTCACCGCACTCTTTCTCGAGCGTGACCTGGCAAATCTCTCTAGGACATTGAGCGGGGCAATCAGCGGCTACAGTCCCGACAGTACACTCTCACGGGTCGATAGCCTCAAGCTATTCGACGAAAACTTGGAGCTAGGAACTACCGTGGGATATGCCTCCGATGGCAGCGGCGGCTCGCCTTTCGGAGCGCTCTTTGGCTTTTCGCTGCAGGGCCTCGCCGATACACGCGGATTCTCCCTAGGAATTCGCTACTCGCTCTCCGCGCTGCCTGAAAACAACGGCTACAGGCCTCGCCTCGCCGATGAGCGAGTAGGCTACTTCCTATCCGCATTCAGAACGCCCCTCCAAGCTGGCCAAACCGATCCCTTTGTCCGCTACATCAACCGCTGGCACCTCGAAAAACAGAACCCCAGTGCTGAGCTTTCTGCCCCCAAGCAGCCTATCGTCTTTTGGATAGAAAACACCGTTCCCCCCGCCTACCGTGAAGCCTTAAAAAAAGGTGCCTTGCTATGGAATGAAGCCTTTGAGCAAGCAGGCTTCAAAGACGCTATCGTCGTAGAGCAAATGCCCGACAGCGCCGATTGGGACCCTGCCGACGTCCGCTACAATACCATTCGCTGGTCTGACTCGCTTCGCTCCAATATCGCCGGTGTCGGACAATCTCGGGTAAACCCTCTTACAGGAGAAATCCTCAACGCAAATATTGTTCTAGATGCGAACGTGATTCAGGGCCTGCAGCAGCAGTACCAGGCCCGGGGGCTCGAAAATGCCGACGCGGCTGAAGGCTATCTGGCCCTTTGCGGACAGCAATCACAGGACTGGTATGTCCAATGGCTGACCCTGCAAAACACAACCAATCCAGCTGCAAATGCAAGCAGAACCAACGCAATACAACAATCATTAGAACAGATTCACAGCTACACACAGCAGCTACCTCACAACCACTGCTCAGAGTACTTGGGAGACCAAAAAACAGCCTTTGGGGCGCTGGCCCTATCCGTTCTTCCCCACCTCACTTCCGATCAGCTAGATAGCTACATTCAGCAGCATCTGGTCATGCTCACGGCCCACGAAGTCGGCCATACCCTGGGCCTACGGCACAACTTTGCAGGCAGTCGCCTGCTGCCCCCCGACCAGCTAAACAACACAGAAATCACCCGCGAGCAGGGGCTTGTGAGCTCTCTCATGGACTACATTCCCCCCAATATCGCCCCCATTGGCGTAGAGCAGGGAGACTTTTTTCCCTCCCGGCTAGGCGCATACGACTTATGGGCCATCGAATACGGCTACAAAGACGTGCTGCCCTCCCCGCGGCGGTGGGAACAGCAGCAAAGCCTCCGGCAGATCGCCGCCCGCAGCAGCACACCGGAACTCGCCTACGCCACCGACGAAGATATCTACACAGCGCTCGACCCCGAAGCGGACGCCTGGGATCTCAGCAGTGACCCGCTGAAATTTGCGCAGTGGCAGCTGGATAATGCGCAGACTGTGTGGCAGCGGCTCAATCGGCTCTCAGTCAATCGGGGCGAGGGATTTGGCAGCCTAAGAAGACGGGTTGACCTGGTGTTTGCATATTTTCGAAACAACACGATGACCCTAACAAACTATGTGGGTGGTCAGCGGTTTCAGCGATTGAGCCCGTGGGAAACAGGCGATCGCACCCCCCTAGAACCCATCTCCGCCGCCAAACAGCGCGAAGCCCTCAGCACCCTCAACAAAGTCGTATTTGCCCCCGACGCCTTCCAGTTCTCGCCCCAACTGCTCAACCAGCTGCCCCCCGACCGCTGGCGGCACCGAGGCGCAGCGCCCACATCCACCAGCCTGGAGTACCCCATTTACGAACGGGTCCTCTCTGTCCAGGGCATCGCACTGAGCGATCTACTGTCGGCGCAGCGCCTATCCCGCGTGCGCGACGCTGAATTCAAGAGCCACAGCGAAGACGTGTTTACCATTGCCGAACTCTTCGAGTCCTTGCGCCAGGGCATTTGGAACGAAGTCAACAGGTCGGATACAGACCATCTCAACGTCTCCAGCCTGCGCAGAGGTCTCCAGCGCCACCATCTAAACATCCTTTCAAACCTGGTACTAAGACGCAGCTTTGAAGACATCGGCTCAGTTCAGAGCTTCGTAGACTTCACAGCGCTTGCCACCACCGTAGGTGCCCCAGAAGATGCCAGAATCCTCGCCCGCTACCAGCTAGGACAGATTTACGACGACATCGCCCTCAGCCTGCGCCGCCACCATAGAGACATGGACCTGACAACGCAGGCCCACTGGGAAGACATTCTCGACCGGATTGACAACGTGCTAGATGCGCCCCTATCAGGCACATAGTGCTTCCGGACTTCCTCGTAGCCTAACAGTCTTCGCTATCCGCAAGTTCTTTAGCCTGCTTCGGAAACTTCTTTATCAGCCACCGAAGCAACTCAAGCTGAGCGTCTCCCTTTGCCCGTCGAACCTGTGCCAAAAGCTTTAGATTAGATGGCCGCTCCAGCGTCAAATTAGAAGCTCCCTCATTGCATACAGAACAGATGGCCCGCAGATTGGAGGCTTCATCTGAGCCACCTTGTGACTTATCGATAATGTGACCAATGTGCAGTCGAGTGTTCCTCCTAGAATCGTAAGGGTGCAATTCACCGGCTACTGCACCGCACATCTGGCAGGTAAATCCATTTCTATCCAGTACAAAGGCTCGAGTTTCTTTTGAAATTGCCCGTTCAAAGGCAGGGTGAGGTGCTGGATCTTCGAGAATATATTGACCTGGTTTCAAGTCACCTCGATCGTTGTGCGTTTTTATTTGATAACCTTCTTCGGATCTCAATTCCCTAACACGCCTAGCCCATTCTGTAATTCCGCCTGCCACTTCTCTGAGTTCATCCGAGTTCATTACCCTGCCAATGTTGTTCAAGAAGTGTTCTCTAAGTTTGGCTCTTGCTCCTTTCCGACGTACCATGATGCCCCTTTGCTAACCTGTGATCGCAAAAACAGTTTGGCGACTCAAACACTCTCGAATAGCTGATGCCACCGCATAGGCCACGGGTGGTGGAAACGCATTGCCCACCTGGCGATAAGCAGGTGTTTTTTTTCCAACAAAATGCCACGTGTCTGGAAAACCTTGGAGCCTTGCTGCCATCGGTACAGTCAGTCTTGGCATGCCTATAAAGTCTCTAGCTGGTGGCTCGTTTGCGATGCCCATGCCGTCTACGCCTAGCTTTGCCCAGGCACGCTTAGCCCGGGTGGGACCTAAGTCTGGGCCGCCATGTTTTTTAGAGCCACCGACTAGCGTAGGCGCGATCGCATTTGCCTGTTGTTTCCAACTATCAACGCCCTTCCAGCCATTTGTAGCCATTTGATCGTACAAGAGCTCTCCAACGGTCGGCGGGCTACACCTATGAGGACACGGCCATACAAAGCTATCTGATAACGCCCTTTGAATCGCCACAATAACAACACGTGGCCTTAGCTGAGACACCCCAAAATCTGAAGCATTTAAGACCTTCCAGTCAACTTCATAATCCATCTTCTCTAGTTGAGACTTGAACTTTAATCGATAGCTTTCAAATCTTGGCTCCAAGAAGCCTCGAACGTTTTCTAACATCACTGTACGAGGCCTACATGTCTCAATTAATCGCAGGGCTTCAGGGAAAAGGTCGCGCTCATCGTCATCACCTAACTGTTTACCTGCTTTTGAAAAAGGGGGGCAAGGAACACCACCTGCAAGTAAATCTATACCTTTGAGCGATGTTCCCTGAAATTGCCTGAGATCGTTCTCAATAACGGTCCACTCAGGTCTGTTGAATCTGAGTGTGGCGCAACAGGCCTTATCTATTTCAACCAGTGCCTCAGGGTGAAAACCTGCTAACTCCAAACCAAGCGCTTGACCACCGGCACCAGCACAAACCTCTAGACACGCAACCTCAGTCATTCCTACCTTTGCTCACTCTTGATATAGTACATCTATATCTACCGAAAGTTTTGCCACTGAGAGGTAGCAAATGACTGAATGGATTCATTCGAGAGGGTGCAGCTTATTCTAAGCCGCGTAGCCGTCTGAGTAGGTTCCTTGCCGCCTCTCGACCTAACCCCTGCCGGTTTTCGCTGTGTTCCCAAAAGGTCTCCCACCAATCTTCTGGCTCCTGATGGTTGCCCGTATATTCGGTCGGTCGGTCCGTACGGCCTTCGGTCACTAAGCTACCGACATAGTCAGCATCATCGTAGATTTTCTTGATCTGCTCATCGATTTCCGCTAGGTCTGCTTCAGAGACAATGCCATTGTCAGTGGCCTTGTAGAACTGCACCGTCACGCGAATCGGAAAATTCGGGTCCCGCTCTATTTCGAGATTGTCAATTTCAGTAAATGGGCCTTCTACCTCGCCATGACCGATCACCGCCGCTTCTACGTTGCTCTGTGCTCGCTGCAGAGCCATCGGCGCAGTAGGCGCAGAGTCTGCCATCACAGACAGGTCAGCGCCAACGGCAAAGTTGTTACTGAAGGGGTCCTTTTGCTTGAGCGGCACCTGAATCAGCATCACCATGTTG
Source organism: Cyanobacteria bacterium J06626_6 (assembly GCA_038523095.1). GTDB lineage: Bacteria > Cyanobacteriota > Cyanobacteriia > Phormidesmidales > Phormidesmidaceae > Phormidesmis. Next base: position 26,022 of record JBCBJS010000021.1, read on the forward strand.
AGCCCTTCTTCTTCTGAGACTTCTACAGGCGGCAATTCAACCGTACCTTCGCCAGTACCAGTCTGCTCAGCGCGAAAGTCACTAATCCGCTTACCGGTCAGGCTAGCGCGATCGCCATTCTTATTAAAGAACAAACGCTGTCCCCAGGTGCGCCCAGCATCAAAGCCATCCCGCTGATTATCTATCACCGTAATGCTCGTGCCTTCCCGCGTTGCCAGCATCGTCAGCACCGCCGGATCGCCCGGATAAGACTGGTAGTTGAACAAGACCGGGTTGAAAGTGGCTTCGCCGCTCTCAGGAATGGGCAAAAACGCTGCCTGCGCACTTACCAACACGTGGGAATCGCGTTCAGCCAGCAGCGAATTTTTGCGTCCCGCCCAAGAATCCGGCTCACTCAGATAGCTACGCAAATCCTCCAGCACATCCGCTAGCAGGGCAGGTGCCACATCTTCGCCCTTTTCATTACCCGTCAGTACCGAAAGGCGCTGCATCGGTACATCCGCCGTCAGGTCGGAGAAATTTGGGTAGCGAATAACCGGCATCAGATGCAGCTGCGCTTCGCCGGAGCGAGGATCGCGGTGCTCCACCTGAATGGTCATATCGCTGATATTGGGCCCTACCGAAGAATTGTCGTAGCGTCCGGTATCTTCCCAAGTGATATCCATGACTTGGAGGTCGTGGGCAGCAGCGAGGCGTTGCGCCTCTGCGTCCCTAATCATCGACTTTGTGCGCTCAATCACCTCGCCATAAGCGCGGTATTCAGAAATGTCTGCAACCAAGGGAGCAACCTCTCTTTCAGGATTGGAGATAGCAGTAGGCGTTGTGTCCGTCTCACTCGGGGGAGACATCTCACTGCCACCAATACCCCAAGACTGTGCCAAAACGTCCTGTTTCAAGCCAACTACCCCGGTTAGCCCACCTAGGAGTAGGGGCACACAGAGCAGTTTAGCGAATGTGACCTTTTTCATGGATTTTGCTCCTCTAAGTTCCTCATCCTAAAGTAGCCGACTGGCCGAGCCAGCTTTGGCTAGTTTCCAAAACTGAAACCGCTACATAAACAACTATCAGAACCGGAGATTGGGGTGGATAATCTACGCGCGGAGTCTCAACGTAATGCTTTAAGACAATATATTCAGCTACATCCAGAAGTACCCGTATGTAATTGAGCAATGTATCAAATTGAGCTTAAAGAAGCAGGCGCACAGCTAGCACAGCTGGCTGAAGAAGCTGCTCGGGGGGAGGAAGTCGTTATCACCCGCGGCGACGGCACATCTTTTAGACTTGTTCCTATTAATTCAATTCAAGCCACACCTAAATTTGGTATTGCTAAGGGGTTGATAAAAATAGCAGATGATTTTAACGAACCGATAGAAGGCTTCGAAGAATACATGCCATGAAGCTCTTATTAGATACACATACTTTTCTGTGGTTCATTCAAGGCAACAGCAGCCTCAGCGCTTTCGTAGCAATTAGTCTGCTGTATGTTTAGCCCACTGTGGATTTGGCAGTTTCAAAGTCACCAATTCTGCTAGCAGTACGAAGAGCGTAGAAACCCACAGGCAACCGACCAAACCATACAGCTGAAACACCAAACCAGAAAGCACCGTACCGGCTAGCCGTCCGCCAGAATTGGCCATGTAGTAAAAGCCAACGTTGAGAGCAACTTTGTCATCTTCTGTGTAGGCAAGCACTAAGTAGGAGTGCACCGCCGAGTTAAAGGCGAAGACAATACCGAAAATCATCAGACCGATGATGATCGTTTGGCCGGGGGGAAGGTTGAGGTTGAGCGCGATCGCAATCATCGCCGGAATCGCCACCAGCAGTCCTGTCCAAAATCGAATCGTACCTGGCTGGGGCGATCGCCCAGACCCAAATCGCCGCAGCAAGGTCGGCGCAAGCGACTGCACCAGCCCGTAGCCAATCACCCAAATTGCCAGAAACCCGCCCACCTGCTCAAAAGACCATTTCAACACGCTGTAGAGAAAAACGGGCAGACCCACCACAAACCAAACATCCCGCGCACCGAAGAGAAAAAAGCGCGCGCCAGAGAGAATGTTGATTTCTGGACTCTTTGAAAACAGCTGACTAAACTTAACCTTGACCTTGACCTTACCCATCCCAGCGGGCAGCCACCGACTCGACAGTAAAACAACAAACAGCCCCGCCGCCATCATAGCCAGCGCGTTGGCATAGCCAAACACCGACAGCAACAAACCACCGAGAAAGAAACCCACTCCCTTGAGCGCATTTTTAGACCCGGTGAGTATCGCCACCCACTTAAAAAGTGACGACTGCGCCTCTTTTGGAATCACCAAGCGAATAGCGCTCTTGGAACTCATTTTGGTGAGGTCTTTGGCAATGCCAGAGAGGGCTTGGGCAAACATCACGTAGGGAACCGCCAGTGCGATCGCCCAGGTATCATTCACAGGCATCAGCAACAACAACGCCACAATCTGCAGCGCAATCCCGCCATACAGCGTTAGCTTCACCCCAAAGCGAGCGCCAATCCATCCGCCAAATAAGTTGGTGACAATGCCGAATATTTCATAGAACAAAAACAGCATGGCCACCTCCAAAGGCGTGTAGCCAAGCGTGTGAAAATACAGCAGCACCAGCATTCTCAGCGCGCCATCTGTAATCGTAAAGCCCCAGTAAGCGGCCGTTACCAGCGCGTAGTTTCGAATGCCCGCCCGGTCAAGCGTGGGTGAAGTTTCCATAGCCTCTTAATTCCACCTAAATTTCACCTGATTTCACTCAAATCCTATGGGAGCAGACTCGCCACTTTCTGGGCCAGCTCAGCCATTCGGCTCGAATAGCCCCACTCATTGTCGTACCATGCCAGCACTTTAACCTGGGTGCCATCTACCACCATGGTCGAGAGCGCATCGACAATGGCAGAGCGCGGGTCATCTTTATAGTCAATCGAAACCAGCGGACGCTCTTCGTATCCCAAGATGCCGCTCAGCTCGCCTGCTGCCGCCGCCTTAAACAGCTGATTCACCGCTTCTACAGTCGTCGGCTCACTCACCTCAAACACAGAGTCGGTCAAAGAAGCATTCAACAGCGGCACCCGCACCGCCAGACCATTGAGCTTGCCTTTCAGCTCAGGAAAGATCGTTGTAATTGCAGTCGCCGATCCAGTTGTCGTTGGAATCAGCGACAGACTATTTGCCCTTGCCCGACGCAAGTCTTTGTGGGGGGCATCTACAATAGTTTGCGTATTGGTAATGTCGTGAATAGTCGTGATCGCACCGTGCCGGATGCCGAGGCCTTCGTGCATCACCTTCACAACCGGTGCCAGGCAGTTGGTCGTACAAGATGCTGCCGTTAGCAGATGATGCACATCTGAATCATACAGATGATCGTTAATGCCCATCACAATATTGAGCGCATCTTGCTTGACCGGTGCGGCCACAATCACCTTTTTCACACCCCGCTGAAAATAGGGGTCCAATAGCGCCGACGTGCGAAACTTACCCGAACACTCCAGCACCATATCAACCCCCAACTCATCCCAAGGGACATCGCCGGGCGTTGGATACTCGCTAAATCCCAACGGCTGCTGATCGATTAAAAACTTTTTGTCATCTACAGCGATGACCGTAGGCGGCCATTGGCCATGGACCGAATCAAACTTTAGCAAGTGAGCTGCTGCTGCCGTTCCCCCCTTGATCTCATTAATGTGAACGAATTCCAGCTCAGGACAGCCCCAAGCAGCCCTCAGCACCAATCGACCAATGCGGCCAAAGCCGTTGATTGCAACGCGTACCATAGGAGTTTCTCAATGTGATGAGCGAAGAAATGCATGCCCTTTATTATTTCAATTTTTATTGAAATGTCAAGCAAAAAGTAGAGTCGTTTACTTAGTCTCATCCACACAGCTGCGAGCAGGCAAAATAGGGCTAAATCGACGAAACTCCGCCACATAGCGCTCAAGTACAATAAACTGCTGCAGGTTCAATCGGTAGTAAATCCATCGCCCCTCCTGTCTGCCTTCAACCAAGTTGGCTTCCCGCAGCGTCTTCAGGTGAAAAGACAGCTTGGACTGGGAAATATCTAACGCCTTAGCGATATCACAGGCGCACAGCTCACGCTCACGCAGCAGCTCAATCACTTGGATGCGATAGCGATCGCCAAGCGCCTGAAAGAGCGACAAAATATCAGTCTGTACAGCAATCTTCATGCCTAACCCACCAATCCTACTTGAAATAATACAGCAAATATAGCAACTACATCACATATCCTGATGCACAATAGAGCTTTGTAGATAGATGGGCATAACCCAGTCCAAATGGCCAGACTCAAATAGCAGCAAAACTATGAGAATATTCACCTTTCTGGTCTTAGAAGCGCTCCTGAGCCCGATTACAGTCGCTAGCTATAGTCTTTTAACACTGTGGGCGATCGCAGCTACCCGCCAACAATCTCTTTCCATGACGGCTTTGGTTCCTCTCTACTGCCGGTGGCTTCTGCACCTACAAGGTATTCGCCCCGACCCCATCACCCACAGCCTGGTAAACACCGTACCAAGCCTGAACGCCCAGCTCAACTGGGGCGTGATTTGGCCAACCCTGCTAGCGATGAACCTCAGTGGTTACACACCCAGCGTGTTCAACGTACCACTCCCCGGTAAAGAAGACTTAAGCAATATGCTAAATGCGCGTACGCTGTTCTTTGATAAGACATTAGTACGCGCAGTAGAGGGCGGGAAAGCGCCCGTAGAGCAGGTTGTCGTCCTAGGTGCTGGCTTCGATAGCCGCCTCTTTAAATTTTGTTCAAAGCGAGAGATTTCGCGCTTTGAGGTTGATCAGTTCAGCACTCAGCAAGTAAAAATAAAGGCCCTCAGAAAGAGCAATATAGAGGTCGACACCGTCAACTTTGTAGCTGTCGACTTTAACCGAAGAAACTGGGTAGAAGATCTGGTAACGGCTGGTTTTTCTTCAGAAAAGAAAACTTTTTTCCTGTGGGAAGGTGTCACCTACTACCTCACAGAATCAGCCATAAAAGACTGCCTAAGAAATATTGCGAAAATCACAGCAGCAGAAAGTTTAGTCGCCTTCGACTTTTTCTCACAACAGCTCATCACAGGCGAATACGACTGGTGGCACAAGCTAGGCGTTCAGCTCCTCGACTGGCTCAATGAGCCCTTTCAGTTTGGAATAGACACCACACAAGACAGTCAGGAAAAACTGTCGAAACTGCTAGAAGGGACAGGGTTTCAGGTGGATACCCTGCAGCTCATGGGTCACCTAAAAAATCAGCACGCATTCGGAGGACTGGCTATTGTCAAAAGAGAGCGCGTCAGCCCGTACAGCGTAGTCGCACCCGCCTAACCATAAACATAAAGCCATCTATCTAGCTGTTCTAACTTGCTTTGCAGGATGGGGTTGGCCTGTACGCTCAATATTCGACGGAAGCGATCGCTCATCTGGCAGTGGTGTAGCCGCATCGCCTTATGCGCTCCTCTCAGTCCGCACAGCCGGCGATTCACCTGCTCTTCTGGCAAGCCAAAAAATACGCCCCCATCCGTGTGCTGAATACAGCCTTCCAACAGGTCAAAAATTCTGGCATCCCCGGTGATTGGTCCTACCGCAGACTGGCTTTGAGGCACTCCGTACACGTGCAAACTCAAAAAAGGATGCGCCCCCGTATTCCCCATCTGGTGAATCAGGCTGTGGTCCACCGCTCTTACCATCCCAGGGCGGTAGGGAGTCGCAATCGGCTCACCCAACACACCCGATGCAAACTGGTATGTGTAGTGGTCTGCCTCGCCGAAGCTCTGTACCGCGCCCCACTGAGTCGAACCATGGTCATGAATGGCGCTGACATCACCAGGTCGCCAAGACATCACCATAATCTCGAAGTGCCCACCGTCAAAAACCAGTTTCCTGCCGTAGCTGTCGGTCACTGGATGGCTGAAATCAGCCCAAGGCATCAGCGTCTGCTCGGAGATTTGGATAGTCTGCAACAGCAGCTTGATGTGTAGAGGCGTTAGGTCGGTACTCGCCTGTTGTAAGGCACGGATCAGCCATTGCAGCTTGTCTGGATAAGTATCCAATCTGTGAGCATCTTGTAAATGCACATCGCTTGAGCCGATACTGTCACCCAAAGCAACCGGACAAAACGTAGCGTTACTCATTAAGATTCTCTCTTTAAAGGAGGGATAGAAACGACGTAAACCGTAATCTCCCAAAAGATATCAATCTAGAATCTGTTGAAAATGAGAGCCAAGTGAAAAGTCCCCTAGTAAGGCAGTAAACATTGCATAATAACCACATCAAGCCAGCGCTCATTCATAAATCCAATCTTCTTTTGAACGCCAACCGTTTCAAAACCAAAGTACTCGTGAAATCTCACACTGTTGTTGTTTGCCGCCAAAATTTTGGCAACAATATGCCGGTAGCCAAACTGTGAAACCCTCTCCATAATCGCCGTCTGTAGGACCTTTCCATAGCCCTTGCCCAGCTCATGACGCGTTAGATAAATCGAAGTCTCACAGCAAAACTGATAGCCCAGGCGATCGCTGTACCGCTTGATCACCCCCCAGCCAATCACCCGGCCAGAAATCTCTGCAACTAAGTACATTTCTCGCTCACCCATACCAAGCGCGATCGCACAAATAGCCGCCTCAGTTATCGGCAGGCCATCCATCGTAATGCCACCTTGTGCAATCGCCTCATTGTAGATAGCTGCGATCGCACCATAGTCTGCCTCATGTGCCTCACGTACCACCAGCTCAGCCATAGGATTAACCGCTACTTTTTACACGGCCACGTTTTAAGCAACGCTCAACACATCTTCAGCGGCAACCGCGCCCACCTTCGGCATTTTCTCCGGCTGTGGCCGCTGCGCATAGTTCAGTAGCCAATCGATCAGCCGATTCATCACCGGCTCACCCGTCAGCAGCTCCAGCCGGGCAAAGCCACCAATATTACCCGCATTAATCTCACTAATGCGCCAGGTGCCGTCATCATCCATCAAGAAGTCATAGCCTAGGGTATGCAGGCCCAGCGCCTGATAGTGATGCGCCGTATGGGCGATCGCCGTCCGCTCAGCCTCACCAATCGTTGTCAGCTGGCATAGGCCATCGCGGCTCACATTGTTCACCCAGTGACCGCTCTTTGAGCGCCTGACATAGCTACCGTAAATCTCACCATCGACCACCACGACGCGCTTATCGCCCCGATCGGTTTTAGATAAAAACCGACAGAGCTGAATAGGCTCCTGCTGCCCAAACCTCAAAAATCTCATCACGTCAGAAAACTTGGCAAAAGTCCCCACCCCGGTCAGCACATTGTCTACACAGTAGCGGCCCCCCTCGTACCAAATTTTGAAAACGCCTCGTCCGCCGCAGCTGTTAGCCCGCTTAGCCACAATCGTTTGGTGCTGCTCAAAAAAGGCCAGTGCCACCATACAGTCGTCAGTGACCAGCGTTTCTGGCATATAGTCTCTCGCTATCGCTGGTAAAAAGTCGGACCGCATCTGCACCTGCTTACCCGACGGCCGATTGACGAACCGCGCCAGCGTCTCCCACCGCGTCAACTCATCTATATAGCCAGCGGCAAAAGGCTTCAGCGTACGGCAAAAGACCACATCCATCTGCTTCAGCGAAGCCTGCACTGCCGCCCCCTCGCCCAGCGTCACAAAGTCGCCGTAGGTTAGCTCCCCTTTAGCAGGAACCACCTCCACAGTTGGCAGCGCCGTAGTAAAGACCTGAGGTGCAGGCAAGTGGTAGAGCGACACCCGAGGATCGCTGGCCAGCCGCTGATAAAACGTTGGCACATCTAAGGGCGGACGAGCGTAGCGGGTTGGATCGCAGATACTGAGCAGCTTCATAGGAACTCTCTAATAGGTTCGGTAAACAAATTCGGTGGGAACATGGCATAACTATAAAAACGAACCAAGCTGAGGAATAGAACATCTAAAGCTGAGAAACCCCTAAGAAATCAGCAACAATCTCGCAGCTCATGGCGCAGAGGCTACGCTATCCGTTGTCTGCGTCATCACTTCTAGCCGAGCGTCCTGTTGAGAAGCAGGCCGCCTCGCCCGGCCAAACGAAGCGATCGCCACACCCAAAATAATTAAAACCAGCGTCACACCCTGAATAGAAGAAGGCCGCTCTCCCCGCAGCAAAAACGCATAGCCCACCCCAAAGATCGGCGACAGCACCGTCAGCTTACCCACCGTCTGACTGTCGAGATGATTGACAGCGCCGTACCAGAGGAACTGCGCCGCAACAATCACCACCAGCGCATAAACAGCCATCACCATCCACAGCTGGCCGCTGAAGGCATCCGCAAAATGCATCGGCCCAAACAACCGCCAGGCGATCGCCAAAAAGATCACCGAAGACACAAAATTTCGAGAAAACACCACTACTTGCAAAGGGGCTTTCTTTGCCACCATTAGCTGGTTGGTCAGCGCAGAAGCAGCAAATACAGCTGTAGAGAGCAAAATGAGCAGGTCACCGCGACCGATTTGAAATTGACTGGTATGAAGTGCGATCGCAACTACACCCACCGCAATCAATGCAAAACCAACCCACTCCAACCGCCGAATCTTCTTACCCAAAACCTGCGCCCCCGCCAGGGCAAAAAGCACAGGTCCCAGCCGACCCAGCAACACTGCATTGGTCACCGTCGTCTCTCTCAAGCCGAGAAAGATCAGCGTAGACAGTAGTGTCGCCAGGCATCCATTGAGCAGCAAACCGAGCACGACCTGAGGCGGTAGCCGACAAACCTCACGCAGGATACGACCAAACCCAAACCAAAATCCCACTGCCAGCGCAGCGCAAAAATTACCAATAAACAGCACATTACAAAAGGAGATGGGATGCACCACACCGCCACTCAGCTGAGCACCGCTCACAATTAGCAAAGAGATCAGCGAAGGCCGAGCTGCCGATAGCGCCCGCGACAAAACCAACATGCCAGGAAAGAAAGCTGGATTAATCGCTGCCGGATCCTTTCGCATTCCTATCGCTCCAAATGTAGTTGCTCAACCACAAAGTCTATAAAGTCTATTTAGACGCTTCCCCATCAGAATGAGACAAACCTGAGTGCAGCGCCGTGCAACAGTACCTGTAAATTGTAGCTATCAAGGCAAATCGATATATTATCTGAAGGAAATTAATCTCCGATTAAGCTCGCAGGCTGACAATCTCGCTAGATTAAGCAGCATCAGCTAACATTACAGGGGACTGAAAAAGAAGCACGACAAAGGAAGCAGTAATATGGAAGAGCAACAAAAAAGACATCCAAAAAATACTACATCCGAAGAGCAGATTACCGAAGAAGCGCTCTCAAATGTCTCCGGTGGCAAAGACTCCATCCGCAGAGGGCTGATATCAGAGCTGGAGTCAGAAGACACCACTAAAGGCGTTAGTCCATTTAACGAGCAGTCAATAGAACAAACTGAATCGCCAATCGCAGAAAAGTAAGGGACCAAAAAGTAAAGAGCTAGAAGGGAAAAAACCAAAGAACACAAACCAACAAAGTAAAGGCTTACGCTTACAAAAAGATAAAAAGCGCACCCACTGTCGTAACAGTGGGTGCGCTTTTTGCATAAGATCACAGGCGATGCAGCAGATCACAGGCGATGCAGCTCAGAGGCTGCCGTCAAGGCCTATCAGCTATCAGATTGCGAAGCCTCCGATACCAGCGTCCTCTCTATGCGCCTGTCAACTGTCACAGTCGAGGTAGCATCCACAAAGGCGCGTTCTGCATTCTGCCCGCCTGCAACGTTCTCCAGAGATTGATCAGAGAGTTGCTCAGTCGTTTGCTTATCAGTCTCCTGCGTAGACGAATCAGCAGCTTCCGCGTCGTTCACTGACGAGGTAGCTTCAGCTGATGAGGTAGGTTCAATTGGGGTTTCCATCCGTCAGACTCCTAAAACGACTCCTAAAACATAAATCACGATAAAGTTCAGCAAAAAGATAGAAACCAATTTACCATTTTCTACCTTTCTGTTACTGAGCAGTACCTCAACTCATTCACCCTAGCGAACAAATGATAGTTTGCTATGTGAATTCTGAGAAAATTAACAATAGCGCTCAAAAAGCGACCTGAGAGTTGTTATGGAATTCTAAGCAATCGCTAAGCCACCGTCCTTTCGGGCTCCCTATAGTAGAAAGCGTCAAAGAAAAGTCGTTGCTTTGATTTTGTTGAAAGCCATTGCTTCAATCAAAACCTAAAGTAACATCCGTTCACAACAAACACTAAGAGGTAAAACTCATGGAAGATCAATCTAAACAAAATCTAACTGAAGACCAGCTCTCCGATGAGCAGCTCAGTGAGGTTGCAGGTGGTAAGAACGTTCAGCAAAGACGCCTAGAGCACTTGGACAGTCAAACCAAGAGCGTTGACGATATCCAAAAAACGCGTCTTGAAGGATTGGACGAGCGCGACTCTAGCAAGTAAAACGCTTGCTGCCGCGTCATTAGCCCCTGAGGCAAGCAAAAGTGAAAGGGACCTGAATAAGAGGTGCTCGGTGCATCGACAATCCTCAAAGGCAGTTCCCTTTTCACTTAGCTGATATCGCATAAGTAGACAGATAAATACAAATCAAACAGTGTGAACGTTTAGCTTCCTGTATTGATTGTCGAAAGAGGTCGCTTTCATCCTCACCGACTGAAGCAAAGCGCCCATCGGAAGGGTGGCCGCAGCGTATTCCAAAACAGACGCTCCCCACAAGCACTTTTACGAAAAGACTTTTCCTAAAGAGGAAAGCCATCAAGATCAAAACGGTCCGAGAGCTCACGGCTATGACAACAGCCTCTTGGAACCGCTCACAAAGCTTCTTAAAAAATGAGTACGCAGACATTCGCGGTGGGTCAGCAACGGTTTCTAGTCGTTGATGACCACGAGGCTATCTTAGAAGGCACTGTACCAGCACTTAAAAAGAGATATCCCCAAGCCCAAATCGAAACCGCTAAAACAAAGCAGTCCGCCGAAGAGAAAATCAATGAGATCTCACCAGGCTTGTTCGACTTGGTGGTGGTCGACCTGAGCTTGCCGGAGACTGAAGGTGCACCAGCTAGAACAGAAGTCGGCATCCAGCTGCTAAATATGTTGATGACCAGCCCGGAAGCGCCTAATATTATGGTGCTGAGTACCAACATTAAGCCACTCTTTCGCCTGAAGCCAAGGATCAATGCCTACGGAGGTGGGTTTGTTGCCATGGACAAAGCCTACTCTATTGCAACGATGCTAGATTCTGTTGAAGTTGCTCTAAGAGGCTCTATATACCTACCGCCAGAAGTGCGATCGCGGCCTGAATTTGACCGCAGGTGGCTGCAGGTGCTGGAGTTAAAGTATCACGAAGGGCTTTCTGATAAGGCGATCGCCCGAGAAATGGGACTCAGCGATCGCACCATCCGAAACTACTGGAGTCGCATACAAGACGCACTCAATATCTACGATGATCCCAACAAAGATCTCCGCATCCAAATTCAAATCGCTGCCCGAAAAGCTGGACTCATTCATTGAGCCATTTGCTCAAAGCAGCCACTAATGCAAAGACTATGGGCCCTACTAAAAGAGAGAATCGCAGGCTGGCGTGAGGTTATCTTGCCGGGCGCGCTGATCATATCGCTTGTCTGCATCATTCGTCTTAGCGGGCTATTGCAGTCACAGGAGTGGATGGCCCTCGATGCTTTCTCCCGGCACTGCCCCATGGGAGCAGGCCAACTGCACCTTGCGATTATTACCATCGACGAAACCGACTACCAGAGCACTGGGAGCTTTCCAATTTCAGACGACGTTTTGGCCCAGGCACTCGCCCGCCTCCAGCAGTATCAGCCCAAAGTCATCGGGCTAGACATGCTGAGGGCGCAGCCCATCGGCGAAGGTCAGGCAGCGCTCCAAAAAGTCCTACAGTCCAGTGATAATATCGTCGCGGTTGAGGCCGTCTTGAGCCCTGAGCCCGATATGAATGTGGGACCACCGGCAGGCATGCCCCCCGACCAAATTGGCTTCACCGACATCGTCGTCGATGCTGACGGAAAGGTTCGCCGCATCGCACTGATGACCGACCCAAGCGCAGACAGTTCTCAGAAATACTCTCTGGCACTGCAGCTCGCAAGACGTTATCTGCAAAGTAATGGCATCGCCCTCGCCACTGGAAATACAGACAGCGAACCCATCCAGCTGGGCGAGGTTGCGATCTCCCAGTTCCATCCCTACTCGGGCGGCTACGTTCGCGCAAATGCTAGCAACAGCCAGATGCTAATAAATTTCTGCCAGCTGCAAACGCCCTACGTTACGGTCTCTCTGCGCGATTTGCTCGCTGGCAACGTCAATGCGCAACAGCTTCGCGATCGCATCGTCATTATCGGCAAGATAGCCACCAGCGCCAAAGATAGCTTCATCACCTCAGCAGCCCAGTCCACCCTTTACTCCCAGAGCCTCTCTAGCCAGGACTTACCCACCAAACTAATCTACAGCATGGAGATTCATGCCCACGCCACGCAGCAAATTGTCCATTCTGTTCTAGCGAAGCCAAGCTTTTTAGAAACTTGGCCAGAACCTGTCGAAGAACTTTGGATCATCAGCTGGGGGCTCTTGGGCATCGCGATTAGCGTCATCTTGCAGTCGCCTTGGAAAAGTATTCTCAGCTTGTTTATCTCCACTGCGCTGCTAATCGCCCTGTGTCAGTGGAGCTTGCTGCTCCACTGGTGGATTCCCATGGTGCCTGCAGCCTTAGCCCTCTGCGGCTCGGGGCTGGCAACCACATTTTTTGACCGAGACCTGCGTCTGGAGCTAGCCCAGCGGCGTCTTACCATCGAGCGCGCCTATGAAGCCGTCCACAACGGGCCGCTACAGCACTTAGCCGCCATTTTACGTAGCCTAGGAGAACAGACCCTCCCCCCCGCAGACCTTCAGCAGCAGCTCCAGAGCCTAAACACAGAGATGCGCAGCATCTTCGAATACCTGAGCCAAGACACAACCGCCCGCACCGATAGTCTCTACTTAGCAGACAGTACTGTTCTCGACCTGAGGCAGCCCTTGTCCGACCTGCTATACCAGGTCTATGAGCACGCCTTGAGCCAGCCCCTACCCGGCTTTAACACTGTCCAAACCTACATTTCTCCAAATTTTGAGGTATTCAATAGCAGCAGCTTCACCGCTGAGCAAAAGCGAGGGATTTGTCTGTTTCTGCAAGAGTGCCTGCTAAATGTTGGCAAGCATGCCATCGGCGCGACCCGCATCGACGTGATTGCCACGAGCAACACCGTACGCTACAGCCTACAAATTGTCGACAATGGACAGAGCCCATCGTTTAGCGCAAGAGCAATGGGGCAGGGAACCCAGCAGGCAAATACGATCGCCTATCGTCTGGGCGGACAGTTTCACCGGCGAGCAAATGCTCCCCAAGGCACACAGTGCGAACTGAGCTGGCCCAAGAAATAATGCAGCCACTATTCTAAAGCAATCATTAATTTTTCAGCTTGCGATTGTTACAGCATTTTCGTTTATCAGAGATAGGGTATGTGCAATACCCTGAAAAAAGTAGAAAACGACTTGCTTTGAGCGACATCAGTATCTTTTTTGCCCCGTGAACCAACTTTTGAGCGCAGAACATACTTTCCAAAATCGGAAAGGTGCTTACCCGCAATTTGCGTGAATTTCCGCAAACGCTGAGGCAAGATAGACCGTGTGTTCTTGTTGCATGCCCTGTGTGTGCCCTATACGTATAGAGATGCATATAGAACCGTTGCGAGTCTAGTTGCTCTGCATTACACGGGTTGTTGTAAAGCTTCACCATGCTCTGATGAGGTGGCAACTATGGTATCTAACAGGCATACATTATGTTGTTAAGCGATCGCAGTAGTTTACAAACATCCAGTTTGCATACATTTCGTCAGTTACAGCCCACTGCCCGTCCGGCCCAGCTCAAGCATATTGTCATCATCGCAGGAGAAACAGAACTCGCCGAAACTCTCCAAATGGACCTGAACGCCGAGGGCTACCAAGTGAGCGTCGTCCACGACGGGATGAGAGGGCTCCTGGCTGTCAAAAGGATCACAACGGATTTAGTGGTTGTCGGCTGGTCGCCGCCTCGGCTTTCTGGGCTTGAAGTGTGCGATCGCCTCCGCTCTAGCAGAATCGAAGAGCCTATTATTCTGCTTACCGAAGGGAACAGCGCCGAAAAACGCATTGCAGGGCTAGAAGCAGGTGCCAGCGACTGCATTTCCCTGCCCTTTGTCAAAGAAGAATTTTTCGCGAGAGTTCAAGCCTGCTTGAACCATCGCAGAGCCAATAGCCATAAAAACGCTGTTCTGCGCTGCGCAGGCCTCCAGCTAAATCGCAAAACCCGAGAGGTCTTTCGAGGCGATCGCTTTATCCGGCTAACTGCCAAAGAATTTGACCTGCTGGAATATATGATGAATCACTATTTTCAGGTGTTAACCCGGTCTCAAATTCTTGAAAATGTGTGGGGCTATGAATATTCCGGTAGCTCAAACATCATTGAAGTGTACATTCGCTACCTGCGCAAAAAGCTCGAACTTGAGCATGAAAAAAGACTGATCCACACTATTCGTAGTGTGGGTTACATCTTGAGAGATGATCTATAGCGGCTGATCCGCAGCCAACAAAAATGATCTGCGGCAGTAGAAACAAATCTACAGCAACAGATCGCATAAAAAGAAACAGGTCCTTCCCAAGTAAGCAAAAGCCAGTAGGCAAAAGCCCCTGAAAAGAACCCAGAATTTACTTATTTAGCAGACCAAACCTACTTAGTCTGGGTATCCAGATGCTCTAGGCGAGTCTCCTGAATGTTTTCAACACTCTTAGTTTGGTTATCCAAGTGCTCAAGACGGCGCTGCTGAATGTTTTTGCCGCCTGCAACTTCCTTGAGTTGATCTTCAGAAAGCTGAGCATTGTCATTCGAAACGTTCTTGTTTTGCTCTTCCATGGGAAATCACCTTGTAATAGAGAACAGTATCATCAGAGAAAGTTAACAGAAAGTACTTTAAAGAGCCCACCCCGGAAAATCTCAAAACCCTGCAGACGTCTTCATACAGTCATAGCAAACAGGCAACTAAAACACGCATTCACTTGGGAAAGCATCTTTGAAAGAAGTCTATTCGAAAAAGTCTGCTTGAGAGCGCCTGGCTACGGAAGCCTGAGCATAGAGGCCTCTTCATGCATTTGCTCCACGCATTTGCTTGAGAAAAAACCCGCTTGAGAAAAACCGGAGTATTTAAGCTTCCTAAAGACCCGTTATCTGAAGACTAACACAGACAACAGAATTACTTTCAGGTGGGCGAGAATTGTTTACTTTATTAACCCACCTCGAAAAGAAACGTAATGCTAAGAACACACTTGTATACAAAGCCAAGAGATTCTTTTAAACTCCATAAAAAGAATATAAGTGAATCATGAGAGAAGCATGAGAAAACTCAAAAACCACTGAAAAAATCAAACAAATACATTCAAAGTCGCCACTTTGCTCTAACTTTGAAAGAGAGTGCGCATGTTCCTCAACCGTTATCGTAGGTAGCCATGTCTGACATTCTGCTTAGAGAGCTCAGTAACGCCGACATTGACTGGATGGTTACAACAGGAGAGCGCCAGCAATTAGATGAGGGAGCACCCCTCATTGTCCCAGGAGACATCCTGGAAGGTTTGTACCTTGTCCTAGAAGGTCAATTCGCGATGAGCGCACCTTGTAGCGGCAGAGAATTTGCGCAGCTTGCAAGGGGAGATATTTTGGGCGCGGGCTGGCTATTCAATACAGGGACGGTCAGCGTCATCAGCGCCAAGTCTAAGGCCATTGTTCTCTCTATTCCCAAAGCGGCTCTACTGAAGAAGCTCAAGGCAGATATGAGTTTTGCCAGTCACTTTTACCGGGCGATCGCACTCATTATGTCTGAGCGCATCCGGCAGCAGTTTGAAGCTGTCAGCGGTAAAAGCGAACTGCTGCGCTACCAGTCAGGGCAGATGGTGAAAGAAGCCCTGTTTGTCTTCGGTGAGCTGCACGACAGCGATATGGACTGGATGCTGCGCGCAGGCCAAGTCGAGCGGATCCCAGCAAACAGCGTGCTCCTTCATATGGGGCGTCCGGTCGATGCGCTCTACACCGTACTCGATGGTCAGCTAACAATCGCCACCACCGATACCCCCTACGATCCCTTCTCTGGATGCTCTCATGCCCTATCGACCCAGAGTCAGGCCTTCAGCCCGCTGGCCTTCATTGCTCGGGGCGGGCTACCTGGGATTATCTCTTTTCTGGACTTTAAGCCCCTCCCAGTTAAAATCTACGCCACTCGCGAGTCCAAAGTACTCAGCATTCCCCGGCAAAAAATGGTGATAAAGCTCCAAGAAGACCTCAGCTTTGCAGCTCGGTTTTACCGGGTGATTGCCACTCAGACAGCCAACTTACTCGCCTCGGTCACCGCGACAGAATGCCGTTCCGACTCAGCAGATAGTACCAGTGACGACAGCGCCCTCGACGATGAGCTAGATATGGAAACACTCCAGCGGGCCTCCGAAGGCGGTAAAAAGTTTGACTGGATGCTCAAGCGACTCAGGGTAGAAGCCTAGAAGCTTAAAGCAGAAACCAAGAACGACACACAGCAGAGCAATAGTAGATGGATAACAACAGTATTTTTCGCAAAGAAGCCCTCGAAAGACTCTCTTCTCCCGAACAGCTCGATCAGCTGATGAAGATTGTTACGCCGCGCAGTTGGCTGCCCCTAGCAGCGCTAGGAGGCCTGCTCGCCTGTGGTCTGGCCTGGAGCTTTGTCGGTCGCATCCCGGTAACGACCACCGGCAGAGGGGCCCTCGTCTTCGCCGATACCGTCGCCGAAATGCTGCCAGAAAATTCACTGGATATGTCACCCACACAGCTCGTCGGGGTCGCCTACTTTAGCGCCGGAGAAATCGCTCAGATTCAGCCAGGCATGGAAGTTTTACTCATTCCAGATGTCGAAGGTGCCCAGGTCGCAGGCGGACTCAGGGCGCAGGTGGCCTCTGTATCAGAGCCCTCTATTACCACCATCGAAGCCGCCCGAGAAAGCCAGCTCAGCGAAACCTACGTAGAAGTCATTACCCTGCCTAGGCAGGATGAAACCGGCAACTATTTCTGGTCTACCGGCACCAGCGACATGGCCCCAATCGCCGGAATGCCAGCCATCGCCCGGGTCACTCTCCAGCAAAAGGCACCCATCGCGTTTGTCTTTCCCTTTCTAGATCAACAACTCTCCCAGTCGGCCATTTAGTCGGCCATTTAGTCGGTAGATCTGGTAGTGACAGGTCGTCTGATAACAGAATCTTTTGGTAATAGGTGTTTCGGTAACAGGTCTTTTGGTAAGCGCTATGGCAAAAGCAAAAACACCCACCGTCCTCCAAATGGAAGCCGTTGAATGTGGCGCAGCCGCCTTAAGCATGATCCTCGGCTATTACGGTAAATTTGTCCCCTTGGCAGAGCTGCGGCAGGCCTGCGGGGTCTCCCGTGATGGCGTTACCGCCGCCAATGTGCTCAAAGCCGCTCGCAACTACGGCTTGGTGAGCAAAGGCTTTAAGAAAAGCATTGAGGCCCTCAAGCAGCTGCCGCCGCCCTTCATTGTCTTCTGGAATTTCAATCACTTTCTGGTCGTCGATGAAGTCAACGATCGCTTTGTCCGGCTGAACGATCCGGCCCTGGGTCCTCGCAAAATTACCCCGAACGATTTTGACGAAGGTTACACCGGCATTGCCCTCACCTTTGAGCCCGGCGAATCCTTTCAAAAAGGCGGCACATTGCCCAGCGCCATTAACGGACTCAAGCGCCGACTGGGCGGATCTCTAGGTGCACTTGCCTTTTGCACGGTGGCGGGCTTTTTACTCGTCCTGCCGACCCTAGCAATTCCAGCCTTTAGCCGAATTTTCATCGATAATGTGCTGCTGGCCAAGCGCCTAGACTGGCTGCCCTATGTGCTCTTGGGAATGGGCATTACCGTGGTAGTGCAGGCCATGCTCACGAGCCTCCAGCTGCAGTATTTGCGATCGCTCAAAATCAAGCTCTCAGTCGCCATGACTAGCCGGTTCGTATGGCATGTGCTGCGCCTGCCAGTAGGCTTCTATGCCCAGCGCTTTGCCGGTGAAATCAGCGATCGCATCGACCTCAACGACGGCGTTGCCAGCGTTCTCTCCGGTCGGCTCACCACCACCGCCATCAGCATGGTGATGATTGTTTTCTATGCGATCGCCATGCTCCAATACGACATTCCCCTCACCCTCATTGTCGTCACCTTTGCAGCGATCAACGTCATCACCCTGCAGTGGGTTTCGCGTAGCCGCACCGATGCCAACCGCCGCCTCGCCCAAGAATATGGCAAAGCTTCCGGCGTTAGCATTGCCGGGCTCCAGAGCATTGAGACCCTCAAGGCCTCCGGCATCGAATCTGACTTTTTTGCCCGCTGGGCAGGCTACTACACCAAAGCGACCAACGCCCAGCAAGAGCTTGGCCTCACCAATCGCATCCTCGGCCTCTTGCCCTCCTTGCTCACCACCCTCACGACCCTCGCGCTGCTGATTATTGGCGGGTGGCGTGTTATCCACGGCTCGCTTTCCATCGGCATGCTGATTGCCTTTCAGCTACTTATGCAGAGCTTTCAGGGGCCGGTGAGAAACCTCGTCGGCTTTGCCAACACCTTGCAGGTGCTGCAGGGCAGCTTAGAACGCTTAGATGACGTGCTAGAAAATGAGATCGATACCGTCTTCCAAGCAAGTCCCGACGAGGCCAACGCAAGTCAAACAGCTTACAAACTATCCGGCGCTATCGACATTAAAAATCTGTCCTTCGGCTACAGCCCACTAGATGCGCCCCTCATCTCAGACTTCAATCTCTCTATCAAACCCGGACAGCGAATCGCCTTTGTCGGCGGCAGCGGCTCCGGCAAATCGACCCTTGTCAAAGTCATTGCCGGACTCTATCAGCCCTCAGCCGGTGAAATCTTTTTCGATGGCCTCACCAGTAAAGAAATCCCCAGAGACATTCTCACCAACTCTATCGCGATGGTAGAGCAAGATATATTACTCTTTGCCGGTACAGTGCGTGACAACCTCACCCTGTGGGACAGCACCCTACCCGAGGCCCGCCTGCGCCAGGCCTGCCAAGATGCCGAAATCGAAGAGGCCATCTTGGCCATGCCCTACGGCTACGACGCGCAGCTCATCGAAGGGGGGCAAAATCTCAGCGGCGGACAGCGGCAGCGGCTAGAAATCGCCCGCGCCCTAGTGAGCAATCCGTCCATTTTGATCATGGATGAAGCCACAAGTGCCCTCGATTCTGAGACAGAAAAGACTATTGACCTCAACTTACGACGGCGAGGCTGTACCTGCCTAATCGTCGCCCATCGGCTCAGCACCATTCGCGATGCCGATGAAATTATTGTGCTAGAGCGCGGGCAAGTGGTTCAAAGAGGCACCCATGAAGCCCTCTGGCGACAAGACGATCACTATGCCAACCTAATTCAGCAGTCTGGCACAGCGCTGTAGGAGAAAGCAGCCGCAGCAGAAACAGCTGCAGAAAAAAGATGCAGTAGAGAAAATCACAACAAAGAGAAAAACTGCAACAGAGAAAGCAACAGGATTAATTCGCCAGCGAGGACGACTATGATTTCCACCCCAACAACAACATGTACTCTCGCCAAGAGAAGTCTCCTCGGCAACGAAACCTTCCGGCTCGAAAAGCCCGGCCATATCTGGCAGGTCGAGTCGGGCACTGTCGGCATCTTTGCCGTCACTTGGGAGGCCGGCGAACCCACCGGCCCTCGGCACTACCTTTTTACAGTTGAGGCGGGTGAACCCATGCTAGGGTGCGTACCTGCCACCTATGGCTTAGTGGCGATCGCCTTCGAACCCACCACCCTTTCTCCTATTTCAGCTATTTCAGCCGATGCTCACCTGCCAGTGATCGCACCCAAACTCTCCACCTGGTTCGACCATTTCAGCCATATCGAAGGCTTTCCCATTCCGCTAACGCCCATAGAGCCCGACCCCACACAGTACATCTCGCTTCGCAAGGGAGAAAGCTACCAGCCAAACGAACGCATGAGCTGGATTTCGCTTCAAAATGGTGACGCTCGCTGGCTGGGTAGAGCTGACGCAGCGCTTACTGCAAACAGCGGGCTGTTTCCCATGGGCACCGGTAGCTGGCTGCAGGCGAGCAGCGACCTAGAAATGCAGGTCACCTATCCCGAAGAAATCTCTCATAAAAAGATAGCTGCAGCCGAAACTCTCTTTTCAGGAATAGCCCTGTTCCACGAATATACGCTTGAGCTCGTAGAAACCATTCTCACTGCTCAGGACAAAACCGATCTCCAACAGTTCAAACACCGGCAGCAGCTCAATCAACAAACTGCCCAGAGAACCCTCACCGGACTCGCCTCCCTCCTGCAGCCCGAAGACGACAGCTACCTCTCAGCCAAGACACCCCTGCTAGTCGCCGCTGGCGCAGTCGGCCATGCCCTAGGCGTAACCATCTCCCCGCCTAATGACTCCGAAAATCTTCAACAGGTCAAAGAACCCCTCGAAGCGATCGCCCGCGCCTCCCAGCTGCGCCTGCGCAAAATCTTGCTGCGCGGTCCGTGGTGGCACCAGGACAGCGGCCCGATGGTGGTTTACACCCGCGAAGACCATAGCCCCATGGCACTGCTGCCAGTCAAAGACAGCCGCTACGAACTCCTAAATCCCATCACCCTCAACAAAAAGCCCGTCACCGAAGCCGTCGCCAACCAGCTAGACCCCCAGGCCTTCGTCTTTTATCGGCCCCTGCCCGAAGGCAAGCTAAACGCACTAAAGCTCCTGCAGTTCGCCTTCTACGGCCACAAAAGAGACCTCTGGATGATCTTGGCAACCGGCGTCGGCATGAGCTTATTGGGAATGGCCATTCCCCAGGCCACCGCCGTACTGATCGACGATGCCATTCCCTACGGCAGTCAGAGCCTGCTGCTCCAGCTGGGGCTCGTCCTGCTGGCGGTAGCTTTTGGGCGAACCTGCTTTCAATTTGCCCAGGCGATCGCGGCCATGCGTCTAGAAACCAGCTCCGACGTCAACCTTCAGGCCGCCGTCTGGGACCGATTGCTGAAGTTGCACCCGTCATTTTTCCGCGACTACGCCACCGGCGATCTGCAGGCCAGAGTTTCCAGCATTAACGCCATCCGCCGCAAGCTGAGCGGCACCGCCCTAGATGCGCTCCTCTCCGGCGCATTTGCCCTACTAAACCTAGGGCTGCTGTTTTACTACAGCGCCCGGCTTGCCATCCTCGGCCTGTTCGTTGCCCTCTTGGTGATGAGCGTCACCATCATTTCCGGCACCTTCCTGCTCAAAAAACAGCGGCCCCTGCTGGAAATCGACGGGGAACTCTACGGCCTGATGGTGCAGCTGATCAACGGCGTCTCCAAGCTGAGAATTGCTGGCGCAGAACCCAGGGCCTTTGCCCAGTGGGGACAAAAATATCAAGAGCAGCTTCGCCTAGATCTCAGCACCCAGCGGTTGGAGGATGTCGTCAGCGTATTCAACACGGCCATGCCTACGCTAACGGCCATTGGGCTCTTTGGGCTGGCAACCACCCTGGTCGATCCCAGCGGGGCGGGCGGGCTATCTAGCGGTACGTTTCTAGCCTTTAGCGCGGCCTTTGCCATTTTTATCAGCGGGGCAACCAGCCTGAGTCGCACGGTTATTGAGGTGCTGGAAGTGGTGCCTCTGTGGATGCGATCGCAGCCCATCCTCGCCGCCACCCCCGAAGTCGACAGCCAAAAAGCCGACCCCGGCAAGCTCACTGGCCGCATCTGCTTAGACCACGTCACCTTTCGCTACCGCGAAGACGGCCCCCTTATTCTCAACAACGTCACCGTAGAAGCCCATCCCGGCGAATTTATCGCCCTGGTTGGCCCCTCGGGCTCCGGCAAATCCACCGTACTGCGCCTTTTGCTCGGCTTCGAGACGCCCCAGTCTGGCACCGTCTACTACGATTACCAAGACGTCAGCGGCCTCGACATCACCGCCGTACGCCGTCAGCTCGGCGTCGTTCTGCAAAATGGCCGCATCAATGCAGGCTCCCTCTTCGAAAACATCTCCGGCGGGGCCCTCATCACCCTAGACGATGCCTGGCAGGCCGCCGAAATGGCAGGCTTCGCAGACGATATTCGCAGCTTCCCCATGGAAATGCACACCGTGATTAGTGAAGGCGGCGGCAACCTCTCCGGCGGACAGCGCCAGCGCCTGATGA
The DNA here is from genome assembly GCA_038523095.1 of Cyanobacteria bacterium J06626_6. Classification (GTDB taxonomy): domain Bacteria; phylum Cyanobacteriota; class Cyanobacteriia; order Phormidesmidales; family Phormidesmidaceae; genus Phormidesmis. Next base: position 48,240 of record JBCBJS010000021.1, read on the forward strand.
TCGCCCGTGCCCTCGCCCTCAATCCCAATATTCTCCTGCTAGATGAGGCCACCAGCGCCCTCGACAACAAAACCCAGGCCATCGTCAGTGAAAGCCTAGATGCCCTCAAGGTCACCCGAATTGTTGTGGCTCACCGCCTCAGCACCATCCGCAATGCCGACCGCATATACGTTATCAAGGCAGGCCGAGTCGTTCAGCAGGGCAGCTTCGCCGAACTCGCCGCCCAAGCAGGCGTGTTCAAACAGCTCATAAAAAGACAAATGGCATAGGTCACAGCTGCGACCCCGTTCGCTAATTTCGCAAGTTTGGAAGGAAACGATAAGTAATGTGTAAATGCCTTCAAAAGATAGCGAAGCGTACGGCTTTTCTTTAGGTATTCATCGCCGGGGAAAAGTATCTTTTCTCACCGGTGCTTTTCCAGCTTTGCCGTAGGTTCATCTAAGCATTCAGATTCAATTACGTTTTTTTGATTTAACGTTTTTCTTACGGAAAAAGCATGTTTTCACCCTAAAGTAGACCAGAGCTCCTACTTGGTTAACATGCGTCGAATTTTGATCTTAGCCTCGAACCCCAGAAAAACTCAGCGCTTGCGCTTAGATGAAGAGGTCCGGGAAATAGACGATGTATTACGCCGGGCGAAGCAGCGAGAGCAGTTTGACATCAAAACACAGACTGCAGCCCGTCCAAGCGATATTCAGCAAGCGCTGATAGACTACAATCCTGAGATTGTCCATTTTTGCGGTCATGGCGAAGGGCCGCAGGGGTTAGTTTTTGAGGCTAACGACGGGACCAATCAGCTGGTGAGCGCTGAAGCATTGGCCAACCTGTTTGAGCTGTTTGCTACTCAAGTCGAATGCGTTGTATTAAATGCTTGCTACTCTGAGCCTCAGGCGAACGCCATTGCCCAGCACGTCGATGCCGTAATTGGCATGGTGCAGCCGGTCGGAGACACCGCAGCCATCCGCTTTGCAGAAGGATTTTACAGAGGGCTAGGCGCTGGGAAAGATGTGGATTTTGCCTACAAGCTCGGGCGCAACTCCCTAGAACTCCATGGCACAGCTCAGTCACATATCCCAGTGCTAAAGCGCAAGGGCGCTGCAGCCACGCCTCACCTCGCTTCGCAAAATTCAGCTCCGATGCCGCCGCCCGCGCCCATAGCAGTGGCCCAGCCGGTGAAGCGCGCCCGAGTCGTTATCAGCTACAAGCGAGATGTAGAGCCAGACGAACCCATTGCGCTACAGATTTTTGAAAGTTTGCGATCGCACCACGACGCCTTTATTGACCAGAACATGCTGGTGGGTACGCCTTGGGCCGAGCGGATTAAAAATGAAATTCAGCAGGCAGACGCCTTAATTGTGCTGCTTTCCGACAAATCGGTGGGCAGTGAGATGGTGCAGCTAGAGCTATCCCTAGCCCACGAGATGGCCCGCGAAAATGGCGGGCGACCCATCATTCTGCCTGTGCGGCTGGCTTACCGAGAGCCGTTTCAGTATCCTCTGAGCGCCTATCTCGACCCGATCAACTGGGCCTTTTGGGAAGGGCCAGAAGACACCAGCAGCTTACTCACCGAACTGCAAAAAGCCCTAGACGGAGAGCACCTCTCCATTGCCACCCCTCAGCGCAAAGCAGAAATTTTAAGATCCAAACCCGCTGCGATTCCTCGTCCTGCGCCCTACGCTCAGCCAATGTCACAAAACAAAAATACGGCCCTTTTGGAACTTCCAGAAGGGACGATGGCTCCCGAGTCTCAGTTTTACATTGCTCGCTCCTTTGACAAGATTGCCAATGAGACGATTCAGCGGCAGGGGGTGACTATCACCATAAAAGGGCCTCGGCAGATGGGCAAAAGCTCACTGCTCACTCGGGTGATGAACACCGCCCGGCTCAAAAATAAGCAAATTGCCTTTGTCGACTTTCAGCTTTTCGATAAAGCTGCGCTGAGCGACCCGGATACGTTCTTTCCAGAATTTTGTGCGTGGCTGACAGATGAATTGGACCTAGAGGACCGGGTAGATGATTACTGGAAGCGCCGCTTGAGCAACACCCAGCGATGTTCTCGCTATGTGGGCAGGTATCTGCTGCCCACGCTAGGTCAGCCATTAGTGCTAGCCATGGATGAAGTAGAAACCATGTTTGATACCAGCTTCCGGTCCAACTTTTTTGGCATGCTGCGTAGCTGGCACAACAACCGGGCCACCAAGCCCATCTGGAAACAGCTAGATCTGGCCCTGGTCACGTCTACAGAGCCCTATCAACTCATCGACAATCTGAACCAATCCCCCTTCAACGTCGGGCAAATTGTCGAACTGACCGACTTCGATTTTGAACAGGTTGCAGAACTCAACCGGCGGCACAATAGTGTCTTGGCAGTAGATGAGCTACAGCAGCTAATGGCGCTCGTCAATGGCCATCCCTACCTGGTGCGAAAAGCGCTCTTCCTTCTAGCAGGACGATCTATGACCGTGCAAACGTTGTTTTCTCAAGCAATCAATGAACGGGGACCCTTTGGAGATCACCTGCGCTATCATCTTTTCCGCATGTACGATAAGCCAGAGCTTGTGCAGGGCTTCCTGCAAGTGATCCGCACCCACACCTGTGCGGATGAGAGAATTTTCTTCAAGCTAAGGGGGGCCGGGCTCGTACGCCGCAGCGATAGCGGCCTGGAGGTTGTGCCTCGATGTAACCTTTATGAGCGATATTTTCAGCAGCATCTGGTTTAGAAGCGATCTTCCCTCTAGCGCCACAAGGCTTGTCTGGACTGATTAATTTCGACGATTTGAGTTAGGTAATTTGAAATCAAGGGAACTGAGCTAGCAACACCATGACACAGAGAAACATTTACACCGTAGGGGGAACTGTTCAGGCCGGTAATGGTATTTACATTCCCAGAAAGGCAGATAGGCAGTTGTTGCAGCTGTGCCAAGAGCGGACGTTTTCCTATGTGCTCAGTCCTCGCCAGCTTGGCAAATCTAGCCTGATGGTACAAACGGCTGAATCGCTCAGGCAAGAAGGCGTGCGTACAGCCATCATTGACTTACAGCCAATTGGCGTTCAGCTCTCTGCAGAAGAGTGGTACTTGGGCTTATTGACAGAGCTAGAAGACCAGTTCGAGTTAGATGTCGACTTGTTGGACTGGTGGGAAGCTCACGAGCACTTGGGGCTATCTCAGAGAATGACGCGCTTTTTCAGTGACGTCATTCTCACTGAAATTGAAGAACCTATCGTTGTCTTCGTCGATGAAATCGACACGACGCTAAGTCTGGACTTCACAGACGACTTTTTTATTGCGATTCGATATTTTTATACGGCGCGCGCCCAAAATCCAGCGTTCAATCGACTGTCTTTTGTACTCATTGGCGTAGCGACCCCTGCAGATTTAATTCGCAATCCACAGCGCACGCCTTTTAACGTCGGTGAGCGGGTAGACGTGACAGACTTTACGCTGGAGGAGGCGCTGCCGCTGGCGGCGGGCTTTGGCATTTCTGACTACAAGGCGGAGCGGCTACTAGAGCGAATATTGGACTGGACGGGCGGCCATCCCTATCTTACGCAGCGGCTGTGTCAGGCTGTGACAGAATCGAAGCAGGCGGATGCTGAGCTATCTGAAGATGATATTGATCGGGTGGTAGCGACGACGTTCTTTGGCAGTATGAGCGATCGCGACAATAACCTACAGTTCGTTCGCGATATGCTCACGCAGCGAGCACCCGACCTATACTCCACCCTCACCATCTACAAAGATATCTGGCGAGAAAAGACCTCAATTACAGATGAAGAACAGTCTTTAATCAAGTCTCATCTGAAGCTTTCAGGCGTGGTCAAGCGAGATGCCGATAAAACGCTTTATGTCAGGAATGCCATCTACCGGCATGTATTCAACGAAGCTTGGATTAGAGATAACCTGCCAATCAACTGGCGCAAGCGAGTCCGGCAGCTGCAGGGCGCAGTCGCCGCCGGGCTATTGCTGATGACGGCAATGTCTGGCCTTACCTACTGGGCATTTAGTGAGCGGCAGAGGGCAGAAGCTGCCTTGGCAAGGGTCGGGGAAGAGCGAGACCGGGCAGAAGCCGAAGCAGAAAATGCAAGACGCAGCTCTGCAGAGGCATTTCTACAACGGCAAGAAGCTGAAGTTCAGAGAGAAGAAGCAGAAGAGCAAAGGGAAGAAGCGAATAAACAGCAGACGCTAGCAGAAGAGCAGAGAAAAGAAGCGGAAGAGGGAAGAAAAGCAGAAGAAGTTGCAAAGAGACAAGCCCTAATTGCAGAACAACAAGCAGAAGAAGGAAAACAAGAAGCAGAAGAAGCTACAGAACAAGCTCTAGTGGCAAAGCAAGCGGAGTCGGAGCAGCGTAAGTTCGCTGAATCTCAGCGAGAAGAAGCTAGATCGAACCTGACAACAATGACTCGTCTCATTGATGAGATTTCCAGCCTTGTTCAGGATGGTCAAACTTCTGGAATAGTTGGATTTTCTCGTTTTCAGAGAAATCTATTTGACATGTTTTTGCCCTATCATGAGTATATTATTGGAAACAGTGACGAATCATCTAATCTATGGCAAGTCGCAGAAGCCAGATATCGAATTGCGCTTTCTTCAGAGAAAGTTGGGGATAGCCTTAGATCAGAGAACGAATTTCGTCTATCTCTAGAGGAGGCAAAAACAGCTGCTGAAAACACTATCCGAACTGGTGAGATCCCGGAGAAGTTGCTTATTCTTCTGAACGAATCTGCTGTTCGGTATGCATGGAACAGAATGAATTATGGATATGTCGAAGAAGCGGAAGAAGTTTTAAAGACAGCACAGTCATTCGAAGATGGATTTACGGGACAAAAGAGTGCCGCACTACTTAAATCCTTTTCCCGATTATACAACGCATTCTCTAGACTGTTTTCAGAGAAGGGAGACACCTTTTTGGCACTAAATCACCAAAACAACTCTGTTAAGCTAATTAAGGAGGCCATACTGATAGACAGTCAAAATGTAGAATCCAAGAGAGCGTTGGCTGTTCACTTGAGAAATTTATCAAACAAATATGAAGAACTCGCTTCCGAAGCGGCAATAGAAGGATCAAAAGAACAAGCTGATGACCTCAGAGCAAGGGCAGATGCATATGAATCTGAAGGCTGTAAAGAGGCTGAGACAAGTAGCAAGTTGGATGAGGCTGGTGCATCTTTTCTTCAAATAATCTCTAGTTGTGTACATGACGCTAGCCTAGCAGAAGGAGATACAGAGGAAATTGTAGAAGATCTACTAGCTGTAAAGAGAAATCTTGATTTCGTTGTAGAACTTGAGCCTAGCAACGTTGAGTTTAGACTTTCTAGAGCAAGAATAACCGCACGCCTTATGGAGGTAGAAAAAACTCAGAGAGCTGATCAAGAATCTGCAACAGAGTACTTTTTCCTAACATTGGAAGATTGGTTGGGAATCATTGGAGAAGGTGAAACATTCCCTGTTAACGTATCAGAGCTAAGACAGGTATACACGTCATTACAATCGTATATGACGGATTATAATGAGGAACTTACAGAATCCAATCACTCCAATCACGGCAAGATCAACAAAAAGGAGATATACGGTGAGATTGTAAGCGCTATAGAGAGAACGAATAACAGGTTCGGTGACTCTCCGGCTATTGCGTTGATCGCGGCTGACAGCATGTCCCAGCTTGGAAACATACAAAAAGAATCTGACCCACAAGAGAGTGAGAAAAACCTTAGTAATGCTATAGACATATTTAAAGGGAATGGGTTTGCTGACGATATATCTACATTCGATCTCAAGTATGCCTGGGTATGTAGCGCTTACGAGGCAAGATTAGATCTCTATGTTAGAGAGAAGGACATAGATAAGGCATCTAAAGACTTCAACGCTTTATTCGAACTATGCTTTCCAATTTTCGAGAAGTACCGTTTTGATTACTATGTACTTGCGTCGCTTCGTAATGCATCTAGCAAGCTTGGAAAGTTGGCTTTCGAACTAGGTGAATATGAGTTTGCGAAGACTCTCCTCAACTTCGCAGGCTATTGGGGAATGAGAGAAAGCACAGAACTGATGGCAACTATGTACAGAGAAGGCCTAGGTGTAGAGCAGGATAGCTTAACAGCTGACAGCCTAGATTATTTGGCATCTAAGCAGTACATATATAGATTTACTGTACCTTCCAACTTCCGAGGTTCAAGCCTTCGACAACCGTTTGAGGTCTACGTCTACCAGAAACCACCGGATTTTGAATATAAAGGGGTCGATGACCAAATTGAATGGCTTAGACAGGCGCATGGTGGGATCATCCCAGAAGATGTCGGAGATTCTTTTAGAAAGCTGGAAGAGATAGCTGCTGAGAATGATGTTTCATTTCCAGAATTAGTTAGATATGCCATAACGGGAACAAATCCTCAATCAGAAAGCACATCTGAAAGCGACGATAATTCTCAGTAGGAAATAAACATTCCCTGTATATGTACTTTTGCCCAGACTGCTTCTCTGTATTTTCAATACATCACTGTCAATAAGCAGTCTTCATCGTAGAAAGAGCCATCGTAATATTCAAATGTACAGCCAGACGTACAAATAACTATTACAGTTTCGGCATTTTCACGGAGATAGCTCAAATACGGCGCAATATAGAGGTATACTCTTTCCCCTGTCATCACACTATGAAACACTGGAGCACAGTCTTCATAGGAGTTGCGATCGCAGTTCCCCTGTTTTGCCTCGTCTGGACCGGACCGGCACGGCAATCGTCTGCCTCAGAGCATGAACCTGAAGAGCAGGCAACGGAAGAGCAGACAACTGAAAGCGCCGCGCAACCAGCACCTATTACCTTCGCCTGCGAGCAAAATGACGGCGTCCTCACCACGTCGGCCCAGACTGCTGGGGAAACTAGCGTTCCCATTGTGCATTGGGATACGGGTGCGATCGCTATCGAAAACACCCCCGAAATCGACTGCGAAGCCAGCACCCACCGATTTCAGGCAGCCTACGAAGACGGCACCTTCAGCCACATCACTACCGGCAGAATGGACGGTCAGCTCGTCGTTTGTGCGACTGCAGGTGAAGGTGAGCGCTGCCTCAACCGCCTGCTGAACCTAGCCCAAACCCAGCGTCCGCGCGTTGCCCTTCAGCAGGTGCTGCGCATTCGGTTACCAGTCACAGGTGGTCCCATTTCCGATACCGGCTGCAATGCCTACGTTGGGCTATCCCGCTACCTAAGCGGCGGTTATAGCAACCCGACTCCAGACACCTGTCAAAGAAGAAACAACTAATTCCAAAACTATAGAGCGCTAAGTCAACAGCTGATTATAAAAAAACAGATAAAACTAATGAAAAACCCGTCACTTGTCTTCCTATGTCTTAGCATCCTAACCGCCAGTACGCTCACCATCGGAATACGCCCCACCCGGTCATTCGCCGTGTCCTTCCTGCTATCGCTAGACCCCAGCGCCATTAACGCAAGCGCAAAAGAAGGCACCGTCCGCGTCAATGGTCAAAGCCCGGGTTCGGGCGTCATCTTCGAGAAGCAAGGCGATAGCTACTACGTGCTGACAGCCAAGCATGTCGTCGCTACGCCCGACGAATACGAGATTATCACAACTGATGAAGCCGTCTATCCCCTTGCACCTGAAGATATTCATCCAGTTGCCGGTAGTGATTTGGCCGTTGCCAAATTTAAAAGCGATCAGATCTACAAAGTGATTCCCCTAGGAGATTCTGACAAGGTCACGGAAGGCGATCCAGCTTTTATCGCCGGATGGCCCCAGTCGGGAGAAGCCATTCCCTACATTTATCAATTCATTTCTGTAAATATCTCTGGGCTGTCACCCAGGCCGCTCCCCGGCGGATATGGGTTAATTTACACCGGCACTGCGCGGCAAGGGATGAGCGGCGGACCCGTACTCAATGAAGAAGGTAGCGTCGTCGGTATCCATGGCCGGGCAGAGGGAAAAGAAATCTATTTGCCCGACTCAGAATTTGACACCACGATTGTTCGAGATGGGTTTAGTTTGGCAGTGCCTATCAACACCTTTCTAAACAACGTGCCGTCCATGCCGGAACCACCCCGAGCAACGCCCGTTCCACCAGCAGTGCCCAGGTCTTACTTTAGCGGCCCGCCTCGCATTACCGGTGTGAGGGTTACGAACGACACGCAGTACCGAGAATCAGAGTATCGGTTCAATATTTCGATTCCTGAGAATGCGGGTGAATCTCTAGAAGAAGTTGTTTTTTCTCAGGTGGAGGGCCGAGATTATCCTAGCTTTAGCATTCGAGAGACCTACGCTTACATACAGGGCGATCGCAGTACCAAACTTCCCTTGAGTCTGGTCGCTAACGACTCCGATGAAAAAACCATGACGGTTGTATTCGACCCGCCGGTTCCACCAGGGAAAGAAATCACAGTGGCACTCAAAGCGCATCGAAATCCCATAGACGGCATCTACCTCTATGAAGCGTTCGCGTTTCCACCCGGCAGCAATGGGCAGGGACTGCGTCTCGGCATAGAACGGCTCAGCTTCTACGATCCTGCAACAATCTTCTAAACCCTTCTCATCTAAACCCTTCTCACAAGTACCTCTAAACAGTTCACGCTTTCTGGCAGGACTATGTGGAATCTATTCTCAATAGGAATCTTAGCGACCCTAGCCCTGCAGGAGATAGCCGTATTGACACCCCGGCCCACAGCAGAAGAACCCATTTCGTACGCCAGAGAACATAAAACCCGCGCGCAGCAGCCTGCGACCCTCGCTATGGAACAAGCCGCCTTCCGTCACTTTCAGCAGGGAGAATTTGAAGCAGCGATCGCAGCCTACCAAAAAGCCCTCAGCCTAACTGAAAGCGATCTGCCCGCACAGGCTCGTATCCTCAGCCAGCTCGGCCATACCTACGCCAACCTTGCAAACTACGACACGGCCCTCGCCAAGCTCGACAGCGCGCAGCAGCACTATCAAACCCTGCAAGATAATCTGGGACTAGCCGAAGTCGCCACCTACAGAGGCTTCGTACATCGTAGGCAGGACGATCCCATCACAGCACTCAGCTCGCTACAATCTGCATTAGAACAGCTCCCTACAAGGACAGAAACAACAGACGATAGGCAACAAATCATCACTGGAGATGCCCTGCACAACCTTGGCGCAGTACATGTTCAGCTCGGCGATATAGAGAGTGCGATCGCCCATTACAACCAGGCACTCCATCTCTGGCAAACCCCGCCCGCCCAAACTTCTCCAGAAGCCATCCTTGCCCGGCAGTTTTACCGAGGCCGCACCCTCAACAATCTGGGCATCGCTTACTACACCCTAGGTAAGCTAGACCAAGCCGAAACGTTTTACCAACAAGCACTGACCCTAGCGAAAGTAGTTGGCAACCGCGTCAGTGAAGGGCGCATACTCACCAACCTCGCCCTCGTAGCCCAGCAAACAGACCGCTACGACCAAGCCGAGCAGCGCTATCAGCAGGCCCTACAAATCGTCTCAGAAGCAGGCGATCGCGCCAGCCTTTTGAACAGTCTAGGCACCCTTTACGAAACCCTAGGCCAGTACGACAAAGCTCAAAGCAGCTATCAGCAGGCCCTTTCCCTCGCCGAAACCGCCCAAAAACCCTCACAGCTCGGCAAAGCCTGGGATGGACTCGGCGGACTGCACTATCTCCAAGCAAACTACGGCAAAGCCCTCAGCGCCTACCAAACGGCCCTGGAAATCCAACAGTCCGTCGGTGATGACGCGACAACCGCCGCCACGCTCACCAACTTGGGCGGCACTTATGAGGCCCTAGGCCGCTACAAAACCGCACTTGGCTACTTCGATCAGGCCCTTGCGCTAACAGCAGAAGATCCATACAAAAAGGCTACGATCCTAGGCGCAAAAGGCGCGGTCTATCAGCGGTTAAGCGATATAGATCCGGCACTGATCAGTACCCAAGAAGGACTATATTTTGCTCAAGCAGCAGGCGACACTGCCCTACAGAGCCATCTACAGGCGCAGCTAGGCAGCCTTTACGGACAATTAGGACAATTAGAGCCCGCGATCGCCGCCTACCAAATCGCCCTCACCCTCGCCCAAACCAGCCAAGACCCTTCTGCCACTGGCCGCAGACTCAACAGCCTGTCCGACTTCACCGCCCGGCAGGGCGATTTAGAACAGGCACAGGCACTCTCCCAGGCAGCACTTAGCCAGTTTCGACTCGCAGATGACCTGCAGGGCGAAAGCACCGCCTTAGCCAACCTTGGCAAACTCTACGACACAGCAGCACAGCCCGTCCTCGCCATTCTGTTCTACAAGCAGGCCATTACCCGCCACGAATCTATCCGCGACAACCTCACTAGCCTCCCAAACGATCTCCAACAGTCTTACCTCGATAGCATTACCCCCACTTACCGACGGCTCGCTGACCTACTCCTTCAGCAAGACCGCGTGCTTGAAGCGCAGCGAGTTATCGACTTGCTAAAAGTGCAAGAACTAGACGACTACCTGCGCGGCGTTCGCGGCAATGACGATACTCAAGCAGGCGTAGACAACGCTAGCGCAGAACAACAAATTTGGAACGAGTATGAACAGCTCAACGAATCGGCAATTGCGATCGCTAGGGCTCTCCAAGCCCTTCGCAACCTAGACCGCCCACTCACCCCCGAAGAAACCCAACAAAAAGCCCAGCTCGACAAGCAACAGCGGGAAATAGTGCGTGCCTTTCGTCACTTCAGTCGCCGCGACGATATTCTAAAACACATCGAATCGCTCAGCTACAGCGCCAGAGAACAAAGCCTTAGTCTCTCACGCCTGCCCGATATCTCTCAGAACCTGCGCGATCTCAAATCGCAGAGCACTCTTCTCTATCCGCTCATTTTAGAAGACCGATTAGAGCTAGTCGTGGTTGCGCCAGGCACGCCGCCAACCCACACCACTGTGAACGTTTCCCGCCTCGAGCTTAATCAAATCATTCAGGCCTTCCGAAAAGATCTCCGAAGCCCAGCCAGCGACCCTCGCCCCAACGCCCAAAAGCTCTACGACTGGCTAATTCGACCGGTTGAATCACAGCTGACCCAGGCGAAGACAGAAACCATTCTCTACGCGCCCGACGGTGTCCTGCGCTATATTCCCCTATCTGCCTTACACGATGGCAACAGCTGGCTGGTAGAACAGTTCCAAGTCAACAACATTACCGCCGCCTCTCTCGATGATCTGAGTAGCCAGCCACCGACCGAACGCCAAATCCTAGCGGGCGCTTTTACCAACTCAGCAATTCGCTATGAAATTGCCGTAGGCGAACAGACCTTCGGATTCCAAGGATTGCCCTATGCAGGCGTAGAAATTGAGTCGCTGCAGGCCCTCCAGCCCAGCAGTGCCCTATACCGAGACCCAGAATTCACAAAGGCCAGCATACTGCCCAGCATGGACGACTATCCCATTGTTCACTTTGCGACCCACGCGTCCTTCCTACCAGGCAGCCCGCTCGACTCTTTCATTCTGCTCGGCAACGGCGAAACCATCACCCTGCAGGAAGTGCAGGATGAATGGTTTTTCAGCAACTTAGACTTAGTGGTGCTGAGCGCATGCCAAACCGGGCTCAGCGGCAAAGATGAAACCGGTGAAGAGATCCTAGGATTTGGATACTTGATGCAGAACGCAGGGGCAAATGCAGCGATCGCTTCCCTCTGGGCCGTAGACGATGGCGGCACCCAAACGCTCATGAGCGCCTTCTATACAAACCTCCTCCAGGGCAACAGCACCAAAGCTGAATCCCTCCGGCAGGCCCAGCTCACCCTCATCAACAAGGGCGAGACCTCGGCAACATCGCCTCGCGGTGGCCTCCGGCTGATCAGCTTCGCCGATGAAACAGAACCCCAAACCTGGTCACGACTCAGCCACCCCTACTACTGGTCGCCCTTCATACTGATTGGCAACGGTCAGTAGTGACCTCAGATGTGCTGCTTGATCAACAGGCAGAAGAGAGATGACTCGCCTACTCGCCAGAGCGGTCTTTCTTCTTTACAAGGCTTGCCCCGATAGCTGCGATGCCAAAGCACGCCAACATAGATGAGGGTTCTGGAACATCGCGGGCGCTGATATCTTGCGCTGCAATAGCCGTGAGTCCATTCGCAGCAGTCGCGTAGTAAAACGTCGGCGACAGCGCGCGGCTATCATCGTCATCATCGTACTCATAGAAATAGGTTAGGTCGTCGTCTATGCCATCGTCGCCCGCTTGCCCCTCCAGCCACCACCAGTACCAGCGATAGTAGCTCCAGCCAATTGGGTTGGCAGGTCCACTGGTATCCAGCAGGTCCTCGACCAGTTCGTCAGGGTCGTCGGCAAAGCGCGCAACAGCAGACTCCAGCTTGAGTTCAGCAGCACTTCGCTCCCCTGACGGTAAAGACTTCACAACGTTAGAGAGCCGGTTGATCGTTGCACCGTCCGCCTTTTGCATCTCTTTGGCAAGCTTGTCCGCAGGCAGCTCTAGCCACTTGCGGACCTCTTTGTCAATTTTCGCAATCTTCTCCGGCAGCTTAGTGAGTTCCTTATTTCTCTTTTCAGCTTCTTCATCGACATCCTCATAAAACTTGGAGATTTCTTTGTACCGGTCCTTAGCGTCTTTTTCGTCTTCAAGTTTATCTGTCAGCTTGTCAAATTTTTCCTGTAGCTTTTCCTGAAATTTCAGTTCTATGTCTGAGGAGGCTTCGCTCAGCGCGGCCTCTAGCTCAGGAATATCGTCCTCCCACCGAGCGACTATGCTATTTACAACAGATTGGCGATCGCGCTGCAACTCACCTGTAAAATCATCCCAATCAAGCCCAATCACCGCCGCCCGCTTCGCATTGGAATTTTCTAGGTCCCAGCCAATGGCATCCAGCAGCGTCAAATCCAGCTGGGAAATATCAATCGACTGCCCCGATTCGAGAATCGGATTCATCACCCCGAAAGGATTACCATTTGCCTTCCAATGGCTGCCCTGGTACCCGTCCCCTTCCGACTTCAGGCTGCCAGTAGAAAAATTTGCCGCTCTGCCAAATTCGTCTTTTACGGGCGCTTGTCCACCATCGAGCGAAAAGTATTTCCGACCGCCACCGATGGTCATATCCATGACACCTAGGTTCTTACTCTCATCGGAATACCGATAGAAATCCATAGGCATCAGGTAGGAAAACTTGCCCTTTTCAATATCTTCATTGTCAATAGGTCCACTCGTAGAAGCCAAAAAGTCGAGCGTATCCACGCCGCTGACAATGCCGAGCGCATGGCCAATCTCATGCTGCATAACGGTGACAATATCAAAGCGATCGCGCGACACCCCGTCACCACGGTCAAAATCCCAGTCAACATTGCTATTGATCGTGATCAGACCATCGAGGGCATCGTCATTCTGCTTCAGCAGCGAAAGCGCCTTCGCATTTGCCCGGGTCAGCTGAACATTCTTGTTATTGTCATTGCCATCATTGTCCAAAAAGTCCGGTACAGAATTGCGGTTTTTCTGGCCATTCGACCTGTAGCCATTGGCAAACTGGCCATCCATCAAAAACCCAAATTCCTTTGACTTCAGCTCAGCCTCGTCCTTATCGTAGTCACCCCTCTGGTGTTCATAGAGCACTTCTCGGCCCTCCGCTGAGAGAGGCATACTGGCTATTCCCTGAAAGTCATTGGTAGAGACCGCATCGTTAAACAGGGCATCGACATAGTCCTCGTACTTCACCTTCACCTTGCCTGGCTGCACACCCCCAAGCACACTACCCGCAGCCGACAAGTCTGAATAGTCCACTCTTAGCCTGACCGTAGCGTTATCCTTGAGGAGCGGAGACCACAAATTCGCAGCCTCCTGCGCAGCCGTCTGCAGCTCCTGTGGCACACCACTACCAAAGTCGAAGTTGAACGTGAGCGCTTTTGTCGCAGGTTGGGGAACAAGGGCCAAAGGAACAGCCAAAGGAATGGCAATTCCTAAAGGCAGGGATAGGGAAAAACAGGGACGATAAACGGGTTTACACATTGATCTTTGGGTCGCTTGGGGCTTTCTGCAAGTGAGATGCGGAGGCATTTGGAAAAGGAGCTGACTGTGGAAGAGCTATGTGCAGTAATAAGTCTTATGGATAACTCATGATGATCTGTGCATTGCGCCGAGGAACTGCCACATGCGTGCTCTGGACGGCGGAGCCCTGTGCAAGTTTCTAGGCTTTCTGTAAACTTTACATAACATCACGTTTACAGTCTGAAGGTTACAGTCATAAGGATAGTATGGGTATGACCCATTCTTCAGTAAATTCTCAGATGAATTGGCTGCGGGCATAGTAATTTTTACTCAGTATTATGCTCGCGATGGTAAAAGTGAAGCCTCCTCACCCCAGGACCTGCCCCATCGACTCCATTTCTCCAATCGGGTTTCAAGCTAATCGACTTCGCCCCCTACTGCGTTTAAGCATGGGTGTGGGCGTTTGCTTACTGGGGGAGGGGGCTTTCTCCAACCAATCGGCCCTAGGTCAAATTTCTAGCGATGGCAGCTTTAGCACACTTGTGAACGGCTCCCCAATAGATAGCTGCCTATCACTCACCTGTACGGTCGAAGGCGGCACTTTAAATGCAGCAGAAAGTCTCCTATTGCACAGCTTTAAAGAATTCTCCCCTGCAGCCGGACAGTCGGTACTGTTTGTTGACCCAGATGTAGACAGCATTTTAGTCCGCGTTACGGGCGGCTCGGGTTCGCTGATTAATGGGCGAATCGCAACCCAGCCAGGGAGTCAGGCCGATCTGTTTTTGGTCAATCCCAGTGGGATTAGCTTCGGCCCTACTGCGCAGCTCGACCTAGGTGGCTCTCTTGTAGCGAGTACCGCCCAGCAAATTGATTTTGACAATGGTGATGTGCTGATATCTGGGCAGGCAACGGCACCATCGTCGGAGCTTTTATCCGTCAGTACGCCGATTGGTTTGGGGTTCTTATCGCAGCCAGGACTGTCGGGTGAGGAGATGCTTCCTCCCAGTGCACCTATCACTGTGACTGGCACCGGGCATCTTCTCACCTTTGGTGGGCCAGATGTGCCGTCTGCGTTTGTCAATCGGCTGTTTCAGCCGCCGAGCAACTTGGCGGTGAGGCCTGGTGAGGCGATCGCACTCATCGGCAATGGCATCGAGCTAATAGGCGGAGACCTCACCGCCACGGGTGGGCGAGTTGAGCTAGGCAGCGTTGCCAGCGGGACCGTCCTGCTAAACCCAGATCTATCCGCAAACTACGCCAGCGTCGATACCTTTGCCGATATTTCCATGGCAGGGCGATCGCTCGTAGAGGTCAGCGCAACGACACCAGGCCAGGCATTGCTAAGCGGCCAAAATATCTCAGTCAGCGAAAGCTCGGCAATTTTAGCGGAAACCTTGCCGGATCTAGAGCCCAATTTCAATCCATTTTCCAGCCCGACATTAGCTGGCCCATCCCTCGGCCTGATCGACATCCAGGCAGCCGAAACAGCAGAGATCAAAGGCTTCAGTGTAGAGCCCACCACACCACCGTTTCACAGCTACCTTTCCGTAGATACCGCCCCCGGTTCAGTCGGGTTGGGCGGCAGGCTAAACCTACAGGCTCGCAACCTGCGCATTGAGACGGGCGGGCAGCTAGGGGCCAATACCTTTGGATCAGGCAATGGCGGGCAGCTAAATTTGCAGGTGTCCGAGACGGCGCTTTTGAGCGGCGTCTCACCCCTTGGGCCCAGCGGTCTTTTTACCACCGCTGATAGCCTGAGCAGCGGCAACAGCGGCCAGCTAGACATGACAGCCGGGCACCTAATCATGACAGGCGGTGCCCAAATCTTTGCCAATAGCTTCAATCAGGGCGTTGCTGGCAGCATCGACATCTCCGCCAACCGCGTTAGCCTCACTGGCACCAGCGACCCGATTGTCTTACCAGACAGTGCTTCATTGGGTTCACCCAGTACAGGCGAATCCCCGAACGGCTTGCCCAATGCTTCAACCATCGGTCTGCCGGGTAGCCTACCAAATGGCCCGGCAGATACCGCCCTGCCGAACATCGGGCCGACGACAGAAAATCTAGCCCCACAGCTATTAGCCCCACAGGTATTTGTGACGCCAACGCTGATCCAATCGGGCATGAGTCCCGAAGCGCTAGGAGAAGGCGGTGGCATCACCATTGAGGCCAGCCGAGTAGATATCACCGAGGGCGCAGAAATTAGCACCGGTACCTTTGGCCCCGGCAATGCAGGCCCGCTAAACATTACCGCCGATGAAATCACAGTATCTGGCTTTTCGCCGCTAGAAGGACCCAGCGGCCTACTCACAGCCGTGAACTTTGGCGCTTCGGGGAATGGCGGCGCGCTGACTTTGGAAACCGCACAGCTGCAGGTAGAAAACGGCGCCCAAATTGCCACAAGCACAGCCGGTACAGGCCGCGCCGGAGACCTACAGGTCAATGCAGATAGGGTGCAGCTAACTGGGCAAACGCCCCAGGGTCGCAGCGGACTCTTTGCAACCGCAATCGGGGACACGGGCACTGGCGGGAACTTAGCGGTCAATGCCAACACGCTACTGATTGAATCGGGGGCGACGCTGAGCGTCAGCAATTTTCCCAGCGGGGAGAACGCACCGATTCCGCCTGGACAGGGCGCCTCGGGAAATTTACAGGTGAGCGCCGAACAAATTGCCCTGCGCGACGATAGCTCACTGAGCGCAGACACCGTAGCAGGCGATCGCGGCAACATTACCCTCCAAACCGACCTGCTCACCCTGCGCAACGGCAGCCGCATCACCACCAACGCCACCGGCACCGCCACCGGCGGCAATATCGACATTCAGGCCACCAACTTTGTGGTCGCTGTCCCCACCGAAAACAGCGACATCACTGCCAACGCAGTCTTCGGCGACGGCGGACAGGTAGACATTGCTGCCCAGCAGGTGATTGGGCTATCGGTCCGCCCAGGCCTCACCCCCCAAAGCGACATCACCGCCAGTTCTGACTTTGGCGTAGCCGGAGAAACCCGCCTAGAAACCATCGATTCGGAGGTCAGGCCCACGGCAGAGCCCCTCCCCCAATCGACGGAAGTGGCCGTCGTGCTAGAGGGCTGCGCGCCAGGAAGGGCCAGCACGGGCCGATTCGTACAGACCGGCACAGGCGGCCTGAGCACAAGTCCCTACGGCGTCTTGAACAGTCGGGAAAGTCTCTCAGATGTATCAGTGCCCAGCACCCTAATGCCCCAGCCCCCAGCCCAATCGACCCAGGGCGCATCTCTGACAGAGGCTACGCATTCCCCCGTAGAAGCGCAGGGATGGGGCAGGAATAATCTTGGAGAGGTGGTTTTGATGGCTGCCCTGCCCAGCACACCGAGAGGACAATGTTCAAACGGAAAACTGTAGACAGGCTTCAGAAAGTGCTTCTCCGCAGCTTGTGGTCAGGACACTTGTGGTCAAGACAATGGAGACGCTGGCTATGGACTGTTTTATTTATAGTCAGCTTTTGGGTTTCGCTCGCATGTGGCACGCGCCCTGTCACAGCAGCGATCGCACAGAGCAGCCCACTCGTCCTTAAAGCATCGACTGCATCAGCAAACTGGCAAACGGAGCTAACCAAGGGCGTCGTCGCCTTTGAAGCCGGACGACTGGCCGAAGCGATCGCCCACTGGGAAGCAGCCCTACCTACAGCGACACAAGCCAGCCCCCTCACCAAAGCCTACCTACTAAGCAACCTAGCTATCGCCTATCAGCAGTTGGGAAACGCCTCAGCCGCCCAATCAGCCATCGCGGAAAGTATGGGCATTGTGCAGGCTTGGACAGGTCGGTCCCAGCGCTACTGGGAAGTGGCCGCCCGCGTATCCAACACGCAGGGGCAGCTGTTGTGGCAGCAGGGAAAAACGCGGCAGGCGCTCACCAGCTGGCAGCAGGCAGAATCCCACTATCGAAGCGCCCTGCAACAGGTAGAAACGCGACAGCCATCCGAGTCAGAAAATTTAGGCTTGGTGCGATCGCAAATCAATCAGGCAATCGCCCTGCAAGAACTAGGCCTCAACGTCCGAGCCCTCCAAACACTCAGAGAAATCAATCTGGCCTCCAGTCTGTCGTCTACCCGCTTACAGCTAGCCGCTGCAAAGGAGATAGGAAAAGCCCTTCGCCGAATCGGAGCGCTAACCGATGCCCAAGCTGTTCTATCGGATGCGCTACAAGTTGCGATCGCACCCTCAAACCCAGAAGCGAACCCAGAATCAAACCCAGAATCAAACCCAGAAGCGAACAGAACAGCTCAATCCACAAATGAGCTAGCAAAGCAGCAGATCACCCTAGAGCTAGGCCACACGCTGCGCTCCCTTAGTCATCGGGCAATCACCATCGGCAAAGTCTCTGAGGCCAGAGCGTACAGTGAGCAGGCAATCGCCTACTACTCAGCCACAGCGGCAAACCCACCGACATACGCGCCTTCCCGCCAAAGGTACAGATGGCTCCAGACACAAGCCCAGCTCAATCAGCTGAGTTTCCTCATCGAAAGCGGCCAGATAGCAGCTGCCGGGGACCTCTGGCCACAAATTGATCTACAGGCCGATCTCAATTCACTCGCCCCAGGTCGCGATCGCACAGAAGCCCACATCAGCTACGCCCACAGCCTAAACTGCTTGCAGTCACCCGCCTCCGTCACCTGCGTTCGCACCGAATGGCAAAATGCTGACGCCACTGCCCAAGAAAATAATGACCCAGAAAGCAGAACCCCAGAAAACAGAACTCAAGAAAACAAACAGCCTGCACAAGAACAGTTGCAGTGGCAGGCGATCGCCGAGGTCCTAACAGCAGCCATCCAGCAGGCACAGGCTCTCACCGATCCGCTCCTAGAATCTTACGCAGTCGGTGAACTCGCCCACACCTACGAGCTAGCCAAACAGCCAGACGATGCCATCCCCCTAACCCAGCAGGCCCTAGGCCTACTGGAAGGGAAGCAGGCTCCAGAAGCCGCATATCGCTGGGAATGGCAGCTCGGTCGGCTTTACAACAATCAGTCCCAAAATCCAGCATTCGCCAAAAGCGCCTATCAGCAAGCACTAACATCACTTGATGCAGTCAGGCAAAATCTGTTGTTGACCAATCCACAGGCGCAGTTTTCCTTTAGAGATGACGTAGAACCCCTTTACCGCGAGTTTGTGGCGCTGCTACTAAAGCAGCCATCCGCCCCTGAAGAACAATCTAGTGAAGGTCAAAACATCGGCGCATCACTCAGCCTAGTCGTAAAAACTCTCGACGCCCTTCAGCTCACAGAACTCGAAAACTTCTTAGGCTGCAACCTCTCCCAGCTAGTGAACCTAAATGAAGAGAGAATCGATCCCAAAGCCGCAAAAATATATCCAATTCTCCTTCCAGAGCAGCTGGCCATCGTTGTAGACATTCCCGCTCAGCCACTCTCACTTCAAACCGTCTCAGTCTCACAAGCAACGGTAGAACAAACCCTCAAAGCCCTACGACAAAACCTAACGCTACCGGGCAAAACGCCCGCAGTGCTAGCCTCTGCCAACCAGCTCTATCAGTGGCTAATAGCCCCAATAGAACCGCTATTATCGGAGAATGAACAGATTGAGACCCTGGTCTTTGTCTCCGACGGTCCGCTGCGCAATGTGCCCATGGGCGCGCTCTACGACGGCCAACAATACCTGATCGAAAAGCCCTACGCGATCGCCATCGCCCCTCAGCTGTCCCTATTTGCCCCTCGCACAACCTCTCAGCAGCTACAAGTTCTCACCGGCGGCATCAGCATCCCCCAAACCATCCGCGGGCAGCAGTTTCCCTCCATTGAGCTACTGCAGGCAGAGCTAGACCAAATCCCCGCTCAGCTCACGGCAGCACCACCCCTGCTAAACGAGTCATTTACCAAAGCAAATATCGAACAGCAGCTAAAAAGAGAACAGTACAACACTATCCACTGGAAGACCCACGGCGTATTCAGCTCAGACCCCAACGAAACGTTCTTAGTCACCTATCAGGATGGCATTACCGCCAATGAACTCAGCGCGCTGGTACAGTCCGCCCGCGTGCAGCAGGCTGAGCCCATAGAGCTGCTAGTCCTGAGCGCCTGCGAAACAGCCCAAGGCGATCGCCAAGCCGTCCTCGGGTTAGCAGGTATGGCAGTAAGAGCCGGTACCCGTAGCGCTCTATCAACCCTGTGGCGAGCAGATGACGGCGCCAATACCCGTCTAATGGACTACTTCTACCAGGGATTGAACGACGGGTTGACCAAGGCTCAAGCTTTGCAGCGATCGCAGCGAGCCCTGCTCACACAAGAGGGCTACCCGGCCCCCTACTACTGGGCTTC
>JBCBJS010000022.1:0-68422 GCA_038523095.1 Cyanobacteria bacterium J06626_6
TTAAAGACAGCGTTCATCACATCCGCAATTTTGAAAACGTTTGTAGGCTGGGCCTGCAGAACACCAACAATGACAGCAGTCAAGAGCACTAAAGTTTCAAAGACTCCAAAGCGCAGCGGTAGAACCGCTAATTGGCAGCGTTACGTACAGGAAAGCTACCGTAAGTCACCTCTGCCTGATGTCATTGTTGGTGTTCTGCAGGCCCAGCCTACAAACGTTTTCAAAATTGCGGATGTGATGAACGCTGTCTTTAAAGAAGATATGCCCAAAAATCACTTCTTGAAAGCGCGCAATCGCATCTCTAATATCCTATCGGCAGGCGCTCGCGATGGTGTCTGGTATCGCGGTCGTGGTGGTACCTACAGTATGTCCGAGAAAGCGATCAAAGCCAGCTAGAAAACGATCTGATATGTTCTTCGATACGCCCACTGATACATATCAGTGGGCGTATCGACGGTTTAAAGCCATCAGAGGTTAACGCTGGGCGGTTAACACTGGGGCGGTTAACACTGGGTGGCTGGCAATGCGAGGTAAACAGATCAAACCTGTGATGGGTGTTGTTAGGTTTCACGGTCAGGTTTTTTAGCCTGAAACTGTAAGGGAATAACGGGCATCGTCAGAAGAGACTTGCTCAAGGTAATATTGACCGTTCCAGCTTCGGAGACTTGGTATATCCAGTACTCTTCAGGACAGGCGAGGGAGTTGGGCGCTGCCAACTTATCTGGCCAGTCTCCGTATTGGTCAAAGTGTTGCTTTATCTGCAGAACCTGCTGGGAAAGCTCTATGGCTAGAGCGCGATCGCCTGTAAGCTTCCATCGTTTAGCCGTGACCATTGGCGAGAGTACAGCGCCCTTATGCCAGCGAGCAGTCTGAACATCTATAAGCAACTGCTCGGCGACAATTGGTGGCGTCGAACAGATGTCCAATTCGGCAAGCTGGACCAAAGCTTTTTGCGCATTGAAAATCGTATCTAGAAATATCAGCTGAAAGTAGGCTTCCGGTGAAAACAAAGAAGAAAGACTGGCTGAGGATATCTTTCTGAACCAGACAGTATCCAATAAACCGGTACCTTTTGCGGTCTCACCTACCGGCTCTGGAAAGTGCCAGGATCGTCTTGTTGACAGGTATTGTAGCCACATTTCAAAAGTCACCCCGTCCATAACCGATCGCTGCTGGTTCTGTTCGCTCAGACGTGTCTGCCAGTAGGTAGGCACATCCTCAAAGTGACGTAGGAGCCCTGCCTGCTGTGCGGAGACGATGGCTGCAAGGGTCTGTGATACTAGGTCTGGCCGCTGAGCGATCGCTTGATTGAGCCGCCAAGACGCTTCTAGTGAGGCTATCGAATCTGCCGTTCGGCCCTGCTGCTGTGCGTTTATTGCGGTCAGTAATAGGAGCTTCTGCACATTGAGCACATTTACAAAGCCTGGCAGCAGGCTATCGAGATGAAAATTCAACATATCCATCTCCCACAGGGGGGACTCTGCGCTAAGCAAATGCCCTTGGAGCTGCCCTATCGTGTCGCCATAGGTGTCTAGATAGTGAGATAAGTCAGGCGGGAGGGCGTCTAGGGGACCTGCTGGTTTTGTCGTTTGGGCATGTAAGAATGCCAGTAGAGAGGGGCCAATGGATTGGAAAGCTGCTGCTGCCTCCCGATTGATTTCCAAGGCGGGATCGTTGCCACCATTGGTCAGAAAGCCTAAGCCAGTGGCTAGTCGATCAAATTTGAGCGCTGACTTGTTTTGCTTATGTACGGGCAGCTGAGAAAAATACTGTATGGCCTGGCGGTCTATTTTTGGCTGCTGTTGCCGTACCTGATGGCTTATTGCAAATAGCCCTACCCAAGGTAATCCAAGAATGCCGACGACCCCAGAAAACAGAAGCGGACGGGGACGGCGGAGCTGGATTTTTTGTTTTTTAGAAAGTTTCAAAGGGGTACGGGGTGTAGCCGGGGTGTAGCCGCAGGCACCCTAAGAACGGCAAAAAGACTACCCTTAGCCTTCCCAAGTTAGAAAGCTAAGGGTAGTCTTACCCAATCATTCCGTGTATCTACAGCTGTCGCAGCACCGTATTGCAAATGCCTACGTGCGGGGTCTTGCCTTGTTAACTTTGAGCGTGCGCCCCATCCACTCGGCACCGTCTAGCGCGGCGATCGCAGCCTCTTCTTCTTCATCGCTAGACATTTCAACAAAGGCAAAGCCTCTAACGCGGCCCGTCTCACGGTCGGTCGGAACCTTCACAGACTTTACCGTACCGTACTCTACAAAGACTTGATTGATGTCCTCTTGGGTGGCATCAAAAGAAAGGTTTCCGACGTAAATTGACATAAGGCGTCTCTAGCGTATCTCTAGAGTATGGATTACACGATTCTTTGGGCCGTACTACAATGCAAATGCACCTGGTTTCCCACCCCTGCTACAGCTCTTGGGGTACTACCTCAAATGGATAGCCTTTGAAGAAGCAGCTATGAGCAACAGTAGCATAGTGCCACGCAAGTGGAAGCATGCTAATTTACCTATTTTCAGAATCTGTTTCAGATTTATCTGTGCGCGCATTGCTCTAGCTGTAGTCCCCATTACAAAATGAATCTGCCGGGCTTGCCAATCTATCGGGCTGCCAGTCTATCGGTCTGCGAGTGAATCTTCTATGAGCACCATCTTTCACCTTTCATTTCCAATTGAAAACATCCCTGATACGAAGCGGTTTTATGTGGAGGGGCTTGGCTGTGAAGTTGGGCGTGAAGGGAAAGGTTCTCTCATCTTAAATCTAGGTGGTCACCAGCTTGTTGCCCATGTTGTTCACGCCCAGCTGCCTACTCAAAGGGGAATCTATCCCCGACACTTTGGCCTTACCTTCTCAACTGAGCAAGAGTGGGAAAACGCGTTAGGCAAAGCTAGAGCAAACGGTCTGAGGTTTCACCAGCAGCCAAAACACCGCTTCAAAGGTGAGCGCATAGAGCATTGCACATTTTTCTTGGAAGATCCCTTTCACAACTTGCTGGAATTCAAATACTACAAATATCCCAGTGCAGTGTTTGGTGAAACGCAGTATTCGCGGGTGGGCGATGCCCATTAATGACCCGATGATAGAGCCCGAGCGATCGCACTCAACCCCTTCTGATCTCGAATCATGCGATTGTGGGTGGGAATATCCAAACGATGGAGCGCACCCACGCCCAGCTGAGAACTCCACGGCGGCAGAATTAACAGGTCAAACGGCGTCCAAAAAGAAAAAAACTGCAGCTTCTCTAGGCGCTGCTTATCGCGGTTAAGCGATGTTAGAAATGGACTGCCTGGTCGCATTTGTCGGACGCCCGGACGAAGGCTGCCTAGGGCTAGTATCGTTCCGTAATGCGGCGCAGACACCGTAACAAACTTTGCCACTCGCGCCAGGCCACCGAGGCGCTGGACATAGTAGCGGCTGACGAGTCCGCCCATGCTAAATCCCACCAGATTGAATGACTGATCGGGCCCTAGCGCCTGATTTATAAACGATGACATCTGTTCAGCCAAGACTTCAATAGGTGCGTCGCCATTGTTGGGAACCATGCTCAATGCATAAACAGACCAGCCCGCTTTCTCTAAGTGCGCCCTCAAAGGATTAAAAATAGCGGCCGTATTCCAAATACCATGCACCAGAACAACGGGATGCTTTTTCTCGCTTTTCAGCAGCTCGCTGCCTGCAGAAGCCATCGTTGTGTCTCTGTCTTTGGGCACCGGTTAACGCTCTTCCTTTTCCCGGCTTTCCCAGCGAAACAAAAACACCATCAGCGCGACAATTCCAAGCTGCAGGGCCAGATTGGGCAAAGACGCCTCAACATCGCGACCTGCCAAAATCTTAGTGAAAAAGACAAATCCGCCAATTGCGCCTGAAGCCCCAACGGAGGCGTAGATAACCTTTCGAAGTCCCTTGTAGGGCGCTTGAGATTCTGCAACTAGCCGGTCGTAGCGTGCCTGACTCATGCCTTTTGGCGGTCTGGGGTTCGGCTTATTCTGTTGCTTGCGCTTGGCCTGTTTATCGGCTGCTGTCTTTTTTACCATGGTGTCTTTTAAGTGGTTTTTGAGCGATCGCGCCCCACAGGTACTACCCGTACTCTACTACCCATACTATTGTGACAGGTCACGCCACGTGTCTTTGCCAAATTTTCCACTGCAAATTTTCTACTGATAGATCCTTGCCACAGCACTGCTATAGCTTGAAGTAGCCTGCTATAATCTCTAACTCAGACGGGCTAAACCAGGTAGCCTAAACCAGGCTGGCTCGTCACGCCGATGTGGCTCAGGGGTAGAGCATTCCACTCGTAATGGAAGGGTCGTGAGTTCGAATCTCACCATCGGCTTTGTCATGCTCGAATTGCCCTTTACTGTAGTTTCTGGGCCGCAAGTGCCAGAGCTGCGAATGCTGACCTATGGTCGCTCGCCGACGGAGACTTTGCCCAATGGAGACACTAGGTCGTCTCTGCCTACTCGTATTAGGGCAGCATCTCGAATTCGACAGGCATCACAAACGCCGCAGGGCGCAGTCTCTCCTTTGTAGCAGGACCATGTTTTTTCGATGGGAACTCCCAGCTTCAGCGCTCGCCGCACAATATCGGCCTTAGAATCTAGCACTAGGGGGGCGACTAGGTCGGGGGAGTTCCCTTCTAAGCCAGCTTTTGAAGAGAGGGTCGCTAGGTGCTGAAAGGCTGCGAGATACTCTGGACGGCAGTCTGGATAGCCTGAGTAGTCAACCGCGTTGATGCCGAGGTAAATGGCAGCGGCTTTTTGGGCTTCGGCGAGAGAAAGGGCGATCGCAATAAAGACTGTGTTGCGCCCAGGCACGTAGGTGGAGGGAATGGCGGTGGGTGGAATGCCGGTAGAGGGAATAGCCGATCCATCGGTCGATTCATCAATGGCTGCGCCATCAGTCGGTACAGACAGCGCCTCATCAGTCAGTGATGAGCCCCCCCACTGGGCGAGGTCCACCTTCACTACTCGGTGTTCTTTGATATCTAGAGCTGCCACGACTTCCCTGGCAGCCAACAGCTCACGGTCGTGGCGCTGACCGTAGTCAAAGGATAGGGCTGTCACTGCGTAGCCATCGGCAATCGCCTGCGCAGCGCAAGTTGCAGAATCTAACCCACCAGAGAGCAATACAACCGCTCTGGGGCAGTCATCGCTCAGGGGCGAAATCAGCTGTCCGCTGCGAGCCAACTTGATCTTGGCGCTATCGTTTGATCTGACACCGTTAGCATCTGACCTGTCGTTCATCTCTTCTTACCTTACCCCTAAGAATTTGTGAGTCTGTAGGCCCATTCGCCAGTCTGAATGAGACAGTACATAGTCAAATGCTAACTGCTGTCCCAATTGACTGGACCACTGAGGTTGCAATAGTTTAACGGTTCCCTTTGACACTTTTTGCGCTTCTGACGCTGCCCAGTCAATGTCCATTGAGTCGTCGATCACAACTTTCAGCTCATTTGCCCGGCTGTAAATATCAACAAGCGGTGGCCTAAACCGCTTGGGAGAAAGGGAAATCCAGTCGAAGTCACCGCTCAGTGGATGAGACCCGGATGTTTCTAAATGTATCCTCAACTCCGCTTGGTGCAGCTTCCGGGTCAGCGTTCCAAGGTCGTGCATCAGAGGTTCGCCACCTGTGATGACCACCATAAAAGGCTGCCGGGCAGCGGCCAACGAGACGAGTTCGGAGACCTCCTTCTGTGGGTGATGCTTGGCAGACCATGAGTGTTTCGTATCGCACCAGGGGCAGCCAACATCACAACCCGCTAGGCGGATAAAAAAGGCACTGGCCCCAGTCCAAAAGCCCTCACCCTGAACAGAGTGAAAGGTTTCTACGATCGGCAGTGTGCTTACGAGTGTTTTCACAAGCAGGACGCTTAGCCTCACAAAGTCAGCTTACCTATCCTAAGAGTGAACTACTCTGTGGACAATACTTATTCTAAAAGTTAAAAAAGATACTCAAATTTGTGTGGCAGATATCTTGATGCCGACTTCAATCAGCTTCGTATTCGACCCATGAGTCGGGCGTTTCAGATACTGAGACTTTGAGCTTGACTGACTCTGGAAGCCGTTCACGAGTCTTCTCGTGAATGTATTGCGCGATCATCTCAGCGGTTGTCTCGTAGGTATCTGGCATCACGTCGTTGAGAACGCAGTGGTCCAAACCGCCTTTGTCGACGTCTTTTTTGGCCCAACGCAGCGTTCTAAAATCTGTCACCATGGCTGGATGCGGACAATATTCTGACGTCTGTAGTTTGTCAGCAGTGGCCTCGAGTCGGACCCGGTAGGTGTGGCCGTGCATTCGTCCGCATGGACCGTCGTAGTCGCGGATGAAATGGGCCGCATCGAAGGTGAACTCTGTCGACAATTTCCACTTAGGCATATCTTTCTTCTGGGTTAGACCTCTCTAAATTAGGTGAGAATTTTGGTTCGGGATTTGCGTGCTCTGTGTAAATTCTGTTCTGTACAAATCTGTTCTGGTGCATTAGGTCATGGGTAGGGCATGGACAGAACACAGGGCATTTCCCTTTTATCCATTCTCCGTATTCGTTGGCCAGGGTAAACATCCTGCCGGCAAACTGCCGACAAAGGCGTGTGCCATGCAGATACGCCATTGCAGGAATGCGATATTCGAACTTCGTTCTGTCGATTGTAGGTGTTAGTCACAGTCAATGGATGCATGCCGAAATACTCGCCAGGCGAAGTTTGCTATGGCGTTTTCGGCAGCGCATTCGATGGAGCACTAGTCTATGCCTAAATGCGGACTAAATGCGATCGCACAGGGTGTTAATCTTCTTAACCAAACTTGAAGAGATACCTGAAAATATTCATCTTTTTTGTTTAAGCTTTTGTTGCATGTCAGATCAGCCCACCAGTGCCGGGCTCTAAATTAAAAGACGCAACGTACTCAATCAGGAAGCCGTTTTTATGGATTTAGGTCTAAAGGACAGAGTGGCCGTGGTCACTGGTGGAGATTCAGGTATCGGTAAAGCAACTGCCGAGATCTTGCTAAAAGAAGGGGCCAAAGTAGCTATTCTCAATCGCTCTTTCGATGAAATTGATGACCTCAAAGCCTTTGGTGATCCCTTTCCCGTCAAGGCCGACATCACCAGTTTGGAGCAGGTAGAAGCGGCCAGGGACAAAATTACAGAACACTTCGGGCCGGCTGAAATTGTGGTGCACTCAGCGGGCATTACCGGCGCAGTCGGTGACTTTCTTGAAATCGACGATGCCGGTTGGGAGCACACAATAAACGTCAACCTGATGGGAACGGTGCGGATCTGCCGTGCCTTTATCCCAGCTATGCGGGCAGCTGGCTGGGGACGCATTGTTCTACTTGGGTCAGAAGATGCGGTGCAGCCCTACATTGAGGATATGCCTTACTGCTCTTGCAAGGCAGGTACGCTGAATCTCACCAAAAATCTCTCTAAGGCCTATGCCAAAGACGGCGTGCTCACGAATATGGTGTCACCTGCATTCGTCGAAACGGCTATGACCAATGCCATGATGCGATCGCGCGCCGAAGAGAGAAACATCAGCATGGATGATGCGGTGAAGAGCTTCCTCGCAGAGAATCGCCCCGGTATTGAAGTGGGTAGAAGGGGCCGGGTAGAGGAAGTGGCTGCCGTGATTGCCTTTTTGTGTTCTGAACATACCAGCTACGTGGTCGGCTCAAACTGGCGGGTGGATGGTGGATCGGTCTCCACGATTTCGACCTAGGCTAGTTTGACCTTGGTGAGCTTGGCTGATGTCAGACTAGTCCACCGTCTTTGGTGTTGACTCGTCAGATGTTGACTCGTCCGATGTTGAGGCACCTGTTGGCTGGTCGGACGAGACAATCTCTGCTAACGACAGATCTAGCGGCAGCGCCCCGCTTTTGAGCTGAATTTCTAATTCTTCTGCTGCCTGTTGGGTAAAGTTGCCAGCAATAGAGGCTTCACCGCCCTCAATGCCAGATTCGGCAAAGGCGATTTCTACAACAGGTGCGCTCAACAAGACATCGTCTAGAAAGACGCCAATGGCGCGGCCAGTGCCGGCAATTGCCTTTGTTTGCTCAGCAAACAAGGCCGTTCCTTGAGAGTCAAACCAAATCCTAACTTCCCAGGTGTTAAACCCGGTTATCTCAACCGCCTGCGCGTCCAGCAGCATCTCGCCGGTAATTTCTCCAGGCTCAAATAGGGAAATCAGCGTTGCTCTGGCCTCGTCAATCTGAGTCTGCAGCGCCTCTGCTTCAGAGAGTTTGTTGGTTTGCCGGAGGGTATTCTGCTCAACGAGAAGCCGCTGGAGCGCTTCGATGCCCTGTGCCAGTTCGTCTTCGGTGTCGGGTTTTTGGCTGCGCAGGGTTAGCTGCCCGACGCGCGTTAGCGTCTCAGAGACCATATCGATGGCAGCGGCCTCGGGGAGCCTAACAATCAGCTGGTCAGGTTCTGCCGTTTCCAGTTCTGCTGTGCCAAGCCCTAGCTCAGCTAGTCGCTTTTCTAAAATGCCTTTGGTTTCATCTAAGCTGTCAGCCGTTATTTCGGTATCTGCTCCTTTAGCTGTCGCTTTTAGAGTGAGTTGGGTGTAGTCGCGTAGCCGATTCGAGCAGGCAACACCGACCACGGAGATGGCTGCCGCACCCAGTAGGCCCTGTCTCAACTGCTGCGTTGTGATCATTTTCAGGTTCTTTCTATTCCGGTTCACGCTGCACGATTGCGAAGAGATTTGAGCCAGATGCTGCAGGCCCACTCTTCCATTATTTCATTAACCTGTACGTCGCCTATCATTGCACCGCTTCGTCTTCTTCTATCCGCTGCCCAGAACTGTGCTTGGGCAGCAGCGGCGCTGCCACATCGACTGCCGTGGCATAGAAACGCTGCGTGGGGTACGCCAGTGAAATGTCTGGGCTCTTGGCAAATTCTCGCAGTACGTTTTCCCAGAGGACTTGCTCTGAACCTCTGCGACGTCGAGGCTCGCAGAGATAGCGCATGGTGAGCAAAATACCACTTTCTCTGACGGTGGTGTACACCGTGGGGGTCAGTTTGGAATAGAAAATCATGTATTTTTGCCCGGCCTTACGTAGGTGCTCGTGCGCGGTGCCGCTGAGGTGCTCGGCGTGGTTATTCACCTGGGTGAATAAAATTTTCTTGGCGGCTTCCCAATCGCTTTCAAAGGTGACCAAGACGGGTATTTCGTGCCAAATATACTTAAAACCCTGGGAGTAGTTGGCAATTGTTTTTTGAAAAACCTGCCCGTTGGGAATGTGCAAAATTCTGCCTGTGCTCTGGTCGGTCTCTACCCAGTTGCCAATCTCCATCAGGGTGAACTGAAAAATGGCAATGTCAATGACGTCTCCAGAATTCTCGCCGACCTGAATGCGATCGCCCATGCGAAAAGGCTGCCGCCACAGGATAAACAGCCAGCCTATGACATTGACTAGCGGGTCGCGCAGCACCACGGCAACACCGGCTGCAAACAGGCCTAAGAATGTTGATAGCCCCCGCACATTGGGCAGCCATAGCACCACCAGCAAGAAGCCGTACAGCCCGTAGCAAATGTACCCTAGCCACTTGCGCCAAGCGTATCGCTGTCTGGGATCTTTTATTTGCTTGTTGATGATGCGAGTGACGCCAAGCCGCAGGGCGCTAACCAGCAGTAGACCCACAGCCGACGTGACAGCATTGCTCAAGTAGACAGAATTTGTGAATAGCTCAGCGGCTTCCGACACTTCAATCATTAAGAATAGGGAAGCCATTGAGCACATAGAAGGCATTGGATCGCAAACTTAAAGATGAACAAATCAAAGTAAATAAATAAGAACCGTTTATTTACGGAGGGCTGATTTACGTAGATTGTGAAGCCTAAAGCGTAAAGTTTGTGGGTTTTATGTAGCTCCAATCAGAGTATTTACGCAATAGTGTTTTATAGCGCACCATGAATCATGAAAAACATTACTAGATCGGTTGCCCTCGAGCGGCGTTTTCCAAATGTGTGCAAAGTTCTCTATTTTCCTGGGAAAGAAGAGGCGCAAGCACCCCATGCACCTACTGGCCAGCTGGACTGGTACCTACGCTGCTCTATGTTGCCACGAGTCGGGGATGTGATTCCCTACGGGCAGTATTTGTTTTCGGTGACTACCGTCATCTTAGAAGACTGCTGCAGCGGCGATACCCTATTCAAAGTGGATAAGTACGCCGGTCGCTTGGCAGAAAGGGAAGATTCGCCGAAGTACCATGCGGTCATCTGGGTGGATTTTTGGGGTGTTAAATCCCTTGGGTAGCGGTCTTTTAAGGGGGCGTTTAGCAGGGAGACGGTAGGGGGCGAGCTTGCCCGTTGTGACTGCATTCGCTAGAGCAAGGGTTTGGCGATATTTTTTTGCCATAGCCAGATGCCGCCGCCGCAGAGGGCACTGGTCCACCACATTGCAGCTGCCTCAGATTTGCCCGCGAGCAGATAGCTGCCGCCTAGCAGGAGTAGCGCGATCGCACCGCCACCCGAAACTACTAGCATCATCTTTATCGTCCGAGTGGCTGTCAGCATCTTTTGGGCCATGTCATCGCCTGCAGAGAGCCGCACCGAATTTTGAATAGCGGTTTGAAAGGCGGTGACTCTTTTAATGTCGGCCTGATAGTAGGTGCCTAACTCAGCGTCGCGAAGGGCGGGGTCGGTTTGTAGGCCAAACTGTTTTGCAAGGGCGATCGCAGCTTTAATTTGCTTTTTGGTGGCGACGGGTTTGAATGCTTCAAAGAGTGACTCGCGGTATACGCCTGCCTGTGCCATCTCTAGAATGCGCCCGGTTAGCTCATTCATGGAAAGCTGAGTCGTGATTGCCGTCGCCATAGTCTTATTCACTGCCAACAGAACGCTAAATTACAAGAATTGACTAAATAATATACGATTGCAGTACATTAGAACTATGTAACTCGATTTGTACGCAGGAGGCCTTGGCTCGTGCGCTAACCCGATGAAGCCGATAGACTAGTATCACGATACAAAAAGCACAGCATCGTTTATTTCCTGCGGTCTTATCCCATGGTTCAGCAGCTCTCCAAGTCACAAGAAGCAGCCCTTCATCCTATCGCTGTCGATTATCCTGATAGCGATGGTCAGCCCATGTCAGACAATACTGAACAGTTCAAGTGGATTGTAACCATTAAGGAGAATCTGGAGCTGATTTACGCACAAGCTCCAGATGTGTTTGTCGCTGGAGATTTGCTGTGGTATCCCGTTGAGGGAAATAATAAAATCAGGCAAGCGCCCGATGCCATGGTTGCATTTGGCAGGCCCAAGGGCTATCGCGGCTCGTACATGCAGTGGAAAGAAAACAACGTTTCCCCTCAAGTTGTTTTTGAGATCCTATCTCCGGGTAATCGTCGCGCTGAGATGGCCAGAAAGCTCCTATTTTATGAGCGCTACGGTGTTGAAGAGTATTACGAATACGACCCTGACAATGTTGAGCTGATTGGCCTGAAAAGGGAGGGGTCAGGATTAGAAGCTATCGAGACGATAGACGGTTGGACAAGCCCAAGACTTAATATCCGATTTGAGATAACGCCTGAGACGCTGGTTTTGTATAGACCGGACGGCTCACCGTTTTTAACTTATGTAGAGCTTGGTCAGCGTCTAGATGAGATGAGTCAACGCCTAGATGAGACGAGTCAACGCCTAGATGAGACGAGTCAGCAACTCAGCCAGTCTCAGGCAGAAAATGACAAGCTAGTTGAGAGGCTTAAGGCTTTGGGAGTTGATCCTTCTGAGCTGTAGTTTAGCGATCGCCTTTTACAGCAGCTCCATTGTTGATCTGACTATTGATAGAGTGCTGATAGATTGCTGATAGAGTGCTGATAGAAATCAGGAAAGAGGTACAGCCATGCAGGTTGCACCTCTTTCTTCATACGCTATTTGGTTAGCTATGCGCAGCTAGTGAGTGAGCGCATCGGCAATGGGGGTTACATCATGCCCATACCGCCCATGCCACCCATGCCACCCATACCGCCCATGCCACCCATACCGCCCATGCCACCGTCAGGCATGGGTGCTTCGGGCTCGGGTTTCTCGACGACTAGGACTTCGGTCGTGAGGACCATGCCCGCAACAGAAGCTGCATCCTGCAGGGCAGAACGAACAACCTTGGCGGGGTCAACAATGCCGCTGCTCATCAGGTCTTCGTACTGACCTGTAAGAGCGTTGTAGCCCTGGTTGAAGTCCATTACCTTAACTTTTTCGACAACAACAGAGCCCTCGGCTCCGGCGTTGTCGGCAATCTGCCGGAGGGGGGCTTCTAGGGCGCGAATGACAATGTCGACACCTGTTTTTTCTTCGTCTGCAACTGAAGCCTTCAGATTCTCTAGCTTTTGAGCTAGGTGTAGCAAGGTTGCCCCGCCACCTGGAACAATGCCCTCTTCTACAGCTGCTTTGGTTGCGCTCAAGGCATCTTCAATGCGGAGCTTGCGATCTTTTAGCTCAGTTTCAGTCGCTGCGCCTACTTTGATAACAGCCACGCCACCAGCTAGCTTGGCTAGTCGCTCGGATAGCTTCTCTTTGTCGTAGTCAGAATCGGTTAGCTCAAGCTCTTTGCGAATTTGCTCTACGCGCTTGTCGATGTCGGCCTTGTTTCCACCTTCAGAGACAATCGTTGTATTGTCTTTGGTGATGGTGATTTTGGAAGCTACACCCAGCATGTCTAAGGTTGCACCTTCTAGGCTGAGGCCCACTTCTTCAGAAATGACCTGACCGCCGGTAAGCACTGCCATATCAGCCAGCAATGCCTTGCGGCGCTCACCAAAACCAGGCGACTTAATCGAAGCGACATTCAGCACGCCGCGCGCCTTGTTGACAACCAAAGTTGCTAGCGCCTCGCCTTCTACGTCCTCAGCGACGATTAGTAGTGGCTGTCCGGAGCGAGTAACCTGCTCCAATACAGGCACCAGATCTTGAACAGAGCTAATTTTCTTGTCTACGATCAGCACGCGAGCATTTTCTAGCTCTACAATCATGCGCTCTTGGTCGGTGACGAAGTAAGGCGACATGTAGCCTCGGTCAATCTGCATCCCTTCCACCACATCGAGCTCGGTGTCTAGAGATTTGGATTCTTCGACCGTAATCACACCATCTTTGGTGACCTTGTCCATTGCCTGGGCGATCATGTCGCCCACCATGTCGTCATTACCGGAGGAAACGGCCGCCACCTGGGCGATGTCGTTACCCGCGACCGGCTTGGACACGTTGGCAATCTCGGAGACTAGCTCGGCAACGGCCTTCTCAATGCCGCGACGGAGGCTGACTGGGTTTGCACCAGCTGCTACGTTTTTCAGTCCTTCACGAATCAACGCTTGGGCCAGTACGGTTGCGGTTGTGGTGCCATCACCTGCCAGGTCCTTAGTTTTGGAGGCCACCTCTTGAACCAGACGTGCGCCTGTGTTCTCGTAGGGGTCTTCTAAATCAATCTCCTTAGCGATGGTGATGCCGTCGTTGACGATTTGAGGGGCGCCAAATTTCTTCTCAAGTACCACGTTGCGCCCCTTGGGGCCCATGGTTATTTTGACTGCGTCTGCTAAGGCATTGACGCCGCGCTCAAGCGCTTGGCGCGACTTTTCATCGAATAATACTAATTTCGCCATATGCCGGTTGTTACGAATGTCTGCATTCCAGGTTTTAGCACTCGGTAGCCAAGAGTGCTAACCCATATAGCAATGTATCGAGCATGGTGTAGCGGCAAAAGTCGCAATAACCGATCCTTTGTGCAGTG
The DNA here is from genome assembly GCA_038523095.1 of Cyanobacteria bacterium J06626_6. Lineage (GTDB taxonomy): Bacteria > Cyanobacteriota > Cyanobacteriia > Phormidesmidales > Phormidesmidaceae > Phormidesmis. The sequence continues at coordinate 13,723 of JBCBJS010000022.1, forward strand.
TTTTGGGGGGGCTGGGAGGGATTGGCCGTGACCGATGATAAAGCGCCCGCGTCGTCCCTGCGAATTTCTGGGGACGCGGGCGCTCGTCTGGTGGTGCCTGCTTTTGGCGCGTATTTTTTTGACAGGGACGTATCTTCTGACGGGTTAGTCCAGTGCGCCGGGACCCTGGATCTGGCCTTCAACGGGGCCATCAATCGCTTTCCAAGCGGGCAGACCGCCTCTGAGTACGCTTACCTTTTTGAAGCCCAAGTCACTGAGCTTCATGGCAGCGGCTGATGAGTCGTTGTCAGAATCGCCGTATACGTAGATGTCTCTTTCAAGCGAAAGCGCCTGCCCTGCTTTTTCTGAGAGGTTGGCCATGGGCATGGCCATGGCGCCCATGATGCGCTCGCGGTTGAAAGCCTCGCGATCGCGCACATCCAAAATCGTCAGGGCTGGTTCCCCCCAGTCCAGACGGGACTTTACGTCATTGGGTGAAGCAACGACGTCGAAATTGGTAGAAACTGGGGTGGCCTGGCCGAGCGTCTCTTGAACAGAATCAACTGTATCGAGGACCTTGCCCTCAGCGGCTTCTGCCTGGTTGAGCACTGCTTCAGCAGCGTCTTGAGTTGCTTCGACTGCTTGGTCTACAGCTCCGTTAGTCATAATAAAAAATCCTTTGCTTATGCTTACTGTTCTAATTTGAATCAGACGTCACGGTAGACTTTCTTCGATGACAGTGGCTACAGAACCAGCGTCCGAAACTGCTGAGTTAGCAACATCGAGCTCAAATCGACTTTCATCACGCGACTCAAGCTTTTCCTTGGTAGCTAAGGGAACTTCTGGCTGAATATCTAGGCCAGCAGTTATCCCCATCTGGTCTACTCCCAGCTCTGGATCGGGCGCAGGATTACCCGCGAAAGCGCTCTTGCCATCTACGGCATTTGTCTTGGGTTGAGAGTCTGTTTTTTCCATACTGTGGGTAAAAAAACCTCCGTTTTGTCTGACGTCAATTTAAAGTTTTTTTGCGCAGGGAACCTCTACAAACGGAGAGAATCGATCTCCTTCTTTCAGCCGAAATTTTATAGAGGCGAGGATAGGCTGCTATATACTGCAACTGAGCTACATTTTTGAATCTAAAGTAAGCATCTCAAGGACAAAACATGCGCGGCTTAAAGGGCAAAAACGTCTTGATAACTGGGGCAAGCAGTGGCATCGGTCAGGCGATCGCAATTCGGTTTGCCGCTGAAGGTGCCCATGTTGCAGTCAACTACTACCGGGGAGAAACCGAAGCCGAAGAGACTGTCAAATCGATGCGCGCAGCGAGTGCTGAAGCAGGAATCGCCGCTGGCACCCTCAAGGATATGACCGTCCAAGCCGATGTCTCTAAAGAAGACAATGTCGCCAACATGTTTGAGCAGGTCATTTCTACCCTGGGCGGGGTTGACATTCTGATTAACAATGCAGGCATGCAGATTCAAGGCGCTTCCCATGAGATTCCGCTCAACAAATTCGACAAAATGATAGATATCAACATGAGGGGCGCTTTTCTATGCTGTCGTCAGGCGATCTCGCACTTCTTGAAGAATGGTGGCGGTGTCATTGTCAACGACTCCAGCGTCCATGAGCTGATTCCGCGCCCTCAGTACGTGGGCTACACCATGAGTAAGTCGGGACTGCAGGGAATGACTCGGACCCTCGCTCTAGAGTACGCCCGGGACAATATCCGCATCAATTCTTTTGCGCCGGGTGCGACGCTGACCCCGATCAACCCCTGGAAAGACGATCCTCAGCGGAAGGCCGACATCGAAAGCCACATTCCCATGGGCCGGGCAGCGATGCCAGAAGAGATGGCTGCTGTTGCTGCTTTCTTAGCTTCTGATGACGCTGCCTATATCACTGGTCAGACGCTGTTTATTGATGGTGGGCTGTCTCTTTTCCCTTCGTTTAGAACGCCGTGGACGGGTTAATCTGCTGGGTCTGTTGAATTGAGAACTGTTGCAAGGAGCAGAGGATGTTGAGATCTTGGATGGTTATCGCCGGGGTTGGCTTTGCGATCGCCCTCCTTTCAAACATTATCCGCCCCCGAGATGTGAAGTGGTTCAGACGGCTAGAGAGGCCTCAGTGGCTCACTTTTGAAAAGCTCATTCCCGTGATCTGGACCGTTACCTTTATTTGTGCTGGCTGGTCTGCCTACATTACTTGGGAGAACACGCAGTCTTGGGCCTGGATGGGTGTCTATGTCTTGCTAGAGCTGGTAACCGTTGCTTTTACACCTGTTCTCTTTTGGTCGCATAGTTTGAAGGCGGCTTCTGTGATTGGCTCCGCCGGATTTATGATCGGTTTAGTGCTAGCGCTCAGCGTTTTCAAGATTTCTCTTTGGGCAGCAGTACTGCTGATTCCGTATTTGCTGTGGAGCCCGGTGGGAACTTACACCACCTGGGAGATGGACGGGCTCAATTCGTAGTATCAATAGGTAGGGTCAGCTGGTAGCATCAGCTGCAAGTATCAACTGGTCGCATCAATCGTAGAAGGCTGCGTGTCGATCGGTGCTGATTCGTACGCTTTCCACTCACCCTGATAGCGCTCGCAAACTAGAGGCTTCAGCACAAACTGGGGGGGCTGCGGGGCATCAGTTTCACAGCTTTTAGGCTCGAAGCGAACGTCTACCCGCAGCGCTGAGTAGGGCCTACGAGTTTTAGACCCATGGCCAGATCGGCCCAAAAAGAGATGACTTTCAGCGACTGGCTGGCCGTACTCTTTGAGAACGGGACCTTCTTTGCGCTGCCTGCGCAGACTGAAGCCGCTGCCCCCGCAAACGACCCATGGAATCGCGCGATCGCCGTGTCCAGTTTCTAGCGTTCGTAAGTATTCAAAGCAGTGGGCGTGCCCGCTCAGCACCAGGTCAACCAAGGGCCGAGAATATTCACCGACTGCCGTTTGGACCTGGTCTAGCACTTCTCGCAAATGGGCTCGCACTGCTAGGGTCTGGCCCTGAAACCACTTTGTCTGTTCGGTGACGTAGGGCGGATGGTGGAAATAGAGTACGCGGCCTCTTGCCGTTGGGTCTTGCCAGGAGGCGATTAAGCGATCGCGCAGCCAGTCTAACTGTTCGGTATCAAGGGTGTTTTTGTCATCTTGGGGTACGCTCAGCTGCTTGTCGATGTCTGCTAGCTGTTCTTCTATCTGCTCCATTTTTGCGTAGAGGTGGCTCGCCCGGTCGGCCTGCTCAGGGATTTCTACGTTTAGGGTTGAAGATTCTGCATTGAGCGATCGCATTTCCCCCTCTAGCGTATCTCGCAGCTTTTCCATCTGCGCGCGTCGCAGTTGCCCTTCCTCCGTTTGGGGCAGCGGCTGCGGCGCATTGAAGGTATTGCTATCTAGCGCAAAAAAATCAATCCCCCCACGACGAAACGCATAGTAGCGATTTGGCAGGCGCGTAAACTCGCCCGGAACATAGCGCAAACACCGCCCTGTTTTACTTTTGCCTGTGTAGTTGCGCTGCAAATGTGCCTGCAGCTGACGACCGCTTAAAGACTGAACACAGTCCAAAAAGGCCTTGGCAAAGCCCTCACCCTGGAAAGATCCATGCCAGCCAACATCTAGATTAATCCGCTTCCGCAGTAGGCGTCTTATCGGGTAAAGCGCCTTGCTTAGCAGGCCCGCAATCAGCGGAAGATCGTAGTAGTCATGGTTACCTAGTACCGGCAAAAAGGGGAGGCTGAAAGTCATGTTGTCGAAGCGGATACTGTGAGCGTCCTCCCCTCCCACTAAAAACTCCCGATACGGCTTAATAAAATTGTCTGGGTACTGCTCGCTAGACCCTACCAGATACACCACGTCCCCAGTGTGCAGAATAAACTCACAGTCGGAAGCGTGCTCTACCAAGCGCTTCGCAATCCGACGCTGTGGCCGATCTCTCAGATGGCGGCTCGTACCGCTATCCCCCACCACCAAAAATGAAAATCCTGACTGGCTCAGCTCAGATGCCTCACCAGCTAGCTCAACCTGGGTCTGGTCGATTCCTGCTTGAATCATTAAAGGATGCTGCCAACGCACCCGTTCTTTCATCCGCGCAATCTTAGTGGAGATTGACGGATCAACGACTAATCGCATAGCTCAACTCTAGTAGCAATAGATAGGTAGCAATAGATATAGATTTCTCTTATTTGCTTGGCATAGGCTCTGTGGTCACAGACTCTATTGTGCAAAATTGTGCAAATTATCGGGCGAAATTGTGCAGGCGACACTATACGAGCGAGACTGGCCGCAACCATCAATCAACTTTCGCACAACCTTACTTAACAATTATGCCTATCCCTTCTGGAGTCAGGCTTTAAGACATCCCGTATACAGCGGAAAGCAGCAGAAAATATCTACTATGGATAAAGTATAAATACTCACCAATTGATACGATGCCTGGCGGTGTAAACCAGGCGACTCGACGCTAGGACGTTTCCAGATGGATAGTCTCTTATGGCTGTGAGCAACATAGCCTAGCTGAATTTAAGATGCATCCGGCGCTGGTTATAGTCGTCAACCCGATTAAAATCATCAAAAATAAAAAGAAAAATGACAATAAAAATACTAGAAAAAACATCCGAAAACGCCAGTAATCGCTGTTTTTGCTGTGACGGGCAGCTGATTCAGCAGGTTCGCAGCAATAAGGTGCGCTGGTACTGTCTCAACTGCCGTCAGGAGATGCCCAACTTTTGCAGCCTTTCAGATAGGGAGCAGACGAAGGCTGCTCAAGCCAATTCTGAAGTCAGTTCTGAAGCGAACACTCAGGCCAACACTGGCGGTGGGGAAATCCTGACTGGCGATCCGGCCCTGGCAGCTGTGGCACCGGTACCTATGACGTCAGCACGAGCGACATCAGCGCCAAAAACATCTACATCCACAGCAGAAACCAGCGAATCAAAGCAGCCTGTGTCGCTCCCATGAATTTTCTGTGGAGATCAGTGATTTCACGGGCTAGCAGTGTAAATTGAAAAGGGAGCGCTCAGGCTTTGGCGCCTGTCTTCTCTACCGTGGCGCTGCTGATGTACCAAAGAAATCGCAATCTATTTTCATTTTTAGCGGTGCTTCTCACTGCGGGGCTGATAGCAGGCATTGGTGGGCTTTTTCTGTTTGTAGCCGAACAGTTTGGTGGTGGGCCGCGCCTGCTATCTGGGGAGGCCGATGTCGGCGAAGAGATAGCCGGGCAGGCTGATGGACGTCCCTCAACGCTTCGAGGCACAGCCGCCAGCGCAGAAGCGGTCTCAGCAACGCCCCATGTAACTTTGGGCACACATGCGGCGACTGTTTTAAGTGTGACTGCTTCACAGCGCGGCCTGATGGTTGCCAGCGGAAGCTATGACAATAGCGTTAAGCTATGGAACCGTAATGACCCTACGGCGACCCGGGCGCTCTCCCACGGTGGCCGGGTCAATGACTTGGCCTTTAGCCCCGATGGTCAGTATCTGGTGACTGGCAGTGGGGCTGGCAACATCAAGATCTGGAACCTGCCTTCTGACCTGGCTGGTCAGCTGTCGGAACGGTCGGAGGACCTGCTTGAGGCGACTTTTAAGGGCGAATCTGGACGGATTACAAGCTTAGCTATTGATGTGACAAGTCGTGCGATCGCGAGCGGTAGCAGCAACGGCACACTAAAGGTTTGGGATATTGCCCAATCGGCCCAAGTTCCTACCGTCACTACCCTAAAGCCGCTTGGGCCTCAGATAAATTCCCTAGTCTTCCATCCTACTGACCCCAACCTGCTGGTCAGCGGAGATCAGGACGGCACGGTGAAGATTTGGGATCTGGCTCAGGGAAAGCCTATCCGCATACTGGCTGACGGTGCCGACCGGATTGTCAGCGTCGATATCAGCCAGAATGGGCAGTACATCGCCAGTGGCAGTTATGACCGGACCATTCGCATCTGGGACTTTGATACGGGGAAGCCGGTACAGATACTCTCGGGTCATGACTTCGTGATCGCCGATGTTTCGTTTAGCCCTGATGGCACTCTCCTTGCCAGCGGTAGCTACGATGAGTCGATCAAGGTCTGGGACTGGCAAAATGCTAAAGAATCCTGCACGCTGAATGGACATGCGGGATTCGTTTATTCAGTTGCCTTTGCAGATAGCGGAAATACCCTCGTCAGCGGTGGCTACGACGGTACTGTGAGGAGCTGGGACTTGACAGCGCCTTTTAACCAGAGCTGTCTATCTCAGTAGGCTTGCCCCTTTCAGGAAGTCTGCTCATCTCAGCAGGTTGGGGCGTTATTTTTTGCTGTCGGCCTCCGCCTTCTGGCGCGGCTACTGCGCAGCGGCTACCCAGCTGTCAAACAGTGCCCGGTTTTCGTTGATCCAAGCCTGCGCGTGGTTTCTAATATCGGCAGGCGTATTCTCACCTCTGCGCATACTTTGGTTTTGTAAGCTGACAGCTTCAGCAGGTACCTGCACGACTTCAAAGAACTTCTGCGCCGTCGGATTGGCTTCTAAAAAATCACGACTGGCTAAAATTTCAATCTGATTGACGGCGAAGCCAAGATTTTTGCCCTTGACAACAGTCTGCACGCCCTCCTCGTAGCTTGGTGGTAAAGACGTATAAGGCACTTCTAACCATTCCACCTGCTCGCCAGGGGTGAGGACGTTGCTCACCCACAGTGGAGTCCAGGTGTAGTAAAGCACAGATTGCCCTGCGGCCTGATTTTCAATGACCTGCTCAATGAGTGCAAAGTAGTTGTCGCTATCGTGCTCTACCGTGTCCCGCAGTCCGTAGGCGTCTAAATGGTGCTCAATGACATTGCGACAGCCCCACCCTGGCGGACAGCCGACCAGGTTGGCTTTGCCGTTGCCGTCGGTATCGAAAAGGGCGGCAAGTTGAGGATCTTTGAGCTGCTCTAGGGTGTTGATCTGGTAGGTGCGGGCCGTTGCCTGGTCGATGGCGTAGCCCTGCAGCGCGTTTTCGACTAGGGTCCCGACTCGAACGAGGTTAGCATCGCCGCCATTTTCTTCTAGAAAGCTGTTGTGCAGAGGGTTCCAGTGCACGGTGGTGTAGTCGAGATAGTCGTTGGCGATCGCGCTATGAATGGTGTCGTAATCTACCTCAGAGCCAGACACTACCTGGTAACCCAGCTCTTCGAGGCCGATGTTGACAATTTCGGTTTGAAAGAGTTCTTCGAGCGTGCCGTAAGCCGGCCGGAGTAATACCTCAGGTTCCACAAGGGCTGGCTCCGCGCAGCCAGATAGCCCCAACAGTGCACAGCCAAGCAGCCCTAGGGTTGCTTGGCGGGCGGTCTTTTTACGGGGGAGAGGTGATATGCGGGTGGCTAGTGAAATCATCGCAGCGCTATTGAACAGTTCCCATCAATTTTTGCCACCCCTTCTCTGTAGATTGAGATTGCCTCTGTAGAAGTAGTCTCTGTAGATTAGTCAGATTAGTCTTCCTTTTTGATTTCGGGAATGATGTCTGGACGCTCTGCGTTTTCCCAACCGGCAGGGCGCTTGGAGTTGTACCAGGCGACGGATCCAATGCCTACCGCTGCGGCAAAACCAATCACGCCAACAATACTCAAAAACATCGAATAGGGAATCCCGCCGGGTGCTGCTTCCTGCATGAGTATGTACATGTATCAACCGCCTATTTTTGAAGAGACAACTCTACCTAACCATACCAGCTGAGGTTTCTTGCAGGTATGGTTAATGGCATCAAAACACCTGATCAAAACACCTCCCAACCAGCGACAGACGAGGCGGTGGAGCGCTGCGCATCAGACGCTCTCTGAAAAATCTCAGCTAGAATTTCAGCTGAATCTACGAGTCTGGGTCCCGGTCGGTTAAAGTATTGATTTCCATCGGTTAGATACACTTGCCTAGTGCTGACAGCTGTTAGCTTGGCCCAGCTGGCGTGGTTGGCCATCTCTTCTGTTGCCTGCCGGGTTTTTGCCAGGTCGTAGCCGCAGGGCATGACCACAATTACGTCTGGATCGGCTGCGGCTAGGGCGTCCCAGTCCATCCAGGCGGAATGCTCGCCTATTTTGCCGAAGCAGGCCGTGCCGCCAGCGATGGCTACCAGTTCTGGCACCCAATTGCCTGCGCACATTAGCGGATCGCTCCATTCTATGCAGGCAACCTGTAGCCTCTTGCTTGCGCTGCGACTGTGCGGTGCGATCGCCCCTAGACGCGCCTTCAACTTCTCCAAAACAGTCGTGGCGCTGTCACGGTCTCCCGAGAGAGCGATCGACACCCGCTCCATGTCGGCCCACACATCTGCTAGCCGGTTAGGCTGGAGCGACACCACCTGAATCGGTACTTCTGTGCAGCCAGCCAGCTGCGAAACCGCCTGCTCCACATCGCTGAGGCTCACTGCGCAGACTTCGCACTGCGCCTGGGTGATGATGTGGGTTGGATGCAGCTCTGCCAGCAGTTCGGTATTGACGCGATACACGCTCAAAGCCGATAGCAGCAAATCGCTGACCCGCTGATGAATTTCTCCGCTGGTGCCTGCTGGATCGAATTTGGGCGCTGTGCAAATCGGCAAATCGCGTATAAAAGCCGGGAAATCACATTCGTGCGATCGCCCGACAAGCGCATCACCATAGCCCAAACTCGCAACAATCTCAGTGGCACTCGGAATCAGCGACACTATCCGCAATTCAGATGCAGCCATACAGCCTCACAAGTCCTGCCCAAATCAAAAACCTTACATTTCACACCGACTCACGAACATTTTACGGGCACACTGTGCCTACATATCGACTACATACATTCATCACATAAGTCGCTCTCCCTCTTTCCTTGTGCTTGGCCCCCTTTTGAGCGCCATCAAACCGCTATAACAAGCGTGACAAAAACGTGACGTTCTCTACTTTGCTATGCATCTGATCGCTTCGCCCCAACCGCCCCAGCAGTATCCTACTTTGAGTGCTGGAAGCCCTCACTCGCTGGGCATCCATTCCACGCTGAGCATGTTGCCGCTCTATACCTTCACCGTCACGGGCGACTGTGCCATTCGCGATCTGATCAGTCATTTCACTCAGTTTTCTAAGCTGCCCGGCGTTGTTGTTTCAGAAGCTGAGAAAATGACCATCCTCTCAAGGCAACAGTGTCTTGACTGTCTTTTGCACACCTCCCAGATCCAGCACTTTATCGATAGTCCCGTTCGCATCTTGCTGAATCAGACCTGCAGCAAACCGCTTATGCTCGATGGCAACACTTCTATTTTGAATGGTGCCAAGCAAGCGCTAAAGCGCCCCTACGACCGTCAAAGCGAACCGCTCCTCATTTGCCAGCACGAAGAGGAGTATCAAATCCTAGATGCTCACACCCTCAACGTTGCCCACTGGCACATTCGCGGCATCGAGACCCAAATTCGCTATGAGCGACTGCAAATGCAGATTTTAGAGAGCGAGAAAATGGCGGCTTTGGGGCGGCTGGTCGACGGTGTTGCCCACGAAATTTTGGACCCGGTGAGCTTTATCTGGGGTAATTTGAGCTACATCGCAAACTACACAAAACAACAGCATGAGCTACTGCTGGCCTACGAAAAAGTGTTGCCCGATCCACCCGAAGAGATTGTTCAACTCAGAGAAGACATTGAGATAGACTACCTGCGCAGCGACTTTCCGGCGGCTATTAAAAGCGCTCGGGGCGGCGCGCACCGGCTCAGACAGCTCGCAACCAGCCTGCAGAACTTTTGCCATATAGATGAGGTTCACCCTAGGCCCACTGACCTCAATACTCTGTTGGACAGTACGCTTCGGCTTTTAAAGAGCCGGTTGACGACGCCGATTACTGTGGAGCACAGCTATGGAAAATTGCCTCCGGTGCCTTGCTTTTCAGGTCAGCTGAGTCAGGTCTTTATGAGCATTTTTACCAGCGCCATCAATGCGTTGCTATCGCAGGTGTACACAGAGGAAATGGCGGTTGGCGATCTCTCTACAGATGGGCCTGACCTGAGCCAGCGTACCCCGCTCAAGATTACGGTCACGACCTGTGTTCGCGCTGACCAACACACGCTCAACAGCACGCCTGATGAATCTAGATGGGTTGCCATTATTATCAGTGACAATGGTCCGGGTATTCCGCCTGAGACAAAAGCTCAAATTATCGACTCTTTTTCAACAGAAAATCGCTATCTGAGAGAAACTGGCTTGGCCATTAGCTATCAAATCATTACGGCTAAGCATGGTGGTAAGTTCTGGATTCGTTCTGTCCACACCTCAGAAACCGAGGCGCTGGATGCGAACCATCCCACCGGCACAGAATTTGAGATTTTATTACCGCTGACGACTGGTGAGACTGATAAGGTTTGATTTTGCCGATGATGCAGTTTGGCTGGTAGGTAGCCTGTCCAGTTAGTTCGGCTGGTTAGTTTTGCTGATTAATTTGGCAGCGATCGCAGCCCTTCTTCGTAGCCAATTCGCGGATCTTCGCAGGCATCACCCAGCTGCGGAGGGCAGGTGGTATAGTCCAGCTGAATATTGGACAGGTCGATCATTCCTAGCGCTCTAGGTGGCGCGTACATGACTGCAAGCGGACCGATGTCAGCAATTGGGTTGTGAGAGATGTCGATAGATTTTAGCTGGGTTAGCGCCTGTATGGGCGCAATCGTATCTACCTGGTTGTAGCTGATGTCTAGCCTCTTCAGCTGCACTAGCCCTGAAATAGGAGAAATGTCTTTTGTCTGAGTATGTGAAATATGGAGCTCGTTCAGCTGGGTTAATTTTGCCACCGGGCTCAAATCTTCAATGACCCGGCCAGTAAGATTGAGCTTCGTTAGGTTTGGCATGGCTGAAGCAATGATGTCTAGATCGACTGAAACTGGTAAGTCAACGGTGAGACTGTTCGGGGATGGGGAGTCTTCTTCTGACGTGCTGGCTTGTAAGTTGGTAATCTGTGAGAGGCGTTTGCTTGCGATCGCACAATCTTCCGTGCCAACTGCAGCCAGCAGCGCATCGGATGTCTCCCAGCCGCTGTCGCCACCCCCTTTGCAAACGACCTCAAAAGCATTCTTTGGCGATCTCTCGACGGCAGGCGGCTGAGAAGACACATCCCAATCGGAGAGGGGGTCGAACGCAGCACCGTTTGAGCGTGGATTGCCAGAATCTCGATGAGAATCTTGAGTGATTGGCTCTGTGAAAATTGGGTCTGAGGCCACCGACTCCGATGTGGGCGCTGGTGACTGCAAGCTGTGTGGATGAGCAGATGGACGTGCTTGTTCTACTTGGGGTGCTGTATCTGTTGCTGTATCTACTGCTTCCGTTGATGCTGCTTGCCCGTAGCTGTCAGCCGAAGCGGGTTCTGCAGACTGATAGTCAGCCGTCTTACTTCCACAGGCTGCCACTGTGATACTGAGCAGCAGTATGGAGATTCTTTGAATTCCGAATGTTTGAGACAGCTTGAAAACAGTCATAAAAAACCCTTAAGAAAGCCAAAAATCAACTTCTGAGAAAAACAGCCTCACGCTGTAGGTTTCCCGAATGAGACAATGGCTTTAGCTGTCTTTCATGGGTGAGTGAATCGTCGATGAAAATTTAGCGGCAGTTTAACCCTCAATGTCTGGGCCGGGCCGCTGCAAGTTACCAACAACGCTGTCGATTGATTGCGCGATCGCAATCAACTCCATCTCCTGCCATCGCTTGCCAACAATTTGCAATCCTACCGGCAACCCTTCAGGGGTCTTACCTACGGGAATCACGACCGCTGGATGGCCGCTGAGATTGAAGGGCATCGTGTAGGCCCCGTTCGCTACCACGTATGGATATGCCCTACCGTCAACATCTGCCGCAAACAGACAGGCATTCCTGGCACTTCAGGGATGGTGCCTGCGGTCGAGATTCGGCGATCGGTTGGCTTGAGCCCATATACGCCGCAAAAGTGTGCAGGCTGACGAATTGAGCCAGCAAAGTCGTTTCCTATCGTGCAAGGTAGGATTCGACGACTTCTCGTGAAGAGACTGTGCGATCGCGAATCATGGCAGCCAGCTCAGTCGCTGTTTTGTCAGTGAGCTCAGCTATTGGGTTATTGGCCATTGGGTTAACCATAGGTGATACGGCCTAGCGCAGACAGATAAAGGTTATAAACTCGATTGTAAATGACTTTAGTTAATGCAGTTAACTAAATTGAAATGGGTCGCCCGAGAAAAGAAGATTCGCTCACGCGGCAGGACGTAGTGGCTGTTGCAATCGCCTGCATAGACAAAGAAAGTGAAGCAGCGCTTGGGGTTAACCGGGTCGCTCGAGAGCTGGGCATAAAGCCGCCTGCTATGTACAAACACGTCCGAGGAAACGAGGGCCTGCGTCAGGCCTGTGCGATCGCTATTTGGCGCAGCTACCTAAACAACTTGGATCAGCAGCTAGCGGGCATTACAGAGCCGCAGGCGCTCCTCGTTGCTGGCGCGCATGCAACTCGCAACTATGCCCAACAGTTTCCTGCTCGATACATGGTGATGATGAGCTATCAGCTCAAGCCATCAGAGCCTGAAGAAGCTGAAATTATTGCGCGATCGCTGCAAAATTTTCGTGACTCACTCAATCTGCACAACCTGAGCGAAGACACCCTGATCGATATCATGCGCATGATAAACGCAGCCATCTACGGTTTTATCATTCGAGAACAATCCGATCTGATGACCCTTCGCCGCTCCCCGGACGACAGCTACGAAGTCATGTTGGAGGCTTTGCTCATTGCGACGCAGCACATTCAGAAAAAAGACGTGAGGCAAGCCTCAAGTGACCACCAGACCGACCATGAATAAGTGTGAAATTGCAAGAAGAACACGCTTTTTCATAGGGTCTTTTTGCTTAGTCTCTGCTCCTCTGAGCTAGGTTGGATGAGTTTGGCGACCATTTCGACCCGTGAAGAAACAGCGAGCTTACGATACATTCGTTTTAGCGCTTGCTTAACAGAATTTTCGGTGATCCACAGTGCCTGACCGATGCTTTTATTGGTGAGGCCTTGTGCAACTAGGGCTGCAATCTCACGCTCACGTGGCGTGAGCGTATCTGAGGGGGCAGCTAGAGGAATGGTCTGCGTTTGCGCCTGTTGGCGTAGGGTTCTTAGTTGGCTCGATAGATGCAAGCAAAGCGCGCTCAAATCTGCCAAATCTTCTGCAGAAAATGCATCGGCCTGCCGGTGACGTGTGAATGCAGCGCCCCCGACTAGCTCACCACGAAGAATAATTGGACCTGTCAACACGTGGCCATGGTCGGCGCGGGGGCAAATTGTTTTCCATACGCCGGGCGGCAGCACAACTTCGTCGTGAACGGCTGTGTGCCGCTGTACCAAGTAGCGCAAAACGGGGTTTTCATCGAGAGATAGGGCGCGCCTCATGAGCACCGGTATGGGCTTGTTGGGCGATCGCTCAACGTCTAAAAACGTTTCTACAAAGAACAGTGCCGCCCGCTGAGCTGCAAAATAGTCTCCTATTTGCGTCGTTACGATTTGCTCTAGAGTCGCTTCGTCTGAGGCCTGTGCGATCGCTCTAAACAACCGCTGCAGCCGGGTGATCTCAGTCGAAGGTGCTTCCTCAATTTTCCCAGTCATATCTCTGTTGCCCATCCTCACTTACCAGAGCCATCCTCATCGCGTTGACAGGTGTACCCGATCGAGGTCTATACGCCCAACGCTTGCAAAACCTAGGCTAACAAAGACACTCATTCAGGCCAACTCTATGACCCCTTATTCACATCCCGATGTTTTGGTCAGCGCCGAACGGCTCGCATGCCGCCGTCATGACGACAGCCTACGAATTGTTGAAGTGGGTATGAGTCCAGAAAATTGCACCGGGCACATACCAGGTGCCGTGTTCTGGCACACGTTTACCGACTTGCTCAACCCAAATTTCAGCCAAAAGTTTGATTCTGCTGCGATGGCGGCGCTTCTGTCGCGTAGCGGCATCACGCCAGAGACCACCGTCATCGCCTACGGTAGCGAGCCAGGGACGGGGGCTTGGATATTTTGGCTCTTGACGCTGATGGGCCATCGTCATGTTCGCGTGCTCAACGGCGGATATCGCTACTGGGTCAAAACCGGTCATCCTGTGGCCGACCAGTTTTCCACGCCAGAGCCCACAACCTATCCGATAGCAGCACTAGCAGCAGACCTGCAGGACCCAGAGCGACGCATCGCATATGCAGACATCCGTACGCACTTCCAACAACCCGATCGCCTGAAAATGGCACCCGTCTTTTTAGATGTGCGTACAGAGCGGGAATATACCGGCAAGCAGTATTTAATTAAGCCACCAGAAGGCGATGAGCGCGCTGGCCATATTCCAGGCGCTGTCCACCTAGACCATCTGCTCACCATGAATGAAGACGGTACCTTCAAGCCGTTTGATGAATTGAAAAGCCTGCTGATAGGCAAAGATGTCACACCGGATAGGCTGGTTGTGCCCTATTGCGCGGTCGGGGCGCGCTCAGCCTACATGTGGTTTGTGCTGAAGCACCTGCTGGGGTATCCCACCGTGCGCAACTACGATGGCTCTTGGAATGAGTGGAGTCGTCTGCCTGAAGCATCGGTGGAGTCTTTTTCCTAGCTGGGTTTTTAGCTGTTTTCTATACCGGGAAGTAAAAACCTCGTCAGCGTCGAGACGGCTTCTTCGATGTGTTCGGCAGATGTTTCTGACAGCAGGGCGCCGGGCTTGCCAGCTTCACCCAGTACTCTGATTAGGCTGGTTACCACCAGATCTAACTTCCAGGTGAGCTGCGATCGCGACTGATCTGGCAGTGCCCGCTGTAGCGCATCTAAAAATTTCTCTGTGCTGGGCCGAAATTGCTCCTCAGCAATACTCTGGACTGGCGCAGGCTCTGTCCGGCAGCGCCCCACAAATTGACTGCGCATAGGATAGGTCTCTTGGCTCTCCAGTACCACGACAAAGGAAGAGCGTAGGTAAGCTTTCAGTATCGACTCTACCGATGGCGGTTCTGCCGCCAAATTCATCAAGTCCTCCAGTTCGGCCAAGTGCATTGTCACGATAGGCTGAGAAATTCGACCCAAGACCGCCCGAAACAAATCCTGCTTTGATCCGAAGTGATAGTGGACCGCCGCCAAATTCACTTTGGCCTTGCTCACTACGTTTCGCAGCGTTGTGCCCGCGTAGCCATGGACGGCAATTTCACGCTCTGCCACATCCAGAATTTGCTCTTTAGTTTCTAAAGATGAGGCATTAGACATAGATTAAAGTCTTGCTATTTTTTAAGACGTACGTTTTAATTAAACCAGTTAAGCACTTAACAAGTGCTTAATATTTATAGCAGAAATAAGCCTTGTACGGAACTGCGTGAAGTCGGTCTATAGGCTATTTCTCAAGGTATAGAAAGAGGCAATATCAGGGAGATTCGTTCTCTAATATTTGTCTCTAGCACGGGTCTCCTTGCCCGTATTTGCCCGTATTTGTAAGAGTGTAGTCAAAAATTAAAACGTACGTTTGACTCACGTCAGGAAGTGATCTACTTCTTTTGAATATTAATTTCTGCCTGTCTCATCTCTGCACGTCTGTACGCTGCTCTCCAACCATGAACTCTCCTCCCATTTCTTCTTGGCCCCGTCGCATACAGCCCCGCTGGCTGATTGGCCTTGGCCTGTTGGGCCTGACTCTTGTCGCGATTCCCATTATCCAATCTCGCGCATCGGAGCAAGCTGATACCGAATCTGTAGCCGTTGCCGATCCTCTCCCGGTTGAGACAGTTACTGCTGCTATGTCTGAAAGCTACGATGTATCACGCACCTACACCGGTGAGATAGCTGCTCTTCAGGCCAGCGAGCTGGGCTTTGAGCGCAGCGGTCAGCTCACGGCTATCCTTGTTCCTGAGGGCGCGCAGGCATTGGCTGGAGAGCCGCTAGCTCAGCTCGATGTGCAAAATCTCCGTACTCAGCGCCTGCAGATAGAGGCGGAAAAAACCCGCGCCCTAGCCCAACTAACCGAACTTGAAAATGGGGCTCGCAGCGAAGATATTGCTGCTGCTCGCGCTGCCGTGCAGGACCTAGAACAGCAGATTGCCCTGCAGCGCACCCAGCTTGCCCGCCGCGAAATCCTCTACGAAAGGGGGGCTATCTCTCAAGAAGCGCTGGACGAATTTAGCTTTGGTGAGGGCTCGCTTCAGGCCAAGCTCAACCAGTCTCGCAGCCAGCTACAGGAGCTGCAAAATGGCACTCGCCCCGAGCAAATTTCTGCTCAGCAAGCTCTCGTTCAGCAGCTGGATGCTCGCCTTGCAGACCTAGATGTCAATATTGGCAAAAGCACTCTGAATGCGCCTTTTGGCGGTACGATCTCTGAGCACAAAGTCGATATTGGCACTGTTGTCGGGGCCGGACAGTCTGTGATTCGGCTGGTGGAAAATGACATCCCTGAGGCGCGCATTGGTCTGCCAGTCAGTGCAATTTCTCAACTGACGATTGGTGAAGAAAAGACGGTCACAATCAATGGTGAACAGTACAGCGCAACCCTAACGGCTGTTTTGCCAGAGGTCGATGCGCAAACCCGCACGCAAACCGTCATTTTGGAGCTGGAATCTAGAGCGGCGGCTCGCGTGAGCCCTGGGCAAACGGCCCGGCTTAATCTGAGCGATCGCATTCCCACAGAAGGCATTTGGCTGCCTACTGAAGCGCTCACCCAAGGCATTCGCGGTTTGTGGACGGCCTATGTTGTACTGCCAGATATATTGCCAGATGTATTGCCGGAAGGGAGCTCGGAGGACAGCTTAGAAGAAGCCGTCTCAGAAGAAAAAGACTCAAAAGAGGCAACTGCAGCAAGCAACCAGACTCGCTACCGAGTCGAATCGCAGACTGTAGAGGTGATTCATCAAGAAGGCGATCGCGTACTGGTGACCGGTACCCTCCAGCCAGGCGATATTGTCGTTGCTAGCGGTTCTCATCGGCTAGTTCCCGGGCAGATAGTGACTCCTAAAACAGACATTTCGGCTGAAATCTCGCAGCCTTTTGTATCCAACTGAGCCTTTGGCTGACAGTCATCAGACAGCCATAAAACAGCCATAAAACAGTCATAAGAATAGCTTCCAAGAACACTCAAGCCGCAGCCTGCAGCCATGGTCAAATATTTTTACAGCAATATCCGGCTTCTAATTCTCTCTATTGTTTTGTTGCTTGCCTGGGGTTTGCTCTCTTTTCAAGCGTTGCCTCGGCAGGAAGATCCAGAACTAGTTTCCCGGGTTGCCGTCGTGCAAACGGCTTACCCTGGCGCCGACGCCGAACGGGTCGAGGCGCTGGTGACTGAAGTGATTGAAACAGAACTTTCTGAACTAGAAGAGATTGCTGTTTTATCCTCGGACTCTCGGGTGGGCTTTTCTACCGTTTCTATCGAGCTATCGGAAACTATCACCGAGGCGGACCCAGTCTGGGCAAAGGTGCGTACCGAGCTAGATGAAGCTGAGAGTAAGCTGCCCGTCGGTACCAGCGAGCCCGACTTGGTGGAAACTAAGACCCAGGCCTACACCCTGATTACCGCGCTCACCTGGGATCTGCCTAGCGAACCGAACTATGCCATTTTAGGTCGCTACGCAGACGAACTTGCCCTGCAGCTACGCGGCATCAGTGGCACCGAAGAAGTTGAGTTATTTGGTGAGCCAACAGAAGAAATCACCGTTGAAATCAACGCACCGGATCTGGCTGCCCTAGGGCTCACTGCCCAGTCCCTAGCCAGCCGAATTCAAACCAGCGATGCTAAGGTCACTGCCGGACAGCTGCGCAGCCCTAACCAAACGCTGGCCATAGAAGTTCAGAGCGAACTGCAGACCCTGGAGCAAATTCGTCAGATTCCGGTTCAAACAGATAGCGGTCAGTTTGCTCGACTGAGCGATGTTGCGCGGGTAAGCCGCGGACTGCAGCAGCCAATGCCCGATGTTGCTCTGGTGTACGATCAGCCTGCGGTTGGCATCGGCGTGCTGATGCAGTCAGGCCGTCGCATCGACCAGTGGGCCACGACTGTCCGTGAAGTCCTGGCAGACTTTGAAGCTCAGCTGCCCTCTGGGGTGCGATTGGCAGCGATCTTTGACCAGAGCGGGTATGTGGAAACCCGTATGGATACGCTGATTTCTAACTTGGTGGTGGGTGCGCTTCTGGTTGTTGCTGTCACCTTGGTGACGATGGGTTGGCGCTCTGCCATTGTGGTGGGTGCAGCCCTTCCCATTACGTCTCTTGCCGTCTTTGGGTGGATGAGTATTTTGGGTGTCCCTGTTCACCAGATGTCTGTGACGGGGTTGATTATTGCACTGGGGTTGCTCATTGATAATGCCATTATCGCCGTTGATGAAATTCAGCTAGAAATGCAGCACGGAGATACTCCGCTCAAAGCAGTGATCAAAACGGTGAATTACATCAAAGTGCCGCTGCTTGCCTCAACGGTGACAACCGTGATGGCGTTTGCGCCGATCTATTTGCTGCCGGGTGCGGCTGGAGAATTTGTAGGTACCATTGCGCTGAATGTGATTATGGCGCTGATTACCTCTCTAGCCGTGTCGCTGACGATTATTCCTGCGCTGGCCGGACGGCTGCTAGGAGAGAGTAAAGCAGCCAGACAACAGCTCATAGAACAACAGAATGGGCATCGCCCCCAAGCGGGCATGCTCAGTCGCATTAAGCGCTTTTTACTGCGTCCTGGTAGCTGGTGGGCGGAGGGCATTTCTCTGCCGACTATCGCTCCCTTCTATCAGTGGAGCCTGCGGCAGACGGTGCGCAAGCCCCTGCTGGCGATCGCCCTTTCTTTTACCCTGCCGCTCATCGGCTTTATCGCTGCAGGTACCCTCGATCAGCAGTTTTTTCCTGCCGTTTCCCGCGACCAAGTCCAGGTGGAAGTGGAGTTTTCGCCGCAGACTGCGATCGCCCGCACGCAGGAAAAAATTGACCAGGCTCGCGACATTATTTTGCGGCATGAAAATGTCGATGAGGTTCACTGGTTTGTCGGTGAAAGCGCGCCAAAATTTTACTACAACATTACGGGCTCCCGGGAAAATCAGGCGCAGTACGCGGAAGCTCTCGTTCAGCTCAACACCGATGAAGCGGTGGAGCCGATTGTGCGATCGCTCCAAACCGAACTCACCGCAGCTTTTCCCTCCGCGCGCATTCTGGTCAATCAGCTTCAGCAAGGCCCTCCCTTTGATGCGCCGGTTGAGCTACGCATCTATGGCCCCAATATCAGTGAACTGCGTCGTCTTGGCCTAGAGGCGCGCCAGATTCTTGGCAGCATTCCTGACGTTACGGTCACTCGCGACGACCTCAGCGAAGCGCTGCCTAAGCTTGGCCTCAGCATAGATGAGGAACAGGCCCGGCAGAGCGGTCTGACCAACAGTGCGATCGCCCAGCAGCTGCAGGCCTACCTGGAAGGCACCACGGGTGGCTCCATCCTAGAGGGCACAGAAAATCTCCCTGTGCGCGTCCGCGTCACCGACGACGCCCGCGCCGACCTCAGCCAAATCGCTTCCCTAGACCTCCAGTCAGAGAACGGCACTGGCCTATCGACCAGCGCCTTCGGGCAGTTCGAACTTGTCCCAGAGCTCTCAAAAATTTCTCGCCGCAATGAACAGCGGGTCAACATTGTTCAGGGCTATATCAGCGCAGGCACTCTGCCTTCGGTTGTGCAACAGGCCTTTGAAGAGAAGCTCGAAACTGAAAACTTTGAGCTACCGCCCGGCTATAGAACAGAATACGGCGGGGAAGCAGCTGAACAGGGCGAAGCCGTTGGCAACCTGCTGCTCTACGTTCCTTTGCTGGCCATCATTATGGTGGCTGCGCTGGTGCTTTCGCTGGCCTCTTTTCGTCAGGCTGTTGTCATCGCCTTTGTGGGTGTGGGCTCAGTGGGAATGGCGCTATTTTCGCTCAAAGTGTTTGGCGCGGTCTTTGGCTTTATGGCTATTGTCGGCTCGCTGGGCCTGGTCGGTATCGCGATTAACGACTCGGTGATGGTGCTCTCAGGGCTCAATGAAAACGAAGCGGCTAAAGCTGGCGACAGAAAAGCCATTGCCTATGTTGTGAACAAATCTACCCGGCACGTGATTACAACAACTATTACGACGATTGCCGGATTTGTGCCGCTGTTGATCAGTGGTGGTCCGTTTTGGCGACCGCTGGCGATTGCGATCGCTGGCGGCATCAGCGGTGCCTCCCTACTGGCACTCTACTTTGTCCCTGCTGCCTACGCCCTTATCTATCGTCCGAAAAAGCAGCCTCAACGCACTACTCGAACCTCTAGCCCTTTGATAGATAGCTTGTCCCACTGACGATCAGTCGTAATTACAGGGATTTTAAGATGTAGTCCCAATGCAACGCAGACGCGATCGCCCAAAGACAAACCAAATGATTTCGTCTCATTTCTCAGGAGCCCTGCGATGACAGCCTGCGTCTTGTCCATAGGTGCGACGCGTATGCTTAGCTGTTCTACAAATTCTTGGACCAAGCTTTTTGAAACACCTCTTTCAGCTAATTTGGCAATGACTTCAGAAAGGTTGACCGCGCTAATAATGCCGTTTTTGAGGTACTGGCTGATAGCTGCTGCGCCTTCTTCTTGATTCAGGAATGCCAGGATCGCTGATGCATCCAGTACGACTTCATTCATGCTTGGCAGCTTCCTGTCTTTCCTGAATTAGTTCATCTGATAGGGAATGCCCTGGAGAGATAGACTGCTGAAGCAACGTCTGGATTTTCTCGATTGCTGAAAGTTCAGTAGGGGAGATCGTTGAAGAAGACTGATTTAAGACGAGAATGACTTCATACTCCCCGGTAGGGACGTCTTCAGGCAGCTGCAGCTGCAGCGTGCGATCAGTTCCGATTTGAATCTTTGCCTGAATAGTCTGCATAACTTAGCCGAGTATCTACTCTTACCTAATAATAAGCGCAACACTGTATTTGATGAGGACGAACTCTCACGGAAGGCTCTACTGCCAATTCAAGCGGATAGCTGCTGGCGTAATGCCTCTCTGCCGGAGCGATCGCAAGCTTTTTGCCCGGTCTCGCTTAGCCAGTCGCTTCCCCGCTTGGTCACGTACCAAAGCGCAGTGATAAAACGCCGGGCTTGCCCAGCCCAAAGCCCGGTAGAGCAGAATTTGCTTGGCTGTTGACAGGAGTAAATCTTCACCGCGCACCACCTCAGAAATATTCATAGCGTGATCATCAGCTACGACCGCTAGCTCATAGCTGGGATAGCCGTCTCGCCGCCAAACGACAAAATCGCCAAAATCTTCACCGGCTGTGAAAGCTTGGGGACCTAGCCTGCCATCGACGAATGAAACAATCTCTCCATCTGGCACGCGAAATCGCCAGTTGACTTCGCCTGGACTGTTCGCTGCGGCCCACTGAACAGGACGCAAATGGACTGGAAAAATAGTTTCGCGATCGCCCTCGTGAGGGGCGCTCAGTGCTCGAGCGACATCTTTGCGAGAATGAGGACTGGGATAAATTGCCCGGGTTTGATTCAGCCGCTGCCAAATCTCTTGGTAGGTGGTGCGACGATCGCACTGCCGGTATGGCCCATAGTCTCCCCCCCTCTCTGGTCCTTCCTGCCAGCAAAAGCCAAACCAGCGCAAGTCTTCGAGTAGGTCAGTTTGGTATTGAGGCTTGCAGCGATCGCGGTCCAAATCTTCAATCCGCAGGACCAACACGCCTCCCTGCCAAATAGTTCTTTGCTGCGCTATCCAAAATGTTCGTGCATGGCCCAAATGCAAATGGCCTGTCGGCGTTGGTGCCAGACGTCCTCGGTAGTTTTTGAATGTATCCAAAGCCATTTTAGTGGCGACATTGACCATAGTTATGACAGCATAAATGGCATATAACGTACGGTATTACCGTACGTTTTCAGGTCTTATATGGATAGCGTCAGTGTAAACAAATTTCGAGATACGCTTAAGTCCTGTGTTGAAAGAGTGATCGATCAACATATTCCTCTCAAGGTTACTCGTCGAAATGGAGAGGACTTCGTTGTTATCAGCGCTGAGGACTGGGAAAGGGAACAAGAGACGCTGTATGTGCTACAAAATAGCACCCTGATGAAACAGATTGTTGAATCGACGGGGACTCATTTACAGCAGACAGGGTACAGGCCAACGAGCGAGGAGATAGATGAGATCCTCAGTATTTGAAGGGGATACCTGGAGTGTGCATGAGAAGCTGAGGCAGAAAGATAAAAAGCTCCACGACAATCTTTGTAAAATACTCAAGGAAATGCTGAGGGGAGATCCTAGCTCTGAACTTGGCAAACCTGAACCCCTGAAGCATAATCTTTCTGGTTTTTGGTCCCGGAGACTATCGCAAAAAGATCGGTTGATATATAAGTTTGACAGTGACTGCGTTTATATCTTTGCCATTGGTGGTCACTATGACTTTGGTGGTCACTATGACTAATGAGGTTAGCGAGGTGTAAGCTGTCCATCAGCGTATGTAGAAATACCCAGTAGTTTGCCCACCTTCAGGCAACAAGCAGCAAGAACAACGCTACTCAAAAGACAGCAGTAGCTTTCGTAACAGGTCAGCCAGCTCGCTGCGCTCTTTCGCATTTAAGATGGCCAGAATTCGATGCTCATTGGCAACGTGGGCTGTTACCGCTTCATCAATTAGCGTAAGCCCTTTGTCAGTCAGCTGAATTAGGCTGCCTCTGCGATCGCTTGGATCAGGAATTCGTTCAACCAAATCAGCTGCCTCCAACCGATCAATCCGATTGGTCATGGTGCCAGAGGCCACCATCATCGATTTAAAGAGGGCAGTCGGCGTGAGCTGATAGGGCTTACCTGAGCGGCGTAGCGTTGCTAACACATCAAATTCGCCCGGCTGCAGGCCAAACTCTGCAAATGTTTTCCCGATAGCCTTGCGCAGGTGACTAGCCAGCCGGGTGGTCCGCCCAATCAATCCCATTGGCGACACATCGAGGTCAGGGCGCTCTTGGTGCCACTGAGCCAATATGTTATCTACTGCATCTTGTTCGCCCGGCGCTGACCGCAATTTATCACCTAAAACATGGATGCATGCGATCTTATCACCTCACTCTCTTATCCATGGCGCTGACGGACTCACCGTGAAAAGACAGAAATATCTCAAAAGAAAGAATCTCAACATCAAAGCAAGTGCTAGAATCTCGACATCAAGTATTTTGACGTCAAGATAAATTGACAAAGCAAACTGTCAGGATAAACTTATGGGTACCACGACTTCTCGTCTGTCTGATATTTTGCTGACGGCGTTGGCTCCTATTTCTTGGGGTACGACCTATGTTGTCACCACTGAATTTTTGCCGCCTGGCCACCCCCTGCTGGTTGCTGCCATGCGCGCACTTCCTATTGGCCTGCTGCTGACCATCGGCTTAAGAAAACTACCTAAAGGCATATGGTGGATACGCATGCTGATTTTGGGTGGGCTGAATATCGGCGTTTTTCAGGCGCTACTTTTTATTGCGGCCTATCGCTTGCCCGGGGGCGTTGCGGCTACAACCGGCGCGATCCAGCCACTGCTGGTGGGCTTGTTTGCCTGGGTAATTTTGAACGATAAGCCGTCTCAGCTTTCTTTTGTCGCTGCGATCGCTGGCTTTGTAGGTGTTGGTTTGCTCGTGCTAGGTCCGGGCGCACAGCTCGATACCATTGGGATTATCGCCGCACTCGCAGGTGCAGTCGCCATGGGACTGGGGACGGTACTCGTTAAGCGATGGAAGCCGCCTGTATCTTTGATTGTCTTTACTGCTTGGCAGCTTACTATCGGTGGACTTATTCTGTTGCCGATTGCGCTTGTGACCGAAGGTCCCTTTGCTGAAGTATCAAGAACAAATCTATGGGGATTCATTTACCTAGGGCTAATAGGGACTGGGCTTGCTTACGCGCTCTGGTTTCGAGGGATCAATCGTCTCGATCCAACGGCTGCCTCTTACCTGGGCCTTTTGAGTCCGGTAGTGGCCACGTTTATTGGCTATGTTTTCTTGCAGGAGACCCTTTCTTCTGTTCAGATGCTCGGCATCCTAGTTGTTCTTGCGAGCGTCATACTCGGTCAGCAGTCTGGCCCTATCCACCAAAAATCTGACTGTCATTCATCACCCTGCAAATAGTGCTCCGCTTACAACCGCCTGTACACAAACTAACTGCACACAGACTGACTACACACAAACTCAAGAAACGCCATGACATCGAAACTTCAGCGCATGAACCCACCGGAACTGGGCAACCCCTCTGGCTATGGCTTTACCAATGTTGTGATTGCGCCCGCAGGTAAAACACTTGTTTTTATTGCCGGTCAGGGCGGACGGGACGAACAGGGCAATATGGGCGATTTCGAAGCTCAGCTAAAGCAGGCATTTGTTCGACTGCGAAAAGCGTTGGCGGCTGTGGGTGCAACCCCTGAGCAAGTGGTAAAAATTACCCTTCTCTCGGTCGATCACGGCGCCGAAAAGCAGAAACTTATTTCTGCAGAACGCAATGCTATGTGGCCCGACGACTTGATCAAACCAGCTAGCACGCTGATTCCTGTGCCTCGACTCGCGGGCGATGACATGCTCTTTGAGATTGACGCCATAGCTGCTATCCCGGCGGAGAATCCATAATCTGCTGAAAACTGCAGTGCCTACGGATAGATTTATCGTTGCCTGAAGTCTGGCATGCTGTCGGTGATTTCTCTCTGATGCAGATAGATTAATCCTTGTAAACCGCTCTTTGTAAACACAGTTCAACCATTCACAATGAACCAACCTAATTTTTCAGCCGAGCAAGTCACTAACGCGCTTCACTGGCGATATGCGACCAAAAAATTCAACCCGGAAAAGAAAATATCCGATGAAAACTGGAAAGCGTTAGAAAAAAGCCTAGTACTTTCTCCTTCTTCATTTGGATTGCAGCCTTGGAAATTTTTTGTGGTTCGCAATCCTGGTATTCGAGAACAGCTTGTAGAGCTGTCGTGGGGGCAGTCCCAGGTTACCGATGCTTCTCACTTCGTTGTTATGGCTATTAAAAAGGATATTGGCGCAGACGATGTTGCTCCGTACATTAGCCGAATGTCAGAGGTGCGAGACACACCGACTGAAAAGCTAGAAGGCCTAGAAAATGCAATTAAGGGTTACTTAGCGGAGCCGCCCTTTCCACTACAGCCTGACAAATGGTCTGCAAAGCAGGTTTACCTCGCACTGGGCTTTTTTATGTACAGCGCAGCAGTGTTGGGCATTGATACCTGTCCTATGGAGGGCTTTATTCCCAGTAAGTATGACGAAGTCTTAGGGCTTGCAGCGCAGGGGTATTCGTCTGTTGTACTTTGCGCGGCGGGCTACCGAGCAGACGATGACAAAACTGCTGATATGGCAAAAGTCCGCTACGAGACTGAAACAGTAGTGGCGTATGTTGATTAGCGCGATATGCGGATGATGCGCCCTGACCAAGGGAATGCAATCAAAGGAAAAGTTTAATTCCTATGGTCACGGCCTAGCGCATGGCTGCTCAAGCTTTCTATCCGGCTCTTGATCTGAGCTGAGCATCCATGCGCTATCGGTGGTTCACCTATCCCAATCTATGCAAGTTATGCGCCAAAGCCGCCGTCAATGGTGTGCTGTGCGCCGGTGATAATGGCTGCTTCTGGCCCTACTAAGTAGGCCACCAGGCCAGCAATTTCGTTGGGCTGTGCATGCCGCTTGATGGCCATAAAAGAATGCATCAGCTCTTTCATCGGCCCGTCTTCTGGGTTCAGGTCAGTATTCACCGGCCCTGGCTGAACGCTGTTGACCGTGATGTTGCGATCGCCAAAATCCCTGGCTAGCCCGCGCACCATGCCTTGCACAGCAGACTTGGTCATGCCATAGGCTGCGCCTCCAGGAAAGGGCATGCGATCGCCATTCACAGAGCCGATAATCACAATCCGGCCACCCTCATTCATGCCTCGGGCCGTATCTACTGCCGCGTGATAGGGCCCGCGCACGTTGATATCGATCATCCGATCCACATCATTGGGGTCTAGCTCTAGGGCATGCCCCAGCACGCCAATTCCAGCATTCACAACCAAAATATCTAGCGCTCCCTGCTCAGCAATTACTTTGCTAACGGCAACACGGTCTGCGCTATCGGCTTGTACTGTGGTCGTTCCCGTTTTCTCTGCGAGCGCTTTTGCTGCGTCCTCAGAACCGCCGTAGGTAAAGGTTGTGGCGGCACCTTCTGCGGCCAGTCGCTCTACGATGGCAGCGCCAATGCCTCGACTACCGCCGAGCACCAGAGCCTTTTTACCTGTAAGAGTGGCCATTTGTCTGTTCTCCTATTTCTATATCGAGTACTATAGAAATAACGATAGCAAGAAAATGAAG
Organism: Cyanobacteria bacterium J06626_6; assembly: GCA_038523095.1. Lineage (GTDB taxonomy): Bacteria > Cyanobacteriota > Cyanobacteriia > Phormidesmidales > Phormidesmidaceae > Phormidesmis. The sequence continues at coordinate 39,952 of JBCBJS010000022.1, forward strand.
AATAAGCTAGTGACCACTAAAAAAATGCAAAAACGCGGTCGACCCAGGGGGTTCGATGTAGATAGCGCGATCGCAACGGCCCTAGAACTATTTCATCGCCGGGGTTACGACGGGGTAGGTATTGCTGAGTTGAGCAAGTCTATCGGTATCACTGCGCCGAGTTTGTATGCTGCTTTTGGCAATAAGCGATCGCTCTTCGAGCAGGTTTTGAAGCGCTACGCTCAAACGAGCGGCGGCTGGTTGCCAGCGGTACTCGCGCAGGAAGGTGAGCTGGAGGAGATTATTGCTGACTTTTTCTTGCGTGCTGCTGAGGTGTACACAGCTGATGCAGACTGCTGTGGCTGTCTGATTATGGATGCGACAAGAAACTGTAGCGACGAAGCGGCTAAGGCCCTCACCGATGGATTTAAGCTAGCGACCCGGCAGTTGATCTGCGATCGCCTGAAGGCAGGTTCGTCCGATTTGTCTGCGTCAGCCGTTGAAGCCCTCGCAAACTACATTTGCATGGTTCTAGTCGGTCTTTCGGGCAGTGCCCGAGATGGGATGGATGCCGCGCAGCTGAAGGCAGCTGCTGAGATCGCCAGCAAAGGCTTCAACCAGCAGCTGCAGCAGTATCGAATACAGCAGCATCAGGGAAATGATCGGTAGCCTAGGCCGCTACGGGGGTGCAGATTTCGATTAGGAAACCATTGGGGTCACAAACGTATGCAATGGTTTGTCCCCAGGGCATTGTTTCTGTCTTTTGTACCAGGGTGGCGCCCGCCTTGAGCGCTTTGTCCAATGCCTTTGCAACATCATCTGTTTCAAAGGCCAGCTCAAAGACCGGTGCTGTTGGGTCTGCTTTTGCAGGCGATTTTCCCAGTGAGGTCATCAGCGAAAAGGCAGAAAAGGCTAGCTTGGTTTCGCCGGTTGCCAACTCTCCATAGTCGCCCGACTCATGGATCATCATTTTTTGAAAGCCGAAGGCGGCCTCAAAAAATGCGATCGATTCGGTAACGTTTTCTACATAGAGAATGGTGTACCTAAATTTCATCGTTTTCTTGGAACAGGTGCTTGAACAGAAGTATTACCGGTTTTTAAGGCAAGAAAGCAAGAGGAACTATTGTATTGCTACAGGTATCCGGCTGAGTCATCAAACTCACTCAGCGGGCTAATTTTGCGCCCAAACACTGCTCGTAGAACTTGAAAGCTGTTTCACATTGACCGTCGAAAGAAAGGTATGGACTGAGTTTCATAGCCATCTCCTAGGGTGAATTTTAAGGTTAGGGTGCGCCGAATGCTGGGCGATCGCACGGCCGCTCAGCAGGATATTTAATCCCGTTGCGCGATGCCCAATATTACTTTATAGTTCAAAAATACTATAAACGCTTTAAGTTGATCGTTCGCGTTAACTTTCTTAAGCAAACCTTACAAAGATTGGTGTTTTAGAAGACATTCCTCGGCAGACTTGGCAGTGACAGGTAGAGCCATGGGAAGGGACAATACGAATCATCTACAACAAACCGTCGTTTCCCACCATGAAAGAAAGAATCTGTGAAAGAAAAACGCTCTAAACGTCTCATCTTTTTGTTCGTAGTCCTCTCTGCTATCGCTACAGCACGCTTAGCGCCATCTGCCTATGGCATTGAACAGGAGCGTTGGTCTAGTCTGAGCCAGTTCAATCTTGTGTTGGCACCATCTGTCAACGCCGGGGAAACCGCCGAAGTTGCCCAGTCAGAGCCCATCTTAGTTCCTGGTACCAGCGTCTCTTTGCTGCCTCCACCAGGGTTCATTCTCTCCGATCAGTTTTCAGGATTTATCGATCCAGACAGTCTCTCAAGCATCGTACTGGCTGAAATGCCCGCAGCAGCCTATGCAGACCTTGCCGACATCTTTGCAGCCTCACCAGAAGTTGTGACTGAGGCGTTTGCCAGTCAAGGCATCGTGCTCGAAGTTGAAAGTATATCCAGTGTTTCAGTCGGCGAAAGCCAGGTTCCGCTGGTACAAGGCACCCAGTTTGTGAATGGTATGCGGGTCAAAAAGTATTTCACAATTCTGCCTGCAGACGGTACTCTCTTGTTGACCTTTAATGTCATCGATTCTGAGCGGCTGAGTCGCGAAGCCATTGCTGAGACCATTCGCTCAGTTGCGGTCGCACCCACGCCCTCTATTCAGGAAAAAGTTGCTGAACTGCCCTTCACGTTTCAGACAGCAGCGCCCTTCCAGATTTTGGATGTTTTTGCAGGTTCTAGCGTCCTCTTAAACCCCAGTGGTAAGCCTGATCCCTTCGAAGAAGACCCCGTCATCATCATTGCTAGCTCGGTCAGCTCGGTGCAAGTTGCCGACTTGGCAGCGCTGTCGAGTCAAATCCTGAGAGCAACCAGGGGCTTTGCCGAAGTGAATATTACTGAACAATCGCCTGTTGATTTTGCCGGTAGAGAGGGCTATCTCACACAGGGGACTTTGCAAGAGATTTCAGTATTGCAGTATTTGAGCGTACTTCCCGATGGCTTCTACATTCGGCTGATTGCTCTGGGAGCATCAGAAGACTTGGCAGAACTGATGCCTGCAATTCAGGCTATTCAAAGTTCAGTTGAGCCAGCAAGGTAGGGCGCAAGCCGCACGGCGCTTTATTTCTTCAGAGCCTCAGCTATTGAATGAAGCCCCCTTATCGATAGGCACATGCTCAGGGTACCGCATACAGCACCCCAACCCATGCGCCTATTGAGGAAGCCTACTCAGCAGTCTCAGGAGATGCCTCTGCATCTTCTTCACCCGGAAGGTCAACGTCAAGCGTTGGGACCTCAATTGTCTTCTCTTCAGTTGTGACCTCAACTTCAGGCACCTCAACTGTTGTTTCCTTTGTCTCAAGGTCAACGTCTGGACCTTCGACATCGTACTGAGGTAGCTGACCAGGCTCCGCCTGAACGTCGACATCTACATCCGGCAGCTCGCCTTCTCGCGTTTGCTCAACGCTACAGCCAACTGCGAACAGAGACAGCAATAAAATCGATGGAAGAATCGCAACTGATTTCCAGTTTTGTATGCTCACTTTTTTGGGTAATTTACTCATTCGAAAGAACCTCTTTGCCAGTATATTTTCGTTAATTTGTGTCATCTGAAGCTAGCCTCAACTAGCCGACAAAAAGAAGGCTATGCGCAACTTACTAAGTACCTATCACGCAAGTAAGAAGGCCAGTCAGAATCAGAGCTTTGCCCATGTGTCAAAAGTCTAAAAATGCGATTACTTACAAAGCCATGCAGAGATAAACAGATACACAGGCGCCCTGTTGTATAAAGACTATCGAGTTTTCTAGATGAGCATATCTACCTAAAGTATTCACTCCGCTCTGTCATTAGATCAATCTTAATTCGGCTCCTAATGTAGGAACAGGTAGGGTCTATATCCGGAGACGAGAAAAAAGACGCTGCATATCACAGCGCCTTTTACACATTCAACAATGACAGAAATAGAACAGGCAGCTCGTATCTAAGTGCCTTTCGAAGAACTTTTTGAAGAACGCTTTTTACGAACTTTCATGAACCCAAGCATTAGCCCCAAACCGCTGACTACAGCAGGCTCAGGAATATCTTTCGGAGGTGAATTGAACGGATCGACCGTACCGCCCAAAAGTTTGTCGCTGCCAGAGCCTGCATTGACCGCTTGGAATCGAGCTGCAATATTGAGACCTTCACTTTCAAACGCAGCTCGGAATCGCTCTCTCAAGTCAACCGCATTTTGAGGTGCGTGGAGCACTACGGTCGCGGAGGCGCTTTCTCCAGAGGCAAGCGCACCATTGGGATTGCCGCCGACAAACTTTTTGTTGTCTGCAAAACCGATATCGAAGGTACCTACTTGCTTGGAAAAGGGATTAAACCTGACGTCTGTTGTGAAGGTGTCTAACTTACCGGTGAGTGTGTAAGACTCTACTGTGATGTCAGAAAAGATATCGAAGGCAATGCCTGTCAATTTTGAAGAAGTTGCGCCTTCCCCAAAGCTCCCAGAAGTCAGCGTGCCTGTTGTATTTACAAAGTCTAGATCCAGCTGAACTTTGCCAGTGCCAATATCTGTGAAGTTGAAATCGACAGTAGCCGATGCACCCGTTGCCGTAGCGTTAGAGGAGTGGCTAGTACTATCAAGCGAGTATGTAAATGCGATCGCTTGAGTCGCAGATACGAGCAGTAGACCAAAGGTTGTCAGCGTACCCGCAACTAGGCCTCTCATTCGGGAGTAAGGTTTCATTGTTTTGCATTTTCTCTTTCATGCCTATTATTACCGAGCAAAAAATTAAAGGGCCCGTAAACGCTCAGTAATTTACCTTACTTTTATACGCAGAGACTGCGGTTTACACTTGCAACAGATTTGTAAGAATCAACAACAAATTCTGTTGATTTTTAGATGGCTCAATACTCAGAAGGCGGTGCCGCGAAAAGCCTGTCAATACGGGGCCTCGGTGGTGTTTTGTTAGAGTGATTCGCTAAAACAATTTATCTAATTAGGTCACAGAGACACTGCGCTGTCGCAGGTGCGAGCAACACACCATTTCGATAGTGGCCGGTCGCCAATATTACATTGTCAGTATTCGCTAGTGGTTGAATGACGGGCGCAGGCTGACCCACTGGGCGAGGGCGTAAGCCGCTCCAGGTTTTGAGCACTTTTGCTCCGGTGCTAGGGCTATCTAAAGCAGAGATGGCTGGGATGAATCGTGCTGCGCCGTGCTGCAGGTTGGTTAGGCCTGCTTCCTCTGCGGTGAGTGGGACATTTTCTTCTGGAAACTCTACGGTAGCGCCTAGCCAGTAGCGCCCCTCACCTAGCGGCACACATTGGATGTCGTCAGCGTTGATCACTGGCTGAAAGCTGGGATTGCCTAGCCTCTTAGGCAGCTGAATCTCCATTGCCTGGCCCAGCACTGGTATCAGCACGAGTGGCTGACTAACAGCCTGGGTCATTTTCATCGAGCCTAGGCCTGCGCACAGCACTACTTGGTCTGCTTCAAATATTTTTTTCTCTCCGGTTTGCCTGCTGGCATCGATTTCTACACCTCGGCAACAGGTTCCATCCATGGCCAAGCCGGTGACTTCTTTATCAAAATGAAACCTAACGCCCCGTGCCGCGGCCGCCTTCACCAGTGCCTGGGTCAGCATTGCTGGATGAACCTGACCATCTGCGGGGGAGTAAATTGCTGCTTTGACCGTGCGAGGCTCTCCAGTTTCTATCTCACTTTCAAGCGCAACTTGTGGACATCTGTTCTGTAGCTCCTCAGGGCTCCAAATCTCTAGGGGCCAGCCCTGGCTGAGGCGTTTCTCTTTCAGCGTTTGCCAGCGGGGCAGCTTGGCTTCATCCATGCAAAGACTGACAATGCCTTGCGAGTTGAAAGGAACAGATTGACCTTGCTGTGCCAGCTCTTTGATGAGGCTGCGGTACCGGCGAATGCTGGCCTCTCGTAGCCGCCAAGTACGCCCTTTTACCCTGTGGCTAATGACGCCCATCAGTACGCCTAGTGCTGCGCCGGTAGACCCCTGCGCCGGAGGCTGCCGGTCTAGCACGACGATATCTGCCTCTAGCTGTCGGTTCAGCTCGTAGGCGACCAGCGCACCGACCACACCGCAGCCGACAACAACAATCTTCGACCTGCTCATAGTGCCACCCTGTACGAAAAGGCATTGCTGTCTGGAGGTAAACAGAAGAAGCCAACAAAAAAAGCAAACAGAGGACAGTTACCTATCCTCTGCTCGGCTCAAATCTTGTTTCTTTTACCCAAAGAAAGAACCCAAAACCCTACCCTTCATCTTCTTCTAGCAAGACGGGTGTGCGGACCATTTCTTCTGCTTCAGGGCGCACTTCTTCAACGTCGGGAATAGTCGTCGTCATCTCGTACACATCGGGGGCAGGCTCTTCATTTTCCTCGATGGCCTGCTTCCGGGCACCTTCGGGCACAATGCTCAGCAGCGCTTCAAAATCGCCAACAAACTCACGGTACTGGGTAATCGCGTTTCCGTAGTTGCGTTCCTGAGAGGCTTCGTCGATGTTTTGAAGGTGGCCCAAAATCTCTTCTGAGAGCTGCTTGGCCTTGGGCTGATCGTCTGGCAGGAGCTGATTGGATAAGCGCAGCAGTTCAGCTCGTAGCTGACCGAGGGGGCCATGGGTGAAGTTGTCGACGTTCACCCAGTTGTCTTTTTCAATGTAGTTGAGAAGTTCGGGTAGGCGATCGCGCTTCGCCTCAAGGCGGCTTACGTAGTTTGTAAGCTGGGCAATTTTTTCGGGGGTGTAGGTGGGGGCTTCAGCCGCAGGACCACCGCCACAGCTCACTAGGAAAGTGGCGATCGCAGCTATCAAGACACCAACGACTGCTTTGTATCGTCTCATGGAGAAGAAAACCTCGGATTTATCTACAGAGTCCGTCTTTCAGTGTATAGCAAATGTCCTACCCTCTTTCCTCTATCCCCGTGTGTCTCTCTCTTGAGGCTATCGCCAAAGCTGGTCAGCCATTTTGCACACATCGCGCATCTGTGGTCCATCGTGCACCCGGAGAATATCTGCGCCATGGGCGATCGCGCAGTCGCAGGTCGCTGCCGTTCCCCACACCCGATCTTTTGCTTCCGGTCGGCTCAAAATTTTGCCGATAAAGCTCTTGCGCGAAGTCCCGACTAGTATGGGACAGCCCAGCACTGCCAGCGCTTCTAGCTCTCTTAAAATAGTGATATTTTGCGCCACCGTCTTGGCAAATCCGATGCCGGGATCCACTGCAATCTTGCTCGGCTCAATGCCTGCTGCCACGGCCTGGTCTGCCTGAGCTGCTAGAAAGCTGACAATTTCGCCCATCAGGTCGTCGTAGTCTGTCATTTGCTGCATCGTTTCTGGCGTTCCCCGCAGGTGCATCAGCATGATCGGCGCGTTGGCTTCTGCGGTTACCTTCAAAATCTCTGGCTCGTAGGTTCCGCCTGAAATGTCGTTAATGATGTCAGCGCCCGCTGCTAGCGCTGCCCTTGCGACTTCGGCGCGCGTTGTATCTACTGAAATAGGAATATTCTGCAGCCAGTCGTGGCTTGCACTGCGGATGGCTTGGATGATTGGGATAACGCGATCGCACTCTTCCTCTAGGGTTGTCGGCAATGACCCAGGCCGCGAGGACTGCCCGCCAATATCTAAAATGTCCATTTCGGCTTCTACCAGCGCTTTCGCCTGGGCCAGCGCAGTTTCCACCGTGTTAAATTCGCCGCCATCGCTAAAGCTATCGGGCGTTATATTCAGCACGCCCATCAGATATGTGCGGCTCCCCCAAACAAATTCTTTATCGCGTATTTGCCACTTTTGCTTGGCTTGTTGCTTGGATTGCGCTTGAGTGCGCTGCGCTTCTGCTCTGCCCTCTGCCATAAATAGCTTGGCCAATCGGTCGTAGGTGCCAGGGCCCAAGTATTCGGGGTGCGATCGCCCTCGCCCGTATACCCACACAGGCGTCCATCCGCGCGGCCCATCTTCTAAAATACGAATATCCTTAAACCAGCTTTTGAGCGAAGACTTCATTGAATTCGCCTTCTCTAGCGCATCCGTCCACCGCTCAAATGTCTGTTCAAACCCAGGCGTCACAACCTTGAAAGCCACCGTTACTGCTCCTTCCACATCCGTCCAATCCGCCACGACAGCAGAATTTGCCTATACGCCACCACCCGCCGCAAAAAATGCTCAGCGCATCTTGATCAAGCCCAACCTAGGATATCCTGTTGGGCCGCCGGTTACCGTTAGCATGCCGGTGCTAGAAAAAGTTTTGCGGGGGCTGCGGCAGGCTAGCCCCACTGCTGAAATTCTCATCGTTGAAGGCGTCTGCTCCAAAAAGTCCCTCTCCGAAATCGCCCAGAAAAACAACCTAACGCCGCTGCTTTCAGAAGGCATCCAGCTACTGAATGCTGACGAGCTACCCTGGGCGGAGTATCCCAATACCGCCCCCGCACCAGTGCGATTTGAGACCATGTGGGCACCCAGGCTGCTGCAAGAAGTGGACTGTCGTATTTCTGTCAGTGCCTTCAAGAAAACAACGCTTAAGGGCCGAGATCTGATCTCAGCGACGCTAAAAAATCTCTATGGGCTGTTCCCCCGGGAGAAGTACAGGGCTCGCAGCGCCCATTCCCGCGGGCAGCTGCATCGTCCGTCTGTCCCGCTGGTGCTGCAGGATGTGTACTTTAGCATTGGCCATCTGTTCGATGGTGGGGTGGTCGATTGCGACCGCAAGTTTATTAGCCATGACTACAGACCGGACAAAGGCGACAGCTTTGACATTAGCCGAGTCATTTGGGGGGAGGATCTTCTTGCGGTGGATCGGCTGGCCTGTGAAGTAGGACAGGAAGCAGAAGCTGCTTACCTAGCGCCGATTGTGGAGATTAGGAACCGCCTGCTTCAGACTGATTAGATGAGTTGTAGATGATGCTGTTTGCTCGGTCCAAGATCGATTGCGCTGAGGCGATCGCACCTATTGCTTCTCTTTTTGTGAATGCCTCAGCAGGCGTTAATTCAGCCAGTGCATCTGGGTACCGAGTGGGAATGTAGAGCTTGTCTAGCGCTTTAGCTTCGTCTTCGACTTCGCTAAAAGATTGCCGTTCTTCTTCTGGAAAGCTCTGTATGAGCTTTGTACAAGAATGTCCCCAAGGATCGATGTCCAATAGGTAACCAACTGCCTTAAGCGCTTTTTCCGCTGCTTGCTGGGACAAAAAACACGCTTGAGCAAACTTATTAACCGATAACAGGGCAGATGCTGCGTTTATATCATCTTCAGCTTGCTCAAACCAACGCTCAGATTCTTTCTGTAGCTTGTCCACGCTCATAGAGCACCTTACCCTCCCTCAAAAGCTGGGCAACAAATGGCCTATGCTGACATCGGCCAAGCTCTTCTGGCGTGTATACAATCGCGTCCACCGCGCGGGGCGCATCGGCCAGCATATCCAATACCTGTCCAATTCTATCCAGCGGCCCGATATCGCACTGCCACACCATAAACAGATCAATATCCGAATGCCGGGTGGCCTGCCCGCAGGCCCAAGAACCAAACAAAATAATTTTCTCAGGGTCGAACTTAGCCTTAAGTCGTTCAGTTGCTAGCATTAACCAAGGCTGGATCTCTTCTATTTTCTGCCCTTCTTTTTTGCTTGCTTTTCGCTGCATTCTCCGGCGACCAGTATCATGTTGTTTCAGCGCGCCACCCGACCCAAAGACGCCGCCTAAATCATACAGCAGCATCTCTCATCCCCTTAAGTCCTCACTATGCTTGAACTCCACACCCACACCACTTGCTCAGATGGCAGCCTTAGCCCTACAGAGCTTGTGAACTTTGCCATTGACCAGGGCGTAAAAGCCCTCGCGATTACCGATCATGACACGATGGCTGGATGGGAAGAAGCGATCGCAGCTGCCAAACAAACCGACCTCGAAGTCATCCCTGGCTTAGAGCTGAGCACGGTATACAACGGGCGCTCCATGCACATACTGGGCTACTACCCAGAGGAAAGCAAGCTGGCCGCACCTTTGCAAGAGCGGGTGGCAGGTCGTAAGCGGCGCGCCCAAAAAATGGCCGACAAGCTGACCGCCCTTGGCTATCCCATCACGCTGCCTGAAATGGCCCCAGCTATGGCACCCGGTCGGCCCCACATTGCAGCCGCCCTCAAGCAGGCAGGCCACGTCAGCTCACACAACGAGGCCTTCGACCGCTTTCTCAAGGAAGACGGTCCAGCCTATGTCCCCTACGAAAAATTTACGGCCCAGCAAGGCATTCAGCTTCTTCTCAGCTGCGGCGCAGTTCCCGTGTGGGCACATCCCTACATTTTTCGAGGAGGAACGGTAGAGACTGTTCTGCCTGAGCTGGTCGAAGCAGGGCTGATGGGCATCGAGGTTTACCATCCTACCCACAGCGTTAGCCAAACCCGTAAGCTAGAAGGCTACTGCCAGCAGCACGGTCTGCTAATAACCGGTGGCAGCGATTACCACGGCCCCAAAAAAGAGAAAAACCCAGATTTCCGCGATCTCAACGCGTTATCAGTGCCGCTGAGCCTGCTTCCACCGTTGAAAGCAGCTGCGGCTCACCTGAAGGCCGCCCGTATTTAAGTTGCCTATTGCGCATAGAAAATAGCTTACAGAAAAGAGATGGGCTAAAGAGGAATACTCTCTAGCCCATCTCTTTTTGTTTATTTAGTGAATGAATATCACCACATTAGCTGGCCGCGAGATAGCCGTTGATGGAGGCTTTGCGACGGCGCAGGTGCTTTAGGGCCTGCTGCTCTAGCTGGCGGACGCGCTCACGGCTAATGCCCATGCGCTGGCCTACTTTGGCTAGCGAAAGCGGGTTGCCATCGGCTAGGCCAAACCGCAGGTTGATGACTTCTTGCTGCTGGGTTGTCAGCTCAGACAGCATTCTAAAGATGTCTTGGCGCAGAGACTGCTGCACCGTGTAGTCTTCAGGAGAGGCACCGTCGTCTTCTAGCAAATCCTGCAGCTCAGTGTCCTGATTATCACCGATGCGAACATCTAGTGAGATAGGCTGACGCGCAATCGAGAGATACTCACGCACCTGGCGAGGCTCCAAATCCAGCTCCGCGCCAATCTCGTCGACGTTGGGACTGCGGCCCAGCTTTTGAGAAAGTTCTCGCTGAACTCGCTTGATTTTATTGAGCTTTTCGGTGATGTGGATGGGCAACCGGATGGTGCGGGCCTGCTGGGCGATCGCACGGGTAATTGCCTGGCGAATCCACCAGTATGCGTAGGTTGAGAACTTATATCCCTTCATCGGGTCAAATTTCTCGACGCCGCGCTCTAGGCCCAGCGTGCCTTCCTGAATCAGGTCTAAGAACTCCAGATTTCGCTTCTGGTACTTCTTCGCGACTGCGACGACCAGACGTAGATTCGCTTCAATCATCTTACGTTTGGCTCGCTGACCTCGGCGTAAGTGGTTGCTCAGCTCGGTCTCAGTCATCTCGGCAGCTTCGGCTAGGGCTGCATCGGCCAGGGTCTCACCTTCTGGCAAATCAGCAGAGAGCTCGTCCTTTAGCGCTAGCAAGGCCATCATCTTTTGCACCTGCTTGCCCAGCACGATTTCGTCTTCGTGACTTAGCAAGGGCACCCGGCCAATCTCATGCAGGTAGGCGCGAACAGCGTCCGTTGTGTACAGAGGCTTAGCTTTGCGCTTGGTCGCCTTCTTTTTCTTTGTTGTCTTAGCTGCGGCTGTCTTTGCTTTGATCACCGTTTTCTCCTTAGCAGTCTTCTCCTTGGCAGTCTTTTCCTTGGAAGTCTTCTCCTGGGCAGTCTTCGCCTGAGCAGCTGGCATTAAGCCAGCTGCCTTCTCCTTTGATGCTAAAACAGTTGCTGATTCAGCAACAGCATTGTTCGTCTTGCGGGCTTTAGATTGAGCCATGTGTGTAGGGGCCTCCGCCAAAAAGTTCTTTCAGGAGTGACAAGGGGCTAGGGGAAATTCAGTCTAACGTCCTCGCGGGTACGTTTCGCTAGCGCTTAACTCGGAATCATTATGAGTTTATATTAGCATTATTCAATCCCTCTGAGGTACCAAAAAATCTAAATAAAACAGAGCTGGTAAAATACTTGTGGAAAAGCCTAACAACAGTATTAAAGAGAATACTGAGCATCAGGTTAGAACCGACTGAGAAGTTCACCAAAAGCGGGTTTTAGAAAATGCTTTCTTGACTATTACAGTGTGACAAAAAGAAGCTATAGAAGCGGTGTTGGTAGCCCACTGTAATTACCGTACATCCGCCGGAATGCATCTAAAATTTTCTCTGATATTAGACTCACCTTGTACATAATGGCTCTATCAATAGAAAGAAACGAAGTATCTAACGTTGCGCTTTTCTGAAGACATTGGCTTTAAAGCCAAACCGGATAAATACCCGTAAAGTGCATGGTTGTAAAAGTGACTAAGTAGTGAAAAACAGCGTTATCTGGGGGCGATCGCAGGGGACTCAGGAGAACGCAAGATCGAGGATGCTTATAGCGCAAGCGGAAAAACAAAGTCGAAATGAGACATTTTTTGTTTGGCCCTACTAAAGTCAGGCATGATTGAAATCACCTGATTGAGAGTGATAACGGAAGCAACCCTATCAGATAAAAAACGAACGAAAAACAGCTAAATATCAGCACCCAAGCAGTCAATCCCAATTGGAAAATCCCAGCTATACAGTCCCAATTAAAAAGCTGAATTTGAAGAGAATCACAACTAAAAAGCGACGTTCAACCGCACAGGTTAAACCAACTATTCAACTGAATACCTACCAGTGAATCTCTCTACAAATATCTTATCTGCAAGAAAAGATACCTTAGCGCTCCTGTGGATCAACAACAACGCCAGTGGGCAACTCTTTAAACAGGCACAGTCCAAAGTAGAGGCAGCTTTTGTCTACATTTTTGTCTACAGAGGCTCACTCAACCGAAGGAAGAGGCATTCGTCAGTTAGATGAGATTTCCTTTGAAAAACTCAGCTAGCAGGCAAGAGATGCTGAAAAAGGCTTGGATACAGAGAAGGTTTGAGAGCAGATTAAGACAAGGGGGCACTCGTCACCTAGCAGAAGCCGCCCAAGATGCTTTCTTAAGATGTCTCTGCTGAAGATGCCATAGTTTAACACAGTCAATCAAAACTGTACTAATTCATCAAAATATCTTTATTGTTTTTCTCGCGTTGTTGTCTCAATTTTTTGCCGGTTTAAGTACTGGCTATGCCGACAGGGGTGCCGGTTTAGACCTCTACTGACCACTTCACTGCCGCTTCAGCGTGGATTTTAGTCGTGTCAAACAAGGGCACTGCACTATCTGCTGGCTTGACCAACAGGCCAATTTCCGTACAGCCCAAAATCACCGCTTCAGCGCCAGAGTCCACTAAGTTCTCAATGATGGAACGAAAGCGATCGCGCGATGCCGGCCGAATATTTCCGAGGCACAGCTCGTCGTAAATAACGTCGTGGATAAAGCTGCGCTCTTCGCCATTGGGCACCTGTACGGCCAGCCCGTGCTGATAGATCAGCCGATCTTTGTAGAAAGATTCTTCCATTGTGAAGCGTGTACCCAATAGGCCGATACGCTGCACGCCTTTTGCCTTAATCTCTTCAGCCGTTGCATCGGCAATGTGGATAAGCGGAATCGTGGTGGAAAGGGTGATGGCTTCTGCCACCTTGTGCATGGTGTTTGTGGCGATGAGCAGACAGTCTGCTCCGGCGCCTTCTAGCTTGGAGGCTGCCGATGAGAGAATTTGACCAATTTGGTCCCACGCCCCCTTGTGCTTTAGCGCTACTAGTTCATCAAAATCGACTGAATACATCAGTATCTTGGCGGAGTGCAGCCCGCCCAGCTCTGCCTTCACGGCTTCATTCAGTAGCCGGTAGTACTCAATCGTAGACTCCCAGCTCATGCCGCCTAACAGGCCAATTGTTTTCATCAGAGCTTTCCTTCAAACTTCTGATACCAGAGCGCATTGCCTGCCACGGTCAGCACAAATGCGATGCCACCCCCGACAGCGGCCATCTGAGGATTGTATCCGCTGCGGCCCAGGGTTTCCATCCACACGCCTGTCGTCTCGGAAGGCTGCAATACATTTGCCGCTGCCGGGACCAGGTAGATAAGTGATGCTCCAACAATCAGCCAACCAACGGCAGATGCGAGCAAAAAGAAAGTTTTAGCTTGGGATTGACCTTTGTAAGGAGATGACATGTTTCCAAGGAGAATGACGTTGCAAACAGGATGACTTTAGCGGCGTCTAAAGGTAGACCAGCAAACGCCCAAGCTACTCAGACAACCCTACCACGGGTGCTCTTTCACATGCAGCCATCACAGCGCGATCGCAAAGCTATCTGGGTGGTGAAAGTCAGCTTCTGAACGAGGGTGTGCGATCGCCCAAAACGTCTCTTCTCCCGATTTCAAAACCACCACTGCACTCACGCCTAGCTGCAGCGGCCGATCGGCATCTACCAGGCCCACCAGTGGCACCTTGGCCTGTAGCTGCAGCCCTTCAAATCCTTGCCAAGCCTCAACTGGCAACCTAGAAATAGCTGCCTCTTCCTTAAGCCCCTGCCGGTATCCTGTCAGGGCAAACGCGTTCCAGTCACCGCTTGGCGAGAAGTTAAACTCCCAATAACCTGCCGATCCTTCAGACAGAAAGCACTCAAAGCAGGTTTTTTCCCAAAGCCGGTCTTGCCTATGTCCGCCTTCTCCCAAGGTCGGTATCGCCACTAGGCCCAAATCGCCCGCCAGCCGATATTGAATCGATAAGACGCCTTTTTTTCTAGAGACCTTGCCTTTAATAGATAGCTTCGCTGTTTCCTCGCTCGCTTCGAAAGGAACTAGCTCAAATGCCTCAGCCGCCATTACCGCAGCTCCTCAATGATGGCTTTTAGCGTTTCCGACTGGGCCTCGATGCTCTCTGTCAGCTTGAACTGTACTAGGGCCCGGGTGAGGTTGTGCTCGGGGTGCTTCACCTTGAAGTAGACATTGCCAGCCAAGTAGTCGGTAAAAAATCTCAGCCCCAGCTCAAAGGCAATTAGCCGAATCCCATCGTACAGATAGTCATAGTCTTGCTCGGTCAAAAAGTCTTTGGCCAGGGAAAGGTACCCTGCCAAAATGGCTTTGGCTAGCACCGGGTCAAATTCTACGGCCTGCCAGTTTTCGGTCTCTTCGCCTAGCCGGTTGCAGCCTGAACGCAGGCAGTCCCCGATGTCGTAGTGCACTAGGCCCGGCTTGAGCGTATCCAAATCGATCAGGCTGACTGCCCGCCCGTCTGAGCCCAGCATGATGTTGTTTACCTTGGGGTCGCCGTGGATGGGCCGTAGCTGCAGGTGGCCTGCTGCCTTTGCTTTTTCCAATACGTGCGCCCAAGCAGTCCTCTCTGCAATGAAAGATCGGCAGTACTCCACCAGCGTGGCTTGCTCTTCAGCCATTGAAGCGGCAGCAGCAGTTCCTTTCTCTCCATGCTCTGCTAGAACCTGCGCATAGTTCTCTAAGTAGGTCGGCGTGATGTGAAAGCCTTCGAGGGTATCTGCAAGTTGGTCAGCAGGTAGCGCGCTGATCAGGCGGTGAAACATGGCTAGTCCGCAGCCCACTTCTCGGGCATGTTCTACGCTCTCGATGGTTTCAAAGACCTGGGAATCTTCGATGAAGCTGATGGCTCGCCAGTATTCGCCTGCTCCGTCTATCCAGAAATTTTGCCCGGCTGCCGTTGGTAAAATACACGGCGTCTCCCAACGACGGGACAGCTCATGGTTGCAGCAGCGCAGGTGCTCACCCAGCACCGCCATGTTTTGAATCACCAGCTCCGGCTGCCGGAATACTTGAGTGTTAATTCGCTGTAGAACAAATCGACTGTGAGACGGAACGCTCGAATCGTCGGGGCGATTGCTATGCTCTTGTGCGGTGCGGGTATCGACCGTCACCAGATAGGTGTGGTTGATATTGCCATTGCCCAAAGGCTCAATTGCTGTAACCTGTCCCTGCTGTGTGAATTGGGCGGCGATTTTCCATAGCGGCGAGGGTTCTGAACGTGTACTGCTCAGCGTCGCAGCGCTCGGTGCTTCTGACATAGTGATTCCTCGGGCACCTCTGACCGTCTATTGTTATTGCTATTTACAGCCGCAGAAGCGCTTTTATAGAGAGCTAGAGTTTAAGCTTTCAGCCTCTTCTGGCGTCTGCGGAATATGAATACCACATTCTTGCTTCAGGCCGTTAAACCGGGTGACTCTTCCGTCCGCATCTTCTGCGGTGAGCGGTCTACTGGAGTGCCAGTCGCCGACGCTGACATAGCCCTGCTCAAAGAAGGGATGGTAGGGCAAATCGTGCGCCTGCAAGTAGTCGTACACGTCTTTAGAGGTCCAGTGCAAGATGGGCATTAGCTTGTAGCGATTTTCCTGCCTGTCTATGCGGGATAGGGTTTTGCGGTGGTCTGTTTGCTGCGATCGCAAGCCCGTTAGCCAAGCGACGGCGCCTAGCTCGGTCAGTGCCCGCTGCATCGGCTCTACTTTGCGAATGTGATCGTATTGGTTAAAGGCTTCTACTGAGCCCTCTTCCCACAGGCGGCCATGCAGCGCCTCCATTCGGGCCGGGCTCAGCGGCGACTGATATACCTTCAGATTCAGCGAGAGTCGCTGGGTGAGCTGCTGGGCAAAGCGGTAGGTCTCTGGCGGCAGATAGCCCGTATCGACCCAGATAATAGGGATTTGTGGAATGATGCTAGTCACCAGCCCTAGCATCACCGCCGACTGAATGCCGAAGCTGGTGCTCATTACCAGGCTATCCCCAAAAGTGTGCGCTCCCCACTCAATCAGCGCTGTTGCTTCAGCCTTGTCAAATTTTTGATTCAGCGCTGAGAGATCCAACTTTGGCTCTAGCCTCGGCTGCAGCTTCGGTTCCGGGCTGGCTGTCTGGGGACTTGGTAACGCACTGGTCATAGGGAAAAATCCTGCTCCCACTCAACTCAAGGAATCAGCCTACAACATCTGTCGAATGCCTTCGGACGCTTGCTACCTCACTCGGCGTGATTCCAGATTTGCGATTCTAAGCTCGCGATTCCAAACTATAGCTTCCCACGTTGGGCTAAGTATAGCTAGCTAGGTAGATCAGTCGAGGTCGACCTTCTTTCGCATGGCCTTTAGCTGCGATCGCTTAGCCTTATTTTCCAATCGCTTTCGCTTTGCGCCTTTGGTTGGCTTTGTGGGTCTGCGCTTTTTGGGAACGACCGCTACTGCTTTAATCATTTGCTGCAGCCGGTGAAGTGCCGCTTCACGGTTTCGCTCTTGGGAGCGATACTGCTGTGACTTGATGACAATTACGCCCTCTTTGGTCAGCCGCTTGTCTGAGCGTGCGAGCAGCCGCCGCTTGTAGAAATCTGGCAGGGATGAGGCGGCTACATCAAACCGCAAATGGACAGCAGTTGCCACCTTATTGACGTTCTGACCTCCGGCGCCCTGGGCGCGAATGGCACTCATGTCAATCTCGCTATCTGGAATCGAAACCGTCTTCGAAATCCGTAGCACAACCCCTCCTAACCACCGCCGTTCTCACTCATCCTAGCCTTTTGGGCCAGCTATCCCTCAGGTCACAAGGCGATAACACCTGTTCTAACATCCATCGCGTCGCACCCAATGCCCCTCCCTATAATTTAGGCGTTCAGGACCGCATCTACACACCTTGGGCATACCTTGGCTCATCACCATGGCAAAGCACAATTTTCTGCAAAAGACAGCTATCTTTCTCTTGGGTACTCTCTGCGACCAGCTCTGGGGCTTTAAGCCCAACCTCATTTCCCCCTTCGTTGAACAAAAAGGCTCGCTGGGTGCGCTGCTCTGGTTCGCCCGAAACCTGCCTCGCTACGAACGTATTCTTGACCGGTGGGGCCCGATTCGCACTCACCTGCTGGCCACTGAGATTTCGCTGCTCAATGGCTGCGCCTACTGTGCGAACGGGCACGCCTACGCCCTGCAGCTACACTATCTGCGGCAAACGGAATGGCTGTTTCCACTGAGCGAATCAGACATTTTGGCGCTGCAAGGGCGCCCTGAAGCTGAGCATTTGGAGCGTTTGGAGGCGGCGCTGGCGGAGGCTGGGTTGAGTTCAGCTGTTTTGGACCTGCGGCGCATGGCGGAGCTGCGTAAACAAGAGAGTCTGGCGGTTACAGATAAAGACCGAGATCTGCTTCAGCTGATCAGAATGTTTTCGGACCTGAATGCCTGCGGGCGAAGCAGCAATCCCAAGATAGATCAGGCCCACGATCCGATTAATAAGAATCGAGACTGGCGCGATCGCTATGCTGCCCTTCGCCGGACCCAACCGCCTGAACCTATCGCTGTCCCCGAACCTGCTATCACCGTATTAAATCCAAGCGATCTCTATCTCTAATCGCCGCTGTCTCTCATCACTTCAGCGCTGCTTTTCAGCCAGGGCCTCAAATTCTCGCCAGCAGAGATACAGGGCCCTGGGAACGTGAAAGCACCCCTTCCATTTTCCGCCTTTTAGGGGCAGCAAAATCTCTCCCTGCCGGTTTAGATAGCCGTACCATTCGCCCTGGCTATCGTCTGCGAAGCGGGCCCAGCTGTATTCGTGCACCCGCTGATACCAGTGCCAGCAGCGCTCGTCTTGGGTGAGGCGGTAGGCCATGGCCAGGGCGACCAGCGTCTCCAAGTGCACCCACCACAGCTTTTGGTCCCACTCCAGCTGCTGGGGCGGATGGCCCTGACTGTCCATAAAGTAAAACAGGCCGCCGTACTGCTCATCCCAGGCGAAGTCCAGCGTTTTGAGAATCACGTCGGTGGCCTGCTGCATCAGCGACGGGTTGCGCTGACGTTCGGCGATGGCCAGCATAAACCACATTGCTTCGATGCCGTGGCCAGGATTGATCAACCGGCCTTCGTAGCAGTCGAGTCGTTCGCCGCCTGGCGTCACATGCTCGTGCATCAGGCCGCTTTCTGCTGAGAGAAAGTCGCCCATGACTTCGCGCTGGGTTTGCGAGAGCACTTGGTCGAGCTGGCGGTCAGCTAGTAGCCAGTCCATCTCCAAGGAGAGGTTGGCTAGGATCATCGGTACGGCCAGGGCCTTGAGCGGGCGGGTGCCAGGATAGGTTTTGTTGTATTTTCCCTTGGGGTTTGCCTGGCGGCGCAGCACGTTTTGGTAGGCCTGCAGGGCGATCGCTTTGGCCTGTTCTCGGTCGGGGCCTTTGGCGCAGGCGAGGGCGTATTGGCTGAAGGCCATCGCGGCAAAGCAGTCTGAAAAAATGTTGTACGGCTGCACCAGCGGCTGCCCCTGGCGGTTGAGAGAGAAGTACCAGTTGCCCGTTTCGTCGCGGCCGTGCTGGGCCAGGAAGTCGGCACCGGCCTTGGCGACGGCTAGCCAGCTCTCTTGCGGCTCCACCTGGTTGTGCAGCATGGAGAATGTCCAGACCTGGCGGTTTTGCAGCCAGATGAACTTGTCGTCATCGTAGATCTTGCCCTGGGCGTCTAGGCAGGTGAAGTAGCCGCCGCAGTCCTTATCGACTGAGTGCGTCTGCCAAAAGGGTATGACATTATCGAGCAGGGTGGTTTTGTACAGGGCCGCGAGGGCCGCAAAGTCTTTTGTCATTGTTCCATCATCCATACGACTCTATTCCCGGACGGCGCTGTCAATTTGAGTAGAAGTTCTCAGCAACTGTGTTTTCCCGACCGGACAGGCTTTTATGCAAGCTCCAGAAGATTCTTCGCCCTCGACACTGTCTAGCACATCGCATGCCGCACAGAAGCGGCTAGGCTCGCAGCCGGGGCTAAGTCGGCGGCACGGCACGCTGGCTGGCACGGCGGCTTTTGCGTCGGCTGGCTTTGTGTTTCCCCTGGTCGGCGGAGATGCTGCACTGGCGAACCCTTCAGCCCTACCGCCAATGCCCGGTACGGCCCCGCTGCCTGAGCAGGCGATCGCACCCAATCAGCTATCCCCAGCCGCTTACCTTAGCCAAAGCGAGGGCGTCGCTCCACAGGTCGGGCAGGCTCGCCAAGCCGCCTTTAGCCATTCGCCTGCGGCCGCTAAAACGTCTCGTACTCACCCAGCACAATCCTCCGCCCCGTCAGCGACCCAAGCGCCTCTGCTCAGGCAGGGCAGTGACGGCAACTGGACACTGGCCTACAGCGGTCAAAACGCCCAGCAGACGCAGCAGGTCGTTGCGCAGGTGGCCGAGCAGGCAGCTGCCGCTCGCCAATCTTGCAACAGCGACGACTGCCGCCGCCTTACCTATATTGATCAGCAACTGCCTGCCGCCCGCAAGGTGGTCCAAGACTTAGCGCAGCGACTGACGCTGTTTTCAGCGGAGCGCGGCCAGAGCAATATGCCTGCTTACAAGGAGGTGCTGAGCGATCGCATTACAGAAATCTCCAACCAAAAGAGCGCCCTATCGAACGACCTCGCTGAAACCCGCAACTACATTAGCCAGCTGGAGATGCGCCTGAGCACCGTTGAGGCGGACCTCACCCTACCGGCTCGCTTGCTCAGCCAAGACACAACTTACCAGAGCATTTGGGCCGATCTCCAGAGCTCAGAAGAGAAGCTGCAGAGCGAGTACAGCAAGGCCAACATTGACGCAACCTTGCTGAATCAAATCTATACCGAGTACCAAGAGCAACAGCAGCAGCTGGAGCGAGCTGCCTACAAGGCTCTAAACCTCTACATCATGGATGAGCAGAGCCCGGCGCCTGCCATGCTGTATCAGGCACCGGCGGCGCTGGATGTGCTGCAGGCGCTGGTGGTGGCGACTCACCAGGAGAGCGTGCAGAAGCTGCGCCAAGACACCATTGGCCGCATCGAGAGCAGGCTGCAATCCCGGCAGCGACAGCTGGCGCAGGACATCACCACCCATGAGCAAATTGAGCGAGAGCTGACATCGGCAAAGGCTGTTGTCACCAAGCTTGAAGAAGAGCGCGATCGCCTCAATTCCAACCGCACTGCGGAAGCCTTGAGTTCTCCTGTTCCCATTCCCGAATCGACGGACTTAGCGGCACCAGAATCGTCACCCGAGTCACCGGCCATTGCCGCCGCTCGCAGTCTGGAAGTTCAGCTGCCGGAGGGGACCGTTGCCAAAACCCTGATGGGCATTGTGGTGGCTGCAGGCGGTGCAGCGGCGCTGGCCTACCGAAAGCAGCAGCAGAAAAAGCAAATTTCCTGGCAGCTACGGCGAGCGACTGCGACCACTCGCCCAGCCGTCACGCTACAGCCTGCTACCTTCAGCAGTTCACGTGCAGACAGGCTGCGCGGCACGAGAGACGAGCAGGGCATGCTGGCTGAGATGATGGCCATCACAGGTCAGAGCGCCACTGAGACTACCGAGGTGCCCAGCCAGGAGGCATTGGACCGCTCCATTGAGATTATGGCCCAGGAGTTGGAACAGGCGCTCAATAGGGCCACGGCGGAGCCCAGTGTCGTTGCAGCGAAGCCTGCGCGCAAGCCCGAGCCCGTCCGCCTGTCTTTAGATGAGATTGATCTGTTTGCGCAGCATGCCATTCGCTGGGTGCTTAAGGACTTGGGCGAAGGTCTCTTTATGCCCGCTGTGCCTGGTGCTTCTCTGAAGGCGGCTGTGTCGGAGAAAGGCACGCTGGGCGAAGGCTCGCGGCCTGAAGTTTTTGCTCACCCGGGTGGCTTCAAGCTGGTTGGCCAATCGGTAGCCGGGCCCAGATTTGCGTTCGCTAAGTCGGTGTAGCGACCTCGCTTGTGGCTGAGCGTAATATCAGGTACAGATAGGCGCAATATCAAGGCTCTTTTCGTCCAAATGCACAGAACACTCTGTGACTTTTGCCACACAATAGAAAGAGGGCGGCTCTGCGGTGGCGATGCCATTTTCGCGGAGGGCCTGTTTTTCCTTCGCTGTGGCTTTTCGCAGCTGTGTGATGGCTTCTTCTTCTGCGCATCCGTTCCGACGACTGCTGGCCTACGGGCGGCAGTATCGCGGTCAAGCCTGGCTAGCTAGCCTGTGCTCACTGCTCAACAATATATTTGACCTGGCGCCGCCTGCGCTGATTGGCGTGGCCATCGATATTGTGGTCGATCAGCAAGATTCTATTTTGGCGCGGCTAGGGGTGGTCGAGCTGCGATCGCAGTTTATTCTTCTCTCTGGCCTAACTTTCCTTGTCTGGGTGCTGGAGTCTGCCTTCCAGTATGCCTACGAGCTACTGTGGCGCAATCTGGCCCAGGCAATGGAGCACAACCTGCGCACCGATGCCTACGCGCATGTGCAGGGGCTGGAGCTTGCCTATTTTGAGTCGCGCAGCACCGGACAGCTGATGTCTATGCTGAATGACGATATCAATCAGCTGGAGCGCTTCCTAGATCGCGGCGCCAATCAAATTATTCAGATGATCGCGACGGTGCTGATCATTGGCACGACCTTTTTTGTGCTGGCACCGGAGCTGGCCTGGATGGCCATCGTTCCCATGCCGTTTATCATCGGCGGGGCGATCGCGTTTCAAAAATTCCTCGCACCTCGCTACAGCGATGTTCGCAACAAAGCGGGCCTGATTAACGCCCGATTGATCAACAATCTCACCGGTATTGCCACCATCAAGAGCTTCACTGCTGAAGACTACGAACTCGCCCAGCTGACGCGCGAAAGCCAGGCCTACCGCCTTAGCAACCGCCAGGCGATTCGCTACAGCGCGGCCTTCCTGCCGCTGATTCGGATCGTCATTTTAATTGGCTTTACTGGCATTCTCTTTTACGGTGGCCTGGCGACGGCGGCTGGCCGCATCGAAGCGGGTACGTATACGGTGCTGGTGTTTTTGACCCAGCGATTGCTCTGGCCGCTGACCCGGCTAGGTGAAACGCTAGACCAGTATCAAAGAGCGATCGCTTCTACCCGGCGGGTGATGAACCTGCTCGATACGCCGGTGGCCATCCGCCCGGGGACGACTGCGCTGCCCGCCGCGCAGGTCAGCGGCGAGGTTGCATTTGAAGATGTTTCCTTTGGCTATCAGGACCGTCAGCCAATTATCAACCGGCTGTCTCTGAAGATCCCGGCGGGAAAAACCACGGCGATTGTGGGCGCTACGGGATCTGGCAAGAGCACGCTGGTAAAGCTGCTGCTGCGCTTCTATGAGGTGGACTCGGGGCAGATCAGCCTAGATGGCTTAGATATTCAGGCTTTGACGCTGAAAGATTTGAGGAAGGCGATTGGCCTGGTGAGTCAGGATGTGTTTTTGTTCCATGGAACGGTGGCTGAAAATATTGCCTACGGCAGCTTTAATGCCACCCTAGATGAAATTACTCGGGCCGCCAATATCGCTGAGGCCCATGACTTTATTGTGGGGCTGCCCCAGGGCTACGACACCATCGTGGGTGAACGGGGCCAGAAGCTCTCTGGCGGTCAGCGGCAGCGGCTAGCGATCGCCCGCGCCCTGCTCAAAAATCCACCTATTCTCATTTTGGATGAGGCGACCTCGGCAGTAGATAATGAGACCGAAGCAGCGATTCAAAAGTCCCTAGAAAAAATCACCGTGGACCGGACCGTAATTGCGATCGCCCATCGGCTCTCTACCGTGCGCAATGCCCACTGCATCTATGTGATGGAGCAGGGCGAACTGGTCGAGAGCGGCACCCACGAGCAGCTGCTGGCAACCGGCGGCATCTATGCCGGACTCTGGAAGGTGCAGACGGGCGAGCGAAGGGGTGTATCGGTTGGATAGTTTGCAGGGATAATCGGTATAGTCATCACAGATTTTGATTCGGGCATGGTAGCCCGCTTTGGTTATGCACCGGCTTTTGGCATAGGTTGCGGACCCACCCCGTCGCTGCGCGCCACCCCTCCAGAGGGGATCTGTCCCGGCGGTGTGTCTACAGAGGATCGATCCCCTTTAGCCACCTGGCCCGAAGTAAATCCCCTCTGGAAAACGCCGTAATGCAGCCAAAGGGATAACTAAACTGTGTCCGGGGCGCGCAGCGACGGGGTGGGTGCCAATGTCTCTTATTCACAACCAATCCCAACCTTATACTTTCTCACTCGCAAGCCCACTCACCTATGAGCGAACAGCAAAATTCGCCAGACTCTCCACCAACGGCCACCACGGAAACCCGCACGGCTGAAGACCGCTTCAGCCTGCTGCAGCTGTGGAACATGAACCTGGGCTTTCTGGGCATTCAGTTTGGCTGGGGGCTGCAGATGGCCAATATGAGCTCTATTTTTGAGCATTTGGGGGCGAGTGCCCATGCCATTCCCATACTGTGGCTGGCCGCGCCGCTGACGGGACTGATTATTCAGCCCATTGTTGGCAACTTGAGCGACCACACCTGGGGCCGACTGGGCCGTCGGCGTCCTTACTTTTTGGGTGGGGCGGTGGTGGCATCGGTGGCACTGGTGCTAATGCCCCACGTGTCGGCGCTGTGGATGGCGGCGGGCCTGCTCTGGATACTCGACTCCAGTGCCAATGTGAGCATGGTGCCGTTCCGGGCGTTTGTGGGTGATCTTTTGCCCAAGCAGCAGCGCCTTCAGGGATTTGCGATGCAGAGCGTGATGGTGGGGCTGGGGGCTATTTTGGCATCGAGTATGCCCTGGCTGCTGAGCCATATATTCGCGGTCGATCCTTCTACGGACGCGGTGCGGCGGATTCCGCTGACGGTGGAATGGTCTTTTTACCTGGGGGCGGGGCTGTTTTTATTGACCACGCTGTGGACGACGCTGACGACTGCTGAATTGCCGCCGAAGGATCTTGAAAAATTTGAGCAGCGACAGGAAGCGCACGGGGGCTTGGTCAATAGTCTGCAGGAAACCTGGCAGGCGCTGAAGCAGATGCCGCCGACTATGCAGCAGCTCGCTTGGGTGCAGGTGTTTACCTGGCTGGGTGTCTTTTGCTTTTTTCTCTATTTTCCGCCTGCGGTGGCGCGCAACCTGTTTGGCGCAGCGGAGATCGATTCGATCAGCTACAACGCGGGCATTGAGTGGGCGGGCATTTGCTTTGCCATGTTCAACCTAGTGTGCATTCCGTTTTCTTTTTTGCTGCCGCTGTTGACCCGCCGCATCAGCCGCCAGATCGTCCATAGCCTATGCCTAGCCTGCGGCGGCCTCAGCCTGATCTCGCTGCTGGTGATTCATCAGCCCCGGCTACTGCTGCTGCCCATGGTGGGGTTTGGAATGGCTTGGGCCAGTGCCCAGTCTATTCCCTATGCGATTTTGACCCATGCGATTCCGCGTCAGCAGCGGGGCATTTACCAGGGCATTTTCAATTTCTTTATTGTGCTTCCAGAGATTGGCATTTCCCTTTTCTTTGGCTGGGTCATGGAGCACTGGCTGCATGACAACCGGCTGATGGCGGTGGTGATTGGGGGCGTTTTCCTGCTGGTGGCAGCTGCGCTGACGCCTTTTGTTCAGCTCCCGCTGGGCATGGTGAAGGGAGATGGAGATAGCTTGCCTGCTGCGTCTGTAGAACAGGCGGGCGGGACAGCTGACGGGCCGTCAGCTGAGCCCAGCGCCGGGGAAACCTCTGAAAAGCGTGGCGGGCAGCCGCCGGGCCCAGACGGGCCGGGCCTTACAGAACCGGCTATGCCGTGAAGTGCCAACCCGCGACAGACAAGCTTTTTTCTCAATGAATCAGTCCTTGTAACCCCTGACTTTTTCCGTGCAGAGCCTCTCTTTTTCCGAACTCAATATCCGGTTCGACCGGCTGACCCAGCTGCTGCTGCTGGCGGTGACGGTGCTGGTATACAACGTGTTGGGAATGGCGATCGCCAACTCTCTATTTGTGAGCTACGTGGGCGCGCAGCAGCTGCCTATCGCCTTTATGCTGATTGGCCTGTGCTCGATGCCTGCCTACGCTGTGTTCTCACAAATCGTCGATAGCTACAGTCGCCCTCAGCTCTTTCGCTACGTGCTGCTGGGGTCGGTTTTTGTGATGTTTGGCCTGCGCCTGCTGCTCACCCAAGATGCGCCCTATGCCTACTACATCCTGCTGATTGCTATTTTCTTTCAGTGGGACTTTCACAACAATGTGCTGTATCCCAGCTTGCTGACGGACTACTTCACCACCCTGGAGTACAAGCGCTATGCGCCCTACATTGGCATTGCCCAGGCGGTGGGTACGCTGCTCGGGGGCGGGCTGACGGCCGTGCTTTCGCACTACCTGAGAACCCGCGATCTGCTGCTGTGTCTGCCGGTGGTGTTTTTGATTGGCTTTGCCCAGCTGGTGTATTTAGAAGGATCGCAGCGCCGGGTCAATAGCGATGAGCCGGGTCAATCCATCGGCATTTTGGAGTCGATTCGCACCTTTCCCGATCTGGTGAAGCGATATCCGCTGGCGCTCTTTCTGGCGGCGAGCAGCTTTCTGCTGGTGATTATTTACATTAGCTCGGAGTTCCTCTGGTTCAATATTTACGGCAGTCGGTTTAGCGATCAGGCCCTTACGGGGTTCTTAGGCGTCATGCGAATCGTCATTAGCCTGGTGCAGGTGGCGGTGATTTATGGTGTGACCCGGCCCTTGCTAAAAACGCTGGGCGTAGCCCAGATGAACCCGGTGTATCCGCTGACGACCCTGGCCAGCTTTGCGGGGCTGCTCACCCACTTTGGTTTGCCTGCGGCTATCGGCCTGCACGTGAATGGAGACGGGCTTTATAAGGGCATTAATATTCCGGTTCATCAGCTGAATTACAACGCTATTCCCAGGGAATTTATCGGGCGCATTCGGGCGCTGAGTGATGGGCTGATTTATTCGGTAGGGCTGACGCTGGCGGGCGCACTGCTGTGGGTGGCCGAAACGCGGCTAAGCCTCGTGCAAATTGCCTGGGTGGTGGCTGGGCTGACCGTGGGGCTACTGCTGGTGAGGCTGCCGATGGGCCGCTATTACGCCAGCGGGCTAGAGGCGATGATTCGCTCTGATGGTCTGGACCTAGACGCTTTTGACCTGATGCCCGTCTCGTTAAATCCGCAGTCGGCTGAGGCGGTGAAGGAGCTGCTGCGAGATGGCGATCGCTACAGTCAGCTAAAGGGATTGGAACTGGCGGCCCGCATGGGCGCACCGGGCCAGTTTTTAGCTGAGGTAGACGCTCTGATGCGCCGGGCGGGCACCCAGGATGCCCAGCTGATGGAAGGTGCGATCGCGCTTTTTGCACCCTGTTCTACCGACCTTCAGGCCCATTTTCAGCAGGCCCTAGCCGAACCGCCACTGCGGGAATTTGCCCTGGAAGTGCTGCTGATTAACCAGGCCTTGCCTGAGGCGGCTGATAGCCTGGGCTGGCTAACCGATGCGACTAGCCAGCTTGCCACCAGCGCCCGTGCCAACGGCAACGGCTACTCCCATGCCAACGGCAGCGCCGACAGCACTACCAGTGCCAAAAGCCTGACCCAACACAGCGCCAAACATCAGGTCCTAGCCGCCCTTGCCCATCGACTCTCCGACCCGGCTACCCAACCCGCCTGGCCAACCCTTCTCACCAGCGAAGCCGCCCGGATTATCACCCGCGTTGTGGCCTACAGCCAGAACCCGGATCTGGCCTCGCTGATTCCTGATGTGGTGCTCACCCAAAAGGCCGCCGACATCCTCCGTACCGGATTAGAAGCCTTGGTGCCCCTGGCCCAGCGCGGCGACCGGGCCACCGCCGACATCGCCAGCCATCACCTCACCCATGCCGACCCCATGGTGAGAATCGCCGCCCTAGATTTGCTGCGGGTGACCACCTGCCCTGAGACCCTCACCCCGATTGGCGAGTGTCTCAGCGACCCCGACCCCAGAGTCCGCGAGCAGGCCGCCAAAGCCATTGCCGCCTTCGGCCAGCCAGGTGTAGACCTCGCCAAAACCCACCTTGCTCCGGCGGTCTCCCCTACACCCCCTGCCACCGTCAACGCTGCCATCACCGCCATCGGCCTCGTCCGCACCCGCGCCGCTAGCAACGTCCTCTTCGACTACCTCTCTCCCCGCTACGCCCAGCTGGCCAAGACCCGCCGCTGGCAGTCGCAGATTCCTGCGGACGCCTCCAGCTGGGAAGCCCTAAGGGTGGCGATCGCCGACTCCCACGACCGGCTCATCCAAAAAGTACTCTACGTGCTCTCCGCCCTGGGCTATGCCCGCACCGTCAACGCCGTCAACCGGCTCCTAGCTACCGGTGCCCAGTCCGAGCTAGAAAACGCCATCGAAGTCCTCGCCTCCCTAAACCACCGCCGCTTCGTGCTACCGCTGATGCCCCTCTTCGAGCAGCTCGTTGCCACACCCCCTACTCTCCCACTCTCCGCCCCGCCACTTCCCGCCCTACCCCAAGCCAATCCGCCTACCCAAGTCACCCCCCAATGGCTCAAGACGAAGGGTTACCGGCTGCTGCTCGAAGCTTTAGAATCGAATGACCGGTGGATCAAGTCTGGCGCGCTGGTCGCCCTAGTGAGAGTCCCTGCCGCCCTCGTCAACGACCCGGATCCTTTCGTCAAGCAAATCGCCAGTCAAATTTTTCAGGAAAACTTGCCAGTCACCACTGCCATGAACCGACTGCTCCTGCTCAAAACCATTCGCCTCTTCAAAAATCTCTCGCTAGATGAGCTGATGCTGATTGACGAGAGCCTAGAGCAGACTCAGGTAATCGCCGGGGAGACTATTTTCACTGAAGGCGACCTCGCTGCTCACCTTTACATCGTGGCTGAGGGCGACGTGCAGCTCATAAAAGATATTGACGGCGTGCCGCGATCGCTCAAGCAAATCACTAAAGGCGACTACTTCGGTGAGGTAGCGCTCTTTGATGATGCGCCGCTGTGGGACAGTGCGATCGCCCAAACAGACTGCACCCTACTCAAGCTAGAAAAGAACCGCTTCCTAAGCCTAATTACCCAGCGCCCCCACATGATTTTGGAGATTTGCCGCTTTCTCAGTCAGCGCCTACGCGAGACCGACAAAGTGCGATCAGAGAATGCTTCGGGGGTGCGGTAGTAAAGATAGCTTTTCCCTTTGCTCGTTGGAAAACAGAGCAACACTATTCTGCCGATGAAATAACTTTGCTCAATGCCGTTTTCAACCGCTCGAGTTCGTCATGACAGGTCTGCTAAACGATAGC
>JBCBJS010000023.1:0-68264 GCA_038523095.1 Cyanobacteria bacterium J06626_6
CTAGAATGGCTTCTGCTTGAAGGCGTTCTAGCCGTTCTTCGCGCTCTGCCTGGGCCTGCTGAGCTTTTGCCCAAAAGGCCTGGGCGGGTTCAGAGACTTCACTAGCGGCAGGACTGTCTGTTTCTGGGGAGGTTTCAGCGTCAGAGGGTGATGCTGTAGTCGTGTCTTCGTCTCTACTGCTGTCTGCGGTTTCTTCTGCTGCGGTTTCTTCTAGCGCAGCTTCTTCTGGGCTGTCTTCTTCTGCTGCGCTTTCTTCTGTGCTGCTTTCTTCGGATTGGCGGGCTTGGATGTTTTGGTAGGCGGCTTTTGCCCAGTTTAAGTAGTCTTCAGAGCTGATGGGTGTGTCTTTTTCAGCTTGTTCGCCGGTGTTTTCTTTATTTTCGGCTGCTTCGCTTTGGGAGGCTTCGCTGGGTGCTGTATAGCTGCGCTCGAACCAGTTAAAACCTGACATGACCCTAAACTCGCTTCTCGACTTGTTGATACTTGCTCATACAGACGTACTCGGTTGCTCTATCTGAGCTGCTTCTAGCTTATCAGTCGCACGGCGAAGTACCCCATTGATAAAGCGATAGCCATCTTCATCGCTGTAGCGCTTGGCCATTTCGATGGCTTCATCAATGGCGACTTTCTTAGGGACTTGTAGATAGATGATTTCAACCATGGCTAGCCGCAGAATGTCACGATCTACCCGGGCAAGACGGCGAATGTTCCATTTTTCCATGGCGCTGTCGAGCTGCTGGTCGATACTGCGCCAGTGCTGTATCCAGCTATCGAGGAGGTCGCAGGCGTAGCTGCGGACGGTGTCTTGATCAATCAGGTTAGAAAGGTGGCCAGCGGAAAGGGCTTGCTGAAAGTCGGCGATCGCTTGCTTCACTGATTGAATTGCTGCTTGGATATGCGATCGCACCTCTCCAATGTCTACGGTTTTTTGTAGGTGCTGTCCCATTAGCCGATCCGCTATTTCGATGGTTTCAGCCGCTGACTCCAATGCCGCCTTACCAGTCACCATTCTCTTTGTATTTTCCTGTTGCACAAAAATGAGCAAGTTCAGCGTGGCACCTACCTGGTTGATGGCCGATTCGACGAGGGGAATTGCGGGCTGAATTCGCGACTGTATGTCACTGTCATCAACGGTACGGGTCTCACTTTCTAAAATCAACCGTTCTCCCCGCTGAAGCGCGCCGGCTGCCGCTTCAAACGCCTCCTGGGCATCTGCGCTGAGAGTGCTTAAAGCCTTAATCAACAGGGATTCAAGCTGCTTTGGTGAAGCTGGAGACGGGGGCGTTGGCGCGACAATTCCCCGGCGCGAAGCGCTGTTTCTTGGTGCTGTGGCAGCTAGGCTGTCGGTTAGCTGGCTGATGCCTAAAAGGGCTAATTCGCGGGCAGTCGAGCGTGCCTTCATGCAATTTCTCTAGCTGGGTTCAGCCATTTTATCAGCCTTTCAGCGCAGCAGGGCTGTGTTTAGGTGTCTTCTGCAGCGATGCTGACCGGTGTTGTTCCCACTGACTGTGATTGGCTCAAAATGCTTTCTACAGGGAGCTTGGCGGGCCCATCAGGGTCTTCCTTGAGTGGGTTTCCTATTCGGTGTGGTGGAATTTCTGTGGCCAAGTTAGGCCCCACAATGCCACCAGAGAGCAGCACCTTGAATGCATCTTCAACTGAGATAGAAAGGTTGAGGATGTCGTCTTCAGGGACGACAGAATACCAGCCGCTGGTTGGATTAGGCGTAGTAGGAATGAAGACGCTGAGCATCTTGGTGGGAGACTCGGTCATTGCCGTGCCCGTAACAAAGGCGATCGCCCACAGTCCTCGCCGAGGATACTCAATCAGAACGACCCGGCGAAAGCGACTTTTCGAATCTTGGAACACCGTCTGTAGCAGCTGTTGAACCGTTTTGTAGACAGATCCCGCTAGGGGGATCGACTGAACAATTCGCTCGCTCAAGTCCAGTAGCCAGCGTCCGGCAAAGTTTCTAGCCATGAGGCCAATCAGCAAGATGGCCAACAGGGGAACCGCAAATCCAATTCCCAAATTAATCAGGGCTACCAAAAAAGGGTTCAATCCTGTGAAGGGATTGAGCTGCTTAGGAAACCGAGTCAAAAAGCGAATCACCCAGTTAGCAACGTTCAGGGTGAGCCAGATGGTTGTCGCTAGCGGAATGATGACGACCAGTCCGGCAATTAAGTCGTTTTTGATGTCTTGCTTAAACTTTTGGAACACGGTGACCCTACGCCAGCATGAACACTGGCCGATGTATATTCATTCTAAACAATTCTTTGCATCTTCTCCGCTCTGGGAGCTGCCACTTTGGTTTGGGATCATTTTGAGATTTCTGTCTGGAGCTTGAAATGCTCGGAGAGTGAAAGGGAGCTACGGGACTTAATGTGCAGGTGCTAAGGCAACTATATCAAATACTTCCAATCTATTTCGGATGTATTATTCCCGCCCACCGCGGTAGCAGTAAGGGGGTTCACAGGTGGCATCGCGGGCGATCCCTCAAACCACTCCGGGCTGATCTATCCTACCTATACCAAGAGAATTGCCCTTGCTAAGTTGAGATAAATGAGGACCCCTAGCACGTCCACGATAGTGGTGATAAAAGGGGCTGACATCAGAGCGGGATCGAGTCCGAGGGACTGGAAGAGGAAGGGGAGTCCTGCGCCTGCACTAGAGGCCAACACAGAAATCCCGACTAGCGAAGCCCCAACAATTGTTGCAACGGGTAGATCTCCCTGTAAAAAGTAAGCCCAGCCGGTGACGACGATGCCGAGCATGAGTCCGAGAAAAGCGCCCGCTGTGGCTTCTCTGCGAATCACTTGGATGGCATCTTTGATTTTGAGCTCATCGGTATTGAGGCCGCGGATGACTACTGTAGAAGACTGCGCACCGACGTTGCCGCCTGTGCCAATAAGGAGTGGAATAAAGGCGGCAAGGACAACGAAGGTCTGCAATATGTCTTGCTGGGAGCGAATGACAGCGGCTGTGACGGTGTTGGTAATTAGCAGGACCGACAGCCAAACCACGCGCTTGCGGGCAACATCGAGGAGGTTACTTTGAAAATAGTTATCGCCGCCCGACTGAACACCGCCCAGGGTGTAAATATCTTCGGTGGCTTCTTCTTCTAAGATGTCGATCACGTCGTCGACCGTAATGATGCCGACCAATCGATCTTCTGTATCGACGACTGGGACGGCCAGGAAGTCGTAGCGCTGGATCATGCGGGCGACTTCTTCTTGATCGTCGCTGGTCTGGGCTGAAACGACTTCACGGGTCATAATTTCGCCGATGGTTTGCTCTGCGCGGCCA
Source organism: Cyanobacteria bacterium J06626_6 (assembly GCA_038523095.1). Taxonomy (GTDB): domain Bacteria; phylum Cyanobacteriota; class Cyanobacteriia; order Phormidesmidales; family Phormidesmidaceae; genus Phormidesmis. The sequence continues at coordinate 3,307 of JBCBJS010000023.1, forward strand.
ATGACCAGCTGCCGCAAAGATAAAATGCCGGTGAGCTGCCGGGCGAAGTTGGTCACAAACAGGTAATAGACCGTTTCACTCAGTTCTGCCTGGGCGCGGATGTGGTTGAGGGCTCGTTCTACGGTCCAGTTTTCTTTGAGTGCGACGTATTCTGGCGTCATGATGCGCCCTGCGGTTTGGGCTTCATACCCTAGCAATAGGGCAGTTGCTTGACGCTCTTGGAGGCTTAGCTGCTCTAGCAGTCGGCGCACCACTTTAGCGGGCAGTTCGTCAAATAGCCGGGCCCGGTCGTCGGGTGACATTTTATCGACGATGTCAATCAGGTCCTGACGCTTAAATTCTTCAATTAGGCTCTGCTGGACGCTGGAGTCAAGGTTTTCATAGACTTCGATGGCTTCGTTTTTGGAAAGCAGGCGGAAGGCGATCGCCTGCATGGTCTCGGGTAGGCCTTCGATGGCTTCTGCGATGTCGGCAGGCTGAACCGGTACGAGTAGCGCTTTGGCCCCCCGGAAGTTTTCCTGCTCTAGGAGGGCTTGAAGTTGCGATCGCACCAACTCCCTCAGCTCTTGGCGAGAGACTGTCTGAGATTTCGATGTCGTTTCGCTATTCGGCAAGATTCAACTCCCCTGCTTTTAAACCCACGCACCCGCCCGATGTATGAGCCATCAGGTTTTTGCGTCACGTGTCGCCTATAGTCTACTGGTGAAGCGCATGAGTTGACTGCTTGGCTGTGACGCCCGCAGTGACAGATGCCATCGGCAATCGGTCAGCGATCGGTAATCAGCGCCCGGTAAAAGGATGACAGAGAAAAGAAGAGCTACAGAGAGACGCTTTCTCGGTTTGCGACTTCCTGATTCGCTTGGGTTCGGCTGGTTTGGGGGGAGTGGCTGCTTTTTTCAGTCGGCGGGTGCGATGGGCGCGATGTCAGGCTGTGACAAGTCTTGACTGCGACTTGTTTGGTGGGTGAGTAGTTTGCGGTATCGTCAATGGCCTCTGCCTGACGCATAAAGCAGGGTTCTGAAAACGAGTCTGGTGCTACCAGATGGTTGTGGTAGTGCGTATTGTCGTTCGTCCTACCGGTTGACTGAAGGGAGATCAGGCCTGTGGGCGTACTGACAACGGTGCGATCGCGTCCTCTGATCTTGGCGGTGTAGAGCGCCTCATCTGCGTTGTGAATGAGTTGCTCATGGGCTAGCGGATCATCGTCTTTGGGGATGAGCGTGCAAACGCCGATGCTGAGACTGACATACTCCTTGATCAAAGATCCCCGGTGAGGAATCAGGTCGCCATCGACTTCCGCTTGCACCGCTAGGGCGACCTGATTTGCGCCCTTGGCATCTGTACCCGGTAAGAGAATAGCAAACTCCTCTCCGCCGTAGCGTGCGACTCTATCCTGATGACGGTGCGCACCACGGACTAGTGCTGAGGCTACTGCCTTCAGGCAATCGTCGCCGCCTAGATGGCCGTAGGTGTCGTTGTAGCGCTTGAAGTAATCGATATCGCAGAGCAACAGTGAAAGCGGCTGCCGATGTTCGTATGCCTCCCTCCAGAGTTGAACGATACTCTGATTGAAGCTGCGCCGGTTGCCCACCTGCGTAAGGCCATCAATAAAGGCAATCTGTTGCAGTTCCTGATTCTCTTTTGCTAGCGTCTGCTGCAGCCGCGCTTGCTCTGCCAAGATATGGCTGACTTCACTGAGCTGCTGGCTCAGGCTCATGCGGTCTGCCTGGAGCTTGCGAACCAGCTGGGATGTCTGCAAGTACTGTCCTATCTGCAACCAGAAAGCCTCTGGATTAATCGGCAGCTGCAGATATCCGTTGCCGCCGCACCGCAGGGCATTAACTTTTTCCTGCCCGGCATCTCTAGCGCCCAAAAATAAGATTGGTAGATGGTAAGTTTCCAGCTGCTGCCGCAGTGATTGACAGAGAGCTCGTCCTTCAATCTCAGATTCGTACAGCGGAATCAGCAGTAAATCGGGGGGGTGCTCCACAATCGCCTGCGCGATATGGCGGGTCGTTTCAAGCCGGACCACCTGGCAACCCCGCTGTTGGAGCATTTCAGTTAGATGGCTAAGTCTATTCTTCTCTGGGGAAACTTGCTGCCAGATTATGACAGTGCCCTTGGTGGGTGCCAGATGCGTATGGGGCATGGGCCAACGATGGCACGACAGCCATCAGTAAATGTGAGGATAAGACCAAATAGTTTCTTTTAATCTCTTTATACGAATCTAACAATTTGTTTTGATATAGGGCTCCGTATAAATACGATTACGGTCGGCAGCAAAATCAGCTGGTCAAGCTAAAACAGCTACTTTTTATAGAAAAAAACCGCTCAAAACCATAGATATGCCGTGCTTATTCAGTAGCATTGCGGATGTTCTTTAAGAATTGTGAAAAAGTTAGAGATCGCACATCACTGGAGCGCGATCTCTACGTTGACCTCTTTTCTCCAATGAGATAATTTTATTAGCCAATCAATTCTTCAGCTCTGTCAAGGGCAGTGCCTCAAGACGGCCAGCCTTTACGCAGCGACTAATCCTCGGTGTCGGAGTAGGGCCTGAGTGCTAGGTTCACGACCTCTGAAAGCTTTGAACACATCCATAGGATGGCGGCTACCCCCTAGGGATAGGACAGTTTCGCGAAAGCGACGGCCAATGGTGGCTACTTGTTCTGCATTGTCCAATCCGCCCTCTTCAAAAGCTGAAAAGGCGTCTGCGCTGAGGACTTCTGCCCAGAAGTAGCTGTAGTAGCCTGCGGCATAGCCCCCCGAAAAGATATGGCCGAAGCTGCATAGGAAAGCATCTTCTGGCAGGGGCGGTATGACGGTGGTTTTGGCTGCAATGCGATCGCGCATCTGCCAAACCGATTCTTCGCCGCCGGGCTCGTATTCCGAGTGCAGCGCCAAATCGAGCCATCCAAAGCTGACCTGGCGCAAGATAGCGTTGCCTGTCATAAAGTGTCGGGCGGCCAGAAGCTTCTGATAATCTGCTTCGGGTAGTGACTCGCCGGTTTGGTAATGCCTAGCCATGCCGAAGAGGGTGTCGCGGTCGTAGCACCAGTTCTCCATGAACTGGCTGGGCAGCTCTACCGCGTCCCACTCCACATTGTTGATGCCTGCCGCGCCAGCGTAGTCGACATTGGTGAGCATGTGCTGCAAGCCATGGCCAAACTCGTGGAAAAGGGTTTCGACCTCTCGGAAGGTCATCAGGCTAGGCCTTCCATCGACCGGTGGAGACTGGTTGCACACCAGATAAGCCACCGGTAGTCGCAGGGCTGTTTCGTCATTTTGAGTGGTTTTCGCGCGTACGATGCATTCATCCATCCAGGCACCACCCCGTTTTTCCGCAGGACGGCTGTAGGGATCGAGGTAAAAGTGAGCAATCGTGCTCTGGCTCTGAGTGTCGGCAACTCGAAAGTAGCGAACATCTTCGTGCCAAACTGGCGCTTGGCCATCTGCGCTGGAGATGGCGATGCCAAAGAGTCTTTCTGCTAGGCCAAAGAGACCTTTTAGGACATTGGGCAGCGAGAAGTAGGGCCTCAGGGCCTCATCGCTGAGGTCAAACTGCTGCTCTCGCAGGCGCTCCATCCAGAAAGGAATATCCCACTGTTTAAGCGGCTGCTGAGGTGGCTGGTTGAGCAGTTGATTAGACGGCTGTGCATCAGACTGCTGACTGTCAGCAAAGGACTGTACCTCCGCTAGCTCTTGCTGGGCTGCTGCATAGCTTGCAGCTCGAAGCTCTTCCATGAGGGCTTCTACAGCGCTGACAGAAGGCGCCATTTTTTTAGCTAGGCTGAGTTCTGCGTAGTTTTCGAAACCGAGTAGCGTAGCCTGTTGCTTCCGCAGGTCAAGGATTTTTTCGATCAGGGGGGCATTGTCTAGTTCACCGCTGGAGGCGCGGGTGATGAACGCTCTATACAGCTGCTCTCTGAGGTCCCGGCGCTGACTGTGTTTGAGAAAGGCTATGTAGTTTGGTCTGTCTAGGGTGATTCGCCACGGCCCGGCTTCAGCAGTTGCCTCTGTTTCTCCGGCATCGCGAGCGGCTTGGGCCGCTAGGCTAAGCAGACTGGGCGGTAGGCCGACAATATCTTCGGGCTGGGTGAGCATCAGACCAAAGGCCTTGGTGGCATCTAGCACGTGGTTAGAAAACTGGGTGGAGAGTTCAGCCAGAGATTGCTGGATTTGGTTGAAGGTTTTTTGGCGATCGCCTGCTAAGCCTACCCCCGACAGCTGGGCATCCCGTAGCGCGGCGGTGACGATTCTCTGCTGAGCTGAAGACAGGCTGGGCCACTTTTCTCCCGTCTGAATCTGCTCAAGGGCGCGGTAAATAACCTTGCTCTGATCGATTCGATTTGCAAACTGCACGAGAGCAGGCTGGACGCTTTCATATGCTGAGCGAAGCGCTGGGCTATTTTTGACGCCCATCAGGTGGCCGATAATACCCCAGCTCCACCCAAGCCGCTCAGTGATTGCGGTTAGCGGCTCGACGACAGATTCCCAGGTGAGCGCAGCGGCAGGCGCATCAGCTAGCTGACCTTCCAGTGCGGTAATGTCTTGCTCTAACGCCTTCAATAGCTGCTCAATACCAGGGACGACGTGGTGTGGTTGGATGGCTGCAAATGGGGGTAGCCCGCTGCCGACTAGCAAAGGATTTTGGATAGCGCCTGCGGAAGCGGGCTGAGAAGGCGAAACGACACTCATAAAATTACGGCTGGGTAGGTGCGAGCTGGATTAACTCATACTCACTATGACTTTGTCCTTTCATCATACGCCTAAAGGTTGGGGTCTGTGTAGCCCTGCATGTTCTCGGGGCGAAAGGGGCGAATGACCCGACTAGACTGGTCAATGAGTCCTTCGGATCCTTTGACCACAAGCAGATATTTGCCTGCGTTTAGACGGTTGCGGTAGGAGAGTGCATCGCCACTCCCAAAGCCAATGCCTACGCCACCGCCAATAAAAAAGCTACCCATGGCACCGCCTATTGACCCGAGCACGCCGCCGATGATCTGGTTTCCCAGGGTGCCAGCCCAGGGAAAGGTATTGAGCCCAGTGATGAGGTTGAAGGTTAGTCCGCCAATAAAGCCAAAGGGAACTAGCCAGATGGCCATGCGCGTAATTTGCTTCCAGGCTTCGTCTTTGGGATCTATCAGGCCGTATTCGTCAGCGGATTGGAATCCCTTGCCTAGGATGGCAAGGGTGTCTGTGTTGAAATTTGCCGAGCTGATATTTGCTGATTTGAGGGCGGTGTAGGCTTCTTCTGTTTTAATGCGATCGCTAAATACGGCCACTAGATAATTCATTTTTTAGCTTGCTCCTGTTCCTTTTGCAGTTGCGTTGGAGAAGGGGTTGTTGGCTGCTGTTTAGACCGTTGCTGCTGGGCCGCGTTGGGTCGAAAGAGGTGCTTGTGCGTGGGGTCATAAAGGCGCGATCGCACAACCTCTTCAGGATGCTCTCCATGGCCTGAGTTCTGCTGTCCATTGGGCTGTTCATCAGTGAGCTCTCTGGTGGATGCGATCGCTGCTCGGTTAGCCAATGCTGGAGAGATAATATAGAGCGTCGTGCGAACGAGCTTATCTGCTTCGCTGGTTGCTGCCATCTCTTTAAGGGAAACGACCTTGATCTGCTCGTCGGGCCACCCGACCCGAAAGCAAATAGCCACGGGTGTATCTGCCGGGTAGTGCGCTAGCAAATCTGCTTGGGCTGCGGCCACATGTCGCGCACTCAAATATAGGCAGAGACTGGTGCGATGGGCTGCTAGCCCGGCGAGTTCTTCTGTGGGGGGAACCTGGGTGCGTCCGCTGATTCGGGTCAAAATAATGCTTTGCACCTGGGCCGGAATGGTCAGTTCTACATGGAGTTTGGCCGCTGCTGCCTGAAACGCACTAATGCCAGGAATCACCTCAAAAGGAATATTGGCTGCGCTCAGCCTTAGCATTTGTTCATGAATGGCGCTGTATAGGCTAGGGTCGCCGGAGTGCAGCCTAACCACCGACTTCCTTGCATGGACCCGCTCAATCATCAGCGGCAGGATATCTTCTAGGGTCATGTTTGCGGTAGCAATTTTCTCAGCATCTGGCAGGATATCGGCGAATACCTGTGTGGGAACTAGCGAATTGGCATAGACCAAAACATCTGCTTTCTCAATAAGTTTTTTGGCTTTTACTGTTAGTAATTCAGGATCTCCAGGCCCTGCTCCAACGATGTAAACGGCGGGTGCGAGGGACTCAGAGAAATTTTGGGGGCTCATTCAAACATCCATAGAAGGCGGTCTAAAAAGATACTAAACGTTAGAGAATCTGCGAATTTATTACATTAAATAAAGTTGATATGTGGTTCCAATATTCACAAATTCACTATCATCGTTGGTCGCTTTTTGAAGAGTAAATAAAGGTCCTTACAAAACTCGGGATGTCCTAGAGAAATCCTGCATCTTGGTATGTAGATGCACCCTGATTCCAAGCCTCGAAAGTCTTTATGACTTTTGGGGCTTTTCTTGTTGTGGTCCATCGGGTTTTGTCAATGGGCTTGGTCAATGGGCTTGGTCAATGGGCTTGGTCAATGGGCTTGGTCGTGGGAGCTAGCAGATAGGCTCGTTAGCCCCGTTGCCTGGTTAGTAGAACTGCCTGATTAGTAGAACACTCAGCTGTCGACTTCAGCCATTTCGATGACGTCGCCATTGAGGTCTTTGACCAAAAAGTTGAGGGGGCGATCGCGCCTGAGCTTGTGCCGAATGCCCCGGGTTTGTACCTGCATGAGCAAATATTCCAGGCAGTCGTGGTCGAAGCAGACATGACGCTGACGATTGCGATTGCCTAAGCTGGCCCCGGCAACGACGTGGAGCTGGGTATTTTTCTTGAGCTGATACCATAGCCCGTCTGGGCTACCGTACTCACCGCCGGGGCGACTGAGGCCAGCTCCGCCGAGCCCGGGCGTGCCAAACATTGGGTCCATCATGCCACCTGCTGTCCCCAGCGTTTGCTCATAGTTGTAGTAATAGTGCAGTGGCACATCCGCAGCCGATAAGCTCAGCACACCTTCGTAGAAGCGCCTGGCCATATCAAGGTCTGAGACCATGACGGTATGCACCTTGGGCGCGCTGCTCAAAAAGGCCCACATTGCTCCAGCGTAGGCAACCAAGAGCATCACCATAATTCCCTGGGTGGAGACCAACGCGTCCAGGGGTAGCCCCTGGAAGATGTTGCCTAAAAGGGAATTGCTCAGGAGCATGTCTGTCATCACGGATGCTTTGACCGTGGATGCCTCAGCAAGAATGTGGTGTGTCATTATACTTGGATTTTTAAGGTGGAAAAGCCTTTGCTATGGCTCTAGTAAGGATGTCTGTAGCGCAGTTATTTTATCTAGTTTAGCAAGCGACGAATTTTAGAATGATTGGCTCTAGCCCACAAGCTCATCATTAGCGGTTGATTTTACGGTCGCTTTGTGGGAAAGCTGTAAATCATTAGATTAATAAAATCTGATATGTGGTGTCCCTTCAGTCTGCTTTCAGTAGGGTTGTGGCATCACCGGCAAACTGACACGTTTCTAAATACAGGTGTTCGCCATCAGCGCCTGCTGTCAAAGTCTTCAAGAAGTTCTGCGTCAAACTTGTGCAAATTCCTACTTTCCCCGAATGCGATCGCGATTTGATCAAAGCGCTGATTCACCAAAGCGACTACGAACTGGTGGATAGTCTTCAGCGATCGCCGACAGAAGGAAAGTACTTTACGGCGCTTTTTTGCCGGTATAGCCCTGTGGTGTATTCGCTCATTCGCCACTCGGCCCGATCGCCTGTGCAGGCAGACTACTTATTTGCGCTGACTTGGCGGCATATCCTCAATGAGCTCAGCGGTATTGATCTGACGCCATTTAGACCCGCTGTCGATAGCACGGTAGTCCCAGAAGCGTCAGCTGCTGTCTCTGATGAAGGGGAGGCTGATGAAGAGGAGGCTGATGAAGGGAAGGCTGACTTTTCTTTGCAGGGTTGGCTGATCAACCTGACGGCGGCTCATATCAACCAAGTCAAGATGCCAGATGTCGAGTCTATTCACTATGTACTCAAAGATGCACCGCCACCTTTGTGGTGCTACACAGAACGAGCACTAGATGGACTGTCTGCCCGACATCGGTTGATGATTTTGATGGCCCAGACCTTTGAATGGAGCGATACGCGAATTGCGGCTTATCTGCAGGCAGAAGGAGAGCAAGTTGCGCCGCAGGAGGTGCAGGCTGAGCTTCAAGTCGCCTACCAGGCGCTAGAGCGAGCAATCCCAGAAGACATGCGCTCCATTTATCTGGATTATTCGCCTGCCGTTGTCCCTGGCCCGGAGGTTGTTGGGCTGATGACAATTGAGTTTGATGAAGTGGATCTGCAGCAGACGTAGTCTACCTGAGTTTGTTTATTTGGATTGATTGCGTTTGGATTTGTCTGTTTGCGACTGCTGACGGTGGTTTGCCGATAGCTGTGCAAAGTGCCCCGGCTATGCAAACTGGGTATCTTAGGCCCGTACTGCTTGCGAGGGGCATGCGAGGAGAAAATGGGTTTTAAGCAACTGGCAGTCGCGCTGATGATCGTGGGCTGGGGGAGCGCGATACCGGTACAGGCCGCTCAGAGCCTGACCGAGCAGCTACATACGCCCCCTCAATCAGCGGCCCGTGAGCAGAGAGATGTGGCAGATCAGTTTTTACTGATGGGGCAGGGACACATTCTGTCGGGAAATGACGAGTCGGCAATTACCGCACTGCAAGAAGCGGCCAACCGTTATCACTACCTCGGTGACTTTGTCGGTATGGGTGAAGCCTACGAGCAGCTGGTAAAGGTATACACCCGGCTTGGGCAATACGACTTGGCTGAGCGAATTGTTCGTCAGCACCTGGCGGTTGCTCGTAGCAATCAAAACTTTAGCGATCAGATTTTGGCGCTGAACAACTTGGGGACTATTCGCCTGCAGGATGGCGATCTCGAGACGGCCCATGCCGCTTTTACAGAAGGACTGACGGTCGCGCAGGATGTGGAGAGCGAGAGCGGGATCGGTCTTTCTCTGAGCAACTTGGGCCTGGTCGCAGCGGCACAGGGGCAGCTAAACGATGCTCGCAAATACTACGAAGTCGCAGCCAACTACCGAGCCCGAGCGCGTGACTATGCTGGCCAATCCAACACGGACAGTAATTTGGGCGATGTGTTCTTGGCGAGTGGCCGGGTGCGAGAGGCAATCGGCGCGTATCGGTTGGCACTGTCTTTGGCACAGGATGTGGATGATGCCTATCTGCAGCTGAGGGCGATTGATGGCCTGATTTCGATTTATCGCGATCGCGATGAACCTCAGCAGCTCTCTGCCTACCTAAGTGAGCGTGTAGCCTTAACCCGGCGAACCAGTGATGACTGGCAGCGATTGCTCACCTTACAAACCCTTGGCGAAATCTATCAAGACTACGGTGACTACGGCGCAGCTTACGACGCCTTTAGTCAGGCATTGGGCTTGGCACGCGCCATGGACCGTAAGCAAATGCAGTCTGAGCTGACCAATCGTCTTCTGTGGCTTTCAGCTCAAAATTGAAGTGTAGAGTAGGGCTTTGAATCGCTACAGCGCTTGTTCTGCAGCCCAAAGTGCAGCGCATTTGCGCTTTCCCACATCATGGCGGTCTATGATGGAACCCTCATTCTAGAGCCACTCTGTAGGTGTTTTCTTGCGGTTCGATATTGTCAGCCTTTTTCCAGATTTTTTTGCTTCTCCCTTGACTTCGGGGCTGATTGGCCGGGCGCTGCAGCGCGAAATCGCCTCTGTTCACATTACCAATCCCCGCGATTTTACGACGGATAAGCACCACAAGGTGGATGACATTCCCTATGGCGGTGGGGTGGGTATGGTGATGAAGCCAGAGCCGATTTTTGCGGCGGTAGAGTCGCTGCCTACGCTGCCGAAGCGTGAAGTGATCTTAATGACGCCGCAGGGGCAAACCATGACCCAGCCGCTTTTTAAGTCTTTGGCAGCGGCGTGCGATCAGCTGGTTTTAATCTGCGGTCACTATGAAGGGGTCGATGAGCGCGTGCTCAACTTGGTGACTCGGGAAGTTTCTCTGGGAGACTTTGTGCTCACCTGCGGGGAGATCCCAGCGTTGACATTGCTGAATGGGGTCATTCGCCTCCTCCCAGGCACCGTGGGCAAACCCGACTCACTGAAGTACGAGAGCTTCGAAACGGACCTGCTCGACTACCCGCAATACACCCGTCCGGCGCAGTTTCGCGAATGGACGGTGCCGGATGTTTTGATGTCGGGTAACCATGGCGCGATCGCACGGTGGCGGCAGCAGCAGCAGATTGAGCGCACTCGGCAGCGCCGCCCCGACCTATACCAAAAGTACCTGGGCGAACAGCCGCTGTCTGAATGAGGCTGACGTCGCTTACGATGCGTCACGCTAAGCCACTTCGCTTTATGATCCCTAAGACCGGCAGAGCTACTGTAAGATGGCTCCGTCTGTGGCCCTTCTGTCTCGATACTGTGGATTTGAACTGTGGATTTGATATGAACATTCGCATCGGTAACGGATACGACATTCACCGTCTGCAGCCCGGACGAAAGCTAATCCTGGGTGGAATTGATATTCCTCACACGATGGGCCTGCTCGGCCACAGCGACGCGGATGCACTGACCCATTCGATTATGGATGCCATGCTGGGCGCTTTGAGTTTGGGAGATATAGGACGCTACTTCCCGCCTAGCGATCCCCAGTGGGCAGGGGCTGATAGTCAGGTTTTGCTCGCTCAGGTAAATCAGTTAGTGTGCGATCGCGGCTGGCAGATCAGCAATATAGACAGCGTTGTGATTGCCGAGCAGCCTAAGCTCAAGCCCCATATTCAATCCATGTGCGATCGCCTAGCCTCTACCCTTGGCATTCGGTCCGATCAAGTTGGGATCAAAGCAACTACCCACGAAAAACTGGGGCCTCTGGGGCGTGAGGAAGGTATTGCTGCCTACGCTGTTGTTTTACTGCAGATGAATGCGATTTAGTCGTTAGCCCGTTTTTGCAATCTCGCCCGCTGTCACAACTTTGTGTCTGGACACTGTACCCGAGCACAGTGTCCGTATCTAATATTTGCCTAGTGGCTGTACTGTATACGACTGCGCACTGATGGCTGCGTACTTGGGGTTACGGCTTTAGAATTCACAATAGTTTTATAAAAAACGTCCGAAATTTTCTAAAAACAATGCCTAACGTCCGCAAAAATACTGCAATTTAGAAAAATAAGTGGCTGAAGTATCAGAATATACGCAAATATCCCTGTATCATTTATACAATCTTTGTTAATTATTAGAGAGACAGCTTAATGAAAGCACGCTCTCTACAGAGATACTTCATAAAGCTAGGCCGAAGTCATGCGTGTTTGTGCATGGCTTTGCGACATGGGCCACCGCTTCACAAGTTGTTGAAGTAGTTGTTCGCAAGATCAGGGAAATCGTCCGCTCAAATTATCAACTCAAAATGAGAAGCCCCTTACTTTGCGTATGGTTGGCTCTCAAGCCTGGTTGCTCTGATATGGGCACTGAAATTGGTTGAGCAGCGTTAATAAGCTAGTGGTGCTCCGAACGTCTGTTTGGTTGGAGACTGTTTAGATTGGGGAGTCTAAGCTATGGGTGTACTGGGTGAATCTTCAGTGGTGTTAATTCCGGCTGTACATAGGCCGTTTGGCGCTGTGACAGTTGGCGGTGGTACTTCTAATGAGTCTGCTTCGATATGTGGTTTTGGTGCGAGTCCTCCAGAACGAATTGGCGTTTGCGGTGAGTACGACTACAACGGATTAGCCAAGCGCGTTTCGGCCTGTTTTGCGCAGTCTATCGGTGAAGACATCAGCCGTCTTAAGGTGCGCCAGCGGGGCTGTGTTGTCATCCTGACAGGAGCTGTTTCGTCTCGCGAACTCCTGAACAGACTGGTAACCCTGGCCATCAAGGTGGAAGGGGCTGTGCTTGTTGAAATTTATGAGATGCGCTTTACCGAGGAAGAACTTGCGGCGTAGTGAGATAGCTCATTGGCTGAAACAGGCGCGTCGCAGCCCTCGTAATAATGGAGTAATAGAGTCGCTTGCCTACTCCATCATGGTGGCGACAAAGTCAGTGTATACCTCTCCTTGTAGGAAGGCTGGTGACTCCATCACTTTTTGATGAAAGCCAATGGTTGTAGGTAGACCGGTGATTGCACATTCGCGGAGGGCTCGCTGCATACGGCGGATAGCTGTGGTCCGGTCCGGTCCCCAGACGATCAGCTTGCCAATTAGAGAGTCATAGTAGGGCGGGATTTCATAGTCTGTATAGACGTGGGAATCCATCCGAACGCCCAGTCCACCAGGTGCCAGATATCCACTGATTCTGCCTGGATTGGGCCGGAAGTTGTGGTCGGGGTCTTCTGCATTGATGCGACATTCGATAGCATGGCCTCGGAGTTCGACATCTGATTGGATGAAGGGTAGGTGATTGCCCTGGGCGACCCGAATCTGTTCGGCAATCAAATCGATGCCTGTGACCATTTCTGTAACGGGATGCTCTACCTGGATACGGGTGTTCATTTCCATAAAGTAGAAGTCGCCATTTTGATCGACCAAAAATTCGACGGTGCCTGCGCCGACGTAGTTGATCGATTGGGCAGCTCGGACAGCAGCTTCTCCCATATTTTTTCGCAGGTCGGCGTCGAGTGCTGCGCTAGGCGCTTCTTCCAAAAGCTTTTGGTGGCGGCGCTGTATGGAGCAGTCACGCTCTCCGAGATGGACAACGTTACCATAGCTGTCGGCCAAAATTTGAAACTCGATATGACGAGGATTTTCGACAAATTTCTCAAGGTAAACGCCAGGATTACCAAATGAGGCTTCTGCTTCACCCTGCGCAGCTAAAAACATCTTGCTTAGTTCTGCGGGTTCACGCACTAGGCGCATGCCTCGCCCGCCGCCACCCGCTGTTGCTTTGATGATGACTGGGTAGCCGATTTTGGCAGCGAGGTCGGCGGCTTCTTCCTGACTGCTGAGCAGGCCATCGCTACCGGGGACCGTCGGTACTTTTGCCTGTTGCATAGTGGCTTTTGCGGTGGCTTTGTCTCCCATGGCTAGCATGGCAGCGGCAGTTGGCCCAATGAAGGTGAGATTGTGATCGGCGCAAATTTCTGCAAAGCGAGCATTCTCTGCCAGGAATCCATAGCCGGGGTGAATAGCAGTCGCGCCTCTAGTGAGCGCGGCTGCAATGATGTTGGGAATGTTGAGATAGCTTTTGCTGCTGGACGCTTCGCCGATGCAGACTGCTTCGTCAGCTAGCTGAACGTGGAGGGCGCTGCGGTCAACAGTAGAATGCACGGCAACTGTCGCAATGCCCATTTCTTCGCAGCTTCGAATGATCCGCAGGGCAATCTCACCACGGTTGGCAATTAAAATTTTAGAAAAGCTCATCTGGCAGCCAGCATCTTTCCGCTGAGACGTTAAGAAGATGATCGTATCACGCAGGGCCTGTTCCAATTTTTCTTCGGGGTCTCCGTAGAAATCTCTATTAAAACCCCGCCGAGGAATCAGTGAAGAAAATCGTGGCAAAGTGCTCGTTATGTCGTATTGTTATAAATCGATGTGCAGCGCCTTAGCCTCTTTAAGTTGCCTTCCTCTGGCGCTTAGTGAACTGCCTCTTAGAGGTTTCTGGGTGCATATATTGCATGTGTAAAGTCTGCGGATGTGGTGGAATTGGTAGACACGCACGCTTGAGGGGCGTGTGGCTCACGCCTTGCGAGTTCGAGTCTCGCCATCCGCATACCCCAAAAAGAATCAGCCCAAAAACGAATTAGCCAGGCAAAAGACTAGCTAAAAGCAGCCTATCTAGACAATGCGTTAGCCAGAAAACGGTCAAAGGAAACGCGGTTGTAAAGAGTCCGTTGCGGAATCCAAAGGCAGGGCGTTCAGAAGATGTTTAGCCTAGTTAGCTACTGCAGACAGCGGAAGTCAGCTGCTTGGAGCTGAGACTGGCTAATGCTCCCCTGTGACTGCCAAACGCAGCGCTTCTTCGTTATGATAAGTCTAAAGTCGTAAACTTTTGTAAACGCTTTGGCTTTAGCTTCTTCCGCTTCTCTGACCTCCTCTGTTCCCTTGTCGTCTCAACGTGTTGACTGGCATTCTTTGATGCCGCTTTGGCAGGGAGGTCAGGAGGTTGTTCATCAGGGTCTTCCTCACGATCAGCTCTCGCCTGCCTGGCAAATTTTGATGTTGGGCGATGGCTCTCCGACCCGCCATCTGCAGCTGCTAACCCGCGAGCCAACAGAGGTTGATGTGATTGATATGTCTCCGGTGGCCGCAGAAGGTGATGCAGCGCCACCGCAAATTAACAAAGTGCCGGGGCCGCATTTGCGCCGTCAGGTATGGTTGCGAACGGCCTCCGGTCAGCGCCTAGCCTACGCCACGTCTTGGTGGGAGGCGAGTCACGTCGATGAATATTTGGAAAATCGCTCCCTGCCGGTTTGGGCTAGCTTGGCAAAGCTGCGGACGGAGCTTTACCGGGATATTCGAGGTATTGAGTTTGGTCATTCCGCTGCGCTAGAAACTGCGTTTGACCAGAAAGGGCCTTTTTGGGGGCGGCACTATTTGTTTTGGCATCACGGTAAGCCGCTGACGCTGATTTATGAGGTGTTTTCGCCCTACCTCATTCGATATTTAGGGCCAATGGGGTCGGCTGGCTTCTGATGGCTTTTAAGTAGGGGAAAGCTCAAGGGTTGCGTGAGGCGGGATCTAACCATATCTGGGCGCGGACTGGGCCGTATTGGTCTCTCAGCGATCGCTCAACCTGCGCCCCAATTCGGCTGGCGATCACCATATATTCTGGATGGAGTGCGATATGCAGCTCTATCCAGACTTGGCGCCCGACCATGCCACGGGACAAGATGCGGGTGCAGCGGGTTACGCCTTCCACCTGAGAGGCAACTTGGGCGATCGCTTCTGGTGCGATCGCAGTTGGCTGAAGCAACATGGGTAGCTGTTTGTGAAGTATCTGCCAGAGACTACTCACCGACAGCACTACCAGCCCGCTGGCAATCACCGGATCGACCCACTGATATCCTTGGCGAACCGCAAAAAGCCCGATAAGTAACATTATCGTTAGCCAGCTACTGCCCAAAATATGTTTGGCATTTAGCCTGAGCGCGAGGCTGCGGTTTTTCTGGCTGTGCTGCGCAGAGAGCAGTACAACTACCATCATCACCGCGACTGCGCTTCCTACCAAAACAACAAGCGGCAGCGTGACAGAAACCGGTAGAGGCGTTTGCTCTCTCTGAAAAAGCGTCGCAACTTGGTCGAAGGCAATCAAAAGGATAGAAATGCTGGAAAAACCCATAATCGCCGAGAGCACAAGCGTCCCGGCGACTTCGCCCCTACCATGCCCCCAGATTTCTTTTCCCAGAGTGCGCTGCGGTGAAGCAACAGCTACCAGGCTCAGTAGCGTGCTGAAAGCATTTACCAGCATATGCAGCGATTCTGCCAGCAGGCATAGAGAATGGCTTACCCACCCAGCCGTCAGCTCAATCGCAAAGACTACTAGCGTGGTCCAAAGTGTTAATAGGAGTAGTCGATAGCTGCTTCTTCGCTGGTATCCGCTTCCCTTCATAGCCGATAGGCTAGCATGAAGCGGCCAAGTAATCGGCTAAAAAAAGCTCATGTCAGCCTGAGTGATGAGAAGGCTGGAGCAATTTAGACGTTGTCGAAAATCCGTGTCGGCTTAACTGCGTAAGAACGGGCTCTTTCTCTGCCTATCGCTCTATATAGCAGGACTCCTCTCTAGGCACGCGCTGAGGAATCGGTCATCATCTTTTGCTCAAAGTCTGCTTCAAAGTGGCTCTAAAAAGCGATTTAAAATCAGAAAGGACACCGACGACTGGCCGTGTTTCGTCTCGGTGTCCTTGCTGGTTCGCTCCTCACACTTAACTAATATAGAGGATGGATATTGATTTGTCATCTGAGGAAGATACTGGGTAGGTAAGTGTCGCATAGCGGCGAATACTTGTGGCTTCACCTTGTCGCTTCATAGCCTATCGACAGCTGGCGCACCTAAATGCCCTGGCAATAGGGCTTTCAGTACTTTTTGAGTGCTTAAAATGAGTCCTATATTTACCTGCATTTGCTGGTTGTACTCTGATGTCTCTTTCCAGGAGAACCGGGTAAAGCCGGGGAGACACTGCCTGTAAAACTGTTCAAAGGCTTGGTATAGCTGGGATGTGCGCTTTAGAAGCAAAAAATATTGTTTGTTTGGATACCTATAAGGAATCCAAAACATATCGTCTACTACAGCAATGAGCGTGTGGATCAGCTCAAGGGCTGCCTGGGACTGGGTTTGTAAGTCACCGCTTAAGCTAATCCAAGGTAGGTATGCCGGGTCGCAGGCATGGGTGGCCTGCGGCCGACGAATATCTATAGGGGCGCTAGGCCACTGATTCAGAATAGAGGTACAGCGCGCGTGTGTGTATTGCGCCTGCCAGATTGCAAGTCTGCTTTGCTCTAGTTGCTGTGGCGATAGGTAAGCCAAGTGTTGGCTCGTGGGATATTGGGATGGGTTATTTACAGGTGCGATTTGAGCTGTGGCCTGCGAAGCGTCTGGCTGGTTGAGCGCACAGTCTGGCGGAGCGTGCATGCTGTGTGCCTGTTCAGATGCTTCTTGCTTAGACGTTCGTAGATGCTCTAACCAGTCGGCAAGGCCTTCGTCCGGTAGACGAAATGCAAACCATCCCGGTTGGTCGGTTTCTATCTCGAATCTGGCCCAGAGGCGAAATGGTAAAGTACCGGTATTTTCTGCGTAATTGTTTTGGTTATCCGATTCAATCAACCCGGCTTTATGCTGAATCTGAATTGATTTTGAGGTAGCTTGCTGAATGCTTTTGTGTGCCGATAAAAGGTCTTCAGCAGCGCCTGTTTTCTGAAGCAATTGTGGCAGTGGTGATGTATACAAGACGGCTTTGATAGTTCGTGTTTTCTGCAGTGGAATATTCTCAGCGTCATCAAGCCGTAAATTCCTGGCTTTCTGCCTTAGGGATTTAAGTGTAGAGGTACTCTGTGAAAAGTTCGTAAAGCTACTTTCATTCTCTTCATATCTTCTAAATAGAAGCTGTTCTAAACAGTAAAGTAGAGTGCCTTTTAAGGATAAAAAATTCACTGCATGTAATGAGGGGTTAGAAGCACCTTGACAAAAAACTAGTAGATCTCACGAGGTGCTTTTACAAATTGTTCACAGATGCTTTCGGTAAATGCTGAAGTACTGATAAAGAACTGAATTTAGTCATACAAAATCCAACAATTTATATTAATGTACTAGCAGCATTCGTTCTTTTATGGCGTACTCTTGTATGGGTTAATGCAGAGCTTGCGCAGGGCCTGCTGTAGAAGCTTCTGATGCTGAATAATCACTGGCAGTATATGCCCGAGATTACACTGAAAGTGCCCCCCTCTTTTGGCAACTAATCTATTCATCTTTCCGTATTTTTACGGATGTCTTGTATTCGGTCGATTATTTGCCTGTTTACTTTTCAACGCTATGCCATTATTCATTACATTTAGATGACACTATCTACAACGGTTAAACACAATTCAACTATTCCTAATATGTCTTCTCCCCAGCCAGATAATGCACGCCCTTTTCTAGCTTGGCAACGTATTTCTGATTGGGCTAGTGAGCATTACAGGTGTCGAACCTTTAATAAGGATGAGAAGATTCCTGCTCGTCCAGGGCTTTTGTATCTTGTGCAAAAAGGGTCAGTTCGTTTGCTTGGAAATGCTCAAGTAAGCGCCACAATGAAGAAGAAAAGTAGTGCAACTCGTATGCCCTTGGTGGCAGCTGAAGAGGCTTTTCTGGGATTTGTGGGTGCTGGCCAGCCCTTCGAAGTGGTTGCCCAGCCGCCATTTACGCTACAGAGCTTTGCCCATGTAGATCAGACGACGGTGATCTGGCTGTACTGGAATGATCTCGATACGTGGCCTCATTTTCAAAAGGAAGTTTTGGATGCTTTTCGACGTCAGCATCAGCGTAAGCTGCTGTGGCTGAGCACGTTGGGTCAGCGCCGAACGATTGACCGCTTGCTGGGCTTTTTGACGCTGCTGATTGATGAGCATGGTGAGCATGGCGAGCAAGGCTACTATCTGCCTTTTCCGCTGACCCATGCCCAAATTGGGAGCGCTATCGGCTCTACGCGTGTGACGGTGACTCGTCTGATGGGTAAGCTGCGTCAGGGTGGCATGATTCAAAGCTATGGTGAGAACTTGATCTGCATTCCGCACAGCGCTAACTGGAAAAAGCCAGGTTAGTTGGATATGGCAATCACTCACCGTAAATATAGCAATCTCGTTGTACGGATTTGAAAGTTTGACACCTCCAGCTCATTTACTAAAAAGCGCTCAGTGCTTCATGCATTGAGCGCTTTTTATGTGGCTTTTGTAGGTGTGATGCTGAGAGCGCGCTAGGCCTGATTGTTTGCTGTTTGCGGGCGCCAAAGGCGTAGCAGCAGGGAATTGACGATGACTGTGATAGAGCTGAGGGCCATTAGCCCACCGGCAAAGCCAGGATTGAGTGATAGGCCCAGGGCTGGTAAGAAGACGCCGGCGGCCAGTGGAATGCAGATGAGGTTGTAGCTAAAGGCCCAGGTCAGGTTTTGGCGAATTTTGTGGAAGGTGGTGCGGCTGAGGTCAATGGTGGTGGCAATGTCGGAGAGGGTGTCGCCCATCAGTACAATATCCGCTGCTTCTATGGCCACTTCTGTGCCTGAGTGGAGTGCGATGCCGACGTCAGCTTGTGCTAGCGCCGGTGCGTCGTTGATGCCGTCGCCGATAAAGCCTACCTGATGACCGGCTTGCTGCAGATGTGCGATCGCGCTGACTTTTGCTTGAGGTGCAACCTCTGCTTTCACCTGCGCCGGCCCTAGCTGCAGCTGAGCGCCGATAGCATCTGCCGCTTCCTGACGATCTCCGCTTAAAATTTGGACGCTGAGGCCAAGTGTCTGCAGCTGTTCTATGGCTTGGGCCGCTTCTGGGCGGAGCTGATCTCTAACGCCGATAAGCCCGCTGATTTGCCGATCTAGGGCGACGAAAACGACTGTTTTTCCGGCTTTGGCGAGGCCGCTAGCTTGCTCAATCGTGGCCGCATCAACCGGGCAGTGGTTTTTCGACAGCCATGCCCGGTTGCCAAGTAAAATCTGCTGAAATCCAGCTTGGTCGGCGAGCTGGGCGCTGACGCCCAGGCCTGCTTGGGTATGGAACTGTGTGGCTGCTAGAAGCGGAAGCTGCTGTTGTGTGGCGGCTTTTTGGATGGCGATCGCCAGCGGATGGCGGGTTCCACTTTCTGCAGTGGCGGCGAGCTGAAGGAGCCGTTCTGCGGAGAGATTGGGAACCAATGGCAGGCAGTCTGTGACCTGCGGAGAGCCTGTGGTGAGCGTACCGGTTTTGTCGAAGATGAGGGTATCTAGCTGATGGGTGGCTTCTAGGATATCGCCGCCACGGATCAAAATTCCCCTATCGGCGCCGATGCCCGAGCCCACGAGGATAGCTGTAGGGGTCGCGAGTCCAAGGGCGCAAGGACAGGCGACGACAACCACAGCGATCGCCAGCTTCAGGCTAATCAGCCATCGCAGCGATTGCGTTACCGATAAGGTCGCGGTGGTGCCGGGCATTGGGTGCATGTGACCGGCCTGCAGGTGAGACAGGTGCATGTGGCCCATGGTCGATTGTGCAACCTCCGGCCAGAGCGACGCACCGATAAAGTACCAAAAGCAAAAGGTCAGTACTGCGCAGGTTAGAACACCGTAAGTGAAGTACCCAGAGATTAAGTCGGCGAGTCCCTGAATAGGTGCCTTGCGCGTTTGGGCCGTTTCAACTAGCTGAATCATCTGACCTAGGGCGGTATCTGCGCCAGTCTTGGTGACTGCTAAGGTGATCACGCCAGACTGATTGAGACTACCTGCGACAACGGGATCGCCTGATTGTTTGACAACGGGCATTGATTCGCCTGTGAGCATCGATTCATCCAGGGCTGTTTGACCGGTTGTGATGATGCCATCGGCGGGGACTTTCTCTCCGGGGAGGACGCGCAACCACTCTCCAATTTGAACTTGGCTGGCGGGAATTTGCACGCTGCCAGCTTCCTGCAAAGACGAATTTTGAGAGGATGGCTCTGTATTTTCTGGCTTATCGATATTTTCTGGCTTATCAACTGATGGAATGAGCCGGGCTGAGCCGGGCTGGAGGGCAATCAGCGATCGCAAAGAACTCGCTGCCCGAAACCTGGCTCTTTGCTCTAGGGTTCGACCCATCAAAATAAAGCTCAGCAGCATAACGGGCTCATCGAAAAAGCACTCCCACCCCAGATCTGGAAAGATCAGCGCCGCTACGCTCGCCAGGTATGCGCTCAGAGCGCCAAGGGTCACCAGCGTATTCATGTTGGGCGTGCCCCGCCAGACGCCCTGAATCCCCTCAATGAGAATTTTGCGGGCTGGAAAAATCAGCGTAAGGGTTGCTAGGGTGCCATGGAACCACAGTGTGCTGATGATGGGTAGGGTCTGCAGCGCTTGAGCCACCTGGTTGGCGAGGCTGAGATGCTGCAAATGCCCAAGCACGGAGAGGGTGAGGAGGATCGCTGCGATCGCTAGCTGGAGGGTTTGCTGCTGCTGTTCGGTTTCTTTGCGCGATAGCCAGTCTGTTTCTGCGGTGAGGCCTCGCTGTGCGTGACGCTGCCGTAGCTTGCTTGGATAGCCAGCAGCGGTGAGCATTTGGGCGATCGCCTGTGGGTCTGCTTTGCTGTCGCAGTCAATAGCTGCGACCTCAGTGACTAGGTTGACCCTTGCTGCGCGGACCCCTTTGCACTGAGAGAGCTTTTTCTCGACGGTGCTGACACAGCCTGCACACATCATTCCTTCTATATCGAGCACCCAAGTTTCAGAGTTGGCGGCGTCTGTGCCCTCAGTCCTCCGCGATGGGGGCAGCGCTTGCTGGAGCGGCGTTGAAGTTGCCTTTGATGTCTGGTTTGTAGACTCAGGGGAGGGCGCAAGCTGGTTCATAGAGGATAGATGAAGCAGAGGTATAGATGAAACGTTACGGGACTGAAGGGCGATCGCGTTCTAGTCCTTTTTGATCGTACGCCAATTTCCTGTTCCCATGGGTTCGGGTTCGGTGAGTTGGGATTAGGGTTGGGCTGGCTTTGTCTTGTAAATAACAAGCTTCTTAAGGTTGGAGCGATATTTTGGTTGGTATGTTGCTGGGGTTGGTATGTTGCTGGGGTTGGTATGTTGCTGGGGTTGGTATGTCGCTGGCGATCATAGGCGAGGGGTGATAGCGATTCCTGTTTGGAGTATCCAAGGCTCCATCCTTTAGTTCACTGGTGCTCTGTAGAGCGAGGGCTTATGTTTTCAGATATTGCTCGTCACTGGGCCCGCGAAAGTATTGTGGCGCTGGCTAAGCGATCGCTGATTAGCGGTTATCCCAACGGAACCTTTCGGCCCAATGCTGTGGTGAGCCGGGCCGAGTATGCTGCGCTGATGATGCGGGCTTTTTCTGATTTGGAGGCCAAGCGGCCTGCCGTTGCATTTGAGGATGTTTTGCCGGAATACTGGGCGCGTGGAGCAATTGACTGGGCCACTTCCCGAGAGCTGTTCAGTGGTGACGAGAGCGGTCGATTTTTGCCACAGCGAAGCATTTCTAGAGTCCAAGCGATTGTGGTGCTGGTCGCTGCGCTGTCTGCCGATCAGATGAGCGAGGCCGTTAGCGGGACAGAGGCACAAACGGTGGCTCAACAGCTGACGGCGCGGATCAATGAGACGTTTATCGATGCTGGTGAGATTCCACAATATGCCAGGGATGCAGTGGGTATTGCGATCGCTCAGAATTTGCTTGAGACACTACCGGAGCCGAGAAAGCTAGAGCCGCGGCGGGCAATGACCCGCGGGGATGTGGCTGCGCTGCTGTGCCAGGCGCTGAAACTTCCATCGGAAGAGCGGCTGCAAACGTTTCCAGGACTCGATAAGCCGAGAGAAGATCTCTTTAAGGCGTTTTTTGCTCAGGAGGCTGGCTTTAATGCTGACAAGTTAGCGTTTTTGGACCGAGGCATTCAGCGATCGCCCTATCGTAATGACATTCGCCAAGCCGCTCAGCGCCTACAGACTTCGGTGGCGATTCCCCAGCAGCTGAATAACGCAGCGCCCTATCCGAGCAGAGGCAATATTCCGGTTATTGACCTGGGCGGATTGGACTTTCTCTCACCGAATATTTTGTCTGGCTGTATGTGCATCGGCACTGTAGAGGGCGGGCAGCTACAGACGCGGTGGTTGGGACGCGACGCGCTGACAAACCGGCAAATGTGGAGCTCGACGAAGTTTATTCCGTTGCTGAATGTCGTTGACCGGGCTAACGCGACAGCCCCTTTGGCAGATGTGGATCGCTGCCGCATACGAGGTGAGGGTAGCCGTTCGAGCCGAGGCCATACGTTTAATGAGCTAGCGGCTGGCATTATGTCCTATGACAATCGGATTGCTACCTCAAATTCGCTGGCGGCAATGTTCAAGCATTTTAATACGCCGACTGGCCTAGAGCAGTGGACGCGAAAGCTGACGGGCAATCGTAGGCTTTCGTTTCAGGGGCGCTACGGTGAGGCACCGTTCATTGAGTATCCGGAGCTGTGGGATGCCAAGACTAGACAGGTGCTAGTGACGTCTCCTGGGAAGCACCATCGGGGCGAAAATCTGGTCTCGACGTACGACCTGACGCGGCTAATTACGATGGCCGGATGGCATTGGCGGCTGCCTAGGCAGGCAATTATTCCCAACGCTCAAGGGCACAGCCTAGAGAGTGTGCTGCGGGCTATGGGTGTAGATACTGCTCGCTATGTAGATATCGCTCTAGAGACCTTGGGGCTGTCGGCGGCGGTGCGATCGCCTGTGATCCTCTCTAAAAGTGGATTTGGTCGTAGCGATCAGCGCGATCGCACGGAGCTTACCTACTGCGCGCTAGTACAGTTCAGCCTGCCGCGCCCCGGTGCTTGGGACCCCAGCGCCAGCCATCAGCAGTATAGCTTTGCGATGACCTTAATCTCGGCTCAGAGAACCGGCAATGCTCACCAGGAGGCGCGCTCGGTAGATGCGTTGATGACCGCTGAAGTGACCGAAATCATTCGGCGCTTAGTGACCCAGCAGCTCTAGCTAGCCCGCTTGTGCCTAGGCAGTTTGTACAATATCCAGCCGAGATTCTGATAGTCGCTTCATCCAACCGTTGAGATAGTCTCGGTTCAGCACTTGTTCTTTGGGATCGGCGGTGTCTGCCGGGTAGGGCATTAGGCCTCGAACGGCAGCTTCAGTCACACAAAACATCGACTTTTGAAAACTTTGACTGAGCTGTACGCGAACGTCGTCCTGGCCTCTCACCGAAGTTTGATAAAGGGTCTGAAGATAGTCTGGTACGTAGTGGCGCATGTCCTGCATCAGCAGCGTTGGGGGAATGCCCGCACCGCCAATCGGCAGCGGATCTGCAAACAGGGCGCCGTAGCCAAACCGACCCTGGTCGATGGGAATCTGATGGGCCTGCGCGTTGTACGATACGGTGCCAAAGAAAGGCGTGCCCCGAAAGAAAATAGACTCTACATAGGGGACGGCTGTATCGGGTAGAAAGGTCAGTCCGGCTGAGTCTGGAATGATGTCGAACTCGGTGCCTGAAATCGTCACTTTGTAGATAATGGGTTTGGTTGCGCTGGCCACTAGGCCCGCTTTGATAAAGTTCACCACCTCGTCGATGGCGCCAATGTCTCCTTGATTGTAGGCGGCGGAGAGATCCATAAAGATATCGCTCATGACTCGCCAAAACTGGCCTAACCCAGAGTAGTAGGCCAGCTGCCTTACCTGCTCGGGCAGATAGTCTGGAAAGATGCGATTGAGTGTGAACAAAACTGGATTTTGCCGGCCCTTTGCCTGAATTGCTGGACTACAGCAGGCCCAAAAATGGTCGGAATCCAAATACTCATCGAGCCCGCCGCCGCCGTGCCACATCATGGTGCGCATAACGTATTCGGCGTACTCGTAGTTAATCCGGTCGTGCCAAAGGTGCTGAACGATTTTTTGCGGGGTCACTTCGCCGTTGAAGTACTTTAAGATTGGCACCAGTACCAAAAACTGATGGTCTGCGATGTATCTGAGATTGACCGAATATGCATCTAGCACGACGCCATAGGCATGCAGGACCCCGATCACCTCTGTGAGATTGTCAGGGGTGTCGGGTAGTAGGGGATTGCCAGATAGCAGCCGCTCTATATATTCCTGGCGGGAATAGAACGGGGCTATTTGCAGCTGAGCTTTTGAAACTGTTTCGGTCATAGCGATCGCGCGTTTTTAAAAGGCAATCTATTAATGATTGGGTAGCTGTAGATTGAGTGGCTGGCAGTTGACTGACTGATAGCTTGTGGATTAGCCCTTGACTACGAGCCCCTGACTACAAGCCCCTGACTACGAGCCCTCAACATAGACATGAAGTGACGGCGCATGGCGTGGGGGGACTAGGTAGGGCTCGGCTACGGGAAGTTCAGCGACAGCTTGCTCCACCGTTGGCACCGCTGGCATAAAGGTGTTGGTGGTCGATTCTACCCAGCGGGTCAACCATTCTGGCTGTAGGCCAAATGCAAAAATCAGCAGCACAAGCGCCAATGCTGGAATGCGATCGCGCCAGCTCACCCCTGGTAGGGTGACAACAAATGCCCCGCCCATCTGCTTGGGAGATGCATTCAACCGGCCAAAAAACACTCTGTTAATCATTAGCAAAAAGTATACCGCCGTTAGCCCCGAGCCCACCATGCACAGCAGGGTTTGAGGGGCGTGGCGCTCAAAGCTACCCCGAAACACAATGAATTCGGAAATGAAGCCAATCATACCTGGAATCCCGGCGCTGGCCATTGCGCCTAGCACCATGAGTGAACCCACAAAAGGCAGTCCTCGCTCGGGTGCCATTAGCCCTCGCAATACTGTCAGATCGCGGGTACCCGTCTTTTTGTAGACCACGCCAACAAGTAAGAACATCAGTGCAGAAATCAGGCCGTGGCTCACCATCTGTAGCACGGTGCCTAGGATGCTCAGCGGATTCGCGGCCGAAGCAGCTAGCAGAATGTAGCCCATGTGGCCGACAGAGCTGTAGGCGACCATTTTTTTCATGTCGGTTTGGGCGATCGCTGCTAGCGAGCCATACAGCACGCTGATCACTGCCCACCAGGCAAGCAGCGGCGCTAGGTCCAGCCAGGCATCTGGGAATAGTCCCACACAAAATCGCAGCATGCCGTAGGTCCCCAGCTTCAGCAATACGCCTGCCAGCAGTACCGAGAGCGGCGTCGAGGCCTCGACGTGGGCATCTGGCAGCCAAGTGTGAAAGGGTACGAGCGGTATTTTGATGCCAAAGCCGATGAGTAATACGCCCATCAGCAGCGTTTGCTCAACCAGGGTGAGCCCCTGCGCTAGTGCTGGGTCGTAGTCAAAAGAGCCCGTTCCCGCCAGGAAAATCAAACCTAGGAAAGCTCCTAAAATCAGCACCCCAGAAAAGGCCGTGTAGATCAAGAATTTAGTGGCCGCGTAGCCGCGCCGGGCACCGCCCCAAATCGCAATCAGCAGGTATAGCGGAATCAGCTCCAGCTCGTAAAACAGGAAAAAGAGCAGCAGGTTGCGAGCGAGAAAGGCCCCGGCAACTGCGCTGGCAATCAGCAGCAGCATAGGATAGTACAGCCTGGGCCGCTTCACCTCAAAACTGAGATACACAGACACCAAACACAGCAAGCTGTTGATCACCACTAGTGGCAAAGAAATGCCGTCTACACCCAAAAAATAAGACAGACCCAGCGGCTTTACCCAGTCGAAGTGCTCAACGAACTGGAACCCCGCCTGGCTGATATCAAATTGCGTCACTAAATAGAGCGTAACGACCAGGTTGATCGTCAGCGTAATCAGCGCCGCCCAGCGAGCCTGCGAAATTTCTAGTGCTTTTGGCCAGATGCTGATGAGCAAAGCGCCGACCAGTGGAATCAATACAAGTGCGCTCAATATCACAATTTTTCTCCTACCACATTGCCCAAGTCGTCATCAGCACCAGCAGCCCGACCCCAGCCACAATTGTCAGAATGTAGTTCTGCGACTGGCCAGATGCGCTGTATTTCAGACCTTCTCCGCTCAGCAAAGATGCCGCCCCAACCAGGTTGACTGCGCCATCAATCACATAGCGGTCAAACCAATTGCTCCAGTCAGATAGCTGGGAGACCAACCGAACAACGGTACCTTCGTACAGCTTCTCGGTATAAAAATCGTTTCCTAGCAGATCCTGTACCGTGCGTAGGGTGCGAATGCTGGAGCGGGACCAGGCCCGATTCAGCGGCAAGTAGAGGCCTATGACGGCTCCTGCTAACCCTGACCCGACGAGTAACACCACCGCTGCTAGGTTGAAATAAGCCAGGGGCGGCAGCAGAGACATGCGCTGCATGGCGATAGGTAGCAGCAAGGCAAAGACAGACAGCGTCATCATAGGGATGGCCATTAGCCAGCCTACCTCTGGCGTTCGGCGAGTTTTGTCCTGTGTTTCACCCAGGAACACCAGGCGAAAGACCCGCATTAGGTTCAGCGCCGTCAGGAAGTTCACCAGCAGGAACACGCCCACCAGCACAGGATGCTCTTTCCACAAAAATTCTATGCCCAAGCAAAACGACCAAAAGCAGCCAAAGGGCAGAACGCCTGTCAGCCCAAGCGCGCCTGTCAGAAATGTCAGCGTTGTCGCTGGCATCCGTGACCAGATCCCTCCAAGCTCTGTCAGGTCCTGATTGTTTGTGGTGAAGACGATGGCACCTATGCTCATGAAGATGAGTGCTTTTGCGATCGCATGGGTAAAGAGCATCATGAAAGCAACCCCCGGCCACTCCGTCCCAACCGCGATAAACACTAGGCCGATATAGGCACTAGTTGAGTAAGAAAAGGTGCGCTTAAAGTCGATTTGAGCCAGCGATACCAAAGCCCCCCCAACCGCTGTAATGGCTCCAATAATGATCAGCACATCCAGCGTGATCGGTGAGAGAACAACAACCGGTTGGATTTTAATCAGTACGAAGGCCCCGCAGGTGACCACTACCGAGTTTCGCAAAATAGATGCTGGGCTAGGGCCTTCCATCGCTTCATCAAGCCACAGGTGAAGGGGAAACTGCGCGCACTTACCGGTTGGCCCTGCAATCAGCGCTAGGCCCATCAAGGTTGCTGCTGTGGGGGCTAAGTCAGTTTCCTTTACCCAGATGTACAGGTCATCAAATTTGAGGCTACCGGCGTAGGTGCTGAGGGCGACCAAACCCATCAGCAACAGTACATCGCCGACCCGCTTAGTCAAAAAAGCATCCCGCGCGGCGGTGACAACCAGTGGCTGTGCGTACCAAAAGCCTACGATTAGGTAGGTTGAAAGGGTCAACATCTCAAGCAAAAAGTAGCTTGAGAACAGAGAACTGCTGAGAATCACGCCACTGATAGCCCCTTCAAAAAAGCCCATCAGAGCGAAAAAGCGGGCCAGCGCCCAGTCTTTTTCTAGGTATCCCATGGCGTAGATTTGCGCGAGCAGGCTCAGGCCCGTCGTCAGCCCCAGAAAAATCAGATTGACCGCAGAGAGATCGAGCGAAGCCGATAGGTTGAGTTCAGAAACCTTAAGCCATTCGAAGCTGACAACCTCAGGCCCTGTATCCCAAACGGCCTGCAGCAGAAACAATCCGTGGAGGGTGGCAAGAGACGTTGTGAAAACGTTGATATACATAGCTGGGCGAGGCCCACTCTGCCGAATGAGTCTGGCTGCCCAGGGGAGCGCTAGCAGCGCACCCGCGAGCCCATACATTGGGATTAACCAGCTCCACTGAATTAAAAACTGTTGCATGACTGGCACTTAAATAAAAATCTTTGGAACAAAAGCGCTCAGGAAAACAAACGTGACCAACTTTGTTTGGACAATACTCCTGTTGACTATTTCCTGCTGACTATTCCTTTCGCAGTGCTTCTGACAAATCTTCTGGTGAACTGCTTGGTGAGCAGCGCTGACCACTCGAATAAAATTGGTCGAATAAAATTGGTCGAATAAAATTGGTCGAATAAAATTGGCTGAACAAAATTGATTTGAGAGAGAATAATTAGAGTCAACAATTAGCGTGTTTCTTAAGTGGTAGGAGCACCTACAAAATAGAGCTAAAGAAGGCGTAAATATCCGGCCACTAAGGCGAGATCGTTGACGCTAAACTGGTCGATTTTAAGGAAGACGGTGACTGTCAGGCAAAAGTATGAGAGCTCTCTACATTTCTTGATAATACCTGACTGATTGGCCTCACTGTCTTTTGCACTTTGAGAAATGAGTCAGCGATCGCCCTGAGTATGTCGCTTCACAAGTGCCTTTTGAAGCCTTCAGTTTTACTGCTATCTGGGCTATGGCAGCGCTGTCCTGTCGACTGGTTGTCCCGGGATCAAATCACGACTATGGATCAGAATGCTTAATATTCCTTTACTTTTAGTCACGATTAGCAATCACCTCTACATAAGTTTTAATGATGCTCGGTATTAGGGACAATCATTGGCGCTTATATTGTCAAACCGGCGGCGTCATTTTATTCTGAGTTATGACGCAAGAAGTTGTACGGGCTACATTAAAAGAATTTTAAAAAGTAGGAACAGCTAATTTTTTACGCACTGCCTGCTGGGATCTCCGTGGTCAAACGAAGGTTTTTCTATCAGAAATTCGCCCTGTTATAGCTCTTACATTTAGGAGATTTCGATTAATGCCTATTGCTGTTGGAATGATTGAAACCAAGGGTTTCCCCGCAGTGGTTGAAGCGGCTGATGCCATGGTAAAAGCTGCTCGCGTAACGCTGGTGGGTTATGAAAAGATCGGTAGTGGTCGTGTGACTGTGATTGTCCGCGGCGACGTTTCTGAGGTTCAGGCTTCTGTCTCTGCTGGGATTGAGTCTGCTAAGCGAGTCAATGGTGGAGAAGTACTTTCTACTCACATCATTGCGCGTCCTCACGAGAACTTAGAGTTTGTGCTTCCTATCCGCTATACGGAAGCGGTAGAGCAGTTCCGCTCCTAGTAAGCTGCTTTGGCAAAGCCTGCTTTACGTCCAAATGAATTGGGCGCTCAGGGCTTAGATGCTTAAAGCCTCGAACTATGAACTGGAATTAGAAAGTTTTGACCCTCAGGATTCGAGCCTCAGCGTTTTGGGTGCTCTTGCGTTGAGCGCTTGCAGTGATTTTTTGGTCCAGGCGGTGTTTACAGGCTGGAGCTAGCTGCTGAACTCGGCTGCGGGGCTTGCTTGCCGATGACCGGGTTTGTTGTGTTGTTTTGATTGTGTTTTAGGAAAAAGCTATGGCAATTGCGGTAGGAATGGTAGAGACGCTGGGCTTTCCAGCGGTGGTTGAAGCGGCTGATGCGATGGTGAAAGCTGCTCGCGTAACGCTGGTTGGTTACGAGAAGATCGGCAGTGGTCGAGTGACTGTGATTGTTCGCGGCGATGTCTCCGAAGTGCAGGCCTCTGTGGCGGCTGGTGTTGAAAATGTGAAGCGGGTAAATGGTGGACAGGTGCTCTCTACCCACATCATTGCGCGTCCTCACGAGAACTTAGAATTTGTTCTGCCTATTCGTTACACGGAAGCTGTTGAGCAGTTCCGTGAAAGCGTGAGCGGTATTCGTCCCTATGGTAGATAGGCTGTATGCGCCTAGCGAAAGTCAGGGGGACGGTGGTCAGCACCGTCAAAGATGACAGTCTCATGGGGGTTAAGTTTTTGCTGGTTCAGTTTGTCAGCGATACTGGCAACCCCCAAGACGAGTATGAAGTTGCTGCGGATGTGGTTGGAGCGGGTGTGGGTGAATGGGTGCTGGTGAGTCGAGGGAGCGCTGCTAGGCAGCAGCAGCGGTATAACCAAAAGCCGGTTGATGCGGCCATTATCGCCATTATCGACACGGTTAGCTTGGATTCTGGTCTGCTCTATGACAAGCGAGAAGACTTCAGCTAAAAGTTCTACATGTTCAAAGCTCTGTATGTTTTAGGTGAGACAAGAGGGGTCACATGGTTGCCCGCAGTCTAAGCCAATTAACGAATCAAGCAGCTAGCCAAGACGCAGGTAGGGGCCCATTGCAGGGTTCGACGCCTGCGTTCTCTAGGTTGGCCCTGCCTGCAAACCCGACGGTTGCGCCTTCTGCGGATATTCATGATTTCTGCTTAATTGAAGGAGACGTGCGCATTGGGCCGGGCGTGATGGTTGCGCCTGGCGCTGCTGTGACGGCGGCTTCAGGTGCGTCTGTGCAGGTTGGTGATCGCTGTTGTTTGCTGCCGGGTGTGGTGGTAGAGGGCGTTGCTGGTGCTCGGGTGACAGCTACCAGCGGCTCTCATTCTGTTTGTGTGGGCGATCGCAGCATTGTTGCCCATAAGTCACTCATTCACGGTCCTGCTTTCATTGGTGCCGATTGCTTTATTGGTTTTCGTTCGACTGTCTTCAACGCTCGCTTGGGGGATGGATGTGTGGTGATGATGCACGCCCTTGTGCAGGACGTGGAAGTGCCCCCAGGCAGATGCATTCCGTCGGGGAGCGTCATTACTGCCCAGCATCAGGCTGACCAGCTACCAAAGGTACGTCCCGAAGATCTTGAATTTGCCAAGGAGGTTGTGGGTGCTTCGACCTATGCCTTTATTCACAGCGGTCCTAGTAGCCGCGATCGCCCCATGGCTGGCAATTATTCTGGCAACCATTCTAGAGGTGGCTCTGGCTACGGCGCTGCTTCTCGTCAGTCCGGAGCCCGGTTAAAACCTGTCCATAGTCCCGTTCGTAGCTCTGCCCAACCGTCAGCTCAATCAGCATCATCATCTGATTCATTCCGTCGTCCCAGTCCATTGCCATACGCCACTGAAGGAGCAAATATGCAAGCCCAAAGACTCTCGCCCGAAATTGTCCAGCAGGTCCGCCAGTTCCTGGCCCAGGGCTATCGCATCGGTATGGAACATGCCGATAAGCGTCGCTATCGCAGCGGCGTGTGGGAGACCTGCACACCGATTAAAGACACCCGGGAGCAGGCCGTATTTGCCGCGCTAGAGCAGTGCTTGGCAGAGCATAGTGGTGAGTATGTGCGGATGTTTGGCATCGATCAAAAGGTGAAGCGTCGGGTTGGCATGGTGACCGTGCAGCGCCCGGACGGTAAGCCCGTCAGTATCGACGGCAAGTCAGCGCAGGCTACAGACAGTCGCAATGGCAGCGGTTACTACTCGGCTAGCAACAGCGGCTATAGCAATGGCGGCAGCGGCAGTGCGGCCGGTGGGCTGACGCCAGCCATCATGCAAGAGGTGAGCAACCTGCTGCGCGGAGGCTACATCATTGGTACTGAGCATGCCGATCCTCGCCGCTACCGCAGTAACGTTTGGAAGAGCTGCTCTCCGATTGATACGACTCGTGAGCAGGAAGTGTTTTCTCGCCTTCAGCACTGTTTGGAAGAGCACAGCGGCGAATACGTTCGAATGTTTGGGATTGACCCACAGGCCAAGCGACGGGTATCTTCGACCACGATTCAGCGGGCAGATGGCAAGCCCGTAGAGATTTCTAGTCGTTCGGTGGCACCTGCTAGCGGAGGTGCACGCTCAGGTAGCCAGGCCTATGCCAGTGGCCCGCAGGCGGCTTCTGCTGGTGGCAACTGGAGCGGCGGTAGCGGTAACAGTAGTGCAGCTGCAGAAGCCGCTGGGCAAATTCTGCGTCAGGGTGCTCAAATTGGGATTGAGTTTGCGGATGCTCGTCGCTACCGCAGCGGTATCTGGCAAACCGCACCCAAAGCTAATTCGGTCGGTGAGCTACAGAAGTTTTTGAGCGCAAATGCGGATAAGTATGTGCGAATCTTCAGCGTGAATACTGCGCAAAAGACCCGTGGCGCGGCGACCACGATCCACAAGCCTGGTCAAGCTCAACCATCTGCCTCAGTGGCCTCAACGAATGGCGCCCAGGCTGCCCGGGGACCCATTTACAACCATCCTCCCCGCTATGACGATCCGCCGAATCAGTCGGTCGGTGCGGTGGAGTCAGGGGTGATGGATCAGGTGACTCAGCTGGTAAATCAAGGCTTCCGCATCTCGATTGAGTTTGCCGATAAGCGCCGCTTCCGCAGCGGCATTTGGCAGACGGGTGAAGCCATTACGGCGCGCCGTCCGGCGGAAGCCATTTCTGCGCTAGGTCAGCAGCTAGCCCGCCATCAGGGCAATTATGTTCGCTTAGTCGGCGTCGATCCCCAGGCGAAGCGTCGTGTTCTAGAGACCACAATTCAGCGTCCATAGACATTTACTCCCTTAGCTATATTTTTCAACGCGGTTGAGTTTTCAACGCTTTATAGCCTCATGCAACCGTCGAACCACCACTACCTACAGCGGGAACCAACAGTTGTGAGTTCTACCCACTACTGTGTGGTGGGCGATGTGACTGTAGATGATACGGCTGTGATCGCACCGGGTGTGGTTCTGCAAGCCTCTCTTGGTAGCCGCATTGTGGTTGCTCCGGGCGCTTGCTTGGCTGGGGGCGTGTGTATTCAGTCTAGGCAGGGCGTGCTGACTGTTGGTGCCGGTGCGAGCCTCGGGGCAAATGTGCTGGTTATTGGCAGTGGTAACATCGGCGAAAATGCCTGCATTAGTGCCGCTAGTACACTACTGAATCCTCAAATCGCCGCAGCAGAACTGGTGCTACCTGGCACGGTGATAGATGATGGTCTTGGGGCTTCTAGCGGCGGTGCTCTGCATCGGAGTGGTTTTGAGGGGCAGACCTTGCAAAGGGGTTCTGAAGCGTCTGCAGAGGTGAAAAGTACTTTCGTCGAACCGCCTCCTGTGGGCCCTAGGGCGATAGAGACTCCGGATTTGAGCGATCAGAATGGTCAGTACGTTGACCCAACTGCTGCGCAGAATGGTAACGGCTATTCAAATAATGGTTACCAAAACAATGGCGTACAATTAAATGGTAACCAGTCTGCTATTACCGTTCGCTCAAATGATCGGGTGTACGGCCGTGACCAGGTTAGCCAGTTACTGTCTACACTGTTTCCGCATCGACAGTCCACCGGTGAGCAGTCGTAGCTTCTGTTGCCAGCGCTGACATAGCAAAATACCTACAGGCTACAACCTACTCAACACATCCTTATTTCCCCTATCTGTAACCGATAGTTAGCCATTTTCGAGGCTCGTCATGCGCTCAGATGCTACTCCCACCCAACCGAATCAGGCAGCTCGAATGACAGCGCGTCGGCGTCATCCGCTGCACGATACGGCGCTGGGGATGGTATCGACGACGAGCTTTCCAGCCATCATCGGCACGGCTGATGCCATGATGAAGTCTTCTAATGTGTACCTGGTGGGCTATGAAAAGACCGGTGGCGGTCACTGTACGGCAATCGTTCGGGGCGGTGTTGCCGATGTTCGCATGGCTGTCTATGCGGGGGAGAAAACAGCGAAAGAGTTTGGGCAGTTTGTATCAGCCTCACTCATTCCCCGTCCGCCTGCCAACCTAGAGGCTGTGCTACCCATTACTGCCCGAATGGAAGATTTAGAAGGTGTCGGCGAGACGATGGGCGGAAGCGCCATTGGCCTACTAGAGACCAGAGGGTTTCCGGCGATGGTTGGTGCTGCCGATGCGATGACAAAGTCTGCTGAAATTACGCTGCTCTCCCACGAGACGATTGGTGAAGGGCTCTGTACTATCATCATTCAAGGATCGCTTTCTAATGTGGCGATCGCCGTTGAAGCGGGTATGAATGAAGCTGAGCGCATTGGCGAATTGAACTCTGTGATGGTGATTCCAAGGCCTTTAGGCGACTTAGAGCGCAGCCTGCCAAAGACTCAAAAGACCGTTGCCCAAGAGCCGATGCGCCTACCGCTGAAGCTGGAAGAGCGCCAGAAGCGCGAAGAGCGTCAGAAAGAATTGGTGCCCGCCAAGGCCGCAGAACTAGAGCCCCTAAAGCGACAAACCGTTGTCATTCCCGAGTTAGAAACTGAGGAGCTGTAGGCTCAGCTGACAGACTTGCCTACCGGACCTAGCTACAGGTGGCCTGTAGAAATTGCTCGACACGCCGGGCAACCTGCGTTTCTAGCTGTGGTTCGCCTGCTGTAAACCATTCAATTCTGGGTTCTTTTTGAAACCAGGTTCGCTGCCGCTTAGCAAATTGGCAGGTGTGCTGCACGGTGAGCGTGATCGCTTCTTCTAAAGAAAGCTCTCCTGTCAAATGCTGCTGCATTTCCGCATAGCCCAGTGTTTTTAGCAGCGGTAGCTCTGTGCCGTACTTTTTCATGAGATGGGCGACTTCTGCTACGAAGCCTGCTTCCACCATCTGATGGGTTCTCCGGGTGATTCGTTCTCTGAGGACGGCTGGTTCACAGGTGAGACCTATATAAAGGATGGGATAGTTCGGTGGCTGCTCGCCCTGCTGGCTCGAAATGGGCTTGCCGGTCACGTAGTAAACCTCGAGGGCACGCAGGGTGCGGACCTGATCGTTGGGGTGAATCCGATCGCCCGCCGAGGCATCGACCTGTTTGAGCAGTTGATAGCACTGAGATTGTCCCAGGCCTTGCAGCTGGGTGCGTAGCGCCTGCTGCGGGGCAACTCGGGGAATTTTTAGACCTTTTGCGATCGCATTCACATACAGCCCGGTCCCCCCCACTAGCAGCGGTATTCGAGTGCCCTGCCGGTGCATCTCATCAATGACAGTCTGGGCCTGCTGCTGATAGTCTGCCACCGTTAGGATGTCCGTCGGTTCGCAGATATCTACAAAATGGTGCGGCACCTGCTGCCGTTCGTGCCAGGTGGGTTTGGCAGTACCGATATCGAACGCTTTGTAGATCTGTCTTGAATCTGCACTCACAATAGTCATTGGCCATTGAGCTGCAAGCGACATCGCCAGCCCCGACTTGCCCGAAGCTGTGGGTCCTACAACGATAATGAGAGACGGCTTACAATGGTACAAATGAACTTGGATGGGCGTTAAGTTTTAAGGCGGTGTCTGATAGCCACTCGAAAAGCGACTATCACCCTCTTTCGAGAAGTGCGCTGAGACGGCTCTAAAATCGCTTTTAACGCCTTTGTGCTAGAATCCGTAGACACATTATCATTTTGATGGTCTAATACGGCCTCAAAAGCCAAAATAAAAGCCCAAAAATCTAAGGGTGAATACCCCTAAAAAGTCCGAGTCGATAAAGATAAAAGTTACCTTATTCATCCTATTAATAGGGTTCGCTCACTTTAAAGAGTTCAAC
This sequence comes from Cyanobacteria bacterium J06626_6, assembly GCA_038523095.1. Lineage (GTDB taxonomy): Bacteria > Cyanobacteriota > Cyanobacteriia > Phormidesmidales > Phormidesmidaceae > Phormidesmis. The sequence continues at coordinate 38,565 of JBCBJS010000023.1, forward strand.
CCGATTCAGTTGGCTTAAGCTAGTTCATCTGTTTGCCCCCATGGCGGGCCTTATCACGCCACCCAGACACCACTGACCTCAGGAGAAATTGTATGGCGAATAGCTACGGTGCTCAGCAGATTCAAGTATTAGAAGGACTTGAACCTGTTCGGAAGCGTCCGGGAATGTACATCGGTAGTACGGGGCCAAGAGGCCTGCACCACTTGGTGTACGAAGTCGTCGACAACTCGGTCGATGAAGCGCTAGCCGGGCACTGCAAGCACATCACCGCCGCCTTAAATATGGATGGCTCTGTGACCGTCACCGATGACGGACGGGGCATTCCAACCGATGTTCACCCGACCACTGGGAAGTCTGCTCTAGAGACTGTACTAACGGTTCTGCACGCCGGGGGAAAGTTTGGCGGAGATAGTGGCTACAAGGTCTCTGGCGGCCTGCACGGTGTGGGCGTTTCGGTAGTGAATGCCCTCTCTGACTGGGTCGAGGTTACCGTTTGGCGCGATGGCAAAGTGCACAAGCAGCGTTTCGAAAGGGGCAATCCGGTCGGCAAGCTAGACACTAAAAAGGGCACCAGCAAAACGGGGACACAAGTCACCTTTAAGCCCGATGCAACTATCTTTACCCACACAGTAGAGTTCGACTACGATACGCTGGCTCGCCGTTTGCGAGAGCTGGCCTACCTCAATGCGGGTGTCGACATCACCTTTACGGACTATCGTCTGGAGCTGATTAATGTAGACGAGCCACGGGTTTCTCACTTCATTTATGAAGGGGGAATCCGGGAGTACGTGGAGTATATCAACAGTGGCAAGGAGCCGCTCCACCCAGACGTTATCTATGTGAATTCGGATAAGAACGGTGTGCAGGTAGAGGCAGCGCTGCAGTGGTGTGGCGATGCGTTCTCCGACACGCTGATGGGTTTTGCGAACAATATTCGCACTGTAGATGGGGGGACTCACCTAGAGGGCCTGAAGGCGGTCTTGACGCGGACGATGAATGTGATTGCCCGCAAGCGTAAGAAGCGCAAAGATGGCGAGTCGAACATGGCGGGTGAAAATATACGTGAAGGCCTGACCGCGGTGGTTTCAGTTAAAGTGCCTGAGCCTGAGTTCGAAGGGCAAACCAAGACGAAGCTGGGCAATACGGAAGTGCGCGGCATTGTCGATTCTTTGGTTGGCGAAGCGCTGACCGAGTATCTGGACTTTAACCCGGGTGTGGCGGATGCCATCTTGGAAAAGGCGATTCAGGCGTTCAATGCGGCAGAGGCCGCGAAAAAAGCGCGCGACCTTGTTCGTCGTAAGTCGGTACTGGAGTCTTCTACCCTGCCAGGTAAGCTCTCTGACTGCAGCTCTCGCGACCCTAGCGAGTCTGAAATCTTTATTGTGGAGGGCGACTCTGCGGGGGGTAGTGCCAAGCAGGGACGCGATCGCCGGTTTCAGGCGATTTTGCCCCTGCGCGGTAAAATCCTCAATATCGAAAAAACCGATGACTCCAAAATCTACAAGAATAACGAAGTCCAGTCGTTGATTACGGCGCTAGGTCTGGGCATTAAGGGCGAAGAATTTGCGCCGGACAATCTGCGCTATCACCGCATTTGCCTGATGACAGATGCTGACGTTGACGGCGCGCACATTCGCACGTTGCTGCTGACCTTTTTCTATCGCTATCAGCGCGATCTGGTAGATCAGGGATACATATACATTGCCTGCCCGCCGCTCTACAAGCTGGAGCGGGGTAAAAACCATACCTACTGCTACAGCGAAAGAGAACTGCAAGACGGCATCAATGCCCTACCTGACAACGCTAAGTACAACATCCAGCGCTTTAAAGGTCTAGGTGAGATGATGCCACAGCAGCTGTGGGATACCACTATGAACCCGGAGACGCGGACGCTGAAGAAGGTGGAAATAGAAGATGCCGCTGAAGCCGACCGGATCTTTACCGTGCTGATGGGCGATCGCGTTGCCCCGCGCCGGGAATTCATTGAAACCTATGGCCCTCGCCTCAACATGGCAGATCTAGATATTTAGGTCAGGTATGGACGAGGGAATTATCTGCTCGTGACAAAATGTTGCGAAATCTTTCTTCGGGTAGAGTCTGCATCCTAATGTTTAAACTGAGAAACACATTAAGCCTCTTTAAGATATGAGCAATAGTTTAGCGACCCAGCTCCGTGAGGGCACTAAAAAAGCTCACACTATGGCCGAAAACGTCGGATTTGTTCGATGCTTTTTGCGTGGTGTGGTGGAAAAAAAGTCCTACCGAAAGCTGGTAGGTAACTTCTATTTCATCTACTGCGCGATGGAAGAAGAGTTGGAAAAGCACAAGGACCATCCGGTTGTTTCCAAAGTTTATTTTCCCGAGCTAAATCGAAAGCAGAGCCTTGAAGAAGATTTGGCTTTTTACTACGGTCCAAACTGGCGCGATGAAATTGCGCTGAGCAAGGGCGGTAAAAAGTACGTTGAGCGCATCCGTGAAATCTCAGCGACCCAGCCAGAACTCCTCGTTGGCCATTCGTACACTCGCTATCTAGGCGATCTGTCCGGTGGGCAAATCCTCAAAACCATCTCGCAGCGGGCGATGAATCTGAACGGTAGCGACGGCGTTTCGTTCTATGAGTTTCCCACTATCGAAGACGAGAAGGCGTTTAAGAATAGCTATCGCGAGTCTTTGAGCGAAGCTCCTGTTGATGAGGCCATGGCCGATGCGATCGTGGAAGAAGCCAATGATGCATTTGGCATCAACATGGAACTCTTCCAAGAGCTAGAAGGCAACCTGATTAAGGCGGTTGGTGTGATGTTGTTCAACAGCTTGACTGGCGGTCGGCGACGTGGCAGTACGGAGCTTGTGACTGAGGGGTAAGGATACTCCCACTCATTAGCTAAAGTTCATTAGCTAAAGCCCTTTCAGGCAGCTGGCCTGAAAGGGCTTTAAGTTCGGCACCGCAGAGGCGCGATACAAACAGTGGGCCGCTAAGCCACACCTAGCCAGTCAGCAAGTCTTCTTCGGGGTAGCGGATGACGCTGGGGCTGGGGTCACCCAAAATTGCCGACATGAGTAGGAGAATACCTACCCGGCCAATGTACATGGTGACGATGATGAACAGCTGTCCCATGACCGAAAGACTGGCGGTGATGCCTGTAGAAAGCCCTACTGTGGCAAAGGCGGAAACGGATTCAAACAGTAGCTCAATAAACTGTATGCTGGGGTCGCTGAGCGCCAGGCAGGTTGTGATGACAACTACGCTGACGCCAGAGGCGACAACGACAGATAGCGCCTTAAGAACACGACTGGCGGGAATTTGGCGCTGGTAGCAGTTCACTTCTTCTTTGCCCTGCAGGGCTGCTCGGGTGCAAATTAGCAAGATGCGAACGGTGGTTGTTTTGATGCCGCCACCGGTACTGCCTGGGCTCGCACCGACGAACATGAGTGCGATCGCCATAAACAAGGCGCTGGTTTCCATCGCACCAATGTCAATCGAATTGAAACCCGCTGTTCTCATGACCACTGACTGGAAACCTGCCAGCAGCATTTTGACGCCAAAGCTTTTCCCAGCCAGCGTTGCCGTATTGTCGTATTCAATTAATAGAAAAGCGAGGGTGCCGAGCACGAGTAAGAAAACCGTTGTGCTGGTGACAATTTTGAAGTGGAGGGAGAAAACGTGTCGTTGTTTGCGCTGGTATAGGCGATCGCGCGCCCACATGAACCCTTCCATAATCACCTGGTAGCCAATGCCACCGATGATAATGAGCGCTGAAATAACGGCCATAGGCCACGGCCTTTCGGCATACTGCACCAGGCTGTTAGAAAATAGGCTGAACCCGGCATTGTTAAATGCGCTGATGCTGTGAAAAATAGATAGCCACAGCCCCCTACCTGTACCGTACTGCTCAGTAAACATTGGCAGCAGGCAAAACGCGCCCGTCAGCTCAAAAATAAATGTCATAGAGATGATGGAAACGACTAGAGCTTTCACATTGGAAAGCTCTGCAGTATCCATCGCTTGCTGAATGGCTAGCCGATCTTTAAGGCATAGTCTACGGCCAATAAGCAGTAACAATAGGGTAGTTGCTGTCATGTAGCCCAATCCGCCCAGCTGAATCAGAGTGAGTACAATTCCCTGTCCGAAAGTAGAAAAGTAGGTGCCCGTATCTACCACGATGAGCCCGGTGACACAGACGGCAGACGTAGCTGTGAAGAAGGCAACTAGAGGATTATTCCACTCGCCGCTGGCCGTGGAGAAGGGCAACAGGAGGAGTAGGGTCCCTACTGTGATCAGTGCTAAAAACCCTATGCAAATGGTTCTAGGGACGGTCATCATCTCGGTGAACGGCCCACATAAAGAGCCCTGTAAAAAACGGTTGAAAACAATCTTAAACGGCACAAAAACAGTATCAGAGGAAAGGGCGCGGGCCCGTCAGTCTATCGTTCCATCTTTCTGAAGCCATCTCTCTATACCGGCCTTTCTGTGACAGCCTTTCTGTGACAGCCTTTCTAAATAAGCCTTAAATAATCTATCGGTTTCATAGAGTCGCTCTAAGATAGTAAGCCTATGCTTACAGAGCATGCCTTTCGTAAGCCTCTGCCCATTCCTGACTTATTTCCCATTCCCCCTGATTGACTAGGACCCTTGGCCATGACTGCTACTAAACCTCTGGCTCAGCGAATTCAGCATTTCTACGATACCTCTTCCCCGCTGTGGGAGCGTACCTGGGGTGAGCATATGCACCATGGGTATTACGGTCTGACGGGTCGGCATCGAAAAGATCGCAGGCAGGCTCAAGTCGACCTCATAGAAGAGCTGTTGGCTTGGGCAGGTGTTACCTCAGCCAATACGATTCTGGATGTGGGCTGTGGCATTGGAGGCAGCACGCTTTACTTGGCAAATAAATTTGATGCGCAGGCGGTAGGTATTACGCTCAGCCCGGTGCAGGCTCAGCGGGCTGGTGAGCGGGCTGCAGAAAAGGGGGTGACTCTACAGGCCTGGGAAAATTTTGACGCGAGCGAAGCGCCTGCGGTTCAGTTTCAGGTAACGAATGCACTATCAACCCCTTTTCCAGCGAATTCGTTCGATTTTGTCTGGTCTATGGAGAGCGGCGAGCATATGCCTGACAAGCAGGCTTTTTTACAGGAGTGCTACCGGGTGCTGAAGCCAGGGGGAACTTTTTTGATGGCGACTTGGTGTCATCGCCCTACTGATACGCTGGCTGGGCCATTGACAGAGAGCGAGCAGCAGCACTTGGACCGGCTCTATGAGCTCTACCATTTGCCCTACGTCATAGATTTGAATACCTATGGCAAACTGGCCGTAGAGGTTGGGTTTAGTGACATTGCTATGGCGGACTGGTCGCGCCAGGTGGAATTCTTTTGGCTGGATGTGGTGCGCTCTGCGCTGGATATCAACGTGATGGCGGGGATTGTGCAGGCAGGGATGGAGACCATTCGAGGAACGGCTGCGATCGCACTGATGACCACGGGTTTCGACCGGGGACTCATCCGCTATGGCCTTTTGCGTGGCACAAAGCAGGCCGACTGAGTGTTGGCCGTTGGCCAACCCATGCCACTCAACCGTCATACAACTCAAAAACAAACCGCTGCTGGCGTTTGCTAGCAGCGGTTTGATATAGACAGTGCCCGTTAGTTCATGGGTTTACTATCTCTCCCCATCAGCACTCATCAGGCGGGTGTCACCTAGGACTCCCGGGCAGTTTGGGAGCAGTCAAGAAGACGTACCATGGCCGCTGCAGCATAGTTCCGCTGTGCCTCCCGCTCAGGATAGAAGCTATTGCCAGTCTCATTGAGCGGGGTTGCCACACCGCAGTAGCTAGAGAGGTTGCTGATAACATCGCTGGCCCAGTGTCCAGAGATGTCGGCAAAAGTGCGGCCTGGCTGATTGGCAACTAGCTGAGTTGCATTGGATTTGTACTGAGCAGCCTTGTTGACGATGGCGATCAGCTCAGCGCGAGTGACTGGCTGGGTTGGCCTGAAGGTGTTATCAGGGTAGCCAGTCACGATGCCCAATGAAGCGGCCTGGCTGATTTTTGGTGCGCTCCAGCGACCGGTAGGAACATCGGAGAAAGGTGTGCTGCCAGCTACGCCTGCAGCGGGGACCTCCAGCCCTTCGACCACCATGGAGACGACTTGCTCCCGGGTGAGCGTCGCTGTGGGCCGGAAGGTGTTGTCCTCTGCGAAGCCAGAGATGAAGCCTAGCTGGACTGCCCGGTTGATCTCATTGGCGTAGATGTCGCCTGCGACGTCGGGGAAGCTTGCTGGCGTAGTGGGTGTGCCGCTGTCATCTGTTGGGTCGCCGCCAGACTCATCACCACCGCCGGGTTCAATCACCACTTCCTGTCCGGTTAGTTCGGCAATGGTGAGGTCGTTAGTGAGGTAGAGCAGTCCTTTGGGGGAGCCATCGACGGTTTTGCGGGTTAGCCGCCAGCCGGGCTTAAGGAAGATCTGGGTGTAGCCGTTGGCTGCAATGCCGTCGGTCTGACCGATGACAAACTTTTCTGCGTCTTGTAAGAATGCGCTGGGCTTTGCGTAGAGCACCAAGACGCCATCTTCTTCTTCGAGAACAGGGTCGTAGCGAACTTGCTCTCCGGCGACGCGAACGGCATAGCCGTTGGTGTCGGTGGCTCGACCGCACTTGCCGCTAAAATCATCCATTTGCGCTAGCAGCGGGTTGACTTGGGTAGGGCTAGCGCCAGTTGTGCTGAAGCAGGGCTCGGTAGCGCTCTTTTGCTCAATAATCATCAGGCCGTAGCGCTGATTGCCGCCAAACCGGCTGGTGGGATTAGTTGAAAGGATGAATGCGCTCTGGTCAATCTCTTGAGCGCCGATGACGTTTTGCTTGTTTTGGGCGCTAACGACCGCAGTCGCTTTGTTTACCGGCTGTTGTACGCTCTGAGCAAAAACTGAGGGCGTGCTGGCTGCGGTTACTGCAATCGCAGCAGTTGCTAGCGTGGCGATAGTCAGTCGGAGTGATTTCATCTTCTGCATGTCCTTTAGTAGATTTCCACGATAATCGGCGACAGTATGTGCTTTGTACACCCGATAGAAGGCCCGATAAGAGGCACATTCACAACTCGTCATCAAGAACTGGTAATGAGTTGAAATTTATTGATACGTCTAGGTTCATAGCCTACCTGTGAACCTGGACATATCACCTTAAAATAAGGTTTGGCATCTTCGGGTGCGTGTCTGTAAAAAGGCTGTGTGAGTAGCGCTTTTGTGAAGGACGGGCGACTGTCGCTAGGGCGGGGGCTAAAACTACACCAGTTTTATGGGCAGTTTATGAGTAATTGCGGATGCCTCTTGTCACCTTTGCATGGCGTCTGACAACATATGAGACAGCTCCATAAAAAAGCCCTTGAGGTCGTTCCGCGTCATGTATACAGAGATAATGGATTCAATTCGTAAGTGCGATCACCACAGGGTCGCTTTCGCAGTCGGCACACTTCTGGCGGGAACGCTGCTAACCGCCCAATCTGCCCAGGCTGCTGACGAAGCCGCTATTCGAAGGCTGATTGAAACCAATGAGTGCCCTGGATGCGACTTACACGAGGCTGATTTTCGGCGTCTGGATCTCTCAGGTGCCAATCTAGCTGGAGCAGATTTAGAAGGGGCTAACTTTTACTATGCCAATTTGGACGGTGCCCAGCTGCAAAATGCTAACCTCATCGATGTTAATTTGGGCTATGCAAGCGTTCGAGGTGCCTTCCTCGATGGTGCCGATTTGCGGTATGCCATTTTCGACCATACGGATTTAAGTGGCGCTTCCATGATTGAAACTGACCTGAGAGAGTCGTACATCGACAGACCCAATTTGACCAGCACGATCCTGAATGGCTCGGACCTGCGGGATACGTTATTTTTCGATGCGGATTTCTCTCAGGCGAGTCTGTGCGGTGTGAAAACTTGGGCCGGTATCGAATACCGCCAAGGCTGTAATGTTGCCGTGCCAGAGCAGATTGACGACAACTTTTAAAGGTTGGTCTGGATGGACCTTTTAAGATCCAATCTAGACCGTTAAGCTCGCCGTCAAGCTGATTTCTGTCTTTGCTTTATCTGGCCGTATGGCAGGTCTCGGTGTCAGGTTCTCGGTGCATTGTTTGGTGAGCCGCTTGGTATGCCACCAGTTCTGTCGTTGGGCAGAGAGCTTAACGGTGTAGAGCGTCATGATGATGGGTTCACTGCGGTAGCTTTGCCCCACAATCTCTACGCAATACGAAGGGTGTTTACGGGTGGCGAGGTCTACTGTGAACCGGCGTCCGATGCGCCGCCAGCTGGGTTCTTTGCTATGCCATTGAATGCGACAGCAGGGCCATGGCAGTTGTTCACGGTCGTAGAGGCGGCAGCAGGGACCGACGATCCGGTAGGTTAGATGGGCCCCTGGGCTATCAAAGAGGTGACCGGTGGGCCAAGGGTGAACCAATGTATGGACAGGTGTGTGGACGGTCTCGGTCGTTTGCGAGAGGGAAATGAGGCTCATAGAAAGTGACGTATCATCGAGAAGCGGGCAAACGCATCAGTTGCTGTTGATTATCTGCTGGAATTGTAGCTGGTGAAGTTCTAGCTGGTGGAATTATAGAGGGAAGTTATGTCAGAAAAAACGTCTGAAAGGATCGATGGCAAGGTCAGCGATCGCATTTGCCGACATATGAATAAGGACCACGCAGCGGCAGTATTGACCTACGCGCAGCGCTATGGCGAGCGAACAGAAGCGACTGCTGCGACCCTAAAAGCGATTGACCATCAGGGCATGGATTTAGAGGCTGAAGTCAATGGCGAAATCGTGCCTGTGCGGATTACTTTTGACCATAAGCTTGCCGATGCGGCCGATGCACATACGACGCTAGTCGCTATGCTGAAAGCCTAACGTCAGCTGGTTTTGCTGCATGAGCCTTTGGATGCTTATGCCTTGTAATCTACTTTTGGTTAGGGGCTGAACCATAGGCCGTAAAACGCTGAGCTCATAAAATCTTGAGTGCGTAAAGTCCTAAGTCCGTAAAATCCTAAGTCTGTAAATTGCGAAATTGTGTCAACCGCGACTGTAAACGTGCGATTTCTCCCTGACGATATAGTCATCAGTGCCAGGGTTGGTGAACCTTTACTGACCGTGGCTGCCCGAGCGGGTGTACATATCTCAACTGGTTGTTTGATGGGGTCTTGCTATGCCTGTGAGGTAGAAATCACGGGTGCTGAGACATCTACTGTTCGGGCTTGTCTGGCATCTGTCCCAGATGGGTTAGAGAGCGTAGAAATCAATTTGATAAGCGACCCAACTTGGTAAGTGATCTTTGAGGGTTGAGCCTAGTAGTTGGGTATGTTCAATCTGTTTAGTTTAGAGGTTTTGCTGGCTGGCCTAGCTCAGACAGCTCAGTGCCTACAGCCCGACCGGTTCGGTTCTCATTCGGTTTCACCCAATGTGGCTAGGTCAGTCAACTTGCTACATTGCTGATTAAGGAAACCCCGAAAATCTGAGAAAATCAAAGAGCGAAACCCACTAGAATCGCGTTCTAGCTATTCATAGCAGGTCCCAGTATGGATGATTTGACCGGGAGAATTCCAGAGTTCACGGAATCAAAACCTATGACCGATAATTCGTTACTTCAGTATGTAAAGGCGATGGATCCAGATACCATCACCCAGCTGTCGCGTCCCGATTCTTCTGAGGTGATGCAGGTAATGGAGCACAACGTGGTTGGTTTGCTTGGCGGGCTGCCCTCTGGCCAGTTTGATGTTTCTGTCACTACCAATCGTGAAAATTTGGGGCGCTTACTGGCCTCTGCAATGATGAGTGGCTACTTTCTGAGGGGCGCTGAGCAGCGTCTGGCATTCGAAGAGCGCTTTGGCAGCACGCTGCTGGATGACGACTCGAAAAAATCATAGGCGCATTCGTTTATGATGGCGTTCCACGATGGCAGATCTGGCTCGTTCTAAAGCGGCTAATACACAGTCTCAAAGCTCGGTGGAGATCTCTCTGCCGGGCTTTGTACTGTCTGGGGCTGATGTATTGGTGCTGCGTCAGTCGTTGCTGAGCTGGTACCGGATCCACGGTAGAGCGCTACCTTGGCGGGAGACCCGCGATCCGTATGCTATTTGGATTTCGGAGGTCATGCTTCAGCAGACCCAGGTGAAAACGGTCATTCCCTACTATGAGCGCTGGCTTGAGCGGCTTCCTACGGTGGATGTATTGGCCAGTGCTGACCAGCAGAGCGTTCTAAAGCTGTGGGAAGGGCTGGGTTACTATGCCCGGGCGAGAAATCTGCATCAGGCGGCGCAGCAGGTGGTGGCAGACTTTGGGGGGATGTTTCCCCAGGATTTGGCAGGTGCGATCGCCCTCAAAGGCATTGGCCGCACCACCGCAGGCGGCATCCTCAGCGCTGCCTTCAATCTGCCGGTATCGATTTTGGATGGCAATGTAAAGCGTGTTTTATCCCGTTTGGTTGCCTTTCCCCGCATTCCCAATAAGGCTTTGAATCAGCTTTGGGAAATTTCTGACCGATTGCTAGATCCGGACAATCCAAGGGATTTTAACCAAGCCATTATGGACTTGGGTGCGACCCTCTGCACCCGGCACAATCCAGCTTGCCTGCTATGTCCCTGGCAACACCGCTGCGCAGCGTACAATCAAAATGCAGTGACCGACTTTCCTATGACAGAATCTCGCAAGCCCCTTCCCCACAAGCAAATTGGCGTTGCCGTTATCACCGATGCCGATGGCAAAATTTTAATAGATCGCCGCAAGCAGGAGGGTCTGTTAGGTGGCCTATGGGAATTTCCGGGGGGCAAAATTGAACCTGGCGAAAGTCAGGAAGACTGTGTGAAGCGAGAAATTCAAGAAGAGCTGGGTATTGACATTGAAGTGGGCTCAAAGCTGATTGCGATTGACCACGCTTATACCCATTTCAAAGTGACGCTCAACGTCTTCAACTGTAGGCATCTCAGCGGTGACCCTCAGCCCATAGAATGCGATAAAGTTAAATGGGTCACCCTCGCTGAGATTGACGAATATCCCTTTCCAAAAGCGAATGGTCAGATTATTGAGGCAATACGGAAGCAGGCAAGTTCAGGACATCCACAATTTACTGAAAAGTAAGAATGCCAGTACTTTTTAGATACGATGGCGTTGAATATCGTATGTGGTCCAATGACCACGATCCACCGCATGTGCATATTCGGCCTTCTCAAAAGCGTCCGGACTTAATGGTACTGCAGATGCTTACGGGAGAGAGTTTGGGGATGTCAAAATTGTGAGTGGCAAAGTTAAAATGTCAAAAATCAGCGCTTTAGTGGCGTACCTTAGACGCAGCTACAGACGAGAGTGCTGCATAGCTTTGTCTGTGGCTGCTAAAGCATTAGCCTTTCAAGCATCTAACAGCTTCTAGCATGCCTTTTGCTTTGTTGAGCGTTTCCTGAAATTCATTTTCGGGGATGGAGTCAGCGACAAGGCCCGCGCCAGCCTGCACGCTGATGGTCTGGCTGCCATCCTCGGTGGATTGCACGACCATGGCGCGGATGGTGATGGCGCTGTTGAGCTGACCTTCGAAGTCGTAGTAGCCGTAGACGCCGGAATAGGGACCGCGGGCCGCAGGCTCTAGGTCTTTGATGATTTGCATGGCGCGAATTTTGGGTGCGCCGCTGACGGTGCCTGCGGGGAAGCTGGCCTTGAGCAGATCCCAGGCGGTTTTGCCGGGGGCAAGGTCTCCAACAACGTTGCTGACGATGTGCATGACGTGGGAGTAGTTTTCGATAGTCATCAGCTCATCGACTTCTACGGTGCCGCTGCTGCAGACGCGCCCTAGGTCATTTCGCCCGAGGTCGACGAGCATGACGTGTTCGGCAATTTCTTTGGGGTCGGCGAGGAGATCGGCTGCGTATTCTGCGTCTTCGGCGGGGGTTTTGCCTCTGGGGCGAGTGCCTGCGATGGGGCGGAGGGTGGCCTGTATAGGAGAATTTTCACTAGTCTTTGTGGCTTTGACCATGACTTCGGGGCTGGAGCCGATGAGCTGCCAGCCGTTGAAGTTGAAATAGCACATGTAGGGGGAGGGATTTACCAGGCGCAGTGAGCGGTAAAGATTGAAGGGGTTGCCGCTGTAGCTGGCCTGAAGGCGTTGGGAGATGACGACCTGAAAGATATCACCGGCGCGAATGTGGGCTTTGGCAGCTTCGACGCTGGCGCAGAACTCTTCAGGGGTGCGGTTACTGGTGTATGCCAGGGGCGGTGCTGTGCTGGCTTCTGGGGAAGTCCAGGTGAGCAGGGTGTCTTTTTCGGAGAGGGGGAGGCGAAGCTTGGTGACGAGATTGCGAACGCGATCGCAAGCTATTTCATATGCCTTCTCTAAGGTGACATCCGGATCGCGCAGGTCGGCGTAGGCTACGGCCCATACCTTGCGCTTCACCTGATCGAAAATCAGTAGATTATCTACCTGCATCCACAGCCCATCGGGGAGGTCGCTGTCGCTGCGCTCATGTATGGTGACGGTGGGCTCAATCCACTTGATGAGTTCGTAGCCCCAAAAGCCAAAGAGACCACCGATGCCAGCGGGTAGCTGGGGAAGCCGAACGGGCTTTAGGGGGGCTAGACAGTCTTGCAAAATATCGAAGGGGTTGCCTTCTAAAACCTGCTGTGTGGCGTCGCGAAAGGTCTGGGTAGTGCGATCGCCTACTGACTCCAATACCCAGAGCGGATCGCAACCTAGAAAGCTATAGCGGCCCAGCGTTTCACCGCCTTCTACAGACTCCAGCAAAAAGCTGTACGGCTGTCCGGCGCAGACTTTGTACCAAGCTGATACGGGCGTATCGAGATCGGCAACCCACTCCTGATACACCGGTACAAAGTTGCCTTGCTTAGCTAGTGCGCAGAAGGTCTCAAAGTCTGGAAAAATCATAGGTGCAGGGGTGAGAGAAGTATCGCTGACCGTCTCAATAATATGTCTCCATAATATATGGAGTAGATATTTCCAAAACAAAAACAAACGGGTAGCAACAAGTGCTACCCGTTTGCGCGTTAATGGTGAGTGAACCCTTCAAAGAGTTGAAGGCCAAACCTTTAGAGGCTTAATCTCTTGGGCTAAACTTCTGGATGTCAAGCCTTCAGGGACTAAACTTCGTATGGCTCGTTGCCGCTGAACTTGATAGTTGCAGGGTTGGGATTTTCCCCTATCCGGCGCTCTTTCTTGCCAACGTATTCACGACCTTCATTGACCTTCTCTGGGAAAACACCATCGTTGGGATGTAGGAGGGTGGTCTCGCCGCTCGGCAGGACGCGGTAGATTTTATAGTCTGTAATTTTCGGCTTGAATTTTGTCTTTAGCTGCTTACCGAGGGCCAAACACTGCTCCTTACGGGCAAGCTCTAGTAAATTTTCACCTTCATTCATGATGGCAACGCCACCAGTAGGCATTTCGAAGACCTGTTCTTTCTCGGAAGTCCAGGTAATTGCATACTTTTCTTCTACGAATGCTTTAGTTAGAAGACCGCCGGTGCTGCCTCCAAACTTAGGCATTGAGCCAGTTAGTGCCATGGATGATATCTCTCAACCTTGATGAGATAGATCGTATCACCGTGTCGCGGGCACATTAACGCGTATTACGAGAAGCGTAATAGTTCTTTAACTGTACTTAGGGCCGCTTATGTTAGTGGTAGAAACCGCTTTTGCTATCAGCCATTATGGCCATGTGTTATGGCCAGTAGGACGCTGTCAACGGCTGCGACTTCTGGTTGTTTTTTGGGCTGCTTTGCTGTTTGTTTTTTGGGGGGTATCGGCGACAGAACCGGACCCTTCTAGGGTCGTTTTTAATCGCTTGGGCTGACGTTTGGGGGGGCCATAGCGCGCTGTTTTACTGACGGCAGGCAGGGTGAAATGAATCTGTGCGCCTTGGTTTTTGCCAGCTGAGGTAGCCCAGATTTTGCCATTTAGGCCTTCGATCACTTGCTGGCAGATGGCCAGGCCTAAGCCGGTGCCTCCCACTGAGCGCCGCAGGGCGCCTTCCTCCTGATAAAACCGTTCGAAAACGGTTTGGAGTCGGTCGGCTTCGATGCCGCGGCCAGTATCTGCGACGGTGACTTCGACGGTGTGATTGCTTTGTGCGCTGGCGCTGATCACGACTTGGCCATTGGCCTCTGTGAATTTGCAGGCATTGTCGAGCAGCTTGGAGAGCACTTCGACAATCCATTCGCCATCGGCGCGGACGAAGGGTAAGTCGTCGGGTAGGTCTGTTTCGATCCGGATTGCTGGGGCGGCGTTGGCGGCGTGCTGCCAGCGTAAGCTGCTGAGCGCTAGGGCGGTGCATTCTTGTAGGGAGAGGGATTCTAAATTCCACTCCACGCGCTGACTTTCGAGCCGTGAGAGGGTAAGGAAGTCCTGAACGAGCTTGCGCATCCGTTCGGCGTCGGTGAGCGCCGTTTCTAGCATGACCTGCCGAAGGTCGGCGGACATGTCGGGTTCTGTGAGCAGGCTTTCTAGACAGACCCGGATGGTAGAAAGGGGGGTACGCAGTTCGTGCCCGGTGATGGCGATGAGATTGCTGCGGGTGCGCTCGAGGTCGGCTAGCTGCTGGTTGAAGTCTTCGAGGTGGGCGTAGGCTTCGGCTTGGATTAGCGCTACGCTGAGCTGGTTGGCGATCGCTTCTGTCAGGCTGATTTCATTGTCGTTCCAGTGGCGGGCAGCAGCGCTGTTGAGATGCAGCTCGATCATGCCGAGCAAACGGTTTTTGTGGATTAGCGGTACTAGCAGGCAGCTGCGGACCTGCCATCTGTGCAGCCGGGTCTGCGCGGCTGTGAGATCCAGGTCGATCTCTTCTATGGTCTGGTTAATATCGTCAATGGCCAGGGTGCTTTTATGGCTCTTGACCCACTGATAGAGGGGGTTGTGCTTCAGTGGCCAGGCGAGGCCTTCTAGGGAATTGATGTGGGGCTGACGGTATTCGTGGTGAATGGTGACGTCGGCATCTTCATGGGTACAGCGGTAAATGATGCAGCGGTCTACCTCTAATACGCTGCCGAGTTCGCTGGTGGCGATCGCAAAAATCTCTGAAGGGTTTAAGGATTTACGAATTGCTGCGGTGATGGAATTGACTAGGCGCGCCCGCTGTTCTTGAAGGGCGATCGCCCGGTAGGCTTTGAGCTGTTTGTACTGACCGGCCTGCAGATAGGTGATCAGCCGCTGGGCAAAGGGATCTTCTGCGACTTCCTGGGTGCGATCGCTAACGTTTTGGATAAACCGACTTCTGGCCTGCTGAATTTTGTTTTCGAGTTCTGGTCGGTAGGCCTGAATCCGACTCAGCAGCAGGTCGGCTGCTCGCAGGCTAACCTGTCGGTCCAGCGTCCAAATTCCTTCGAAGCGGCGCGTTTGATCGAGATGTGCAGCCACCTGATTGAGGGTGTTCTGCGGCTTGGTACCGCCAGGATTGACAGCGACTGGCTGGTGCTCACGGCAAATCAGCGCCGCGCTGTAGTGCTCACCAACGACCACAAGATGCCACTCTTCGGTCAGCGCGTCGTCTTCATCAAAATCTATTTTTTCGTATGCGCCCTTTTCCTGCTTGCCTTTTTTGCCTTTCCGCTTGATGGCCTCGTTGAACTGGGTCTCTGCTGCTGATAGAACATAGACCTGATCGCTAATGTCGCCGATACGCACATACCGATGTGCTTCTTGGCGATAGAATCGCTCTTGCTGAAAACTGGCAATAATTAATGGCTGATTCTCCGCGCCTGCCAAGACCTGATCTTCCATGGCATGGGAGAGGGCTGTCAGTGAGGTTTTGAAATACATCTGGGCGCGCAGGGCCGGTAGCGCCTCAAATATTTCTTCCACAATGGAAGTTGAATTACCCATGCGAAGTCGCTTGTCTGTTGGGAATTGTCTGCTCGAGAGTCATCAGAATAGCGCTGCTGTGATTGCGAGGAAAGAGGGCTGGCAGAGCGCTACCCTAATCCACTGAGCTATTTACTATGAATGGAAGAGTTTATAAATATATCTCACTTAAATTATTGATACCTTAGCAGGCAGCCTAGGGGCAGCCCTGTGAAGTTAACTAAAAGCAAAGTGTCTGGAGTCTTCTCAACGGGTAGAAAACAGCAAAAAGAAAGCGAAGCACTCTGCTAAGGAGTGCTTCGCTTTCTTTTTGAGATTGCGAAAGGGAAAAGGTTTTCTCTCTATTCCCTTTCGCCTAAATGGACGTTAGGAACTAAGTCCTGACAACATCGGGCCGTGCATTTCAGAAAAACATTTCTGAAAAAGCTGCCTAGATGATGCCGCCCATGTCGCTAGTGTCTTTGAGGAAACCGCTGTAAGCTTCCATGCCGTGCTCACCGATATCCAAGCCCTTGAGCTCTTCTTCGGAAGAAACCCGAATGCCAATAATGGACTGAATGACCACCCAAAGAATGGCTGTGACAACAACCGTAAACAGGCCAATGGCGATAATCCCGATGATTTGAGCGATTAGCTGAGTTGCACCGCCGCCGTAAAACAGGCCAGCAGAGGTATCAAACAGACCGACTGCCAATGTGCCCCAGATACCGCAAACCAGGTGAACTGAGGTCGCGCCAACAGGATCGTCAATTTTGATGCTGTCGAAAAAGCCTACGGAAAAGACGACGATAACACCCGCAATAAGGCCCACGATTACAGCGCCCCAGTATCCGATGCCACCACAGCCAGCTGTGATGCCAACTAGACCTGCAAGAATGCCGTTGATGACCATTGAAAGGTCGGGCTTACCGCTCAGCGCCCAGGCTGTGAAGGTAGCCGCAATGCCACCAGCAGCAGCAGCCAGGTTGGTAACCAGTGCAATTTGGGGGACAGCTAGGTCAGCTGCAAGCTCAGAACCAGGGTTGAATCCAAACCAGCCAATCCACAGAATTAGGCAACCTAGGGTTGCAATGCTCATGTTGTGACCAGGAATAGCGTTGACCGCGCCATTTTGGTATTTGCCGATGCGGGGCCCTAGGAAGATGGCACCCATCAATGCTGCCCAACCACCCACAGAGTGAACGACTGTGGAGCCAGCAAAGTCACTGAAGGCAACGCCCTCTCCGAGGAAGGACATGTCAGAGAGCCAGCCGCCACCCCAGACCCAGTGAGCCGTGATGGGGTAAGAAACTGCAGTGAGCAACACGCTGAAAATGATGAAGCTAGAGAACTTAACGCGCTCAGCAACAGCACCGGAAACGATAGTTGCAGCTGTGCCTGCAAATGCCGCTTGGAAGAGGAAGAAAACGGGCGTGGTGAGTGTCCCGTAAACCGGCTCCATGGGGTCGGCACCTGCCAAGAAGAATCCGCTAAGGCCGAAGAGGGCGTTGCCCTCACCGAAGGCTAAGCCAAAACCCAATGCCCAGAAGGAGAGGGTTGCCAATGCGAATACGATGAGGTTCTTGGCGAGAATATTAACGGCGTTCTTCTGACGACAGAAGCCAGTTTCTAACATGCCGAAACCAGCGTTCATGAAGATGACTAAGACGGCTGCAATAACGATCCAAATATTGTCCAAGATCACTTGAACGTCACTGGCTGCAACTTCGTCTTGGGCGTGGGCGGCTAATCCCCAAGTGGCTACAATTACGAAGGCCAAGGGAACACAAGCTAACCAACCCCACGCAAACCTGCGACCAAACGCTCGGTTGAGAGTGCGGCTGGCCATCTCTGTAAAAGGTGGGACATTTGCAGCCCAAGGCGACGTGCTGCGCCGGGCCTGCTTTCTTTTTCTGATTGTAAAATTAGACATTTCGTCGGGCGTTCCTAACGCAATTTCGACAGTAATCCATAGCTGTTGGGTGTGGGTGTTGTCAGCTGGTAGCAGAGCCGATGAGATAAACTAAACGGCTACATACCTAGACATAAGCTTTTAGGAGATGCCTTTCTATTTTTCAAGAGTGCTTAAAGTCAATCACTCACCCAACTTGCACCTGTCAAACTGATGGGTTTTATTCCACCAAGTCTGGGCAAGTCGTTCTGTATCACTTGATACTTTTAATAGGGGAGCGGGTATCCTGAGATTTCATTTCTATCTTGGTTTTAGAGAAAATTTACAAAGCGTCTTGAATTCGTCTCGATATTGAAATGTTTGTATTATTTCTCAACATCTACTTTTGTTGATTTTGACCCGCTCTGGAGGCGAGCTCTGCTGCCTGGCTTCAGCTCTATTTAAGTGCCAGAGAGGGCTGGCTGAGTGCTTTTAGAGACATTGTTGCTTCTCCGAATTTATCAATTCTTTGATGTTATTCTGTCGCTGATGCCCTCTGACGGCTTTGTTGGCATGTGGCTAAAGGCGGGAATGTGTTGAGGGTGTTGGAGGGGGATAGGGGCCTAAGTGTTGATCATGTGCTTGAGATATTGGCGAGCGCCTGCTGCTGCGAGCTGATTTTGTTTATCGCTGACCATGGTTTTTAGGGTTTGGCGGTAGGCGAGGACCTGTTCAAGTAAATCTGGGTCGTTGGCGGCTAGTATTTGCACGGCAAGGAGCCCAGCGTTTTTGGCATTGCCGATGGCGACGGTTGCGACGGGGATGCCGCGCGGCATTTGCACGATGGAATAAAGGGAATCTAGGCCGGAGAGGGTGCTGGTTTTGACGGGAACGCCGATGACTGGCAACGGGGTCAGCGCGGCGGTCATGCCAGGCAGGTGAGCCGCGCCTCCCGCGCCTGCAATGATGACTTTGAGGCCTCGGGTATGGGCGGTCTCGGCGTAGGTGACCATGCGCTTAGGGGTGCGATGGGCTGAGACAATGGCGACTTCGTAGGGGACGGCAAAATCTTCGCAGATGGCGATCGCATCCATCATGGTGGGCAGGTCTGAGTCGCTGCCCATGATGATGCCAACGTCAGCGGGTTGGCCGACGGGGTTGCTCTGTGGAGTGGTCATAACCTGATTGAATAATTAGCGATTGAGTATTGTTTGCTGTTGTGAATGGTTGGTGGAAGCTTGCAGCTATGTCTGATACTACTGTTATTCGCAATGCCCGTTTGCCCCGACGTGCAGGACTGTATCAAATCTCGATAGAGGCTGGGATGATTGGGGCGATCGCACCTGTGGAAGCTTTAGGAGAAGCCTCAAACGGTCTTAGCAACTCAGCAGCCGAGGTCATTGACGTGGCCTCTGATTGGATTTCGCTAGGCGCAGTCGATCTGCAGATCAACGGTGCGCTTGGCCTGGCGTTTCCTGACTTGAGGCTAAGGGATTTGGCGCGGCTGCAGGAGATTTGCCATTTCCTTTGGGCGCAGGGCGTAGATGGCTTTTGCCCGACGATAGTCACGACCTCGCTTGAAAATATTCACGGCAGTCTAAAGGCTATTCGAGCTTTTCAGCGTCAACTGCCCAAAGCGAAGAGCGCCCAGATTTTGGGGGTGCATCTGGAAGGACCCTTTCTCAACGAAGCTAAGAGAGGAGCTCATCCGGCAGAATTTTTACAGCCGCTGACTTTAGACACTGTAAAAGCAGTGATAGGTGAGTTCGCTGATGGGGTGAGTATCGTTACCCTGGCACCTGAGCTAGCGGCGCAAGAAACGGTGATTCAGTGGCTCGTTCAGCAGGGTATCACGGTCAGCCTGGGGCATTCCCTGGCGACGGCTGAGCAAGCCGGGCGTGCTTTTGACCAAGGTGCGACGATGGTGACCCATGCCTTCAATGCGATGCCAGCGCTGCACCACCGTCACCCTGGATTGCTGGGGGCAGCGCTGACCGATTCGCGAGTGCTGTGTGGCTTTATCGCCGATGGGCAGCATATCTGTCCGAAGATGCTGGATGTGCTGCTGCGATTGGCTAGGGGCGGTTCTAGCGTGAACAGTTCTAGCGCGAACATGGAGGGGCTGTTTTTGGTGAGTGATGCGCTGTCGCCTTTGGGCCTGCCGGATGGGCGGTATCCCTGGGATGACCGTGAGATAGAAGTGGTGAATGGAACAGCGCGACTGGCCAACGGGACGCTTTCGGGAACGACGCTGCCGCTAATTGCCGGGGCTCAGAATCTGGTTGCTTGGGGACTCTGTGAGGCGGAGGAGGCGATCGCGCTCGTCACCAGTGCGCCCAGAAAAGCCATAGGGCTACCGGGTCTTGCGGTAGGGCAACCGGCCCAACTATTGCGCTGGCATCAAGCGGGTGCGGAGATAACGGCTCACCGATTAGTATCGTGAAAGGAACTATCGTTAGTTTAATTTGTCAATGATCTAAATCATGAAGACTACGTGATTTTTTAGACAAAAATTGATGTGTGCCGGCACCTCTTCTCGGATCGAGAGGGTAGAAACGCTATCTTTTGATTGGCTTCGTTTGATTGGTCTCGTTTGATTGGTCTCGTTTGATGGGTCTCGTAACTGCTCGAGCGGACGGATAGCCCCAAACCACCCTTTTCCTAGGCGCAAAATATTCTTTGACGAAAGTATAATCAGCCCATGATCACTCCTTTAAGAATCTTGCCGCTGGGCGATTCTATTACAAACGCGCTGCCGGGTTACAACTCCTACAGGCGCGATCTCTGGAATCTGCTGAATCAGAACGGTTATAACGTCGACTTTGTTGGTTCGCGCAACACCGCATCGGGCAATAATCCCTTTCCTGATTCGACGTTTGATCCGGATCATGAAGGTCGCGCTGGATGGCGCATTGATGAGATTTTGAACGGTCGAAATGGTGGGCGTGCGCTGCCTTTTTGGCTTACGGGATACACCCCAGATATTGCGCTGGTTCACCTCGGCACAAACGATGCCCTACAGCGGAATACGCCGGAGAGTTCTGCAGCTGAGCTGAAGCAGGTGATTGATCTGCTCCGGCAAGACAATCCAAACGTTGTGATATTTCTGGCGCAAGTCATTCCTACCTCGCGTTCGGCAGGTGCCAATGACAGCATCAATGCGCTCAATGCAGAAATTCCAGGCATCGTTGCTGAGAAGAATACGGCTGAGTCACCGGTTATTTTGGTAGATCACAATACCGGGTTTGATGCCACCGTAGCTACCTACGACGATCTGCATCCCAATGAAATGGGTGAAGCCAAAATGGCTCAAACATGGTTTGAAGCCATTGAAGCGTACTTTGCTGAGCCCGAGCCGAACAGCGCTCCTAGGGCAAATAGGGACTTGGTCACGCTGATCGAAAATACCTCCATTACCGTAGACGTGCTAGCAAATGACCGCGACCCAGAGGGTGACGATCTCAGCCTGGTCTCTCTGATCGCTGGGGAAAACGGAACTGCTGAAATCGTGAATGGTGAGGTGGTTTATACGCCTGATGCCGACTTTGTGGGCAAGGATGTCGTGCGCTACCTGGTGAGCGATAGCCAGGGTGCAACCTCCACTGGCTATTTGCGCATCACGGTAGAAAGTGATGGGCTAGCGCCAGAACCCCCTGCTGCAAATAGTTCTCCTAGGGCAAACAGGGACTTGGTCACGCTTGTTGAAAACACATCGATTGCTGTAGACGTGCTGGCGAACGACCGCGACCCGGAAGGCGACGATCTCAGCCTGGTTTCTCTGATCGCTGGGGAAAACGGAACTGCTGAAATCGTGAATGGTGAGGTGGTTTATACACCCGATGCCGACTTTGTTGGTAAAGATGTGGTGCGCTATGTGGTGAGCGACACTCAGTCGGCGACTTCGATTGGTTACTTGCGGATAACCGTGGAAGATGCGGTGAATCAGACAGCGATCGCTAGTTTGCCAGACGACACCAGACACATAGAGGGCCAGGCTAGTCTTGAGCTGGTGTCTTGGGAAGAGGTGCTGACGACTCAACCCCTGCAGCTGGGGTCGCTGGACCCCCATAGTGCACTGCCAGCGCCCTTTGAGATTAGCGAAACGGCTCAGAGCTTTCTGGTTGACACCAGCCTGACATAGGATGATGCCATTTTGAGCGCAAACCATTATCTGAGTGACCGTTGGCGTATTGCCCAGCCAAAACGTAATAGAATCAGTTCGAAAGCGTTTGAGATGAGTATTTACTACCAGCGGCTATGACCCAATCTACTATCGACGATAAGGCAGTTGTTCGCGAGTATTTCAACGCGAAAGGATTCGACCGTTGGCAGCGGATTTACGGCGATGGTGAAGTCAATAAGGTACAGGCAAATATTCGCACTGGCCATCAGAAGACGATTGACAATGTGCTGGACTGGTTTGCAGGAGACGAAAATCTGTCTGCAATAACGGTCTGCGATGCGGGTTGTGGCGTGGGCAGCTTGAGCATTCCGCTGGCAAAGATGGGTGCGAAAGTGTATGGCAGCGATATCTCTGACAAGATGGCTGCAGAGGCTGCTGTGCGAGCAGAAGCGGCGCTGGGTAATGATCTGAGCCCGGAGCAAATGCCTGAATTTGAAGCGAAGGATTTGGAGGCGATTGAGGGGACATATCATACGGTGGTTTGCCTGGATGTGCTGATTCACTATCCGCAGGAAAAAGCGGATGAGATGATTAAGCACTTGAGCGCTTTGGCGACCGACAGAGTGATTATGAGCTTTGCGCCTAAGACTTGTTTTTATGCCACGCTGAAAAAGGTGGGAGACTTTTTCCCGGGGCCTAGTAAGGCGACTCGGGCCTATTTGCACCGGGAGTCTGACGTGGTGAGTGCGCTAGAGGCTAACGGCTGGAAGGTGGGACGGCGATCGCTCAATAAGGCACCTTTTTACTTCTCACGGCTAATAGAAGCAACCCGCAGCCAAGAGGCGGCAAACGGTTAGCTCGATAGCCGTCTGGCTCGGCAGACTGATTTTACGAGGCTGGTATGACGTCAGTACAGCAAACTTTGGCTCGCCGGGCTGTCAGTAAGCGGCTTGTTGCAAAGCGGTCGGTTGGGATAGGCCTTTCGGCAGTCGGCCTGTTGTTGAGTTTTGCCTGTTTTAGTCGGGTTGCCAAAACCATGCTGGATCCTGAGCCTGCGATCGCCGATAAGCTAGAAACCCTGTCGATTGGATTACTCGTGGGGCTTCCTTCAACGGTGGGGGCGATTACTATACTGCGCACTGTGAAGCGCGAACAAGGGCTAGTTCTCGCTCAAAGGCTGCACGATTTATTTGGCCGAGCTGTGATTGCGAACAGCGGCAGGATAAGCGCTGCTCAGTTTGCCATGCTGGCCGGGCTCTCTTTAGATGAGGCTCAGGTCTGTTTAGAGGCTTGGGCCGATTTTCTTGATGCGGATGCGGAGGTCGATGAGGCCGGGCAAGTTGTGTATTGCTTTGCCTCGGCACAGTTTTAACAGGTAGCTCTGTTGTCAAGTTTTACTGTCTCAGGAATGAAAGCTTAAGATAGGGCTGTCCTATTGGCTGGTTTGGTATGGCTCGTTTGTTTTTGGCGATCGCGTCTATTTTGGGTGCTTTGGCTGTGATGGGGGGTGCTTTTGGGGCCCACGCCCTGAAAGGAAAGCTCTCTGAGAGCGCGTTGGGTAGCTTTGAGACGGGCATACGCTATCAGATGTATCACGCGATCGCGCTATTGCTGGTGGCGCTGCTGATCAGTCAATACCCTCAGGTTAAAGGGTTTGGCGTAGCAGGCTGGGGCTTTGTCGTCGGCGTTATTCTATTTTCGGGCAGTCTGTATGGCCTGAGCCTCGCCAATATCAAAGCGCTAGGACCGGTGACGCCCCTGGGCGGACTGGCTTTTATTATCGGCTGGCTTTCGCTGGCTTGGGCCAGTCGGTCAGTGCTGTAAGCGGTTGTAGCTTGTGGCCTATTCAGCTACCAGTTCGCTATTGACTTCATTCACCGGACGGCGACGAAGCTCTACCGATTCTGTTCTAGGTAGCAGGTCAAAAACGTCTCGTAGCTTGTCGTCGATGGTTTCGTAGGGCACCTGACCAACTTCGTTGAAGACGATGGCGCCTGCTTGGTCGAAGACAACGGTCTGGGGGACTGCCCCTTGAAAATAATAGCCGGGGTCTGTGGGGGGGTAGCTATCTTGAGTGGGGATAGAATCGGCGGCGATCGCAATAAAGTTAGCGGCTCTACCGTAGGGTGCCTGCAATTGCGAAATGACGGATGAAAACTTCTTGCTGTCGCGGCTGTCATCCACAAAGAAAAAGAGCAGCGTAGGTTTCTTTTGCTGGAGTGACTGAGCGAGGCTGAACTTGGGCGGCACAATTGAGCCATTGCCCGCATAAAGCGCAAAGATGTTGCCGTCGTAGCTGTCATCATTGAGCCCGGCCCAGGCGGGTGTGCTCCACAAAGCCAAAATGAGCAGCGCGCCCAGTAGCGTGAGAAAGAGCTTACGGAAAACGGAAACCAGCATGGTGCTCATGTATTAAGTGGTGACCTCGAGGGGTGGCGTCGGCGAGGTGTTGTTTACAACCTAGCGTAATGTAGCGTCAGGATAGCGTGGTACCCCGTAGGCGCGCCTTTAAGTGCTGCTAAACACCGCGGAAGCTCTCAATGATATTTTCTAGGGTGGCTTTGTTTTCTGAGTAGCGCTCTTGGGTCGTCCAGCCGACGACCTGGTAGTAGTTATCGTCGCCCTGCACCGTTGTGTGGAGGTACACCACGGGAATGCCTTCTACGCGCCCCCGGATTTCGTACTGCACTGCCGGGTCGCCGTTAATTCTCTCGATGCCCGTTCGGGTTGATCCTTCGTAGTCTTCTAGTTCTTTTTCGATGAGCCAGCGGTATTGCTCCGCGTTGTCTTCTAGATCAAACTGACTGAGAACGGTTTTACTTTCAGATAGAACGCTGGCGTATATTTCCCGTGAGGGATGGCTAGCGTATATGTCTGCGCTCCTTCTGAGGCGATCGCCTGCGGATACCCATTCAGCTGGTACGGTTATCTTAACGTCGGTCTGGTTATTCTCAAGATCTGACGGGCCGCTGATAAATTGGCTTTCTGCACTGATGGGCTCTAGCGTGCGATCGCTGCGGGATGAACAGCTGCTGACAAGGGCAAAAAGTACGAGCAGCATGAGCCATGGTGTGAGCGCCTTGGGTATGAGCAATCTTGTTGTGAGCGCCTTGAAACTGCTCTGAGGAATGGCGCGGCTCTGGGGGATGGGATTTGCTTGGGAGGGATATCTTTTTTGGGGCATCGGTCTGAACGGTCCCTGACAAAGTTAGCCAAAGCATACCAGAGGGGACAAGGCTATGGCGAAACCTCTTCTCTGCGGTGTGTCCTGCTGGTCATATAGGGCGGTCATATTTGAAGAAATATTGCCTATTCCCTTTATGCTGTATAGAGCTGAACAAACTGCCACCTTATCCCTATGCTCAGAGCCGGAATAGTTGGGTTGCCCAACGTTGGAAAATCTACGTTATTCAATGCGGTCGTCGCAAATGCGAAGGCTCAGGCCGCCAACTTTCCTTTTTGTACCATTGAGCCCAATGTAGGGGTAGTTGCAGTGCCCGATGAGCGCCTTCAGCACCTGGCGAAAATCTCTAGCTCTAAGGAAATTTTGCCTGCGCGAGTGGAGTTTGTTGATATTGCGGGGCTGGTGAAGGGGGCGAGCCAAGGCGAAGGCCTAGGCAACCAGTTTCTGGCGAATATCCGCGAGGTGGATGCCATTATCCACGTGGTGCGCTGTTTTGAAAATGACGATATTATTCATGTCTCTGGTTCGATTGGCCCGCTGCGGGATATTGATGTGATTAATCTGGAGCTGGCGCTTGCAGACCTCTCACAAATTGAAAAGCGGATGGAGCGCATCCGCAAGCAGGCCCGCAATAATAAAGAAGCTGAAGCTGAGCTGGCGGTACTCGAGAAGCTGCAGCCGGTGCTCGATGAGGGCAAAGCGGCTCGTCTGGTGGAGCTAGAGGAAGACGAGGCGCTGCTAATTAAGCCTTTGGGCTTGCTGACGCGCAAGCCGGTGATCTACGCGGCGAATGTTTCTGAAGACGACTTGGCTGAGGGCAATCAGTGGGTGGAGGAGGTCTGTGCCCATGCGGCGGACGAGGGCGCGCAGGTTGTGATTGTCTCTGCTCAGGTGGAGGCGGAGCTACTGGAAATTCCGGAGGAGGAGCGGGCTGACTTTTTGGAAGCGCTAGGTGTGGAAGAAGGCGGCCTGCAGTCTTTGATTCGGGCTACCTATGACCTGCTGGGTCTGCGGACCTACTTTACGACGGGGCCGCAAGAAACCAGGGCCTGGACCATTCGGGCGGGCATGTTGGCGCCGCAGGCTGCGGGGGTCATCCACACCGACTTTGAGCGCGGCTTTATCCGAGCAGAAACCGTGGGCTATGAGGACTTGGTGACCTCTGGCTCTATGGCTTCGGCGAAGGAGAAAGGCCTGGTCCGCAGCGAGGGTAAGGACTATACCGTGAAGGAAGGTGACGTGATGCTGTTCCGTTTTAATGTGTAGCGACTGTGTAGCAACGGTGTGGTTGTATGTCCAAGGTGTGCCAGGGTGTAAACATATGGCCTCTGGCTTAGGGATGGGTGGGTGGCTATACCGCGTGGTCATGCACAGGTAGGCCTGATCAAACTTGTCTTTTGAGTGTTGATTGCGGACGATTGGCCGTTGCAGGATGCCTTTTCCGTGAACTGATAAAGGGCTGTATTGTGTGATGCCAGAATGCCTGGTAATCATACGGAAACTTGGGTTTTGGGCTAGGCAGTGAGGTCAGATCCGATTAAAATCACTCAAGCCATCTGTGCAGCATCCGTTTCTGAGTCCTTCTCTGTGTAGTTTTTTCCGTGGTCAAGTGGTTCGCTAAAATTCCAAACTGGGCGTCGCTGTCCTTGCTTATGAACGGGCTGCTTTTTATCTCCCTGCTGGCGGTTTCTCAGGAAACTGTCGGGGTATCTGAAAGCTTGCTGACGAATAATCTGGCGGGTGAACCCGCTGTAGCCGATGCGGCGATCGCAGATAACGTTGTAGATTTGCCCCACCCGAGCGGGGGGCGATCGCTGACCTATGCGCAGTGGCTAGAGGTTTTGGCTAAAGATGCCAAAGCGATGGCGGCCAAGCGCCCGGAGCATTTGACGGTGCTGCTGGGCGATTCTTTGAGCCTGTGGTTTCCGGGTGAGCTGATGCCGGGCCGCCGGGTTTGGATCAACCAGAGCATTTCTGGAGAGAGAACGGAAGGCCTGCTAGCCCGTTTGAATTTGCTGGCTGACAACGACGTTGAGGCCGTCTTTTTGATGATTGGCATTAACGATTTGATCTGGGGGAAGACGGACAATGAGATCGTGGCTAACTATAAGGAGATTGTGCGGCGGCTGAAGGCTGAGCACCCGAATACGCAAATTGTGGTGCAGTCAATTTTGCCGCACAGCGGGGAGAATTCGACTTGGGAAAGCCGGGATAAGCTGGCTGCTTTGCCGAGCGATCGCATCGTGTCGATGAATAGCACGCTGCGCAATATCGCTGCCGAAAATGACGCTTACTATTTGGACCTGTATCCCATTTTTGTGACGGGCGATGGCAAGCTTCGACCAGATCTGACAACCGATGGATTGCATTTGAACCGGCAAGGGTATTTGGTCTGGCGTAGTGCGATCGCGCTGTATGCTCAGTTGGAGCTGCAGTAGACCGAATCCTATCTGAGACTGTGCTTTTGAGATTGTTCAAGTAAAGGCTTTGTGATGCCTGCCGTTCACTATACTGAATAGTGAACAGCATTAGCCTTACCTGCCAATCGTTGCTATGGATACCAAAGCGTTCAAGCGTACTCTCAACCACTCAGATAACTACTATCGCAACCAGGGCTTTGGCAAGAAGGAAGATGTTGCAGACCAGATGCGCTCCGAGTACGAGAGCAATTTGATTGCGAAGATTAGAGCCAACAGCAATCAGCTCGTCCAGGGCGATGTGACCATTCATCTGGCAGAATCATTTGGCTTTTGCTGGGGGGTAGAGCGAGCCGTAGCCATGGCCTACGAGGCCAGATCGCACTTTCCCGGTCAGCGGCTTTGGATTACCAATGAGATCATTCACAACCCGGAAGTCAACCAGCAGCTCAAAGCGATGGAGGTGCAGTTTATTGAAGTGTTGGATGGTCAGAAAGATTTTTCTGGCGTAGGCGAAGGCGATGTGGTGATTTTGCCCGCTTTTGGAGCCAGTGTGCAGGAGATGAAGCTACTGCACGACAAAGGCTGCACCATCGTCGATACGACCTGCCCGTGGGTCTCAAAAGTTTGGAATACCGTGGAGAAGCACAAGAAAAGAGAATTTACCTCTATCATTCACGGCAAATACAAGCACGAGGAGACGGTGGCGACGACTTCTTTTGCCGGGACCTATCTGGTGGTGCTGAACATGGCAGAGGCTGAGTATGTAGCCGATTACATTTTGAATGGGGGCGACCGGGCGGCATTTTTAGAGAAGTTTGCGAATGCGCACTCTGAGGGCTTTGACCCTGAGCGAGACTTGCAGGCGGTGGGCATTGCAAACCAGACCACCATGCTGAAGGGTGAAACTGAGCAAATCGGCAAGCTCTTTGAGCGGACGATGCTGAAGAAGTATGGCCCGACTAGCCTCAATGAGCATTTTCACAGCTTCAACACAATTTGCGATGCCACCCAAGAACGGCAAGATGCTATGTTTAGCCTGGTCGATGCGGATATTGACCTAATGGTGGTGATTGGTGGCTTTAACTCTTCGAATACGACCCACCTGCAAGAGATTGCCGTAGAGAACAACATTCCTTCCTTTCATATCGACAGCGCGGCTCGCATTGGCCCGGCGAATCGGATTGAGCACAAGCCGCTGCACAGCCGTGATTTGGCGACGGTGGCAGACTGGTTACCAGCTGGCAAAATCTCTGTAGGCGTGACATCGGGGGCTTCTACGCCGGATAAAGCTGTGCAGGAAGTGATTGAGAAAATTTTTGCGATTAAGTCTCAGGTCCCTGTGGGCGTCGCTTGATCTCAGCTTAGACCCCCCTTTAGTTGCCGTATGCCAACAATGACTGAGGTAATTCAAGATGAGTCTGCATTAACTGCAGTGATAGAACGAGCGAGTTTGGCTACGCGGGCTGCTAACGCAACCGAGCCTAGGGCGGTTTCTGCACATTACGATGCAGCCTCCGGTCTAGTTGTACTGCGCCTACAGAGTGGTGCGACTTTTAGTTTTCCAGCTGAGATGCCCAAGGTCTGACCAATGCATCGAACAACGAGCTGGCGCAGATTGAATTGACGCCTTCTGGCGACGGGCTAGATTGGGAAAATTTGGATGCTGACTTACATATATAGCTTTCGAAGAGTTGCTTAAGACACTTGCTCAAGGCTACAACCCCTAACAGATAAGCAACTCTTCTGAGCAAACGTCCTAATGCATCAGGACGTTTGCTATACCTAGCCTGCTGACAGGTATTTTGGGGAGTCAGCGATGGCGTCACGCCTACAGGCACAGTGGCAGCAGGTGTCATAGCACCCTGTGAAAGCCTGTCCGAAAAGATGACTTTGGAAAACGCTCGCTGGGAGAATTAAGAAGCGAGTTCCTGAGATTCACTGACTCTGAAGGTGCTGACAAACTCCCTGAGCTGCTCTGCTGTTTGGGTATTGGCTTGGAGCGATCGCGCCATGGCCTGAGAAAAGTCAGCGGTCTGCTCGGATAGGTTCACAACGTCTGTGACGAGTACAACTGCGGTTTGCGAAGCTAGGGACTGCTGCTCAGTGACCTGCGTTACGGATTGGGCCAAGGCTTCGAACTGGTGAGAAAGGGCAAAGACGTCGTCTAGATTTTGCTGTGTGCTGTCAACGGCTTGGCTACTCTCAATGACTTGTTGATTGATTTGATTGAGGGCTTCGATAATGTGGGCGGTGTTTTGCTGTACTGAGTTGAGAAAGGTGTCT
>JBCBJS010000024.1:0-67754 GCA_038523095.1 Cyanobacteria bacterium J06626_6
TGAAGTGTACGCCGAGCAGTATATTCTCTCGATTGAAGTAGAAGCCAAGCTCGTTGTGGATATGGCTAAGACGTCGATTTACCCAGCCGTGATGCGTCACCTAAGTGAGAGCGCCGGAGCGGTTGCCAATCTCAGTGATATCGGCGTTGAGGTAGATAAGGCTCCGGTTGAGAAGGTAGCTGGCCTTGCCAAGAGCCTATTCGACGGTGCTAATGAGTTGGAGAGTGCGATCGCTAAACACGACTTTGGCTCTTCCGAAGAACATATGCAATACTGCGCGGGCACTATTCGCGGCATGATGGACAAAATTCGCGAAGCTGCTGATACCCTCGAAGGCGAAATTGCCGACGATCTGTGGCCGTTGCCTACTTATGAAGAGATGCTCTTTATTAAGTAAGTTGTCAGGCAGAGGGGGAGACCCCTCCCAAAACAATCACACTACAAAAGCCGACTTGGTTATCAAGTCGGCTTTCCGTATCAAAACCCATATTTTTCTGAGCAAATGCCCACACTTTTCGTAACATTCTTTTACAATGCAAATAACTAATTAATGCAGAAATAACGCTCAGCTCACGTAAGTTCTATGCCAGAAACGCTCACTCCCGATCTAACAAAGCTTGCCTACCAAACTTTTCAACAGAGCAAACAGGCCTTTGGCTTTGCTCACAAAACCCTGAGCACAAGATTTCTAAATACGTTTGCGGGTGCCAAGCGCGAAGAACCCAACCCACCCGATCCTAAAATGCTCCAGCTGCTGCAAGATAGGATTGCAACACTGCTAGAAGCAGACTGGACCGATGCCGAAAAAAACGTCTATCCAAAGTCAGCCCTCTTCGAAAACCGCTGGGACGACTTCTTCCGCTACTATCCAGAACTCTGGCTAGACCTCCCAAAGATTTGGGACCGCGCTAGCAACAAGCGCCATCAAGACTTTAGCGAAGGCATCGATACCACCGGATACCCGTCTTACTACGTCCAAAACTTTCACCACCAGACCGACGGCTACTTCAGCAAAATCTCCGCTGATATGTATGACCTTCAGGTCGAAGTCCTCTTCAACGGCACGGCTGCGCCCATGCGTCGTCGCATCCTGGCACCGCTCAAGCAGCACCTCATGACGATGCCCGTCGAAACAGATTCGACGCCACAGCCACGCAAACTGCTAGACATCGCCTGCGGCACGGGCAACAGCTTGACCTGGATCAATCAAGCCATGCCAGATGTCGCCCTTTACGGTGTTGACCTGTCACCCGCCTACATCCGCAAAGCCAATGAGAATCTTGCAGACATCAAAGGTACAATTCCAGCTCAGTTGATTCAAGCAAATGCCGAAGCACTGCCCTTTGTCGATGAATTCTTTGAAGCGACTACCAGCACCTTCCTGTTCCACGAACTCCCTGCTGACGCGCGGCAAAATGTAATCGACGAAGCCTTCCGCGTCACCAAACCCGGCGGCATCTTTGTCATTTGCGACTCTGTGCAGGCTATTGACTCCCCTGAGTTTGAGCCGCTCATGGAAAACTTCCCTGCAATGTTCCACGAGCCCTACTACCGCCACTACACTACTGACGACTTAGTCGCCCGGCTCGAAACAGCTGGCTTCCAAGAAATAGAGACCTATAACTACTTTATGAGTAAGTACTGGGTAGCGAAAAAGCAGACTGCATAGATGTAGAACGCTCAAGCTGTTGTCTGTTCACAGTAAGGCGCAATCCTGATTACAGGACTCTAGGTTCTAGAACATCTAGCCTATGAAACAGCTCGCGAACTTTGTCTAAATTTTTGTCACCTGGCGACCTCTCTACTCCACTAGAGAGGTCAATTCCGTTTGGGGATAGCAGAGATAGTGCTGTGTACACATTGTCTGGGGTTAGTCCACCTGCAAGAAACCAGGGACAGCTCGAAGAGAAGTCCTGTAGCGCTCGCCAATCCAAGGTTTTGCCGGTGCCGCCTAGCTGCTCAGGATGGTAGGCATCGAGTAAGAGCATGTCAACGCAGGGCTCATAGCGTTGTGACTCTTTTAAGTCAGCTGTTTCACGAATGCGCAGGGCTTTCACAATTTTCACGTTTGGCAGACCAGACATATCCAAAGCATAGCGCAGGCGCTGACAGAGCGCTGGGGTTTCATCGCCGTGCAGCTGAAGGGTTGTGAGGTTAGCTTGGCATGCGATCGCCACCATATCCGCCACACTCGCATTCGCAAATACCCCAAAATGCGCCACCTCTGGATACTCAGCAGCGACCGCAGCCGTAATCGGTGCAATCTGCCGAGGTGTAATGTAGCGAGGAGATTTTGACACACAGATATAGCCCAGGGCCGTTGCGCCAGCTTGTGCGATCGCACATCCCTGGTCAACCTTAGTAATGCCACAAATTTTTACTTGAATTTTCACCTATCTTTTCACCTAGGCTATAGCCGGTTATCCACAACCTTCTGCGCAGGTAGCCAGCCCAACATATTCAGTAGAATAGAGTCAAGCAGCATGGATTAGCTGCAGGAGAGTATCCTCTAGGTATTCTCTCAAACATTCAATAGATCTCAGATCGAGAGATATCTAGCACCGAAGGTAGCGCTATGCAAACTGGTTGGCGAGTGGGCACCCTTTTTAACATCCCGCTCTTTATCGACAATTCTTGGTTTTTTATTGTCCTGCTTATCACCTTTTTAGGCGGCAATGACCCTAGCCGCATTCAGCTGGTGGGGCCTGCGGGTGCATGGGCAATTAGCTTCCTATATGCAATTCTGTTATTTTCCTCCGTACTCCTACATGAGTTAGGCCATAGCCTCGTCGCCAAAGCTCAAGGCATCAAGGTGAATTCTATCAAGCTGTTTTTATTCGGTGGGATTGCCTCTATCGAGCGAGAGTCGAAGACGCCGGGAGAAGCTTTCCAGGTTGCGATCGCAGGTCCTGCAGTCAGCATCGCTCTCTTCGTCATCTTCACCCTGCTAGGCAGGTTAGACAACTTGCCGCAAATTGCACAAATCATTGTTGGCGAAATTGCTACAGTTAACCTGATTCTTGCCCTGTTTAACCTGATTCCGGGGCTGCCGCTAGACGGCGGTCAAATCTTCAAGGCAGCCGTGTGGAAAGCTACTAAGAGCCGCACCACAGGCGTTCGATGGGCAGCTAGAGCCGGACAGTTTGTAGGCTGGAGTGGAATTGGGCTTGGACTCATCGCATTCTTTGCAACCGGCAGCTTGTCCTATATTTGGCCTGCCCTCATTGGTCTATTTATCTTGCGTAATGCCGGTGCCTACAACCGCATGAACACCCTGCAAGAAAGCCTGACCCAGCTCAAAACCTCTGACGCCGCCATCCGTGACTTCCGCGTACTAGATGCCAACATGTCCCTGCGGCAGTTTGCCGACGAATATCTCCTAGAAGATAAAAAGTCATCTCCTGTGTACTTCGCATCCTCCGATGGGCGCTACCGTGGCATGGTGACCATTGATGACCTCAGGCAGGTAGAGCGCAGCGAATGGGAGCACCGCACGCTGCACAGCATTGCTCGCCCCCTGCTGGAAATTCCTCACATCAGCGAAACCAAGCCCCTCACAGATGCCATCCGTCTGCTTGAGGAAAAGCAGCTGGCGCGCCTCACCGTCCTCACCCCTGCAGATGCCGTAGCAGGCACACTGGACCGCGGTGACATCGTTCGAGCACTGGCCAAGCAGCTCAACTTCCCCATTACCGAAGCCATCATCCAAAAAATTAAGCAGGAAGGTGCCTATCCCGCCGGGCTCCAGCTTGGCGCCATCGTTCAGGCCATCGAGAAAGCCTAGCCTCAAACACTAGACCTGAATACTGCCTTTAAACATCAACATTAAAGGCCTGACTAGCCTGCTCAATCTCTGCAGCCGTCAATGGCTTTACGTCAAAGTCAACGCCAAACACTTGACCAGCCGTTTCGACTAGCCTGTCGACAATCTTGTTCTTGTCACATGTTGAGAGCAGGAACTCTAGCTGACTAGGAGGAACAGATTTTTCACCAAAAGCGAGCTTAAACAAGTCCCTATCTGCCCGTAGTCGCATAGAGCCGTGCTGCAAGACGCAGCCCGCGCGATATACCTGCGCGCTGCCAATGAGCTTGTAGCCATCCTCCATCACCAAGTCCGCAGAGGTTGCCGAGCCAAAACAGTTTGCATTTTTGATGTAGCTGCGTCCAGCGACGCCGAGGCTAAGCTCAATACCTAAGCTGCGCCAGCCTTCAATCAGAAACTGACACAGCTGCCGGTATACCGCTCTGCGCGAACCCTGCAGCCCAGAGGTCACTAGGGCATAAGTCAAATCGCCCTGGTGCAATACGGCTCGTCCACCTGTGGGTCTGCGCACTAGCTCGACCGGTTGACCTTTGTGTTGCAACGTCTTCCAGTGTGATGGAAACTGTCGCTGGTGGTAGCCGAGGGAAATAGCGGGCGATCGCCACACATAAAACCGCAAACTCGGCGGCTGCAAGCCCTGAGCATGCTGAGTCAAGAGCCAGCTATCAATCGCCATCTGCTCAACGCCCGTTGCCACCATCAGGGGAATGAGTCGCCAATTTTTTTTAACTGCTATGGCTGTCATGACTGTCATGGGGCAGTGTAGCAGCAGTTTGAGATCGCCGCGCCAGCGAAATAACCAGCCAGGCAAACAGAGGAATTTCCAAAAAGTTAATGCCGAAGGAATAGTATGCGAACTGCTCCACCGGCAAGAGACGCGACAGAAGTATTGGCGTTATCGCTTGGGCAATCACATACAGCGCATAAATCAGCGTTGCCAACCGATACGTCTTTGCATAGGCCCAGATTAAAACGCTCACCTTAAGGAGCAGCAGCCCCAACCCTGCCGCCATAAGCCAGAGAAACGAATTACCCGTTGAGAAATCAGGAAGTTCAGCAAATAGCATCTGTCAATCATCCTACTTGGCACCCTACTTGGCACCCCACTCGGCACCCCATTCGGCAGGCAACCTAAGCCGATGGATAAGTCTTTAGCAGCTCATCGTCATTCTCATCTGCGATAGAAGCCACAATTGTCATCAGGCGAGAAATTTCGCTGGGATTAATGTCCTTTAGGGTGCG
The DNA here is from genome assembly GCA_038523095.1 of Cyanobacteria bacterium J06626_6. Taxonomy (GTDB): domain Bacteria; phylum Cyanobacteriota; class Cyanobacteriia; order Phormidesmidales; family Phormidesmidaceae; genus Phormidesmis. Next base: position 5,066 of record JBCBJS010000024.1, read on the forward strand.
GCTGGCAAACACAACAACGCTCTGATCCAACAGACCAAAGCAGGCTTCAAACGTATTGCCGCAGTTCATCTCTAGCAGCTTCCGCATCATCTCTGCTTCGTTTTGCACTGGCAGCGTATGAACCGGCGACCAGGTGGTCAGCGTATCGTCGTCGGTTTCGCCCGAAAGCTGCACAAAAACATCGACAGAACCGTACTTGAATTTCCACAGGTAGCCACTCTCAGAACGATTGACCATTGCTGAATCGTCCTGCTCCAGGCTAGAGATGACAGTCTCAATCACCTCGACATGGGTAGCGGTAATCGCCTCATCGCCATCATCATCTTGAAACATTGAAAGGGTTTCAACGGTCGATGTGTCGGTCGCCATAGCAAAAATCTTAAAGAGAGAAAAGTGGACATCCCAACTCTATCGCTGGTGCCGACAAAAGAAAAGTGATTTTGTTTGCCAACGATTTTTATGCCCAATCAAACCAGTCAGCAAATCCATCATGGGCTGATAAGTGGCTGGACAATTGCTAGCTAACTGCTGGCCACGACCAGCAGCGCTGACGGCTAGTGCCACTAGGTAATTACCATTGGCCAATTACCTAATGGCTAATTAATAGTTGGCAAATCCTGGCTGATGGCGAATCAGACTCAGAAACTCTTCGCGGGTTTTGGCATCTTCTTGAAATACGCCAACCATCGCACTGGTGACTGTCCACGACCCTGGCTTCTGCACGCCGCGCATGGCCATACACATGTGGCTTGCCTCCATCACGACAGCAACACCCAGCGGGTCAAGAATTTCCTGAACGGCCTCAGCAATCTGCCGGTTCAACCTTTCTTGCACCTGCAAGCGCCGAGCGTACATCTCCACAATGCGCGCCAGCTTACTTAGGCCCACCACTCGCTGGTTGGGAATGTACGCCACGTGGGCACGCCCCATGAAGGGGAGCATATGGTGTTCGCACAGGCTAAAAAAGTTGATATCTCGCACAAGCACCATCTCGTTGTGTCCCTCATCAAAGATGGCATCGTTAACAATAGTTTCTAAGGACTGGGAATAGCCTTTGGTCAAAAATCGCATCGCTTCGGCAACGCGATGGGGCGTTTTTAAGAGGCCTTCTCGCTCAGGATCTTCACCGACAGAGAGCAAGATAGTTCTGACGGCTTCCATCATAGGACCATTGTCTTGATCCGGACTAATCTTAGAGGGCTGACGGGGAAGCCCGTGCTTGGTCTGCCGGTCTGGCCTAACTTGCCGGTTGGTCAGCTTGTCACGGCTGCCATTGCTACGACTGCCCAGTACAGCCTCCGTGAAGTCACGGCTACTCTCATCTAAAATCCCATCTGAAATAGTCATAAATAAATCTCTCAATCAACTCTAAGATCCAAAAACCAAAAGAAAACTTCAATCCGATTCACGTCAACCCGATGCAATAACCGCCCGGCCAAACAATCCACCTGACCCCTACAGAGCCCCCCGAGCAGGCATCAGCGTCAGCTGGGAGATAACTGCATTCGGCGGCAGCATAGCCATATGCAAAATGGTCTGCGCCACGGTTTCGGCGCGCAGCATAGCAGCGCGGTCAAACGTGGACTGGACTGTGCTGCTCTCCCATATAGGGGTATCGACAGCCCCTGGCGACAGGGTAGTCACCCGAATGCCGTGGACAGATTCTTCAGCAGCGATCGCACCTGAAAGCGCCGTCAATGCCGCTTTACTCACGCCATAAGCGCCCCACTCTGGAAACGGCTGCTGGGCAGCAATCGAAGCAATATTTACAATCAACCCACCAGAGCGCTGGTCAAAATCACGCTGAGTAGAGGCTGACATCGGGTCTTGCAACGGAGCTGCCGGCTGCCCCTTTGCCGACTGCCGCAGCGTCTGGTCCCGCGTCTGGTCTCGCATCTGGTTTCGCATTTGGGGCAGCACCGCCTGCACCACCTGCAGCACGCTGGTCACATTCAACGCCATCACCTGCTGCCAATCAGCTAGGGGCATTTCGCTCAGGTTGCCGGTGTAGCCCATCCCCGCGTTATTTATCAGCACATCCACCGGGCCAAATGCGGCGATCGCCTGGGTGATCTTTTCCCTGACTGTCTCAATTTTAGACAAATCAATCACAAAGGCCCTAGCCACGATCCCAAGGGCAGTCAGCTCAGTGGCCAAATCAGTTAGCAAGGCCTCAGACCGAGCGACCAGAGCCACATCGAACCCCGCCTGTGCGAAAGCCCGCGCTGTCGCTTTGCCAATGCCAGAGCTAGCCCCGGTAATCAAAGCCCGCCGAGCAGGCGGCGCGGTTGGCTGATTACTTAACTCACGATCACTATCCATCCCGAGAATATTCACCCCGAGAATACTCCGATCTCTCTGAACTTGTCGTAGCGCTGATTGCGACGCTGCTCAACGCCCATCTCAAGCAGCTGATTAAGATTCTGCGCTAGGGCCTGCTGCAGCGTATCTGCCGCTTCAATTGGTGCTGCGTGCGCCCCGCCAATGGGCTCTGGCAGCAGCTGGTCCAAAATGCCAAGATTTTTCAAGTCCCAAGCGGTTACCTTCAGCGCTTCTGCCGCTTGCGCTGAACGTGAGGCATCTTTCCACAGGATAGAAGCGCAGGCTTCCGGGCTGGCAACGTAATAGACCGAATGCTCAAACATCATCAGGCGATCGCCCACACCAATGCCCAGCGCCCCTCCCGAGCCCCCTTCCCCAATCACCGTGCAGATAATGGGAACATCTAGGCGAAACATTTCTCGCAGGTTGTAGGCGATCGCCTCCCCCTGCCCCATTTCTTCTGCTTCAAAACCCGGCCAAGCCCCAGGCGTATCGATAAAGGTAAATATCGGCATGGCAAAACGGTTGGCATGCTCCATCAGCCGCATCGCCTTACGGTAGCCCCCTGGCACAGGCATGCCAAAATTACGCGCCACATTGTCTTTGGTATCTCGCCCTTTCTGATGACCCAGCATCATCACCGGTCGTCCCTGAAAGCGGGCAATACCGCCAACCAAAGCCAAATCGTCTTTTCCCGAGCGGCGATCTCCGTGCAGCTCAATCCACTCATCACTGATAGATTGAATATAGTCCAGCGTGCTGGGCCGACGGGGATGGCGAGCCACCTGAATTCGCTGAGACGGCGATAGGCTAGTAAAAATTTCCTGTCGTAGCTGCTGTGCCCGCGACTCCAACTGATGAATCTGATCGGAAACATCGACATCATTATCTTCAGCCAACTCACGAATTTGAGTGATACGAGACTCTAGCTCAGCTAAAGGCTTCTCAAAGTCGAGCAAAATTGGCCTACGCTCAGTCGTTGCCATGGAGTGGAAAAATCGCGGAACAGCTTAACTAGCGTACCGCACTTAAGGTGTCTAATGCTTGAGCCGGGGATCATTCCCCTGAGCAAAAGACAGCCTGAATCACAAAGTATTTCGCTGAGCCACAGACCGGAGAGCTGCGCACAGTCCTTAAAGGTCCTATCGGGGTCCCTATCAGGGACAGCATCATTCGAGCGGACTTGTCAAAAGCTACGTCAATAGGGGCCTAAAGCCATGGCGACGAGAGGCCTCGCCAATTAGGTCCATCTTCTCTAGCGTGATCTGATTGCGTCCCCAAGAGAAGTTTGTATGTAGCTTTTCAAATTCCAGCAGCATCGATTCGGCAAAGCAGGCAAATAGCTGCCGTCCGGGCACGTCCATATTCACGATGTTCATAATTCGCCAGTCAATATCTAGCGTATGCTCCACAATGCCGCCCTTCAGCACCGTGATTCCGGGGCGAGCGAAGGTCACATCGATGTTCTTGGGATAGCCACCATCTACCATCAGGCAAGGTTGCTTTAGTCCCTCTAGCTCCACCTCAACGCCCTTTGGCATGCTGGCTACCCACACAACGACATCTGCCTGGGGAAGCGCTTCATCTAGAGTCTGAACTCGCCCGAAGTTGAGCTCTGATTTGAGATTATTCAGTCGCTCCTGGTTTCGAGCAACCAGCAGCAGGTCCTTCACCCCCGTACGGGCCGTCAGCCAGCGGCATACTGCACTGCCAATGTCTCCAGTCGCTCCGCACACAGCAACTGTCGCCTGCGCCAAATTGATGCCCAGCTTGGGGGCGGCTTCTTCCACCTGCTTACAGATAACGTAGGCTGTGTGAGTGTTACCCGTCGTAAACTTTCTAAAGTCCAAGTCCAGGTTACGAACGCGCTTAATCTGCTCCAGCTTAAAATTCTCAAAAATAATTGAGGAGAAACCGCCGAGTGCCGTGATGTCTACGCCGTTTTTCTGAGCGTGGGCCATGGCATTGAGCACTTTGCGAGTAGCTGCCTTAATTCGCTTAGCTGCCAGCATCTCAGGCAGGAAAAAAGACTCCACATAGCGTCCTTCTATCGTCTGACCGGTCGCGCTGGTAACTTTGATATCGTCAATCGTTCGGGGCGGTGCGCTGCACCAAAAATCTAAGCCTTGCTCTGAGAATTCTTCAAAGCCCATATCTGCGCAGGCTTCACGAGCGTGCTGCAAACTTGTCAAATGACCAATTAAACCAAACATGCGGGATTACTGACGCGAATACGCGCTGAAAAGAACTAAATACAATTGACCTCGCCCCACCGACCGGACGCGCGCCCAATGCGCGATCGCCCACATCACAATAGAGGTAGCGGCCAGACCAGACCAAAGCGAAGACACCTCTTACGTGGGGAATTTCAAAACAGCCCGAAGCGCATCACCCCGAGATCTCCTGCAATACCGCCGTTCAAAACATCGCCGCAACACACCCACTGCGGCTCCGCCTTTTGGGCAGAGCCGCAGCAAACCAAACCTACACGCTGGCTAGGCCCTGCGCGGACAGCTTCATCACCTCACGGCTGGTAAAACCGATGTTAGCCAGGGCTTCACCGTAGGTAATCATAAAATCTTCGACGAGGGCGTCTTTTTCCATGCCAAGTACAGCAGCGTCATTCTCTACCTGGTTGAGCATTTTCCAAATCAGAGGCAGGTTAGCTCGGTTGGCCTCTTCTAGCTCAGCTTTGGAAGCTTCAAAATTGGCCTTGAGCCATTCTTCGCCAAAGTTCAGATGCATGTACTCATCTTTGACAACCCCTTCTGTGATCTTGCGGGCGAAGTCATCCGCTACTGGAATGTAGATGTTGTATGCAGAGATAGCAAACGTCTCAATGATCAACGATTGAATCAGCAAGCAGGTGACGATTTTGCCTTCTGCCAAAGCAGACTGAAAATTCGCGTGCAGCTGTGCAAAAAATTCTTTCGCGAAGGGCATATCAGGGGTGACGCTCAGGTTCTTACCACAGGCTTGAAAACCCTTCATATGACGATTTTCCATACGAGCTAGCTTGATTAGCTCGTCTTCATACCCAGTCAGATGCGCTGCTAACTGTTTGTAGTTATCATTAGCTTCCATCTCACCTTCAATGACGATTGCATTAATGCGACTGTAAGCGTCTTTGTAGGTCTCGCTCTGGAAGTCCATCACTGGGCTGGCTTCAAGGGTTGGCATGACTGTACTGTCCTTGGTTACGTTAAATTGGTGTCATTAAAAGAGAGCCCTAGTAAATGCCACTTGACAATCACTCAAGGCTTCTTAATAGTTCTTACCAATTTGTCTTTCTTATAGCCTATCAGAACACCCTGAGAAAGATGCAGCTTGCTGTATAAATCAGTCTAAGGACAATCAATCGGCACAGCTTATCAGCCGCTCCCCATACCGCCAAATTGTTAGAAATAGTAAACGGCGACAAGCCTAACCCTTTTCATCAGATGGCCCAGCAGCGCTGTCGTCGGGCAGTATCTGCAGCCTGATACGCCTAGCCGATGCGCTATTGACTTCACCAAGCTGCACTTCAACCAGCTCGCTACACAGCGGACTCAGCGCACTTAGCAGCGCTCTAAGATGGGGCGTGCTTTCACCACTATCTACATAGACACGATCTGAAAGCTTGTTCATGCGTTTCCAGGCGGTATAGAGCTTGGTAGCCGCTTGCTCTAGCTGGGTCGCCTGGTTGACTAAGTCTGCAGTGGAGTTGAGGCAGCCTACCCGCAGGGCTTCATCTAGAGCAAGCTCCAAATCCACTTGTTCGGGGTCAAGAGTCTGCACCTGCCCGGCCGCTTCTATATAGCGGGAGAGATACTTGGCTTCGGCAGTCACCTGCTTGAGAGTATCTACATCCGGGTTTTCATCTACTTCATTCTTGAGGGTTTGCTGATGGCTAGGGGGGAGCTTTTCCATTTCCCGCACCATAGGCGTGAGGTAGCGGGTAGGAATGGTGTTGTTGGAAACTTTTTCGCGGACCGATTCTGGCACGAGGTCAGAGGTCATGGCGGTCCATTCATCCGATAGGTTCCTCACCTCTTTGCGGGTAATCTGGTCGCCCCGGCGAGCGGCCTCGCTGACGATTTGCTGTACTTCTGGGGAGGCTTGCGCAGTCTCGAGAAAGGCGCGCTTACTGAAGCGATTGACATCTTGAGTTTCGATGAGGCCGTCTTCCAACATTTGGTCGGCGCTATTGGCTAGGTCGATTAGCACGTAGGCCTGGCTCTTGCTGACGTCGCGATCTTTTAGCCAGTTTAGGAAGCCGACGCCGCTCGTGCCGTTTTTGCCGCTGTCCCCATTGGATTCATGGGCAGATTCATGGGACTTATCGGCCTTGGATTTGCCAGCGTTTTTCTCGCGATCGCGCACTGCTCTCAAAATACGCCCGCGCCAAATATCCGTCTGCAGATCGAAGCGATCGCACACTTGCCAGGCCACTTCCACCCGCTGATGAAACTCATAGTCCGACAGGTCACTGTCGGCATCGGGAACTGCAATCGCCAGGTCTACCGACTGGTCTGAGTCAGAGATATCAACGGTAAACTGCTCAGAAGTCATCTAGGGCGGGCGGCGCAGCGCGAGTTAAGTAGGCCGCATCATTATGCCATGAAGCCTGGGCGACACTTCTGTGCAAAGCGGTCTAAAAAATCTCTTACGCAAGCTCTGCAATTGCGGTCTATAACGTCTCTAACTACCTGCTAGAGAAACTACCCACCAAGGCAACTAACCGCCAAAAACCGCACCCAGCACCGTAGACACTACCCACAAAGAGAGCGCAGCCACCCCCAAAACTAACAGCAGCAGGCCGACAATCACGCCAATGGCCAACAGCCGATCTGCCGCTTTGCTCGGCACCGGATCGGCCAGATGCTTCTCTAGCAGCGCAACATTCTGACTATTTGCCTTCCAGGCTACATCAAACAAATCACCCAGCACCGGCACCGTACCGCTTAGCACATCCAGCAAAATATTTAGTCCCATCCGCCCGAGCGTAGCTGCCGGTAACCCCATCCGGGCCGCTTCGAACACGATGTAAACGGAGAGCACCCCCGTCACCACATCACCGCCCCCCGGCAGCAGTCCCAAAATAGGGTCTAGCCCAACCCGCACGCCGATTCCCGGCACCGGAATCGCGTTGTCCAGGAGGTGACTCATACGGCGAAGACGCTTGAGTGAGGCAGGCGAATTAGCCAGCGTAGCGGGTCGCGAAGTCAAGCGAGACATAGGCAGTTCCAGACAATGATGATATTCGGATGATTCAAGCTAAACAGGAGAGGCAGCCGCTTTCATCTTGCCTAGGTTACAAACAGAGGGGTTATGTATAAAGTTCTTAAATAACAGTCAAGCACCCGTTTGCTACGCTAGATCACTGATAAGCAACTTTTTTTGATGGTTCCTTTTAGTTCCAATCCACTATCTAGCTCCAATTCACTATGGCAGACTCCACAACCCAAACCTGTCCGATTTGTAATGTGAAAATATTGGTCGGTGCAGATGGGGGCGATCGCGTGATATTTTCTACCGGGCCGCAAGGAAATCGAGCCAAGCTGTGGGCTAGAGTGTGTCAGTACAACAAAAAATCTGGGTGCATTAACGAACAAGGAAAGAATGAAAAGATCGGCGCTGACGACTACTACAAAGAAGCACCCAAAACCGACCTTTCCTCGGGAAGCAGTGCCTAACCGCTTGTAGAAACTGCCATCGATACCCCCGTCGATAGTCAGACGAACAGCTAAATGTCTAGTGCCAAATGTCTAGTTCAGACTAACGGCCAGAGCAAAAGCCCTACCATTTCATTGCCATTACTTGTTTATTCGTCACTATTTACAGTAAGCCGAAAAAAAGCGGGAACAATAGGGTATACGCACTCATTGCCTGCTCAACGCACCCAGGCCGTGTCTGTGAAGTACTAGATTCAGGTGCTCGGCTCGCAGGCATTGCCCTAAATTCCAAAAATACTCTCAATCCCTCCTAAAATTCTATGAAACCAACCAAATTTCTAGCGTTTGTAGTTCCTGCCGTGTTGTTGACCGCAGGGCTGAATGCAGGCAAGGCCTCCGCCCAGCTATACAATCCAGCCACGCTAGGTAGCGAAGAGGTCAACGATAGCCTGAGCGTTTCCGATATTCCCACCGGCTTTGGCGGATTTGCCAAAGACTACGTCGTCAATCTCGAAGCTGGCGACCAAATCACCATTGATGCCATCTCCGATGACTTTGATACCCTCGTCACCCTGATGGATGCCAACGGCATCACCGTCAGCGAAAATGACGACGGTCCCGACGGCAGCACTAACTCGCTACTATTTGCGCGCATTAGCGAATCTGGAAAGTACACCATTCGGGTTCGCTCCTATGCGGGCGAAGGGGCTGGACCTTTCTCTATCAAACTGGCTCGCTTACGCCCCATCTAAATAAATGGCAGCTTTTGCAGTCGCAGCAAATTAGGTTGACAATAAAGCCATTGTAATAGTGCGTTATCTAGCCCTTGTTTTTTGGGGAGATGGCGCACTTTTCTCTTGGGCTTTTCTTCTAAGCTTTTCTCTTATGAATGTCTTGCTACAGTTCCGCTAATTTGTTACTTTAGTTAAGCGCAAAACGCGGTTATCTAAATTACATCTAGAAAAGAAATCTGTTTACCTGCTTCTGTAAGGGTTTCTTTTCTAGATGCTTACAAAAGATATCTGTTTGTGAGTTTGAAAGCTCACTGTGTTAGCCGGGATAGCTCAGCTGGTAGAGCAGTGGATTGAAAATCCTCGTGTCGGCGGTTCAAGTCCGCCTCCTGGCATTAGAGGTAGTCAAATTCGTACCAAGCTAGATCGTCGAGGCTAGGACGAGGTAGATCATCCTCTCGGGGGAGCTTCTCAATCTCGCTGGGGTCACCAGGACTATAGCTTGGGTCGAGCAACATTTCTATCGTCTCTATAGTCGTTAAAGGGTGTATGTTGTGCCTCCGGAAATTAGATACGACTTCTCTAATAGCCTGTAGGCTTTCAGCATCTTTCATTTGTTGAGCTTGTTGTGGGTTGAAAATCCTCGTGTCGGCGGTTCTTGTTGAGAGAAGTCAATAAGTCTGACTCCAGTTTTGGTGCAAAACACTGTGAGTATTAGCTCGGTCCATCTCAATAGACTCAGAAAGTGCTTTTTTCAGGCTCTCAGCCATCTCTTTGAGACTCGGTGCTATGTCACTGTTATGGGCAGAGTTTTTTAAGAAACCGATAACGACCTGAACTTCGGAGCGTGTCAGGTACTGTGTTAATTCAAATTCAGCTTTGTTCATTTTTCCTTGGATAGTTGATTCGATCCGCAACTAGTCAACGGAAGAATGCGTGTTTCAGCGCTGACTAGTTACGAGAAAATGCCGTTTTTAGGTATGTGCCAGTTGCCCTATTCAGGCCGTATTTAGGCCAGGCATTATTCCAGCGTTTCAGGAAAGAGGTTAGCGAGCGCACTGGCTAGCAGTTCGCTCGCAGCCTCATTCACGCTCAAGCCCATCTCTTCGGCATATTTTCGAAGCCATGGCAGCGTCCCTCCGTGGACTGGAGTTGCCACGATTACTCGGCCAGAGTGAATCGCGTACTGTCCCTTTCTGAAATCTTCATCAATGCGTTTGCAGTCGAAAGCTACTGCTTCGGCGACTCTAAGAGTTGTTGTCGGGATGCCTGTTTTCTTGCGGCCTGCACCCGGCCGAACCCCTCCTTTTTGTTTCGGAAGTCCGGGTAAAACTAACTGAGTTTTGATAGTCATGGTTGAAAGCTGTGACGTAATTCAAGCGAGAAGGGGAAAAGGTGTTTCATACTGTTTGACGGGTCGCATCCGAGAAAAATTTTTAACTAGCGCCCAAGATGCTAACCATTTACAGCTCAAAAAGATATTGCCACCCTCACGAGTTGATATCAGCTTGGCGATCGCACGCACTAGCTGAGATTGCGACCCAAAGAAAACGGCAGCCATCAAGCCATGCGGGGAAAAAACATGAAATGAAGGCTGCCGACTGTGAAGCTATGAATTCGAAACAATTACCCGATGAAGTCCCTTCAGGTCTGTGACAGCCTTCCAAAATCGCGAGCGAATGAAACTCAGTCGAGTTCTCAAAGATGCGGGGTCGGATGACTCATTCAGTTCCTTTAAGAGCAGAGTTTGCTCATAGGTTAGAGGGCCTTCGGCTGGGGAATCGTCAGATAGGCGAATAGTCGTTTTTGCTGTTGTGTTTACCATAGTCCTGGTCCTTGCTCTAGCTGGCGCATATCATCGTCAAAGCGCTGATGTTCGCATTCCGAATGAAACTCATCATCGCTGTAAATTACTTCATCGTCTCGGTCGTGAGCATTTCCCACCTGCTCATCAATGTCATCGCCTTCATAATATTGCACGTCTGAACGGGTATCCGTATCACAGTAACTGCCACGCACAAAGGGTTTACGTCGGCCAAAAAAAGAAAAAAGGGCCATGTCAGTATCCCACCGTGAAAAACAGTGCAGTGTCGCCGGTGTAGTAGACAGCAACTTCCGATCCGTTGTAGCTGTAGTAGTCGTAGGAACCGCTGTAAGCCTTCGGGTGACCCAGCAGCCCGGTGAGTGCACCGCGAGACTGTGGGAAAGCGATGTGGTTGTATAGCGTGGAAAACTGGTAATTATTGATGGTTCCAGTTCCAGCGGGTAAATACATGTCGTAGCTGGTATCCCTGTGGGGGAAGTTTTCCACCGGTGAAAATCCGTTGTGTGCGATCGCACCACTGGCGACGCTGGCGCCAATTGCTGCAAGCAAGGTTCCTATCACAAATGTGTTCATGATTGCCCACCTGCTAACCGGCGCTGGCGAAGTTCATTAAGCACTTTAGCTTTAACAGTTTCTTCAAGCTGAAACGCTTGTATAGCCTGGTGTGTGCCACGTGCGATCGCAGCTTGTTGCTGAGCTTCAGACAGGTTGCTATCAGCCGCGTTCATGGCATCAATAAGCTGATTAGTTTGACTTAGCTCTAGCGCAATCTTTGCCTGAAGGGATTCGTTATTAGCACTTATCAAAGCAAGTGTGCCGCCAACGTTTTCAGGAATTACCTCGCAATCAATGACACCAGCACTTTCCCACTCATGTGAGTAACGCCTTTTTGCATCTGCCACCCATGCTGGGAGTTCTCTCTGATCTACGCTGGCAAATTCAGAAAAAAGACTACGTGCCAGCTCTGTATAACCGTGTTCGGTCTTCAGGAGCGCTGTTGGGGCTACTTTTTCAAGCCATTTAAACCATCTCGTGCGTACAGTGACATTTTTGACCTTGTGCGTTTGTGCTATCTCCTGTGCGGTATATGTGCGACTACTGCACGCTTCAACGTGCGGTGAAGGGTTGTAGATTGTATCATTCATATCTAGAAAGCCTTTGGAATATAGGGTTTTCGATTGTGCGCCCGCTGCTTTTCTGTATGTACTTGTGGGTATGGCAGATGTGCGGCGGGTGTGCTGTAGTAACTCGTTTTACGGTGGATCGCGGGTATTTGGGAAGCTCATAGCGGGAATAATTAGCTGGTAGTTACTGGCTGAAGATGTTAAAGCTTGGAATCTGTCTTTGTGTGAGTGCACTTGCAGTACTTCTCCTTCACACCCACCAGTACTGGGCGCTCTTACATATCTGGTTCACACATATAGTGCTGAGAGACATGTACACAGGGTTAGCCGGTGGCTTCGTGTTTTGGCTGACCTGGGAGTTCATTGAGTGGAAGGCAAATAAAAATCGCCCTCCCAACTAGGGGGAGGCCGACCATTTCTAAAGAATTGTATATTTTTCATGCGTGCCTACTCTGAATAGGTGCGTACGCCTCTCGCTGTTGGAGCAGCGGGGGGCTTTTTATATTTGGCGCAGCTAGATCACTTTCGTTCTATCTGGTAAGTCGTCTAAACCCACATTTAGAAGAGAGCAAAAAGCTTTGATTTGCTTCAGGGTAAAGGTCGCTTCAGCTTTGCCCTGCTCCCAGTTCCGTATTGTTTGGACGCTTACATCTAGCTCATCAGCTAGCTGTTTTTGAGTAACGCCCGCCTTAAGCCTTAATTTCACAATCCAAGACTCCAAATTAGGGGTGCTTCTAGCCATCTTACCTCAAACCAGTTTGATCCAAAACCGGCTTGAGGTAAGATCTGATTGACCTCAAACCAGTTTGGGGTTGCAAAGTCTGTGCGGGTTTGAGCGGCGAAACCTTTGCCCGCACGGACATGCCACATAATCGCAGACCCCCTCCCCAAAGTCATGAGCTGTTTTTCTTTCGCAACTCATTAATAGCAAGGGTTCTACGTGTTTGTTGGACGATTAACCTTGGGAACTTGATTTCTGTTAATGGATTTCACGCAAGCCGTCTTCGGTGGCTGGCGCCCAAAACCCATAAAAAACGGCCATCAGCGATTTACGGTCGCCAATGGCCTGAATGTACTAATTAATACATCACATGATAGCCGAACTTCCCCCATCTGACATCTACGGCCAAAAGCTATGCAAGACATTCAGTCATCGCTGGCTTGCGATCGCAGGGAGCACCGAAGACGCCACAGACCCAAAATGGGAAACCATCGGCACCGACAAAAATGGCCAAGGCAAATTTCCTCTGAGGGCTCGCACTCTCTGGCGGATGTGGCAAGACCCGGCGCAGCTGGTAGGCGTCCGGTTTGGAAATCAAACCCAATACGGCCTACTGGACATCGATAGAGGCAGCAAATTCCACTCAGCAGAAGGCGTCAACGCTATCAGCGAAGCCCTGGAAGTTATCGGCATTGTCCGCACCGTCACCATCCGTTCCAGCTTCAGCGGCGGCATCCACATCTACTTCCCGCTACCCGAAGCAGTCCCCACCTTCGACCTAGCCGCAGCCGTCAAGTACGCACTAGAGGCCCAGGACATCCACATAGAAGCCGGACAGATCGAGGCCTTCCCGAACTGCAAAAGCTTTGGCCGATCTTGGCTGAGCGAATTCACCCAGTACAACGCTCACCGGCTGCCATTGCAACCAGGCAGCGGATCCGTTCTGCTAGACCATGACTACCGACCCCAAGGCTCCAGCCTTCAGATGTTTTTCTGGCGATGGGAATACGCCCAGAACGCCCAGGATATGGAGTTGCTCACCGAAGCCCTACGCCATGGCCGCGACCAGCATCGCAAACGCCCCAAGATCAAAGCGCACCCAGCCCAAATCTGGCGTGAAGACCTGGAATACAGCATCAGCCACGGCTTCACCGGCGAAGGACAGACCAACGGCCTGCTAAAAGACATAGCCTGCTATGGCCGCGTGTTCGAAGGCCTCGACGGCCACGAACTGGCCGAGTATGTCGAGCGCATCGCCGTCACCCGACCCGGCTACCTTGACCACTGCAACCATCAACACGAAATAGATAGGCGCTCACGGGCATGGGCAAGGGCTGCAGAGCGCTACTACTGGCCAATGGGCTCAGAGCCCAAACGCACCGCCCTAGTTTTCGACATCAACACCGAGCGCGCCGAAGATGCGATCGCTCGGATCAAGAGCGCAGTCCTCCAGCTAGCTACCACCGGCGAGCTACCGGAAGGCATTAGAGAGCGAGTGCGCAAGCTATGCCAGACGGCCCACACATCAGCCCAGACACTCTACAAATACGCCCACCTATGGCATACGGACCAATGGTGTGTAACAGCCCACGGGGAGGGCAATGCAGCCGATTCTGGCAACTCCACCGACCCACCGCCCGATCCACTCAAACCCGCACCCCGTGGGCTGTTACACACCAACCAAAAAAATATGAAATGTCCCCCGCTTGAAAGTCCCCTCTTGGAGTTTTGTAATCCGGATTCTCAGGAAGGGAAAGGGGGTCCGGGGGAAAGAGAAGGTTTTCCACAGGTACAGAGGTATTAGCAGGCAGTGGAAAACGACTTTTTACAACGATTCGACTACTCCAGCCTGATAGCGCGATGCTCAGTCGAGCTCGTGATGGCCGGTCTGACGTGGAAGCATCCTCAGGTGGTTGAGTGGATGGGCGAAGTAGGTCCGCCGCGCCGTGATTATTTGGATATGGACGGCTTTTACTGGCTACTTGAACGATTGGCAATCTACATCGTTGATGGAGAGCTAGATGTCTAAGCGTGTTTGGTATGGAACAACTGACGCTTGCCAATATTTAGGGATTCATCGTGAGACGCTCGCCAAGATGCGAAAGACTCAGTTGGTCAAGGGTAAACACTGGCGGGTCAAAAACCCTCTGGCGAAACGGCTGAGCTACCTTTACAACGTGGCTACCATTCAGCAGCTGCAGAGTGAAGTCGTTACGGAGGTTCCGAAGACTGAACCGGTGGGACCGGTCTATCAGCCCGACTCAGAGCAGCCTCGTAGACCACCCGATAAACACGCTCATCTATCCACCGGCGATACACCCGATAGTGAGTGTCCGGCGAATGTCCCATCATCTTCGCACCAAACTCAGGCGAGAATCCAAACTCAAAACATCGCCGGGCGTAGCAGTGGCGCAGGTCGTAGGGCCTCAGACTTTGGCCGTCAGGCTTCATCAGCCTCCAGGCATAAAAACGGCGGCTGACCTTAGAGCCTAGCTTTGCGTTTGTCAGCTGCTCGATATTGCGAAGTGCTGGCAGCTGGCGAAACTGAAGGCCCCATGCCTCGGCCCATTCCGGATAGAGCGGCCAAACAAACCGATCTCCTGTTTTGGTCGCACTGGCAATCCGAACCGTTGGGAAATCATCTAAGTTGCAGTGAAACAGCTCGTGTGGCCTTAGCCCATAAACACTCATCATTCCAAAGCACCACCGCCAGGCAGAGCTAGAGACGCTGTTCCTCCACTGCAAAATGAGTTCATCAGTCGGCAAGGTTCGAGGATCAACGGCAGCTGATGAATAATTTCCCCTTAGCGCCACTATGCGGTCGGCATCGATGCCCGCAAACCGAGCTAATCGAGCAAATGCCATACACACTCGCTGCCTAGATTTAGTGTTTGGGCTCGACTCTTTGGCTACTCTCAACAACAGCGGTAGCGTAAGCGCTCTCTCTGCTGGTAGTTTTCGATAAGCCTGTGCATAGTCTCCATCCCAGGTTGTCAGTGACCCACCCTCGGCAAAATACTCAAACCGCAGCCTTTCAACCCACTCAGTGACTGACCCATTAGACTGCCTGCGCACGTAAGGAGCCCACTCAAACATCTTCAGCTCTAGCAGCTTGCCTACCCGGTCAGCCTCTTTCTTAGCTACCTCCACGCCACGGGCGTTAGATGGCAGCTTTAAGGCTATCCGCTGCTGATGTGGTCTGTCTGTGTCAGCACCTGGTCTTGGTGGAAAGGTTCCTCGTAGATACAAAAGCGTTCCCACCTGGCAAATTCGCACCCTGTGCCCTTGGTTCTTCAACCATGAGTTTGCAGACTCTAGAGCATCCATGCCTAATCCATGCCTAAAAAACCACCGTCAATTATCGTCTATTGTCGCCAATTAACGACAGTCGGCAAAAGACAACGACCGCCAAACATCGGCTAAAAGCCAAGTTCGACGGTCGTTTTAACGAAGTTTTGGTAAAGGCGGCACCCAGATTCGAACTGGGGATAAAGGATTTGCAATCCTCTGCCTTACCACTTGGCCATGCCGCCGATGAAGCACCAATATATCAAACTTTCGAGACATCTTGGTATACACCGCTCACTCTAAAAGCGTTTGAATCATGCTGTTGGCTTGGCTAGCATAGCCGCCTCCAAACAAATTGAAGTGGTTGATAATGTGATACAGGTTGTAGAGCAATTTGCGCTGACGGTAGCCCTCATCCATGGGTAAGACAGCGCTATAGGCATGGTAAAAAGCGGTTGGGAAACTGCCGAATAGCTCTGTCATCGCTAGGTCAGCTTCTGCATCCCCGTAATAAGTTGCTGGATCGAGGATGACGGGTTCTCCGACTTGGGTGATAGCTGCATTACCCGACCACAGATCGCCATGGAGGAGGGAAGGCGTAGGCTGGTGACCTTGTAACAGGCGAGGAATAGCATTCATTAGTTCGTCGCGCCGAGGGAAATACCCTCCTCTATCGTGAGCCATCTCAAACTGCGGGCCTAGGCGGCGATCGCGCCAGAATTCCACCCAGTTATTGCACCATGTATTTTGCTGTGGGGTTGCCCCAATCGTATTATCCCGGTGCCAGCCGTAGCCCTGCTCACTGGTCACTTGGTGCATCGCCGCAAGCTGCTGGCCCATCTGCTGCCACGCTTCCGGCGCCCGGCTTCCGCCCAGCTCTAACCACTCCATCACGATGTAAGCTGCGCGATCGCCGGTGCCACAGCAGATTGGCTGCGGCACCCGAATCGTCTGGCTGGCGTACATTTCTTGCAAGCCGTCGCGCTCTGATTCGAACATCGCCAGCTGGTCAGCCCGGTTCACTTTCACAAAAAAGTGACGCTGGCCATCACTGACCTTTACCGACTGGTTAATGCATCCTCCGCCAATCGATTGCTGGTGATCAATCTGGAAAGGCTGGCCGGTCTGCTGAGTAATGTGCTCAGCAATCGAGGTAGTCAGTGCAGCGCTCAGGGGCTGTGCCATCTCTACGCAGCCTTTTTGATAGGCGCACTGTCGTCAGACCCAGGTTTTAGGGTAACCACACCATATGCGCACAGAGGCAAGTACCGTCGTACCGCAGCGCTTACATCAGCAGCAGTAACCTGGCGAATGCAGGCCGGGTAATCCAGCGCATGGGCAATATTGCCGGTCATCGCTTGGTAGTAGCCATAGAGACCCGCGCGATCGCTTGGCGTTTCACTGCCAAATACGTATCGGTTTGCCACCTGTGTTTGCACGCGGGTCAGCTCAGCGGCCGTAATCGGCTCATCGTGCAAGCGCTGAATGTGTTCGACAATGGCAGACTCTGCCGCTGCCAGCTTCTCGATGGGCATGCGCGCTGAGATGTAAAACACACCCTGGTTACCAAAGGCCATATTGCTAGCGGAAATACTATTGACCAGCTGACGCCGTTCTAGCAAGTCGTCAGTCAGGCGAGAGGTTCGCCCCCTGCTCAAAATAGAGGCCACCACATCGAGTGGGTAGGTCTTTGCGAGTTCGCGCATTCCCGGTACCCGCCAACCCATTACCAGCCGGGCCTGCTGCAGCGCACCATCGACATATTCACTACGGGCGATCGCCGGGAAAGGCTGCTCTGGCTGGGAGGAAGGCACTTTCTGTACCAGCTCCGGATTAGAGTACTGCCGGTTGCTGCGAGCCATCGCCTGCTCAAAGCTTTCTTCCACAATGCGAATCAGCTCTTCTACAGGTAAGTTGCCCACGGCAACAGCCGTCATATTTTGAGGCTGGTACCACGTGTGGTGGAAAGCTCTCATTTGCTCGGCGGTGAGCCCGGCCACCACGCCCGTAGGGCCCAGCACAGGACGCCGGTAGGGCAACGTGTCAAAGCTCATCTCCATAGAGCGGTAAAACGTCCGCCGCTGCGGGCTATCTTCCGCCCGGCGAATCTCTTCTAGGATAATGGGCCGCTCCCGGTCAAAGTGGTCGTTTTGCAGGCTGGGATTCATAACCAGCTCTACCTGCAAAGGCGCAAGGGTAGAGAAGTCCTGAGGCGCAGTGGTGATGTAGTAATGGGTGTAATCCTGACTGGTCGCTGCGTTAGTGACCGCGCCGCGCTCTTCAATCAAACGCTCAAATTCGCCGCAGTCGATTTGAGGGGTGCCCTTGAAAATCATGTGCTCAAGGAAGTGGGCCATGCCGTTGATGTCATCGTGCTCGACCTTGGAGCCAATATTCAACCAGATGCTAAGATTAACCGCATCGATGGGCATATGCTCTGCAATGATAGTGAGCCCATTGGGCAGACGGCGAATTGTGGGAGAAATAGAGTGAGTCGCCTGAGACTCGTTTGAACTGGCCTGACTCGGTGTTGCAGATGTTGCAGGAGATGCCATAGAGCTTGTTTTTTCCTTTTATTGTAATAGAGAAGGTAAGAAGAGATACCAAGGACTACTGAGGCTAAAGCTAATGAATAGTCACCTTAAGCATTTGGGCATCGGCCATCTGTCTTTTGCAAGATAGCTGATTTGTGTCAAGTTGTGCACCGGGTATAATCCAACACTCTGGGTTAACAAACGCTCAAAATAAGGTTATATAAGCTTGATGTAACGGTTAGGAATGATTCAGCCATGGGAACTTGGATCAAAGAAACAGACGCCGCGTTTTACCTCATGGAGGGCGGTCACTATCTTTCTAAAATTTCCAAATATCCTTCTAAGCGAAATCCCACTGAGAAAGTCGTTAACATCGCTGGCATGAAAGCCTGGTTCACCCGGGCAGATGCCCCTCGTGGAATGACGGTCTCAAAGGGCGGACCAGAACCCAGGCCTAAGCCGGCTGCAGGCACAGCTAGCAGCGGTTCCTCTGCTGGCAGCGGCACATCAGGCGGCACAGCTGGGGCATCAACAGGACCCAAGCGCACGAATAAAAATGGTCTACTGCTAATCAAGTCTTTTGAAGGACTCAGGCTCAATGCCTACCGTGACGCCGTTGGCATTTGGACGATTGGCTACGGCACGACGCGAGCGGTGCGCCCAGGAATGATGATTTCTGAAGCGGAGGCGGTCAAATTCTTGCAACAGGACCTGGCTCGGTTCGAGAAGAGCATTAATGAAGCGGTTAGAGTACCGATTAATGACAACCAGTTTTCCGCGCTGTCCTCTTTTACTTACAACGTTGGGCCCGGTGCTTTTCGCAGTTCTACGTTGCTGAAGCTGCTCAATCAGGGAGATATTAGGGGCGCAGCAGACCAGTTTCCTCGGTGGAACAAAGCTGGCGGCAGACCGCTGGCTGGCCTGACCCGCCGCCGCAACGCCGAGCGGCTACTCTTTTTGGGCGAAGATTTTCACAGATACCTGTAGGTAGGTATGGCTTCACCAGAGAAAACTGAACAGATCAGGGGCAAATGGCATCAGCGTAAGCCGCGCACAACCGAAGGACGCAGAATTTCGTTGACCCCTTATTGGTTTTTAGCGCCTGCGATCGCTGTGCTGGTACTAATGGTGTTCTGGCCTGCGCTGCAGGCGTTTCGCCTGAGCTTTATGGAATATGGCTACGACGTCACCCAGCCGCCGGATTGGGTAGGGCTTGATAATTTTCAGCGACTCTGGCGGGACAAAACCTTCTGGAAAACCCTGCAGAATACGGTGCTGTATTTGGTATGCGTGGTTCCTATCTTGGCGATCGCCCCCCTCCTCCTAGCCATTCTCGTCAACCAAAAGCTGAAGGGCATGCGCTGGTTTCGGGTGGCCTACTACACGCCGGTCGTGGTCTCTATGGTGGTGGCAGGCATCGCCTGGAAATGGCTCTACGCCGAAAATGGCCTGCTCAATCAGGCCTTCTCTAGCCTGACTGGCAAAGCAATTGCCATTCCCTGGCTCACCAGCCCAAACTGGGTGCTCTTCAGCGTTATGGCGGTAACGGTGTGGAAAGGATTAGGCTACTACATGGTGATTTACCTAGCCGGGCTCCAGGGACTTCCGGCAGACCTCTACGAAGCTGCAGCTATTGACGGCTCCGATGGCTGGCGAAGGCACTGGGATATTACGCTGCCGCTGATGAAGCCCTATATTTTTCTGGTGGCGGTGATTAGCGCGATCGCAGCCACCAAAGTCTTCGAAGAAGTCTTCATCATGACCCAGGGCGGCCCTCGCAACGCCTCTAAAACGGTCGTGTACTACGTCTACGAATCCGCCTTCAAAGATTTAGACATGAGCTATGCCTGCACAATTGGCCTTGTACTCTTCCTGATTATCCTGGGCCTATCATTTGTGCGCTTAGCGCTCTCTAACCCAGCCGAAGAAGGCACGCAGCTGTAGGGAGTTAACCACTGCTCTCCCTGACCATAACCTCCATCTAGAAACAGCCTATGCGACTAACAAGCGGCAGCCCTACATCATCCGCATCAGCCCCTGCTGCCCCACCAAAATCTCTCTCAAAAAGCTCACAATTCCCACCCAAATAATGGGAGAAATATCGACGCCGCCAATCGGTGGAACCAGCTTTCGCACTGGCGCCAGAAATGGCTCTGTAGGCCAAGCTATGAGGGCCCATGGCAAAGTATTCAGCTCAATCTCGGGATACCACGTGAGGATAATTCGAAAAAGAAACAGCAGCGTGTAAAGACCTAGCACCAAACTCAGAATTAGCGTGGCAAGGCCGCTATCAATGGCTCCAAACATAAGCGCAACAAGAGAAAATGCTTCTACCAGCTTAATACACCGTTACGACTTTACGGGTTTGTAACATTGGTTGAAATGCTCGACTGAGCTGCCTGCGGGCCCTAATTTTGGGGACAGCCGCCAGGGATCCCCAGCTTTTCAAGACAGACAATTGCCGATATTATGAAGACTAATGAACAGATGTTTCCGCTGCTCCTTGTGCTCAAGCCAAGGCATGATTTATGACCCCCTCTTTGACTAACTTTATGCTCAGCCTGTTGGCAGGTCTACTCATCCTCGTCGTACCTGCCACGATTGCACTCATTTTCATCAGTCAGCGTGACCAGATCAACCGCGGATAAAGCGGCGGTACATAAATGAGTGGTGAACCGGGCAGCATAGGAAATCGGACTGGGAGGATAAGCGTTTATCCTCCCAGTTTTTGCGTCGCTGCTAGAATAAGGTCTTAACACTTACTATCACGTGCTATGTATGGGTAGCAGACTGAGCTGCAGTTCAGCGCCTGCATCAGTTGAATGTTCGTCAATTGAAAGTTTGCTAGTGGGTAAGATGCTGTCATATGCAGCTGCAGCGGCTATATAAGAGGACTCGGTTG
Organism: Cyanobacteria bacterium J06626_6; assembly: GCA_038523095.1. Taxonomy (GTDB): domain Bacteria; phylum Cyanobacteriota; class Cyanobacteriia; order Phormidesmidales; family Phormidesmidaceae; genus Phormidesmis. The sequence goes on from JBCBJS010000024.1 coordinate 26,167, forward strand.
TGGGTATTGGTACTCCCGTTTCACTATTAATCGGTATGATCCTGATTCTCGGCTCGGTTGGGCTGTTTTTCTTGGATAAGATCAAGCCGACCTACGCAAGGGATTCCGACAAGGTCTACGCCGTGTTGATCCTAATTTCTGGCCTGTTTGCGTTGACCCATTGGGATATGGGACCTGGGCAATCCTTTCAGCTCTTGCTGCTCTCTGGAATGCTAACTACTCTATTTATTGAGAATGTCCGGCTACGGGTGCCCAAAGAAGTATTGCCCCCACTGGACAATCGCCCCCCCAGAGCTCGCTACGACGATCGCCCCCCGGTCCGACGAGGGTATCGCGCCGAACTAGACCGAGAACCTTACCGCGATCGCCCGCCCGCTGACCTGCCTCCTCGCCGCGCACCCAGAGTCCCGCCCGCCCAAGAAGCTGCCTGGACGAACGGCTACAGCGACAATCGAGCCCCACGCCAACCGTACGAGGAGTACCGTGAGCCGGTCGGACGGCTGCAGCCTAGCAGGCAACCCAGTCCAGCAGCCCCCCCTGACAATCGCTACTCTGACAATAGCCGGTATGGCCAGCGCCCACCCACACCACGCCCAGCTGCGCCAAGACCAGACATGTCAGGCTCCTCCGCAAGAGGCTCCGAAAGAACCCTTGACAGAAGACCTGAGCCAAATAGGAACAGAATGCCTGCGGACAGACCAGCTGAAAGGGCTCCAGACAGAAGACCTGCATCCACCACAGACGCTGCAATGGATACAACAGAACCTACCCGGTCACCGTCGTCTGCTGAGCAGCCTAGTCGACAAACGACCTCTCGGGAGCGTCCTGCAAATGCAGAACGTGCGCTCAATGTGCGTCCTTACAGCGAAGCGCCTAAGCTCGACGATGACTACCGTCGTCCTGGCGAACCTGAGCCATCAGGGTATTGAATCGCTTATAGTTTGCGACATTTTTAGGCAAGGCAATGCCTTCAGATAGCTGCGGGTCAGGCATGGGGATTCCTGGCACCACTGATAGGGGCAGCACCCCTGCCCAAACCTCTAGGGCATAGTCGGCTTCGGCATCGATGGGCGGGCCAGTACGAATTTTGGCAGAGGCCTCTGTAATTGGGAGGCTCAGCACGCAGGTTGCGGCGAGCTCTTCGGATGTGGGCGATCGCACCGCATCCCATCGCCCCTGCATGACGTGCTCAGTAAATGCCTTTAGGGCGATCGCTTTCTCCTCAAGATCGCCCACCCTCTGCGCTGGGCCCAGTAGAACCACAGACCGATAGTTCATCGAGTGGTGATAAGCCGAGCGAGCCAGCACAAGACCATCTAGCAAGGTCACCGTGCAGCAAACTTCAATGCCAGTCATCAGAGATTTCAGCATTCGACTGGCCGCAGCGCCATGAATGTAGATGCGGTCTTCAACGCGACCATAGGCCGTCGGATTAAGGTCCGATACGAACCTGCCACTGCACCGCCAGATCTACGAGCAAATTCGAACAGCTATTTTGACCGGGACCCTACGATTTGGGCAAAAGATTCCTGCTAGTCGCCAGCTCGCGCAGTCATTGGGGGTTTCTCGCAGTACCGTCACGCAGAGCTACGACCAGCTGATTAGCGAAGGCTACCTGCACACACAGACAGGTTCTGGCACCTTCGTCTGTGCCGCAATTCCAGATGACTTGCTAACGACCGAGCCCTTACCGCGCAGGGCAAGGAGCCAAAAAATTGCCCAAAGTACTGAGCAAGGTATCAGCATAGGTATTGGCCAAGAGGCAGATTTACCCTGTACGCCAGCCATGAATCCCCTGCCACAGCTGTCGGCATACGCGCAGCGCATTCATGCCATAGCGCCGCCTACTGCCCAAACCAAAGATTCGATTAGCTTTCGGTATTGGCGGCCTGACCTGTCGCTGTTTCCAACTCACCAATGGCAGCGATTAATTAAACGCCACAGCCAGGCAAATACCAACTGGATGACCTACAGCACAACGACCCAAGGTCATCCCCAGCTGCGCGAGGAAATTGTAACTTACATCAGTCAGGCAAGGGGCGTTCGCTGCAGCCATGAGCAAATTGTGATTACCCAGGGTACGCAGCAAGCCCTTGGGCTGATCGCTCAGCTACTGCTTAACCCAAACGATACGGTGGCGATAGAAGAGCCTGGCTACTTGAGCGCGCGCAAGATTTTTCTCAGCCGGGCAGCCTGTCTTTTGCCGATTCCAGTAGATGGCGAGGGGATGATTATCCACGCTGCAAATGGCTTGATAGAGCAGACCACCCGGCAGCCTGCAAAGCTACTGTACTTAACACCTTCCCATCAGTTTCCAACCGGCGCAGTCATGTCGCTGCAGCGGCGTTTGGCAGTTCTGCAGTGGGCGAGAGATACCCATTCATTCATTGTTGAAGACGATTACGACAGTGAGTTTCGCTATGCCGGGCGGCCCGTGCCAGCGTTACAGGGGCTCAGCAGCGACAGCGACAGCCTGTCCAACGCCCACGTACTCTACATCGGTACGTTCTCTAAGGTGATGTTTCCAGGATTGCGATTGGGCTATTTGGTATTGCCGCCTGCGCTGGTGCCCGTATTTGCCCGTGCAAAATGGCTGTGCGATCGCCAATGTTCATGGCTACATCAGGCCGCCTTAGCTGACTTTATCGGCCAAGGGCATCTCAGCCAACACATCAGACGCATGCGAGCGGTGTATGGACGACGACGGGAAACACTCATTCAGGCCCTTCAGGAAAGCTGTAGGGATATAGGACCGACTTCTATTGAGGGCGATCCAGCTGGGCTGCATCTGGTGGCTCAGCTCCCCCTTGCGCAATTAGGAGTCAGCGACCAGCAACTGGCAGAGCAGGCAAAGCATCAGGGCGTTGATTTGTTTAGCTTGCGTCGCTACTACCTGCGCCCGCCAGAAAATAACGACAGGTTCATCTTCGGATTTGGTGGATTAGACGAGACAGAGATAAGAGAAGCGATCGCACGCATACGCACCGTTCTAAAGTCCGAGCCATTCTAAAGCCCAAACCACTCTAAAAAGTCCAAGCCAAAATTCCACCCATCAGAGCTTCAGCCTACAAGCTAGCAACTCTCAGCAACTCCCGGGCTGAGTGACCGCTGACGGAGCCTGAGAACAAGTTACCCTGGCCATAGTGACAGCCCATTTGCTTAAGCTGCCAGAGCTGGTCATTCCGTTCGATGCCCTCTGCCACAACGCGAAGCCCTAACCCTTCTGCCAAAGACAGAATAGACTGCACGATCACCTCATCTTGACAGGACACAGCGGCATCGTCTGTCGCCGCAGACTGGCCCAAATACTGCACAAATGATCGGTCTATTTTGAGCACATCCACGGGGAACTGCTGCAGGTAGCCCAGCGAAGAATATCCTGTACCAAAGTCATCTAGGCTGACACGCAGCCCCTTCTCCCTGAGCTGGCTGAGCGTATTCATGGCCTGCTCAGGCTCATCTATCATGACGCTTTCGGTCACTTCCAGGTTGAGCTGCGTGGGATCGACTTGGAAGCGATCAATTAGCCACTGAACATAGCTCACCAAATCCGGCTGGCTAAGATGCGAGCCGGACAGGTTTGCGCTGACGTAGGGACGTAGCCCAATCTCTTGCCAGCTAACCAGCTGCTGACAGACCTGCCGGAGCACCCAGCGGTCAATTGAAACGCTGAGGCCCATTTTTTCTGCTAGGGGTAAAAAGTCATTGGGATACAGCAGGCCTTGTTCAGGGTGCTGCCATCGCACCAACGCTTCAAAGCCAACCGTTTGAGACGTTCTTAAATCTACAATTGGCTGGTAGTGCACTTGGAGTTCCTGTCGCGCTATGGCTAGATTGAGCGATCGCCGCCGCTGCACCAAGGCTCGCATCTCTCTGGCCATCTCAGGCTGAAAAACCACCCAGGACGCGGACAAGTCCTCATGAGAAGGTCTACCACTTGGCCGAGGAGAGAGCTTTACTTGGGCCATGGCAACACTGGCCTGTGAGAACAGCTGACCAAATCCAGAGGAACCTTTAGAACTATTTGCAAAACCATTCACAGCTGACAACGCAGCGCCTAGCCGCCCCCCCACGCGGAAGACCTGTGATTGGATAGTAAGTGGCTGCGTAAGCGCAGAGAACACCCGAGCTGCAACAGCCTCCACCTGGCCGCGATGGGCCGTCTGCAGCAAGAACGCAAATTCATCGACGCCAACTCTCGCTATCAGGTCTTGCGGGCCAACACACCGACTCAGGCGATCCGCGACCTGCTTCAGCAAGCTATCACCCACCCCGGTGCCAAACCCATCGTTGATGGTTTTGAACTGGTCTAGGTTGAGCAAGAGTACAGCAATTGGAGCACCGGGGTGGGCCGCCAGCAGCCTTTCGCCCGCCTGGCAGAAGCTCTCGCGATTGGCAAGTCCAGTTAGAGAATCAACCGAAAGCAACGTTTTAATCCGCTGATCTCTTCTGCGAATCAGGGCACTCAATCGGCGCATCCTAATCCACAGACAGGCCATCAGCAAGCTCAGCGAGCCCATGGCTAGCCCCAGGCCTACCGAAGGAGAGCCTAACGACAGCGCATTAACTTGCCATAGCTCAGGCGCGTGCAGATGAACGCTCGTGTTATCTTCCGAGCGAGTAGTCGAAATAAAAGCAGAAAAGACCGTTGGAAGGGGCCTTTGAGGAGCATGTTGAACCGGGAATGTGTCCGCTAACAGATTCGCAGTTGAAGGCATGGACATAGTGTGTCAGCGAGCAGGAGTAGAGCAACCAAACTAAACAATCAGCAAATGAATAGACAACGTTGGAGGATACTCTCCGAGAGAGTCGCTCCCGTATCAAGACGCACCTACCAGTAGGTCAGTGCCAAAATAGGCGCAACATCAGCCAATAGTCGTAACATCAATGGCAAACGTGTTTACCGATTTCAAGGCAAATCAAACCCCTTCATGCAGTCTTCCTAACCGCTACTGTCACGTCACTGGCTCAGCAGCGCAACTAGACAAGCTGTTAGGAAACTAACTGAAGAACGATGGAAAATGGCTTAAAACTAGTACCGCCGGACTCAGCAAAAGCCTGGCGATCGCTACAGCGAAATTTCAGCGAGCAATATTTCAGCAAACAATCAACGGTTCAGACAGTCTGTCATTCAATAAAAGCGTGGATTTACCAGTTGTTTCGATGCTTCCAGGAACAGGAACTAGCAAAACTCTTGTGACTATCTATTTGCAGACTATCTGCAGCCGTCCCGCGCCCATAACCGGTAAATTGTGATGGTTCACCTATCACCTCACCGAGCGCAGTTTGACTCCTCTGCATTTCAAAAGCTCTGCTTAATCTCTACGTATTATTACGTAGAAGCGTACCTTCGTCAGGTGCCGTCACAAAAACTTACCAGATTGGTATTACTTGTGAACCTTAACAGATGTTTTCAACAACATCTGTTCTGCATGCGAGGGTCTCGGTGGCACTTTTTATGGCGCTTTTGAGGTGCTTGCTTGGATTGTACTGTCTAGCAACCAGTCACCACAGTCTCCCACCGAACGATATCCTGTAGAGTGTGAGACCTATTGCCACCTCCATGCAGATCTATCTGGACTACAGCGCAACAACCCCTCCCCGAGCTGAGGCGATCGCAGCCATGAAGACTGTCCTAGAAACGCAGTGGGGGAACGCATCTAGCCTGCACGCTTGGGGAAACCGAGCAGCGACAACGCTGGAGCGATCGCGCCTGCAGGTCGCCAGCCTGATAAATGCGCCTAGTTCCCAAGATATTGTCTTTACAGCCGGGGGCACTGAGGCAGATAATCTGGCTATTTTTGGCACGGCTCAGCAGTTCTCACGCCCCCAGCACATGATTGTGTCTGCAGTAGAGCATTCCGCCATCGCAAAGCCAGCCCAATGGCTTGCCGAACGCGGCTGGCAGATTACCTGGCTGCCGGTCAATGCGCAAGGGACCGTTAGCCCAGCCGCTTTGGAAGCAGCCATACAGCCCAATACCGTGCTGATTTCCATTATTTACGGCCAGAGTGAAATTGGCACCTTGCAACCCATCGCAGCCCTCGGTGCGATCGCTCGCTCAAGAGGCATCTTATTTCACACAGACGCGGTACAGGTCGTCGGCCGATTGCCGATAGATGTGCAGCAGCTACCAGTAGACCTGCTCTCACTTTCTAGCCATAAAATCTACGGGCCTCAGGGGGCGGGCGCGCTGTATGTTAATTCCCTCAAATCCCTGGCTACACAGGCCGATCCGACTGACATTCAGCCTGCTGCAATACTGCTGGGCGGTGGCCAAGAACATGGATTGCGCGCCGGGACGCAGGCGATCGCCAATATCGCAGGCTTCGGAACGGCCGCCGAACTGGCCGCGAAGGAAATGCCTACCGAAACGCTGCGGCTCATTCATTTGCGCGATCGCTTCTTTGGGCTGATGGGGGCTGTCAAAGCACTCACCCCGACCGGCGACCCGCGCAACCGTTTGCCCCACCATGTCAGCTTCTGCTTACCGCGAGGCGAAATCACCGGCAAAACACTAGTGCGACAAATGAACCTGGCAGGCATTGGCATCAGCGCCGGTTCAGCCTGTCACAGCGGTCAGCTCAGCCCCAGCCCAGTTTTGAAAGCCATCGGATACAACGACGCAGCTGCAAAATCTGGCATCCGCCTCACCCTTGGCAAACAGACCACCGAGGCCGACATAGATTGGAGCGCCATGGTTCTCAAACAAGTCCTTGCCCGCTCCCTGCCAAAAGCTATCAAGCTCTAGCCAGCGCAGCCCCATATGGCCTTTCCCGTATGGCCTTTTTTGCACTCTCTTCTACCTTTCTTTTACACAACCTTTCTCTCGTCAAATACCTAAGCCCAGATGCCCATTCCTACCACACTTACCGAAGCGACCGAACAGGCCAAAGCTGCCACCCAAGCCGCACTCAAAGCTGGCTACAACCGGCTGCAAGTTGAAATGGCCATCCCCGAAATTAAGCACCAGCCTATTGCCCAGCAGTTCTTAGACATTTTCGAGGGTCAGCAGTTCAAAGTTTTTTTCCCGGACGCTGGCGCAGCAGCCCTAGCCAGACGGGACTGGAACACCCCCAACTTCGTGATTCGTGGGCTAGGCGAACTTACAAACCCTGTAGACGCAGACGATGACAGCTATCTGGTCGTCAATCCATCTTCTATCGAAGTTGAAACCGTTGAAGCACTGTGCAATGCCGCCATCGATCAGCCCGTAATTCTCCTCAACCCCAAGCTAGAAGATGTCGCCATCGTGGGTATCGGCTACGCAGCACGCCAGATCAGAGAGCGGTTTCTCAGCCAAATCGAGAGCTGTTACTACCTGCGCCCGATGGAAAGTGCGGCTATTTACCGGTGCTTTCCGGGGCCCTGGCAGCTCTGGAAAGAGACAGCGCCCAACGAATATGAGCATTTCCAAGATTTTGATCACCGCCCTTCTGGGGAAGAGATTGATCGGCTGCTCTATAGCGATCCCAAGGCAGAAAATCCCAGCACAGCAGACGCCGCCAGCGATGTCGCAACCCGCCAGCCCAAAGAGGGCGGACGCAAAAAAGGACTCCTAGCTGAGCTTCAGCAATTTCTCCGCGCGCTCAGTCAATAGCCGCTCAATCAGTAGCGTCTGTATAGACAGTTCGCTGCTTTATCGCCTCCGTCACAACCCAAGTCACTCTCACACATGATGACTCCATACGCCATCCTATACGCGGTTCTAGTTGCGCTCATGTTAGTCGGGATCGTCGGCGCATTTGTCCCGGCGCTACCGGGTATTGGTCTTATTGTTACGGCAATTTTGGTCTGGACCCTGGCGAGCCCGGTCACCCCTAGCAGCATTCCTCTCATTACCGCTGTCGTTGCCTTGGTGCTCAGCTTGGGGGTGGGCTACTTAGCAACTTACTTAGGCGCAAAGCGGGTCGGAGCAAGTCGCTGGGGTCAAATCGGTTCTGTAGTTGGGTTGCTAGTCGGCTTTTTGGGGCTGCTGCCAGCACTGCCTGTGGGTGGCCCGCTACTCGGCATTCTGGTGGGCACCATGCTAGGCGCCTTCGTAGGAGAGTTCCTGTATAGAAAAGAACTCTCTATCGGCAAGCGGATAGGATTTTCGAGCAAGGTCAGTTTGGCTGTGGTCGTCAGCTCGCTAGTTGGCACCTTACTGGAGGGCCTACTAGCTATAGCCGCCGTCTGCGTATTCCTTGTCACCACATGGCAACAGGCCGGGCTGCCTGTTTAAGACATTTTTCCACTGTGGCAAAGTGCAGCAAGCCACATTACTAGAATTTCGAGATGGGTTCTTGACGTGATTCGCCTGCAGATTCTCGTAAAAACACCCCATTATTTTGCGAGAATACCGGTGTCTTTATCGAATCTTGTCGAAAACGGCCCTATTAAGAAACATATTCCTTACAAATCACATCTAAATTGGTAGGAGCAGAACGTATTATCACGTATATCCGTATAAACACGGATGCATGGTAAACATATTGCACCTGTCTCGTATTTGCTTGAGAAGGGCACAGATTTCTAGGAAAAAGGATGCGATCGACTCAAGAGACTAACAAAGGCCATACTACCGGCAGACGTCGGTCACGAGATAAGCGGGCTGCTGCTTCGGCAAAGCACTCTTTGTTAGCAATGTCCACAGCAGACACACAGCATCACGTTGCAATCTTGGCCCTTGGCGTTTCAATTTGGAACCGTTGGCGGGCCAGTGAGCCGCTGACAGTGCCAAACTTGCAAAACGCAGACCTCAGCGGGCTCGTGTTGGAAAATGTCAATCTAGCTGGCGCAAATCTGCGGGGGGCCGACTTTAGTGGCGCGTATCTCTACGACGCTGATTTTCAAAAGGCCAATTTGGAAAAGGCTGATCTCACGCGTGCGGTCCTGATTGGTGCTAATTTTCACGGGGCAAGTCTTGTCAAAGCATCGCTCGAGCACGCCTACATTGCTCAAAGCGATTTGAGCAATGCCAACCTGACCGGTGCTTGTTTACAGGAAGCCGACCTGAAAATGGCGCTCTTGACCCAGACTCTTTTGTCGAATGCGTCAGTTGCCGCAGCAGATATGGCTGAATGCATTGATTTGACAGAGCTGCAGCTAAAGAGCGCCTGTGATGGGCACTTAGCCTACCTAGAGTCCGCAACGCTAGAAGACGTTCTAGAAGACACTTCAGTGAAAAAGGCGCAGCGTAACCTTCTGGCGAAGGAAAGGGTCTTAGCGTAGACAGTCCGGTAAGGTGTCTTACACGCTAGCTGCTGTAGGGCTGTAGCGAATGTCGGCAGACTTTAGCCGGTCGACGGCTTCTCCTAGGCGATCGCAATCTGCAATCAGGCTGATGCGAATGTAGCCCTCACCACCTTCGCCAAAGGCAGTCCCAGGCGTTACCACAACCCCAGTTTTTTGCAGTAGCAAGAAGGCAAAGTCAGCAGCAGTCGTCTCGGGCGGGCAAGGCACCCACAGGTACATGGTCGCCTCCGGCTTAACCACGTCCCAGCCCAGGGGAGCAAGCGCTTTCGCCAGGTAATCACGGCGAGTCAGGTAGCGCTGCTGCACCGCTTCTAAGTAGTCATCCGGCAGCTGTAGTGCCGTCTCAGCCGCCGTCTGTAGCGCTGAAAAGATGCCGTAATCCAGATTGGTTTTGAGCGTGCGCAGGCCTTGAATCACCCGGCGATTGCCAACGACGAACCCCACTCGCCAGCCCGCCATGTTGTAGGTCTTGGAGAGCGTGTGAAATTCGACACCGATGTCTTTGGCACCTGGGATTTCCAGCAGGCTGGTCGGCTGATAGCCTTCAAACGCTAGCTCCGCGTAGCAAAGGTCGTGAATGAGCAAAATCTGATGACGACGGCCAAACGCCACCGCTTCCTCAAAAAATTCCCGGGGAGCTGTGGCACCCGTCGGATTGTTTGGATAGTTGAAATACAGAACCTTCGCACGCTTGGCCAGATCTTCTGGAATATCATCGAAATCTAGCACCCAGTTATTTTCTGGCTTGAGTGCAATTGTGTGGATATCTGCGCCAGCGATCGCCGGGCCTCGAAAGTGCGCAGGATAGGCAGGCGTTGGCACCAGCACCACATCGCCCGGATTGATGTACGCCATTGCCAAATGGCCCAACCCCTCTTTTGAGCCCATGAGGGGAAGCGCCTCACCATCTGGGTCAAGGGTGACGCCGTAGCGGCGGTGGTACCAGCGAGTAATTGTGCTGCGGAAGCTAGCGGTTCCTTCGAAGGGGGGGTAGCCGTGATTTTTTTCGTCGCTGATGGCTGCGATCGCCGCTTCAATGACTGGTCCAGGCGTGGGCCCCCCGGGATTTCCCATGCCCAAATCGATCAAATCGACTCCTTTTGCCCGGGCGTTTGCCTTCAGCTCATCTAAGCGGGCAAATACATAGGGAGGCAGCGAACTGAGTCGGTCTGCGGGCTGTAACCAATCTAGCGTCATTGAGCGACCTCTTTCAGGCACTGACTAACAAAGCAGCACACCGTCTGGCATATCCAACAGACGGGCGGTGCGAAGCTGCCGTGTCACAAATAAAACACGTAAAAAATAGAATACAGCCTTGCTCTACCCTCTGCGCCATTTACAAAGCGAAAAGCACAGAAAAAGCTAGCTCACCGGAGCGGACTGTAACCGCTTGGCGACCGGCAGCTGAGCGCCTGCTGGTGCGGTGGTCGAGACCATGGCGGCCATGACCTGCTCGGGCTGCACCTGAAAAGGTAAGTGGTGAATATCTGATTCCTTACGGCAGGCCACGGTGGCAGCTTGCTGCAGCTGCGCTACGGTGAGCTGGTCCATGCCCATGTCAGCCAGCGTAGCGGGCAAACCCACATCACGGTAGAACTGCAGCAGCTGCTGACGAGCGGTTGTGGCCAATGCCCGTTTCTCAGGGCCCATCTCTTCCAAACGCAGCTGCACTAGGATGCCATAGGCAACTTTCTCGCCGTGCAGAGTGCCTCGGGCAGCGACGTGGGTGAGCCCATTGTGCACCGCATGGGCGGCGACCGTGCGGCACTGCGCGCCGCCCATGCCACCAATCACGCCAGCCATCAGCACCGAGGAATCGACAACTTCCCGCCAGTCTTCACTGCCGGGATAGGTCAGCGCTGAGACCGACTTCTGCAGGAGGATATCGCGTAGGACTCTGGCCTGCTGCACCGCACCGATGACCATGGTGTGCGGCGAGTGCCTACTGCTCACAGAGGCTTCGTACCACTTGGCGATCGCATCACCAATGCCTGCGACTAGCGTCCGCTTGGGCGCCGTCAATACCAAGTCGTAGTCCAGCACAATCATCTCCGGGCAGGTCGGCAGGGCCACATCGTAGAGGAAGGCACCCGCCTCTGAATAGACATTCGAAAGGGCGGTCCAGCCTGCGCAGGTCGCAGCCGAGGTTGGCACCGTCGCCACCGGTAGCTGGCGCTGATAGGCCACTAGCTTGGCCGCATCTAGCGCTTTGCCGCCGCCCACACCAACAATGCAGTCTGCCTGGTGGGCATCTGCCGCTTGGTGAAGCAATCTAAGTGCGGTCTCGCTACAGTCCTTTTCGTAGGCTGCGCTGTCGGCTGTCAGCGCAGCCAGGGCAGGTGAGATAAAAGGCATGGCTGCCTTCAGAGCGCGATCGCCCCCGATTACCAGCGGGCGCTGTCCCAAGCGGGCAAACAGCTCTGCGCTCCCTGCCAGAACGCCGCTACCGCGAATCACTTGGGCGGGCGCAATGTTGAGAATTGGGAAAGTGGGTGCTGTCATAGGACTGTCTACTGCCTATCTTTCGGATGCTTGTTCTACAAATGCTTGTTCTACAAATGCCTAAAGAGGTGGGCCGACTATCTGCTAGCTAGCCGCTTGATTGGCCCTAGCGAGCTGCTTGGGATAAATCTCAACGATGGGCGTTTTCTCCGCTGGTGTAGACCCCTTACCCGGCGTCACGGAACCGACATACAGCAGCTCTGACACGCCCGGCTTATGCACTATTGCCCTGGCTCTGATCCTAGGCGTTTGCTGGCCTGCACCGCCAATGCGGCTCGGCTTGAGCAAATTGCTAGCGGCCTGCTGCAGCGTCGCTTCTAGCTCATCTGCCGTAATGGAATTGGGCACGGAAATTACCACCTGAAACGCCCCAGAATCAAACACGGTGGTGTAAGGAACTGCGCCTTCAATCACCGTTTGCGTCAGCGGTTGAAAGCTTAGACCAAACAGCCCAGCGGTCAGCACGCCCATAAAGCCAGTTGCGCCAACCAGTCGAAATCGAATCCCCCACCTCAACACAAACGCCAGCGCTGTCAGTCCGGCAAAGACCAGCGTGCCAATGGCAAAGTATCGAGTCGCAATCAGAAACTGTTCGGGCGTGAGCATAGGTTCACTTAAAGCTCTCGTGCGCAAATGTCCATTAATTATAGGGCTACCCAGCCACGCTACAGCGCTGGGACCCTAGTTGGGTATCCGCACCGGCAAAAAAGGGCTAACTAAATCTGTTCGCATTGACTCAAAATATCTACCCAACCCACACCGACTGTGACCTATCGACCTCCCCGCCGCTGGCTGATTTTCTGTGCCTTGGGACTGTGCCTGACAGCGGGCAGCAGTCTTTGGCGTCTCACCCGTGAGCACCGCCGCTCTCAGGTTCGCCCGCTGGTCGAAGCGCTGCCACAAGACCCGCACCTTCAAGTCTTTTTCAATCAGTCTGAAGCTAGCGTGTACACCGATCCCTACCGCCAGATGGATCGCCACGGTGATGACCTAGAGCAGGTGATCGTTACCGCCATCGACCAGTCCGAAATCTCTGTAGATATTGCTGTGCAGGCTTTGAATTTGCCTGCGATCGCACAGGCCATCGCAGGCAGCGCCAGACGAGGTGTTCAGGTACGTCTGATACTAGAAAACCAGTACGCCCAGCCTGAAGCAGAGCAAGCTGAAGCTTTACAAATTCTTAACGGCAGCAACATCGCCAAACTCGACGACACCGCTGATGGCTCCAAGGGCAGTGGCCTAATGCACCACAAGTTCCTAGTCGTCGATCAGCAGTTAGTCATTACCGGCTCAGCGAACTTCACCCTATCTGGCATTCACGGCGATAGGGACGCACCCGAAAGCCGGGGGAATGCCAACATGCTGCTCAAAATTGACAGCCCGACGGTTGCCCGGGCCTTCACAGAAGAATTCAACCTGATGTGGGGCGATGGACCGGGCGGAGCTCCCGATAGTGAATTTGGGCTACAAAAAGCCTATCGCGCCCCCCAAACGCTCTCACTACCAACGGGCACGCTGACGCTACAATTCTCCCCAGTTTCTGCCAGTAAGCCCTGGGAGCAAAGCGTCAACGGTCTAATCGCACGCACGCTCAGCCAAGCGACTCAGAGCGTCGACATGGCGCTATTTGTCTTCTCAGACCAGAAAATTGCCAACCAGCTAGAAACCCAGGTCAAGGCCGGAACAGCGCTCAGAGCCCTAATCGATCCAGGCTTTATCTACCGTAGCTATAGTGAAGCGCTAGACATGCTAGGCATTGTCCTGCCAAACCAGCATTGCAAAGTAGAAGACAACAATCAGCCCTGGACATCCCCCATTCACTCCGTTGGATCACCGCAGCTTCCTGCAGGAGACAAACTGCACCACAAGTTTGCCATCGTCGACCAGCAGACTGTCATCGTCGGCTCCCAAAACTGGAGCCATGCCGCCAACACACAAAATGACGAAACCCTGATGGTCATTCAAAACCCCACGGTTGCAGCCCACTTTAACCGCGAATTTGAGCGGCTATATCGAGCGCCATTGCTGGGTCACACGCCCGCTATCCAACGAAAGACGGCAGCTGAAAAGCAGCGCTGTATTTACTAAAGCAAAAGCGGTTGCAAGCAGGCTATGCAACTTTGAGCTGGTGCGCGATTAGCTCGGTCATTTTGGCGGCGCTATCGGTTGTGGAAAGACGGCTTGCCGCAGCAGACATCGCCTGCATTTGCTCGGGATGGCTTAGTAGGTCACTGACTAGGTGCTGCAGCCGCTCAGCAGACAGGTCAGACTGCTGATGCAGCTGGGCTGCTCCAACCGATACAAAGGCCCTGGCGTTGTAAGTTTGATGGTCTTCGGCGGCGTAGGGATAGGGAATGAGAATGGATGGCGTTGCCGTGATCGCTAACTCGATCAGGGTACCGGCTCCGGCCCGGCTAATGGCCAGGTTAGCTCGCTGGAAGAGCGCAGCCATGTCGCTATAAAAAGGCCGATGTACGTAGTGCGGATGGCTAAAGCTATCGGCGTCAGGGTCACTCTGGCCGGTGAGGTGCACAATCCAGTTGCCAGCCTCTAACCAAGCCGGGGCGGCGGCCCGCACCATTTGATTGACCGCAACGGCACCCTGGCTGCCGCCGACCACGACAATTAAGGGCGCTTCAGCCGGAATGTCAATATCGGGGAGACTGACTTGGTTAGCCGATTGAACAGCGTCTAAAAATTGCGATCGCACAGGCGTACCCACCACCACCGTATCGGCCTTATGCAAGTGCTGAGCGGCGTCTTCAAACCCCAGAGCCACCGCTGTGCACCAGGGGCTGAGCCAGCGAGTTACCTTGCCGGGCAGCGCGTTCGACTCGTGCAAAATAGCCGGTAAGCCCAAAGAGCGGGCCGCAATAATAGCGGGCGCGGCAATGTAGCCACCGGTGGTAAAGACGCCTTGAAACTGGCCCCGCTTCAGCAGCTGACGCACTTTGGCCGTAGAGTTAGCGAAGCGGACTAGCAGCTTGAGGGTACTCAGGCCTAGCCTCCCCTGGGCCCCACCCATTTTTACGATGTGGAGAGGGTAGCTTTCTGGAACAAGGGTGGTTTCTAACCGGTCAGGAACGCCTAGCCACTCGATGGTGTAGTCGCAGCTCGACTGCTGGGTTAGCTGCTGGGCAGTTGCGATCGCCGGAAATAGATGCCCCCCAGTACCGCTGGCGGCAATGAGTAGCTTGGCAGAGGGCTTCATGTGGATATTTGACTGACTGGCTGACTGACTGGCTGGCTGACTGGCAGATTGACTGCTTGGCTGGCTATTTTGCCGACTACCTAATTGGGCGCTGACTGACTGTGCCGATAGACCTTCACCCATAAAACTGCCCTCTCAAACGGTAGTAATTGGTCGAATGCCGTAATAATACAAGTCTCAGGTCACCTTTGTTTAAGGTATCATCCTGCCATTAATCCAAATTAAATCGTTCTGCTCAGTATCGTTCTGTTCATTTTGGCAAGGAAGCGCAAACCTATGATTCAACGCCGACATTGGCTGCATCTACAGCAACTGCTTACCAGGCTAAAAGGTCAGTCATTCGCATCGGTAGCACTGCTTGGGCTGTCGCTGAGCCTTGGTAGCGGAGCCACCGGTGCGCTCACTGCCCAGGCAGCCTCTCCGGACACTGCCCCTGCCGCCCTTACCACAGCCATCAACCAGATTGAAGCTGCCGCTTCTGCGGGCGACCTCTCTGCAGTGATGGAAAGCTACAGCCCCAACTTCACCAACGAAGATGGATTTACCTACGAGACACTGGAAACCGCCCTACAGGACCTTTGGGAACGCTACGACAGCCTCACCTATCGGGTGGAGCTGCAGTCCTGGGAGCCGATCGCAGGTGGATTTGTGGCTGAGACGGTCACCTACATCAACGGCACAAAAACCCTGAATGGACAGGCGACCAGCCTGGAGTCGATTATTCGCTCTGAGCAAACCTTCGAGGCGGGCAAGATTGTCTCCCAAAACACCCTTTCTGAACGCAACCAGGTAACTTCTGGGGAGCAGCCACCCACGGTTTCAGTGATCTTGGCTGAACAGGTAGAGGCCGGTGAAACCTACGACTTTGACGCCATTGTGGTCGAGCCGCTGGGCAACCGGTACCTACTGGGCGCAGCGATTGAAGAGGGTACCACGGCGACAGACTTCTTCACGGGTCGGCCCGTGGAGTTGGAGCTGCTTTCTGCCGGTGGGCTCTTCAAGATTGGCGAAGCACCGTCTGCCCCCGACAGCCGCTGGGTCTCGGCGCTGCTCGTGCGTGAAGATGGCTTGACCGTCGTCACCCGTAGGCTACAGGTCAACTAGGCGGAGCGCTCTTCAGGCCGCAACCACCGCTGACTGCAGCAGACCTTTGAACAAGGCAAGCCCATCGGTACCGCCTAGGGCGGGGTCAGCGGCTCGCTCCGGGTGGGGCATCATACCGAGAACGTTGCCTGCTGCATTACAGATACCGGCAATGTTGTGCAGAGAGCCGTTGGGGTTGCCTGCTTCGGTGGGCTGTCCGCTGGCGTCGCAGTAGCGGAAGAGAACTTGGCGGTTGTCTTCGAGCGCTTTGAGCGTGTCTTGGTCGGCAAAGTAACAGCCTTCGCCATGGGCAATGGGCAGGATAATCCGCTGACCTGCCTGGTACCCTTGGGTCCACAGAGAATCGCTGCGCTCGACGGTCATAGGAATGCGATCGCAGATATAGTGCAGGTCCCGGTTGCGAACCAGCGCCCCCGGCAGCAGCCCCATTTCCGTCAAAATCTGAAAGCCATTGCAAATTCCCATCACCGGCTTTCCCTGCTCCGCGTGGTGCAAGGTGGAGCGCATAGCTGCAGAAAATTGAGCGATCGCACCGCAGCGCAGATAGTCACCGTAGCTAAAGCCGCCAGGCACAACCACCACATCGACACCCGCTAGGTCACTGTCCTCGTGCCAGATCATCTGGATAGGCTGATGCAACATATCTTGCAAGATGTAGGCGATGTCGCGATCGCAGTTGGACCCGGGGAAAACAATAACGCCAAACTTCATAGAGGGAATGCCTTGTAGTGTGGTGGCTTTGAATAGGTTTGAGTAGGCTCGGCTAACTGCGCACTGCCTGCCTAGGCAACAGCCGCTTCAAACACGTCGATTTGATAGTTTTCGATCACTGGATTGGCCAGGAGCTGATCGCAAATTTTGTCGAGCTGCTGCTGCGCGCTCTGCTCACTTTCTGCCGTCAGCTCTAGCTCAATGTACTTACCAATGCGAACTTTTGAAACATTGTCGTAGCCCATATGGCTGAGGCCGGAGCGGACTGCCGTCCCTGCTGGGTCGAGCACAGAAGGCCGCAGGGTCACATACACTTTGGCCCGATAGAGGCGAGCATTCACAGATTGCGCCACAGGAAATCTTAAGCGGGGCCTTAAGCAAGAAAGGACATATGAATCCTACCGTATTTATTCTCCCTAGTTTAGACTGAGTCCCTTAAGCTGTAATGAGGCGTCACGTTTGATCGAGGCCAATGAAAAGCCGCCGGACCCGGAACCAAACTCAAATATTTGAACTGCTCAAACAGCTCGAAGAGGCCATTTCGGCCCAAGACCTGTACGTACAGCTGAAGCAGCGCAACGTTAGCATGGGGCTAGCAACGGTTTACCGCGCGCTGGAATCGCTCAAGCTAGAGGGCGTCGTTCAGGTGCGTACCCTGCCCAGTGGCGAATCGCTCTACAGCCTGGCACAGAGCGATACTCACCACCTTAACTGCGTTCGCTGCGGCAATTCGGTTGTGATGGCCGAATGCCCAGTGCACGGGCTAGAGAGCCACCTCACTGAGTCCCACAATTTTCAAATCTTTTATCACACCCTCGAATTTTTTGGGCTGTGCGAAAACTGCCAGCGCGATCAGCTCACCGGAGAAGATTCTCTGGCGGCAGAATCTCTGAAGGATTCGCGCGCGACAACGGGCTGACTCGCAGACCGCCCCAAAAAGCCCATGGCCTCTTCGCACCAGGCAATCCAAGCGAGCTGCTGACGAATGCCTGCTCGCAGCGCCAGGTATTGGAACTGGCTCTCGCGGGAGAGCTGGGGCATTTGGGCGTATTGCTTCTCCACCGCCTGATAGGACTTCAGCCGCTCCCGGTGCTGCTGGGTGTAGGCATCTAGCGTCTCTAATAGGGTTTCTGTCGGCACCGTGTGCCCTACCGACAGCTTTACCAACAGGTCAGACTTAAGCGGGGCGATATCTTCTTCAGTCTCAGCAATCCAGGCCTGCAGCTGCTGACGTCCGCTATCGGTCACGGTGTACAGCTTTTTGTTAGGTCGATTTTCCTGCTCGATTTTTTCTGAAGACACCTGGCCTTCTTCTTCTAGCTTTGCCAGTGCCTTATAAATTTGCTGGTGGCTCGCACTCCAAAAGCACTCCACCGATTTGTTGAAGCGTTTTACCAGGTCGTAGCCGCTACAGGGCTGGTTGAATAGCGCGGCCAAGATTGCATAGGAAAGGGCCATGCTCATCACAAAGAATATTCACCTATGGACATAGTGTAGGTGAACCGACCGGTAAATGTGTAGCGTCTGGCGCTAGGAGTAGCGAATCTGTAGCAGTAAGCGGCGGCCTTTTTGGGGTGCTGAGAGCCGATGGAAGCAGGAGGGATCTTGAACAAAGCCGAAGCCAGCTTTGCCTTCTATCGATAGTTCACTGTCTGCGCCGTAGTGGTTCAAAACCTGCTGGGCAAGCTGCGGGCTCGCGCCATAGCCAAACAGCGTATGCAGGGGCTTTTGATTGTGCGATCGCTCAATCATCACATGGGCACCCGAATCGGCATCGACATCGGTGAGGTAAAAGTACGTGGTCATAAAGTTATAACCGGCCACATCGTAGTGGTAGTTCAGCGGCGGGTAGCGCTTTCTCTGCTCGGCTTCTGGCAGGTCTACCGCAAAAGTCCAAGTGAGGTGAAACGTCAGCTTTGATGGCCAGTACTGCAGGTAGCGCCTGACAGTATTGAGCAGGGCTGGGTCCTCAGCTAGCGCCTGGACTAGGGGGCAATTTTCGGGATGCTGCACCAGTCCTCGAAAGCAGTAGCGATCGCCCCTGAGTCGCCCAGCTACCACCTCACCCGCAAAAAACGTGCCATCGAAGCCGGGCTCTTCGCAGGGCATATCGCAGGCAAATGAATAAATTTCTGCCACCTGTGACGGCGTCAGCGAAAATCCGAAGCTGACCCCCCGCTCGCGCAGCTCTTGGACGTAGCGCTCGGACTGGATGTCTGTAAATAGAGAGTGCTGGCGGGGATGAAGCCTGTCGAGGTAGGCGGTAGGCCGCAGCGTTTGCAGCATATTCTGGGTATAGCTGTAGGCAGTTCGAAACTGCTTGAACCGTCCCAGTGCACGGTGCAGATCACCGCTACGCAATCGGTTTCCGATGCGATTTAGAGAAGTGGTATCCATAGAGACATAAACCAGCAAGCAGGCCGTAAAAGAGCAGGCAGCACAAGCTCATTCACCCTGAATAAAGCGATCAGTCTGCCAACCGCATTCCGAATTTGACGATGCTAAAGATGCAGATTCGCCCAACGACTGCCGTCTAGCCGTCCGAACCTATCTGACTGAGATACCCTTCTTTACCTTTCAGTCTTACTTCCATCTTTTACGCACTGGGGGGGTAATAGGTTGAAGTTCTGACAAAGATCGCATCGCAATTGGATAGTTACGACAAAGTCTGGGAAAGGAAAGTTTGGCGAAATCAGGTCTGGGAAAGAACGCAGGGGAATGTTAAGTAACCCCGAGCGGATTGACTAAGCCGGAAGCATTCGCAGTACGCTTTTGGAAGATTGTTGTTTGGGCGTAGACGGATAGCCGATGAATCGCTGTCTCGAGCCACCGCAAAACCACAGAGGCGTACTTTCCCATGTCTGACTCCACTATTGAATCGGTATTGCAGGAACAGCGGGTATTTGAGCCCCCTGCCGCGTTTTCACAATCGGCGCGAATCCCCAGTATGGCGGCCTATCAAAAGCTCTACGATGAGGCCGCAGCTGACCCAGCGGCCTTCTGGGCCAAGCTGGCCGAAGCGGAGCTGAGCTGGTTTAAAAAATGGGATACCACTCTCGACTGGCAGCCCCCCTTCGCCAAGTGGTTCGTCGGTGGCAAAATCAACATTTCCCACAACTGCCTAGACCGGCATCTCAGCACGGACAAACGCGACAAAACCGCACTGATTTGGGAGGGCGAACCCGGCGACTCTCGGACGCTGACCTACGCGGAGCTGCACCGAGAAGTATGCCAGATGGCCAATGTGCTCAAGGATATGGGCGTACAAAAAGGCGATCGCGTCGGTCTGTACATGCCGATGGTGCCAGAAGCAGCCGTCGCCATGCTGGCCTGCGCCCGGATCGGCGCAGCCCATACGGTCGTATTCGGTGGATTTAGCGCGGAGGCACTACGCGATCGCCTCAACGATGCCGAGGCCAAAGTCGTTATCACCGCAGACGGTGGCTTCCGCAAGGACAAGCCCATGGGACTCAAGCCCG
This sequence comes from Cyanobacteria bacterium J06626_6, assembly GCA_038523095.1. GTDB lineage: Bacteria > Cyanobacteriota > Cyanobacteriia > Phormidesmidales > Phormidesmidaceae > Phormidesmis. The sequence continues at coordinate 46,411 of JBCBJS010000024.1, forward strand.
CCGTCGATGCGGCCCTAGCAGACAGCGCCGTTCCCTCTGTTACCAACGTCCTTGTCGTGCAGCGCACGAAGCAAGATATCGACTGGACCGAAGGGCGCGATGTGTGGTGGCACGACGTACAGCCCAATGCCTCTACCGAATGCGACGCCGAACCGATGGACAGCGAAGATTTGCTCTTCATCCTCTACACCAGCGGCACCACTGGCAAACCCAAAGGCGTTGTCCACACCACCGCAGGCTACAACCTGTACACCCACATGACCTTCAAGTGGGCTTTCGATATCAAAGAAGACGATGTGTACTGGTGTACTGCCGATGTCGGCTGGATTACGGGCCACAGCTATATTGTGTATGGTCCGCTGTCGAACGGCGCAACTACAGTGATGTACGAAGGTGCCCCGCGCCCCTCTAACCCGGGCGCATTCTGGGATGTGGTCGAGAAGTATGGCATCACCATCTTTTACACCGCGCCAACCGCCATTCGCGCCTTCATGAAGATGGGCGACAAGGAGCCCAATGCTCGCGATCTATCCTCGTTGCGCATTTTGGGAACGGTCGGCGAACCCATTAACCCGGAAGCCTGGATGTGGTATCACCGGGTGATTGGCGGCGAGAAGTGCCCCATTATCGACACCTGGTGGCAAACAGAAACAGGCGGCTTTATGCTGACGCCGCTGCCTGGCGCGACCCCTACCAAACCCGGCTCTGCAACGAAGCCCTTCCCGGGCATTCTCGCCGACATTGTCGATGCCGAAGGCAACCCGGTCGGTGCCAACGAAGGCGGCTACTTAGTCGTCAAGCATCCCTGGCCCAGCATGATGCGCACGGTGTATGGCGACGATGCCCGCTTCCGGCGCACTTACTGGGAGCACATCCCGCCCAAAGACGGCCAGTACTTTTACTTTGCCGGTGACGGCGCTCGCAAAGATGAGGATGGCTACTTCTGGGTAATGGGCCGCACAGACGATGTGCTGAATGTGTCGGGGCATCGGCTTGGCACCATGGAGATTGAGTCGGCGCTGGTGTCCCATCCGTCTGTCGCAGAAGCTGCGGTAGTAGGCCGTAAGCACGATGTGAAAGGGCAAGATGTATATGCTTTTGTCACGCTGGATAGTACGTTTAGCGCCAGCGATGAGCTAAAGACTGAGCTGAAGCAGCATGTAGTGAAGGAGATTGGTGCAATCGCCCGCCCTGGCGAAATCCAGTTCACCGACGCCCTACCCAAAACCCGCTCCGGCAAAATCATCCGCCGCTTCCTACGCAACCTAGCAAGCGGAGAAGAAGTCGTCGGCGATGCCACTACCATGGAAGACCAAAGCGTGTTGGAAAAGCTAAGACAAGGTTCGTAGATAACCCGAGCTTAATGGCTTTTCAGTATGATCAGAACAAAGCGGCAAGCAATTTAAGAAAACATGGCGTATCCTTCTCCGATGCTGAAGCTGTCTTTAGCGACCCTTGAGCGGCACATGTTGAAAATATCTCAGCATCTGGGGAACTCCGTTATGTCGCAATTGGATTAGGCTTCACTTTCAAAGTTTTATTGGAATAAAACGCTTCTTTCTGACATCAAGAAAGACAACAATGACAATTTTCATGGATGAGTGTCTGCTAGTAAAAAAGATTTTCCTATTTGAATTGAGAGAAGATTACTTTCAAATTGTCTCGCGGATGCGGCGTTGGCACCACAACCATACTCAGGTCTTGACTAGGCACCAGCGCCCACTGATAGTAGCGCAGCAGGTGAACTGCAAATAGCTTCATCTCTAATCGTGCAAATTCCTTTCCTAAGCATTCGCGAATGCCGCCGCCAAAGGGAATATAGCTATATTTCTTTCGTTTCTCATCGGTATCCGCGTCGAAGCGTTCGGGTTGAAACTGTTTTGGGTTGTTGTATTCAGCTGGGCTGCTGTGCGTCTGTTGGATTTCGTACAGTACGTTCCAATCCTTGGGAATGCGATAGCCCGCTACTTCGCACTCTTTTAGCACCTTGCGAAAGCCACCGCCTACCGGCGAAACGTATCGCAGCACTTCTTGCAAAACCCGATCGAGGTATGTCATTTGCTTCAAGTCTTCCAATGTCGGAGAAACGGTATCCAAAAATTGAGATTGTTCTTTTCTGAGGGCGGCTAAAACGGTGGGGTTTTGCGCTGTGAGGAGACAGAAGGATGCGATCGCACTCGTCAGGGTCTCATGCCCAGCAAACAACAACAGCAAAATCTGATCTTTTAGCTCTGCCACACTTAGCCCTTCACCTTTCTCATCCCGCGCCTGTAGCAGCAGCCCCAGCGCATCTGTCCCAGCTGCCGGCGAGCGCTGCCGCAACAGAATAATCTCTTCGATCAGCTCTAGCAGCGTCGCCCGGCATCGCTTCGCCCTGGCAAAGGGCGTCCCCAGAACCGCCAGCGGAATCGAAAACAGACCTGCGCACCAGGTCTCGAAGGCCTCTCCTAGCTCTGTTTTTGAACCCTGGTCCAAGCCGACCAGCAGCTTACAGGCCACGTCCAGCGTGTAGTCTCGCAGCTGCGGATACCAGGTCAGCTGCCTTTGCGCTTGCCACCGCTCCGCGTAGTCCCGCGTGATCGCTGCAATATCGTCGATATAGCCAGTCAGTGCCCTGGGCATGAATGCCTGCGCCAGTAGCTTACGCCTATCCTTGTGCTCCTGTCCGGTTTGCAGCGCCAAAGACAAATCACCTAGCAGCGCCTTAGTGCTAGGCGGCCAGCTCACCTGAAAGTATTCATTCTCCTGGGTGAGAACAAATTCATTCGCCTCAGCGCCGCACATGAATACCGTTGGCGCGCCCAACAGCCGCGTTTTGAAGATATCGCCATAGCGCTCATGTTTACGGTTGGCGTAGTCGGCATCTCGAAAAAAGCTCAGGGTTTCACCGAGGAGGGGCAGCCCCATCTTGCCAGGTGGCAGTGGGGTGGCAGAAGCATTGGGTGATACAGGGGGTGACATGGCATGCACGCTAATATAAGGACAAACCAACAATCATTTTACCGTTACCCATCCTCTCAGGACTGAAATGCAAGCGCCCAATCCACAACAGCCCTCAGCCCCACCCGACAACCTCTACGAGGCTGACTTTTATGCCTGGACGCAGCGACAGTCTTTACTACTGCGCAATCGCCAGTGGTCGCAAGTAGATACAGAAAACGTCATTGAGGAGTTAGCGTCTTTGGGTAGACAGCAGAGGCAGGAACTGCGAAATCGTCTCGCCATTCTCATTGGCCACCTACTAAAGTGGGAGCATCAGCCAGAAAAGCGCAGCCATAGTTGGTTTGCCACTATTAACGTACAGCGTCTAGATATCGACGAACTCATTTCAGACAATCCGAGTCTCAAGCCTTACCTTTTAGAAGCTATGAACAAGGCTTATCAGAAAGGCCTGTTGCTAGCAGTAAAAGATTCTGGTTTACCGCCTAAGACCTTTCCTAGCGCTGCAGCTTATTCACTAAAAGATATTTTGGCTGACGACTTTTATCCTGGAGAGGACTGCGATATGGATGGGTTTTAATACACGACTACAAACAATGGATGGAACGATGAACTCTCGTATTCAGAAATACAGCTTCAGCAGAAAACCAACAGATCACCTATCGACTGCCGTAGAGCGCTTTGTAATACGATTCATATCCTGATGATAGTAATGGCTGCCACCAGTCTTGGTGCGATAGATACCAGTTGACAGTTTGCCGCAAACCGGAGGCAAAATCGTACGTTGGTGCCCATCCTGTTTCTCGCTGAATCTTTGTAATATTCATGGCGTAGCGGCGGTCGTGACCGGGGCGATCGCGCACATACTCAATCAGCGCCCTCGGCGGTACCGGTAGCTGCTCTCCCACCAGCTCAGCCATCAAGTCGCACAGCCGGTGCACCACCTCCACATTTTTTACCTCGCACCGCCCGCCAATGTTGTATACCTCGCCAATCCGTCCCTTCTGCAAAACGGCCATCAGCGCCGCACAGTGATCCGCCACATACAGCCAATCGCGAACATTTTGACCATCGCCAAATAGCGGCAGCGGCTTACCCAGCAAAATATTGATACACATCAGAGGAATCAACTTTTCAGGAAACTGGTAGGGGCCATAGTTATTAGAGCAGTTGGTAATGAGCGTGGGTAGGCCGTAGGTACGAAAGTAGGCATTCACCATGTGGTCTGCCCCTGCTTTTGAGGCGGAGTAGGGGCTGCTAGGTGCATAGGGCGTTGTTTCCGTAAACGCTGGATCGTGCATGCCTAGGCTACCGTACACTTCATCGGTAGAAACGTGGAGAAAACGGTAGTGAGCTGGCTTTTTCTTTGCCTCCCAATGATGGCGAAAGGCTTCTAGCAGGACAGCTGTCCCTATGAAGTTCGTCTGGGCGAAAATTGCAGGCCCCAAAATAGAGCGATCCACGTGAGACTCGGCAGCAAAATGAATCACCGTGTCAATTTCTTCTGCTGCCAGCAGCGTAGTGACTTGCTCAGCATCACAGATGTCTCCTTTGACAAAGCGAAATCTATGGTCGCCTTCTAGATCTGCTAAGTTTTCTTTGTTTCCGGCGTAGGTCAATGTATCTAAGACAACAAACGAGCCTGACTGATTTTGATGCCAATAGTGAACAAAATTCGAGCCAATAAAGCCAGCCCCACCGGTAATCAGAAGACGTTTTGACATTGCGTGCAGTAAAAGCGTGGTAATACTATATCAATCTCCACTGTCAACATTTGCTGATGACTTGATACGATCGCCGTATACAAAGCAAGCCCCCTTCATTAAAGCAACCAGTAAAGCACCAGAACTTTCCCTATGAGCGTGTTACTAGAACCTGCCAACTTAGAGGCAGATGCCGTCGTTCCCCAGTGTCTCGACAACCAGCATGTGTCGGACGCGGTGTACAAATTTATGATGGACCACGGCGTTGGCTACGACCATCCCAGGGTGAGCCAGCTCAGAGAAGCCGATGTCAAAACCGAATTTGTTCGCTCCTTAGTCTACTCATCTCAGGTGGTGATCCAGCGGGCGTTCCTAAAGAACAACGACTTTCTGTATAAAAATTACCTACCCGAAGACCGTAAAAACGTCAGTGCCTTCGCCCAGCTCATCCGAGACCGGGCAATTGTTCCTTACCTATTTCGAGAATCTACGCTGACAGACAATCTGGAATTTGATTCTCGAGCAGAGGGCGATCGCGCACTTGAGACCCTACTTGCAGAAGTAGGAGAAAACCTTGCCTGCGTTCGACTCTCGGCTAACGATGCGACCAACAACGATCTCACGAAAGCAATGAGCAAGAGCTTTACCAGCTTACTCTCTGAGCTAGGCAGGATGGATGACGCCGACTGTCGCTCCATTGCCACCGAACTCTTCTCTTCACCTCAAGATCTGCGCGCTGTCCTAGCCGACGATGACGCCTTCAAAAGATTCAAACAAAGCCTGTGGGATCTCGCTGACTACGCAGACGATACGAGCAAACGCCTAACAAGAAGCAACAACAAATCTCTCTCTCGCAGCAAAGTCTACAATGACAACTTTATCGCCGAAGGTGGCAGAATCGAACTTGGGAACTTTCAGCCACGAACCGCCGACAATCCCTTCGTATTTGAGCTCAAAAAATACGTTGACTTGGTCTACAACACCAATCTGCCAGACGCCCTAGAGCGATACACATTTACTCCCCTTGGACTACCCAGCCGAATGGCGCTCCAAGATCCAACCAGTAAAAGAAAAAACGTTAAGCATGAACAGATTCAGGCAGAAATGTCGAATCCGGAGGCGCTAGAATCTATTCGCCGCACCTTTATGGCCAGGGTACAAAAAGGCATGTTTTTACCGCAGCTGAGCGACATGAGTATGGCCGATGTCGCCGCTGTTAGGGCGCTTCCCGAATGGGAAACTTTCAAAGCAGCGCAGTCAGGTATTCTCAACGATCCCATCAACTATCTCAGCCGGTTAGAGGAGTTTCAAACCGGGTTAGATGACTTCCAGCAAAGCCTATCTCAGTGGTATCAGGCGCAGTATCCCGATAAAGTTACTACTGAGCGGTTCTGCAACTATGCTTCGTACGGGATTAGCATCACTGGCAGAACCGTCGTAGCCGGGAGCAATGCCATGCCCATCAGCGGCGCACTGACACCGCTAGACGACGTTGAAAAAATTAGAAAATCACTGCCCAAGCGGGTAAAAGGCTATGCTGTGAAGCTAATCGCCAACGTGTTTGATAGAGAAAAGCAGCGCATCGATAAGACCCGCAGCTACAGCATAGAGCTGATGCAAACCAACGATGAGCTAGACCAGGATGACGTCATCGAAATCTTTAGAGGTATTGCCCAGAAGCCCGGAGAAGGCATTCCCGCCATGGTAGGGCAACTTGCAGATCAAGGGATAGACTAAATGAACCCGCTCACCAACCATCAGAAGGCCGCACTCGCCCAATATCGCCAGCTCATAGCTGAGCACCCCAACCTCTTTGGCACCCGGGCCCTACGACCCATCGTGCGAGATTTTGACTTGCTGGAGGCCTACGCGGCAGAGCATAGCACGGTGCTTGGCGTGGCAGCGGCCACACCCTACAGTCAGTTTGTTGTAGATCTGGTGGAAAGTCAGCTGCCCGATGGAACGCTGCACAGATTTCCGTACCAGCGGTTAATTTCCGCTAGCCAGCTCAAAGGAGGGATCAATGTTGTGATTTTAGCCACCATTGAAAATCCACAGCTGGGAAACGTTGGAGATGTTGTGCTGCTAGAGGAGGAAAGACACGCCACTGGCACCACTGAAATAGGATTGCCCAGAGGATTTGGGGAGGCTGGCCTTTCGGGTGAGCAAAACGCTCTGAAAGAACTGCGAGAAGAAAGTGGCTATGGGGGCGAGAAAGTCTCTCTTTTGGGCAGTGCCTACATCGATACAGGCGTCACCGATAGCAAGATCTTTTACTACCATGTGGCTGTCACCAACCACATGGCGGGTGCTGCGGAGCATGAGGAAGCCATCACGAACGTTTCTCTCGTTTCGCTTGAGTCGCTGTGGGAAAGCGTTCGCTCAGGAGAATTGCAGGACAGCTTTACCCTACAGGCGCTAGCATTTTACCAAAGCCATCAGAATAGCAAATCGTAGCGTCAGCTAGCCTCATTAATGGAACACTCCAGCAAAGAACAGAAGAAAAATCAATCGTTTCTTAAACAACGTAAACGCACCATTTTGGCTGTGGCTGTTTTCTTGACTGTTGGTTTCATTGCTGGGCGGCCGCTGTTTTGGCCGGGCGGATACGGCGTGGGCCCTGGCACGACCCAGCTAGAAGCCTCAGGCAAAGATTCAGACGGCTATGAATCAGACTTTGACCTGACGCTGTATCAGTCTGGAAAAACACTCTGGGACTGGCTCTCACTGCTGGGCGTACCGCTTTCTCTTTTGACCTTGAGTTTGTTCTTTCAGCAGGCGCAGAGTCGCCGTAATGAGAAGATTGATCGGATTCAACGGCAGCGAGATGAGGCGATCGCAGATCTCCAGCGGCAGCGAGATGAAGCCATTACAGGAGAAGAAGTCCTGCAGACATACTTTGATCGAATATCGGCACTCCTCGTCGATAAAAATCTGTTGGCACTCGCAGAAAAAGCCCAGAGAGCAAAACAGTCCACCGCTGAAAATCGCGCCTCTTTTCAGCCTATGACCCACGAGGAATTAGAACTGTTGGGCGTAGGAACTAACGTCATCAGAGCCAGAACCCTGGCTATTTTGCGCCGGTTTGCAGAGAGCCAAACGCGCAAAACCCACGTAGCCAAGTTTCTGATCGAATCGGAGGTGGTTAGCCAGCTAAAGCTCAGCCTAAACAGCGCTAACCTCAGCGGCGCAAAGCTACACAAAGCGCAGCTCAGCGGCACCGACTTCAGCGAGGCTAACCTAAGGAAGATAACCCTCAGCGAAGCCACCCTCAGCGGGGCAAACTTGAACAGCGCTGACCTCAGCCAGGCAAACTTAAGCCATGCGAACCTAGTAAAAGCAACGCTAACATCAGCCAGGCTAGGCAGCGCCAACCTCAGCGGCAGCGACCTCACAGAAGCGGAGCTAGAAAATGCCTTCCTCACCGGTAGCAATCTCCAGCAGGCAACTCTAGCAAGCAGTACGCTCGCCCGCGCCACCCTAGACGCTGCCAACTTGAGCCGAGCAGACCTCAGCCACAGCGATCTGAGCTTGGCCAGTCTCAAATCCGCCAACCTACACTCAGCCAAGCTCATCGGCTGCAAATTAGCTTTTGCAGAACTCAACGCTGCCGACCTATCAGCAGCCGACCTAACCGGCGCGGATCTACGAAACGCGCAGCTCGTTTCTGCTAACTTGAACAACGTTTCTTTCGATGACCATACGCGCTGGCCTCGGGATATTGCAGCGGCTGAAAACTTGCCCACCGAACTCAAAATCGCACTGGGACTAGAGCGGGCGTCTGACCCCGTATCAGACAGGGCCACAAAAGAAACTGCAGAAGAAAACGCAGAACAGTAAAAACGACAAATCAATCAGCTAGACGAACGGCGACCTTTGTTCAAAATCGGCTTGGCAGGGCGAGTGCTCTTGTGGGATGAGCGCGATCGCTCGCTCCCTTTTCCGCCTTTTGGCCGACCGCCACCGCGACCCCGGCCACCCCCGCGCGGATTGTTGCGACCATTGGGAATGGGCTCTGGTGGAATCGAAGGATCTGGCTCATAGCCAGGAATCACTTCTTTGGGAATCTCTCGCTTTAGCAGGCGCTCAATCCCCCTTAGCAAGGCCTTTTCGTCTACGCACACCAGAGAAACCGCCTGCCCCTCATTGCCAGCGCGGCCCGTACGGCCAATGCGATGCACATAGTCTTCAGCTACATTTGGCAGCTCAAAATTCACGACGTGGGGCAGCAGGTCAATATCTAGCCCCCGTGCAGCAATATCGGTGGCGACCAGGACCCGCACATCGCCCGACTTGAACGCTGCCAGCGCCCGCGTGCGAGCACCCTGACTTTTGTTGCCATGAATCGCTGCGGCCGTCAGGCCGTCTTTTTGCAAGTGCTTGGTCAGCCGATTGGCACCGTGCTTAGTGCGGGTAAAAACCAGCACCTGCTGCCAGTTTCGAGAACCGATGATAAAGGAGAGCAGCTCGCTTTTGCGCACCCGATCAACGGGGTACACCACCTGGTCGACAGTTTCAGCAGCTGAGTTGCTGCGGGCAACTTCTACCAGCTCGGGCGATCGCAAAAAACTATCGGCCAGCTTCTTAATCGGCCGGGAGAAGGTCGCCGAAAATAGCAGCGTCTGCCGGTCTTCAGCCACCAGCGCCAAAATCTTGCGAATATCGTGGATGAAGCCCATATCCAGCATGCGGTCGGCTTCATCGAGCACCAGCACTTCCACCTGGGAGAGATCGAGAGTCTGCTGGTTGACATGGTCGAGCAGACGGCCCGGCGTGGCCACCAAAATATCTACCCCCTGCCGCAACCGCGAGATTTGCGGGTTGATCTTCACGCCACCAAAGATCACCGTCGAGCGGATGGGGAGATACTTGCTGTAGGCTGCAACATTTTCACCGACTTGGGCGGCTAGTTCGCGGGTCGGCGTCACGATCAGCGCCCGAATGGGGCGGCGGCTACCAGCAGCCTTTCCATGTGTACGCTGCTCAGCAGTCGCATCGCGCTGCTTACGCAAGATGGGCTTTGGTCGGCTGCCTTTTTCAGCACTGCGATCGCTTTGCGTGGCGCCAAACACCGGTTCACTCTCTGCGCGCGGCGGCAAATCTTCGCAGAGGCGCTGCAGTAGGGGCAGGGTAAAGCCAGCGGTTTTGCCCGTTCCCGTTTGAGCGCTGGCCATCACATCGTGACCGGCGATGACGAGGGGAATAGACTGGGCCTGAATGGGGGTGGGCTCGGTGTAGCCCTGGTCGGCGATCGCCCGCAAAATTTCAGGGCGCAGACCGAGGGTATCAAAAGAGGTCATCAAAAAGAATGCTAGCTAGGTAACTAATCGGGCCACTGGTGGTCTGCCCTACCCCGCATGCCACACTCGAATGTGCGATCGCGCAGACTGTACGCGCAGACAAGGCACCATACTAGCAGACTTTACGCAGGCCATCTGCAGCAACATGCCCGTCTAGCCAGTGCACCAAATCGCTCACCACCTGGTCAGCATCGAGGTCGTTGTGAGGCTCGTGATAGCTACCGGGATAGAGCCTAAGCGTTTTGTCTGGGCTCTGAATCTGCTGAAAAATGGCCTGACTCCCCGCAGACGAGACGATCGGGTCGGCTTCACCGTGGGTAAGTAGAACCGGCAAGTTTAGCTGGTGAATGTGGGCCTTTACCCAGTCAATGGTACTGAGGGTTTCGCTGCCCCAGCGCAGGGTGACATAGGGATGGGTGAGCGGATCTTTGGCAGCTTGGACCGTGACGGCGCGATCGCGAGACAGCCCGCCGCCATCTAGCCCCATCTTGAGCGTCAGCCGAGGCAGTAGCCCGGAGAGCAAGCGGGCTAGCATCACTCGCGGAGAAGTCGCCGTGCCATTCATCGGCTCAATCGGCGGCGCACTAATCACCACCCCCTGCACCTGCAGCGCGCGAAACTCCGCAGACGAGCCATGGCGCAGCACGTAGTCCAGCACGATGAGTCCACCGAGGCTATGGCCCATCACAAACAGCGGCGCTGTGGGCTCTTTTTGGCGAACCAGCTGCAAAAAAGACCTGGCATTGTCTCGATAGTCTTGCCAGCTCTCAATATGGCCGCGCTGCCCTTCGGACTTACCATGGCCCTGATTATCGAAACCAAAGATGGCGTAGCCCGCTGCTCTGAGCCCCCTGACCACGGCGCAGTAGCGACCAGAATGCTCGCCTAGGCCGTGGACAATGGCTAGGACACCCTTGACCAAGGTAGGTCCGGGCGACCCAGCTGCGTAGGTGGGATACCAGCTCTGGTAGAACAGCTTAAGATCGTGTGAGCCACTGAATGTCCCCTGAAGCGAAGTTTGAATCGAAGTCATTGCACCGGGTGAAGGCAACAGGCAAAGGAGAAAAAGTGGACTGTCAACAATTTACAGGATTTCGATAGTCCCAAGCTGACCATCGATCCGAACACGCTGCCCAGTTGCCAGCCGCTGGGTAGCATCCGTCACATCCATGACAGCCGGAATGCCATACTCGCGCGCCACAATTGCGCCATGGGAGAGCTGACCGCCTACTTCAGCAATCAACCCACCGATACGAGCTAGCAGGGGCGACCAACCGGCATCGGTGTAGGGCACCACGAGTATGGTCTGCGAATTGATATCGCTGAGGACATCGGTGAGGGTCTCTATCACGCGTACGGTGCCTTCCACCTGTCCGGCACTGGCACCAATGCCTTGCAGCTTGCCCGATGTAGATGGCAGCATGGCCGGTTCGGGCACGACAGCAGGCGCGCTCTTACCGTACACGAGATAGGGTACCCGGCGTTCTGCCTGCTGCTGCCACTGCGTCTTGGCTAGCTGAACCTTGAGCCGCAGTTCGCTGGCCGCTAGCGGTAGTGAGGATTCTGGGCCAGATTCTGGACCGGATTCTAGGCGGGATTCTGGGCCGGAGCCTGGGCCAGATTCTGGCACTGGTGTTGCATTTGCACGAGGTGATATCTGCCTTTGAATGTCAGGTAATGTCAAAAAGAAAATATCACCTTGGGATTCGAGCAGTCCGGCACTGAGCCAGCGACTTTCTAGCTCTACAAAGCAGGCCCTTAGCTGAGCCAGCAAACGGTTGTACACTTCAGCCACGCGACCTTTGAGATCCAGTCGCGCCTGCACCTGACGCTGTTTCCACTGGGCGGGTGATGGCTTACCGGCTGATTCAGACTTTTCGTCTGCTGAATGACCGGCAGGCCCTTTCACTTTAGGCCCTTTTACTTCAGAACTGAGTAAAAACTGAGTGAGCAGCTCCCGCACAGGCTGGGGAGATTCTTTCCAAGTGGGTACTGCAATATCTGTCGCCACTTCACTCAGGTAGCCATACCGATTGAGAAAGGCATCGAGCTGATCGAAGACGAAATGACCCTCGGGATGCTCTGAGAGGGCAGCAAAAAGAGAAGCGCTATTGTTAGGCGGCTGGTGCGCAGCGTTTGCACGGGAGGATTTTGGCGAGGGTTTTGGCACTGAGTCTGCTGGGCTGGGTTCTGACCCTAACTCCGGCTCTAATTCTGACCCTAGTTCTGGCAGCCGCGATCGCAGCTGAGCAGCCATCTTCTTGAGGTCCTCTAGCGCCTGCATCTCTGGGTTGCACCGACTGTCAAGACTGGCCAAATCCACCTGCAGCACCGCCTGCCGCAGGGCCAGGCTCAAGGGCCCCAGAATATTGAAGTAGGTGGCCTGCTCAAGGAGCGCCAGAATACGGTCAATGCGGGCTGCGATCGCCTCCTCGGAAAGCCCGCTAACAGGCTGCGTCTGCCACTCACTGAGCGCAGGCGCAAAATCGGACCGCTCCGCCTGGGCAAACCGGCGGGGCAGGCTGTTTTCCCGACGCCACAGTCGCAGCAGCCCCGGCAAATTTTGCAGCGTCGTCAGTAGCGGTGGCCGCTGAAACTTAGCCCCCCGGGTCAAAAATTCTAAACTGTCGGGCGGCAGGCCCATCCGAGTAAAGATATCGCCCAGCAGCGTCGCATTGAAATAGGCACGGGCGTAGTGCAGCGTCGCCGTCTGAGAAAAGTCGAGCCCAGCCGCCCGGCCCTTGAGCACCGTGGTAAATAAATCGCCCCACACGCCGCAGGTCAGCGGCTGATTGATTGACCAAGTCAGCGGACGAATCACTCCGGGAATGACCTCAGCCGCGATTTTCCGGGTCCAGATCGGCATCAGCGTCGTCACTGGGCGACTCTGCAGCACCCATAGCTGTTCACCGTCAAAGGTCCATTCGATATCCTGCGGAATGCCGTGGAAGCGGCCCTCAATATGCCGGGCCAAGTAGGCAACCTGGGCAATCAGGTGCTTGGGCAGTGTCTGCCGCTGCGCAGCTGTCCCCAGCGGCTGTATGGGTAGGTCCATATCTTCGGGCAGCTGCCAAGGCGCTGAGTCCGGCAGTTCACCCACGCTCACCCGGTAGCGCTCAGGCGTTACCTGCCCCGACACCACCCGGCTGGCCTCCCCCGGTAATACCTCCACCACCACGGCGTCGCCCGCCTGAGCGACCGGATCGCGGCTAAAAGCCACCCCCGAAAAAACGCCAAAAATATGGGGCTGCACAAGCACATTCATGCGGCCCTCTGGAATGCCCCGATCCTGGCGGTAGCACACCGCAGAGGGCGCGCTGTAGGCATTTAGGCAGGCATTGACGGCCCGCTCTAGCGCCTCTGGGCTCCTGATTTCAGTGACAGACACATACTGGCCTGCCGCAGAAGCGCTCAGCGTATCTTCTCCCACTGCCGAAGAGCGGGCCACCACCGCCATTTCCCTGCCAGAATCTGTACGCAAGTCAGCATTGGGGAAGACGGCTTTGATCAGCGCGGTGGGGTCGTCGCCAGCGGGCAGCACATAGCCGGGGGGCACCGGATAGCCCCAGGCGTGCAGCTGCGAGAGGGTGGCTGCTTTGGGGCCTACTTTTTGGGCGGAGAGGACCTGACTACTGAGCGAAGGCAAGGCGCGATCGCCTTGAAAAAACCGAAACATTCGACGAGACTGACCATCGCTCTGCGTCACTGGCAAACTCAAATCGTCTGGAATTTTATGATAGATCCAGGCCACCAAACCAGACAGGCAGGCTACAGCCAACACCCGCATGCCATCGGCAGGATAGCGCAGGGCCGTGAGCACAGGCATAAGCACCAAAACGAACAGCCTCCCCTGCTGACGCATCCGCAACACCGTAAAGCTCACCAGACTAATCAAAAAAATCAGCCCGGTGACAATGGGGTCATACACCAAAAAACCCCAGGCGATATTGGTGGTACCTGCCCCCTGAGAACCCCAGTAGCGCCCCATTACCAAGAACATTAGCGACATCACAGGCCACACCCCGTCGTTCCCAAAGAAATAGCGCGCCAGCAGCACCGCCAAAATACCTTTGAGCGCCTCAGCCACAACGGAGAGCAGGCCGACCAGCGTACCCCCATGGTAAAAAGCAGCAGAAACGCCAACATTGCCAGTGCCTAGCTGCTTGAGCTGTTTGCCAGTGAGGAGGGTGACAAGCCAGCCGGTGAGAGGGAGCGCGCCAAGGGCGGGGATAAGGGTGAAGATGAGGAGGGCACCGAAGACTTGGGCCATAGGGGAAGCCACGAGGGGACAAGCGCTGCTGCGTGTAGAAACAAAAACTGAGTATGGAAATTTTAGGCTGGATTTTTGGGGTTTGGGAGATAGCGCCTAGATCTGTTAACAACAAACAGCATCGGGCACTGGGATGTGCTCGATGCTGCGTGGAAGCTGTATGTGCAAGCCGTATTGAGTGATTAGGCGCTAGCTGAAGGCACAGTCAGAAGGCACAGTCAGAAACTAGCTAAAGGAAACTAGCTAAAGGAAACTAGCTAAAAGAAACTAGCTGAAGGAAACGGTTTTGCCAGAGAGTTGGGTTTGCTCGATTTCGAGGAGGCGAGCGACGCGGTCGTCGGTGGCGGGGTGGGTGGAGAAAAGGCTTCTGAACATCTGCTTGGGTAGGGCGTTGATAATTAGCAGGGGTTCGAAAGCGGGGTTGGCGGCCATGGGCTGGCGCTGGGCGCTGGCTTCTAGACGCTTGAGGGCATTGGCGAGGGCACGGGGGTTACCGGTGAGCTGGGCAGCACCGGCATCGGCTGCAAATTCGCGGGTGCGGGAGATGCCCATCTGGATAACGGTAGCCGCAAGGGGCGCGAGGAAGATAGTGGCTATTAGGGCAATGGGATTGGCACCGCCGCCATTGCGATCGCGGTTGCCACCAAAGAACATGCTGTACTGAAGCATCTGGGCCAGAAAGGCGATCGCCCCGCCGATAGTGGCAGCAACAGCCTGGGTGAGGGTGTCACGGTTAATAATGTGGGTAAGCTCGTGGGCGAGGACACCTTCTAGCTCTTCTGCAGAGAGGGCTTTGACAATACCTTCGGTAACGGCAACGGCGGCATGCTCAGGGTCGCGGCCCGTGGCAAAAGCATTGGCAGCTGCGCCGGGAACAACGTACACCCCCGGCATGGGAATATCGGCCTTTGCCGCTAGGCGCTCGACCATCTCGTAAATGGCGGGTGCCTGCTCGCGGCTGACTGGCTGGGCGCGGTAGGCGCTAAGGGCAATCTTGTCGGAGTAGAACCAGGAGCCAAAGTTAGTAACGGCGGCGATGACTAGACCCATGAGTGCACCTGTGCCCCCATAGAGCGCGTAGCCGATGAGTACCAGCAGGCCTGAGAGCAGGCCGAGCAGCGCAGCTGTCTTGATTTGACCTTTACCCATGATTCGGTATTCTCCTTGCTTTCCGATTAGACGAAAATAGCGACGTGGACGAACTGACAGCTGTCATTGTAAGGATACAAAAGGGCCTGACGTCTTCTACCTTTGGGGTAGAAAAAATATAGATAACCTCCGACCACTTTTTACTTTAATCTTTTTACAGCGGGAAGGATTGCGTGGCTATGACTTGGATGAGACAAACGGGGCCGAAACAAACGGGTGCGATCGCAGCAACCCTCCTCATTTTTACCACCAGTGCCCCACCAAGCTTTGCAAAACCAACGCCAGAACCAACGCCAGAACCAGTCGCTGAAGCAAGCTCATGGGTCTTAGACGCTAGCGGCTATCAGGTCACAGCCCCTTCACAAGTCACAGCCCCCTCACAACTAGACACCGAAATCGAGGCGATGGTCGCCGACCTCATGGCGACTGAAACCGCTCATTGGACGCCTGCAGAAAAAAGCGCTCTAGCTCAGATGCAGACCCTACAGCTAAAAGACGATGAGCTAATAGCGCTAGCGGCTCTCTCGACCGGTGAGATGGCCATTCGCCTCAAAAAAGACTCAAAACTCGGCAAAATCAGCGCGACGGGCATCTCTAGCGAACAGGCACTTAAGCTCGCACCCGCAGTCCTCCTCAGCAGATACCTGTTCAATATTGGCAGGGCAGCCGTCTGGGGCGGGGTGGTCTCTGCCATTCGCTCTGCCGACTTCGACTACGGAGCCATGACTGCGGCGCTCACTTCAGGAGACACCCGAGAATTTGCCAGCCTGCTGGGCGAAGGCTTTACCGGGCAAACTTCATTCGTCAACATGGTGAGCACGGCAGCGACCTTCGCCTGCGGCTCAGCGACGCTGGACTTTACCCCTGGGCTGTGCGATCACTTCGCCGGTGGCCTGCAAAAAATCTTTAGGCAAGCCGAGCAGACCGGCAGGCGCACCCGCACAACCGCTCGCAATAGGCCCACCCGAGACACCTCTACCCGGAGCACTTCTACCCGGAGCACCTCGACGCAGACCCTCCAAAATAGAACCAATCCAAACTAGAACTAATCCAAACTAGAACTAACAGGCTCATAAGATAAGCTAAGAACTAACCCTCTCAGCCCCTAGCTTTGCCGACGTGAACAAACAGCTCCTTCTAAAACGGGTCCGGCGCAACCTGATTTGGCTTGCCCTGCTGGCGTTTGTCTGGCTGACCTGTAGTGCCCAGGCTCACGCAGAAACCCTGACGGAGCGCCAGCGGGCTTTCCCAAACTGGCAGGGTAAACCTGCTGTGAAAGTCTCTGAAGGTGACCTGGCTTACCCCAACTGGATGGCGGGGACTTGGCGAATGAGTTCCACACTGGTGGACATGGTGGCACCGCTGGCACCTGCGATTGTCACGCCTGGGTTCGAGGGCAACCGGCAGTTTTTACACAAGGCCGTTCCGGCGATTATTCGCTTCGTGCCCAAACCGGTTTCGCGGGGACGATTTCTCAATCAACCCTTGGCGTTTGATCGGGCTCAGGCAAACGATGACGATGTTGAAATTGTGTCGGACCGGGCTTTTAATGGGCTAAGCCTAGCAAGGGCCTACCTGGGCGATGACTGGGTAAAGGCCGTCAAGGTAGATCCGGACAATCCCAATCGTCAGATCACGTTTCTCAAAGACAATCGCCAGCTGATTTCTACAGTCACGGGCCGTACGGTGGAGATGCCAAACCAGGGCTCATTTGCAACCACAGAAGTTTTTCAACAGTTTTTCCGCAGCTCTAGCCAGTCACCTTTTGAGCCGGACCGCACGCCATCTGTCTATCTCAACGAAGTGGAAAATACCACGGTGTATCGCAAGCGCGGAGATGCCAATTTTCCGATAGTGGCGGACCAGATTACGGCGATTTATCTATCGCCACAGGATCCTGACTACTTCAAGGCGAAGGGAAAACCTGTTGCACTTTATAGATATCAGCTCTCTTTTAGCCCGGTTGTTCCAACAGAATATTAGCGAGATAGAACAGATTTAGCGGCGGCGGGGGCGATCGCCATAATCTCTAGGATCATAATCTCTTGGATCTTGCCGGTCGTAGTCTCGTGAGTCGTACTCTTGGGAGTTGTTGTAACGGGGATAGTCGTTGCGGCGCTCATAACTGCGCTCATCGTATTGGCGCTCGTCGTACCGGCGGTCATCATACTGGCGATCGCGATATTGGCGGTCATCATACTGGCGGTCGTCATAGGGGCGATCGCGATACTGACGGTCATCGTAGGGGCGGTCGTCGTAGGGGCGATCGTTGTAGTAGGGCTGATTGCTGTACTGGCGGTCGTCGTAGGGCGGGTAGCTAGGGGGATAGTCGGTCGCGTAGCGGTCATCGTAGCGCGATCGCTCAGGCGGATAGCTATTGCCCAGCATGGACTGCTCAACGTACATTTTCAGCTGCTGGGACATGCGCCTTAGCCCCTGCCGTTCATCCTGCCGGATAAAGGGCAAAAAGACCTTTGACAAGATACCCGAAAACAGCTCGCGGTGAATGTAGTGGGTTCGCCCTGGCACGTTTTCTCTCAGCTCAAAGACATGCTCAGTGCGCAGCCCTGGAATGGTGGAGACCCACCGCAGCATAGTCGGCGGCCTGAGCATGGTAATCAGCGGCTGAAATTCTGTCTCTTCATCGCCTTCTAGCCGCTGCATCGCCAGAAAAATTTCGTTGCCCCTGGCCATCCGCATTCCCGGCTCACAGTCGTAGAGGAAGGTATTCCAGTAGCGCCACTGATCCTTGCGAATGAGGGCTTCCCAAACGACGCCCTGGGGCGCATTGATATCAATTTCGGCGTAGAGAGAAGGCATTTGGGAGAGGAGGAATGAGGAACGACGGATGAGGAACGGGATGCTTGGTTAGTAGGATAGACGATGAGGGGCGCTGACGGTTTTGGCTTTATGCTTTTCCAAGCTTATCGGGATAAGCCTATAAAAAAGAGATACGCTTTATAGCGATGTGCGCACAGCTTTGATAAGCACTGCTGCATGCGAAGCAACCAACGGCAGCCCTATCGGTCATCACTCCTACTTCATCCTTCAATATTCCCATGGTTAGTCTGACGCCCAATCCCAGCTACAGTTTAACGCTCCGCATCAAGCTGCCCAACCAGGTGAGCCAGCTGGCGGCGGTGCTTGAAGCGATCGCACAGGCGGAGGGCAACCTGGGCAATATCGATGTGGTCGAAAAAAGGCGGTCTTACATTATTCGCGATATTTCGGTCGATGCGGCGAGTACTGAAGCAGCGAGAAACATTGAAGCGGCAGTGCGATCGCTGAGCCATGTCGAAGTGCAGTCGGTAGATGATCGCACCTTTGCGCTGCACCGAGGCGGCAAGCTACGGGTAGAGGCCAAAATTCCACTGCGCGAGCCGGACGACCTGGCGATGGCCTATACGCCAGGGGTTGGGCGAGTGTGCGTAGAAATTGCCAAAAACCCTGAGCGCGTGTACGACTACACCATTAAGGGCAATACGGTGGCGATTGTCAGCGATGGCAGCGCGGTGCTGGGGCTGGGCAATTTGGGGGCGACGGGCTCGATGCCGGTGATGGAAGGCAAGGCCATGCTGTTTAAGGAGTTTGCCGGGCTAGATGCCTTTCCAATTTGCTTAGATACGCAAGATACTGACGAAATTGTAGAGACGGTGAAGCGGATTGCGCCTGTATTTGGGGCGGTGAATTTGGAAGATATCAGTGCGCCGCGCTGTTTTGAAATTGAAAAGCGGCTGCAGGCAGATCTCGATATTCCGATTTTTCACGATGATCAGCATGGCACGGCGATTGTGAGCCTGGCGGCGCTAACCAATGCGCTGAAGGTAGTAGGAAAAAAAATAGAAGAGATTCGCCTGGTGATAAACGGGGCCGGGGCGGCAGGGCTCTCGATGGGCCGTTTATTTCGGCGGGCGGGGCTGCAGGAGCTGGTGATTTGCGATTCTAAAGGGATTATCGGGGGCGATCGCACTGACCTGAGCGAGGCAAAAAAAGAATTTGCAGTGGGCGCTTCTGGCACCTTGGCAGAGGCGATGGAGGATGCAGATGTATTTATGGGGGTGAGTGCGCCGGGGGTGGTGAGCGTAGAGATGGTGAAGTCGATGACGGCAGACCCGATTGTGTTTGCCATGGCAAATCCGGTGCCCGAAATTCAGCCAGAGCTGGTGCAAGATATTGTGGCGGTGATGGCGACGGGCCGCAGCGACTATCCGAATCAGATTAACAATGTGCTGGCCTTTCCGGGGGTGATTCGGGGGGCGGTAGACTGCCGGGCGCAGGCGATTACGACGGAGATGTTTTTGGCGGCAGGCAATGCGATCGCCGCGCTGATTGGGCCAGATGAGGTGAGCGCCAATAACATTATGCCGTCGGTATTTGACCCTCGGGTGGCCCCTGCCGTATCTGCCGCTGTTCAAGAAGTGGCGAGGGCCTCTGGCATTGCGAAAAAATGAAAAAACAATGTTTGAGTTTTATCGCCTTAAGCTTAACTTGTGAAACTCTCCTATTCTCTCCCGATTGGGTGAAATGAGATATGGCGAAAGAGTGATTTGCGGCTCTGCCATTTGTCATAGACTGGAGAGATAACGCTAAATAAGTGAAGGACCCCCGCCATGCTGAATGAACAAGCCAAAAAGACCATGCTTCGCAAGATTCCCCATGGGCTGTACGTGTGTGGCACCAAGGACGGCGATGAGGTCAATGGCTTTACAGCAAGCTGGGTGATGCAGGCCTCGTTTACGCCGCCGCTGGTGGTGAACTGCATTAAAAATGATTCTAAATCTCACGAGATGGTGAAGGCGAGCGGTGTATTTGCGCTGAGCGTGCTGGAAGAAGGACAAAAGGAAATGGCTCAGAACTTTTTTAAGCCCTTGCGCCGGGTGGGCAACAAGTTTGAAGAGATTGAGTTTGAGCTAGGTGAGGAAACCGGCTGCCCCATTATTAAAGATTCGCTGGGCTATGTGGAGTGCAAAGTGGTGGGCTCGGTAGAGCATGGTGACCACACCGTATTTGTCGGTGAGGTGATTGGTGCGGGCGAGCACCGCGAAGGTAAGCCATTGCTATTGGAATCTACGGGTTGGAATTACGGCGGATGATGGTTTTGGCAGGTGGGTGCGATGGTTGATGGTGGCGATCGCGCTCATTTTCTGGCAAAGTGAAGCGGGGCCGAGAGACTGTGCAGAATTTTGTGTAAGCGGACTAAGATCCTATGAACTCAGGAGATACCCGCATCATGGCTCGAAAGAAAAAAGAACCCAACCGTGTCGATGACCTACTAGACGAATTGCTTGAAGAGTGCCATAGCCCAGAAGACATTCTCGGGAATAGTGGTCTGATGGGCCAGATCAAGAAACGTCTGGTCGAACGCGCGCTGGCCGGAGAACTTAACGGCCATCTGAAAAACGAAGCCGCCGAAGAGACGCCCTCGAATAGCCGTAACGGCAGCTCGAAGAAACGAGTACAAACAGAGAGTGGTGAGCTAGAACTGTCGATACCGAGAGACCGTAACGGCAGCTTTGAACCAGTGTTGGTGCCGAAGCACCAGCGCCGCTTATCTGGACTTGATGAGAAGATACTGGCGCTCTACGCTAGAGGCAATAGCACTCGTGACATCAGCGCGCAGCTAGCCGAGCTCTACGGTGGTGCGAAAATCTCAGCTAGCGTCATCAGCGACGTGATAGAGAGCGTTAGCGCCGATGTCAAAGCGTGGCAGTCTCGGCCCCTCGATGAAGTCTACCCGATTGTCTATCTCGATGCGCTCTACGTGAACATCAAAGTCTCGGGCCGGGTGAGCAAACGCGCGGTCTACGTTGTTCTCGGCATCGACCGCGAAGGTGATAAAAAGCTGCTCGGCTTATGGATAGGCGAAGCTGAAACGGAGGGCGCTAAGTTCTGGTTGAAAGTGTTGACAGACATGAAAAACAGGGGGTTGCGCGATATTCTTATCGCCTGCTGTGATGGCCTTAAAGGCTTTCCTCAAGCGAT